>JBBISF010000008.1:0-63700 GCA_037441425.1 Verrucomicrobiia bacterium
GAATTCCGCTATGAAGTCTTCAAGCATCCAGGTTCAAAACATTAACGGCATTGGGCCTAGTGATCGGCGGGCAGTTCGGGGGGGTGGTCGCCCCGGCAGGCGTTGGTCGCGCCCAGCAGAAAGACCCCGAAGGCGATCAGATACACCAGCCACAGATCCAATCCCGGCAACTGCATGGCCCTGTACGCCGTCACGAGGATCGCGGCCGGGGTGATGGCGTGGATGGTTACGTTGAGTAGTTGCGTGAAGCTCAAGGGGCGCTGCATGCTGCGCTCCATCAACGAACCGACCGCCGAAAATGTGCCCGCCTGCAGCAGACCCCCCACGGTCCCGATCAGGGTGAGCGCCATCCAGCCGACTGGCAGCATCACCGGCAAGCTGACGCGCATCAGTTGCCGGAAATAGTTGCCGGTGACTTCGCCGTCCGGCAGCCCCCGCAACTTGTTCTCCACGGTCCGGACGACGGGCGGGGTCACGTTGGTCACCGCTGTCCAAAAGACGAAATGGTCGCCGGAGAATACGATCCCGTAGATCGCCTGGGTTTCAATCTGGGTGGTTTGTCCGGACGGCACGAGACCGAACCGCAGCCCATCGCCACCCCAATACTGGGCGTTCGTGACGGCGGTGACGACGTGGCCGTCCTTGATGGAAAACGCAGGTCGCCCGGCATCGAAGCGGGTGGCCAGCGAGTCCGCTCCCTGCCGGGCCACCGGAATGAAACTGATCGTCAAGACCAAGGCCAGCAGGGTCATCAACTGCAGCAGATACTTGATCGAACTCCCGACCGGCAGGTCGCGGACTTCCCGGTAGGAGTAAAAACTGACACACAACGAAAAGACGGTTCGGAAAAATCTCATAGCGCGATCCGGCTGAGGTGAGCGGCCAGCATCAGCCGATGGCCGCGGCGGGTTTGCGGGCCGGCTTCAGACTGGCGCGGGTTTCTTTGTGAAGTTTTTTGAGCTGCCCGGCAAAGCTCACGCGGGTCGCCGCGTCCATCCGGTCCACAAACAAGACACCGTTGAGGTGATCCAGTTCGTGTTGCGCGGCGCGGGCCAACAGGCCGGTGCAGTCGAATCGTTGTTCGGTCCCGTCCAACGCCTGGGCCTGCACGGTGATGCGCGCGGCGCGACGAATGTCAGCGGTCACCTCCGGGATGCTGAGGCACCCTTCCGAGCCGATCTGCTCGCCTTGGGGGTTGGACAGTTGGGGATTGATCAGTACGAGTGGCAGAAGGGCTGCCAGATCCACCGCCTGTCCATCCCTGAACATCGCGGAGGGCTGCTCGCTGCCGGTGATATCAACGACGGTGAGTAGCAACGGCTGTCCGATCTGTTGGGCGGCCAACCCGACCCCATTGGCCGCGTACATGGTCTCCAGCATGTCGGCCGCCAGTTGCCGGATTGCTGCGGTAACGCGCTCGATCCGCCGGCCTTTCTCCCGCAGGGCGGGGTGACCATATTTGACAATGTCTAAAATCACGCGGGCAGTATAACCGGCAACCGCGAGGACGGCAAGCGGCACGCTTGCCCTTTAATTTCCCTCTGTGGTAGAAGGTGCCCGCAAGGAGGTTGTGCGCGTGCCGGTGGAAGCGTATCTGGTCAAGCTGGCGGAATTGATGGTTGTGCCGTTTCAACACCTGAGCCAAGTGTGGCTGGGGATTTTACCGTTGTACGTTTCGCTGATCCTCGGCGAATTGTACAAGTCCAAGATTTCCTTCAGCCACGCCGCCGGCAACGGGTTTGTCATGTTGTGGGCGGGGTTGAACTGGGCGCTGCATCTGTCCAACCTCGGCATGTTTTCCTACTTGGGATCGGCCAAACAACGCACCGTCATCGCGTGGCTCGTCGTCGCCTGCACGGTCGGGCTGGGCGTCTTCACCGTCATCCTGGGTCTCCGCAAGAAAGACCGCGCTCTCTGCCAAGCCCTCGGCCACACCCGCTTTTCCGGTTATTTTCTCATTCTACTGTACCCGATGCAGGTCGGATTGATCCCCTGGAACTGGTCCGCGCTGGCGGCGGTGCTGATATTCGCCCTGCCGGTATGGCTTCTGATTTATCTGGCCGGCGTGCTGTTGCGCAGCGTGATCAGGTGAACGCATGACCGCCATTCATCTTCCGTACACGCACAGTTGCTTTGTTTGCGGGGCCACGAATCCGCACGGGCTGCAATTACGGTTTCGATGTGAGGCTGGCGAGATCCGCGCTGATTTTGCGCCCCGCGAACGCCATACCGGGTACAAAGGCATGGTCCACGGCGGCATTATCGCCACCGCGTTGGATGAGGCGATGTTCTGGGCCGCCACGTATGCCACCCGGCAGTTTCACGTGTCGGTGGAAATGAACGTGCGGTGGACCAAGAAGGTGGAGGTCGGTCACCAGTATCTGCTTGTTGCCAGACTGGATCGAGAACAGCGGAAGTTTTGCTTCACTACCGGTGAACTGCGTGACACCGCAGGAACGGTTCGCGCAAGTGCCACGGGGAAGTACTACCCGATGCGACCCGAAAATGTTTCGCTCGGTTTGGAAGACTTCCTGGGCGATCCGACCACGTTACCAGCAGAAGAATTTCTGCCAAAAAAGGCGTAGATTAGGCGTGTCATGGAATCTCCCGTGACCACGGAGGAGCAACAAACGCTGTTGCGCTGGGCGCGACACGCTGTGGCGGCGGCAGCTCAGGGCACAAAGTTGCCGGCTATTTCAGACGCCGAATTGACGCCGGGATTGCTCTCGCAACACGCCGCGTTCGTGACGCTGACCAAAGCCGGTGAACTGCGCGGCTGCATCGGTCGCATGGACTACAAACATCCCCTGTGGCGCAACACGTTGGACGCGGCCAAAGCCGCGGCGGTGGAAGATCCGCGCTTCCCGCCTGTCCAACCGGACGAAGTGCCGGCTTTGCATCTGGAGATTTCCGTGCTGAATGCGCCTCGTGATATTCCTGATGCGAGCCAGTTCGACCCGCAGCGCCACGGGATCATCGTGGAAAACGGTTGGCGGAGCGCTCTGTTGCTGCCGCAAGTGGCGCGCGAACACGGTTGGGACACGGCGAAAACACTGGAAACGGTGTGTTGGAAGGCCGGCTTGCCGGCGGATGCCTGGCGTGATCCGGATGTCCGGCTGCAAGTCTTTGAGGCGTTCGTGTTCGCGGAGTCAGACTAACTTCGCGAACCGCCGCGCATCCGTGGCCATTGCCACGTTATTGAAGAAGCAGTAGGTCGGCGGCTGGCCAAGGCACAACTCCCTGAGCCGGTGCAATTCCTCGTCCATGTAACGGTGGCGGGCGCCGGTTGTCCCGTGCAACCGGTAGTAGCGAATCTTGCCGGTCCGCGCCGCCGGCGATTGCAGCGGATCCACTACATGAATCAGATCGAGTTCCCGGCAAAGTTCGGCCACCAATTCAGCCGGCCAAGCGCCACGCGGTTCCCAACCCATGTGCCACCGGCCGCGTTTAGCCCGCTCGAAGAACGCGCGGAGTTGCCGGAGATTCTCCTTGGTCGGCCGAAAACTGACCGGGCACTGAAAGAGCACCAGTTCCGCGCCCAGCGTCTTGGCGATGGTAAACGTTTCGTTCCACGCCCAGCGGATCGTGGGGTTAAATCCAAAATGGCCGCAGTGTTCGAGATCGCTCGCCTCGATCCGGGTGCGTTGGTAGGTCGGACTGGTGGCCGCGTGCGTGATGACCTGCCACGCTTTCATCGTGAACACAAATCCCGGCGGCGCGGCCGCCCGCCAGCGCGCGGCGGTCGCGACTTTTGGCAATTGATAGAAGCTCGTGTTGATCTCGACACAGGAGAATGTCTGGAAATACTTCTCCTGCGCCAGCGCGAACCCGCAGCAACCGACACGAGGTTGGGACAAAAGTGTGGTCATCGTCTCCGGGAGAAGACTAGCGACTGGGCGCAACCGACGCCATCGAAAAACCCGAGACCGTCCGGAATTTCCTTGGGACCGACCGACGCGCGGCGGCAAGGAAGTGGCTTGCAAAGCGGCGCGCTGGTCGTCATAGTACAGGCGCTATGGCCCGCAAAGACAACTTCGTACAGCAGACGGGGGAGGCTGATGTTTCCTCGCGGGACATCCTGTTCGAGTGCCCTTCCTGCGGCAAAAGTCTGGTGGTGGATGAGTCCGCCGAGGGCCTGATCGTGGATTGTCCCCAGTGCCAGACCAACGTAATTGTCCCGCCGCGGACATTGAGTGCGGCGGTGAAGGCGGAGGCGCCGCCCGAGCCCGTCGTCGCGTCCCTGACCAAGCCGGCGGAGAAGGTGGGGAGCATTGACGTGGCGACGTTGCACCGGCGGCTCGATCAACTCACCAGCCAGCTCAAGGAACTCCAGACCCAGTGGACCGAAGTCACCAGCCGCATCGCGTCGCACATCAATGAAGTGAATCGCGACCTGGTCGGGCTGGCCCGGTTGGAGACCTCGCACAAACAGATTCTCAAGGAATGGAATCAAGTGGTCGGCGAGATCGCCAGCGCCAGCGCGTCCGGTATCCCTGCGGTGCCGGAACGTCCGGTTAAATAAGCCCCCCGCTCGTCGCACTGACTACTTCAGCGTAGGTTCAGCCGCAACGGAAACCGTCCCGGTCAGGTTCAGTTTCTTCACCAGAATTTTGGAATTGCGGCCGCTCTGCTCGTACTTCTCGCGGCGCGCGGGCGGCAGGTCGTCCACCCCCCCCTCGGTGTAACCGTGTTTGTGCTGGAAGAACGTGAACGCTTGCGTCGAAAGACAGAACATCCGGTTGAATCCCCACCCCCGCGCCACGGACTCGGCGAACACGGCGAGTTTGCTGCCGATACCGCGACGTTCGTGGGCGGGATTGACGGCCACGCTGGCCAGTTCCACCGTCTGCTCTTCCGGGTACGGATGGACAGCGGCGACGCCGACGATGTTGTTGTCAATCTCGAAGACGTAGTAGTCGTTGATCTGTTTCTCAATGCTGGCGCGGGTCCGTTTCAAGAGTTGGTCGCCGGCAATCAACGGCTTGAGCAACGCCATGATGTGCCGGATGTCCTTGCGTCGGGCTTGCCGGATCGCCTGATATTCGTTGGCGTAAATCAGCGTGCCGACGCCTTCGTTGGAAAAGACTTCGGCAAGCAAGCCCTCGTCCACGGCGCCGTTGATGATGTGCACCCGGGCGACACCGCCCTTGCCCGCGCGTAACGCATACTGCGCTTTGGACAAAGTTTCCGGTGAGAACTTCGCGGGGGTGGCTTCCAGCACACTCTCCAGTTCCTGAACCGCCATTTGGGAAACGATTCGGCCGTCCAGCTCCAGTCCGTCGTGGTTGGTGATGAACATGAGCTTGACGGCGCCGAGTTCGCGCGCGACCTCGACGGCAACGGCGTCAGAGTTGATCCGGTAAGTGTGGCCGTTGCCGTCAAAGCCGAGCGGCGGGATCACCGGGATGATTCCCTGATCGAGCAGCGTCCGGAGCATGTTGGTGTCCACGTGATGGACTTTGCCGGTATGCTGGTGGTCCACGCCTTTAATGATGCCGAGTGGAACCGCTTCAAGACAATTGGTGTGCGCCGCGCGGAGATTGTTCAACGACAAGCCCTCGAGAATTTCATGGGTGACACCGCTGGCAGCCATGATGGCCAGGCGCAAGGTGCCGGCATCGGTGACGCCGGTGCCATCCCAATTGCTGATGGGGGCTTTGAGTTGTTCGGACAACGTCCGCAGTTGATAGCCGGCGCCGTGCGCCAGCACGATGTGAATGTTCAAACTGCGCAGGACGGCGACATCCAGCAGGATGTTGCCAAAGTTGTCGTCGGCCACAATCGCGCCGTCAATCGCGATGATGAATACCTTCTCGCGAAACTGGGGGATGTAATGCAGGATCCCGCGTAAATCCGTCGGTTTCATGTGCGCGGGGCACTTATACGATTGGGCTCCTGTTTTTTCAACCATGGAAATATAAGATTGACGCCGGCACCCGCGTTATGGCACAAAGCCCGCCGGTGACCGGCACCGCCAACGGTTTTAGTTTCCTCTGGCGGCGTGGCATCAAGAAACCGTTAGAAGGAGAAGTCATGAACAAGGCGCAACTCATAGATGTCGTGCAGCGGGAATTGGGCAAAGAGACCAGCAAAGCCGCCGCGGAACGGGCGTTGAACGCGGTCTTGGAGGGCATCCGTAAAGGCGTGAAGCTGGGCAGCCCGGTACAGTTGGTTGGCTTCGGCACGTTCCGCATGTCCAAACGGGCCGCACGGATGGGCCGCAATCCGAAGACGGGTGAGCCGATTCAGATTCCGGCGTCGAAAACCGTGCGGTTTAGCGCGGGCCAGGGTTTGAAGAGCAGCCTGTAATTCGCCTGACAAAATTCTCGTCAGCTCAGGGCCGACTCGGACGGGTCGGCCCTGTTGTTTGGCGTTAATCCGCCAACCCACCGCTGTGGCAGCGCGTGACTTCCAGCGGTCGCTGTTTCGGGAACGGCGTGAACCGCGCTTTCCCCGCGCCGTCAATGTTGTGGATGACGTCATGCCGGCTGGTCGCGCCGAAGTGGAACGAGACGCGCCCCCCGATGTCGTAGTTGCCGGCGGTGTTGATGCTCCCCAACGCGGCCACGTCCCACGCTGGGCTGATCGAATACGCCATCACCCAGTTGAAAATTGTTTCATCCACCTCGCCAAACTGATAGCCCACCCCCCATTCGCTGGCGAGCTTCTCATCCCAGTCGCGGTTCCAGAAAAACTCCAACCGGTCTTCGCATTCCTGGCAGAAACCGGCAGCGCCTTGCGAGCTGGAATCTTCGTTCAATTCGATGACCGCCGTCACGCCGATGGCGTCCTGTTTACCGAGCGTGGTGCCCAGCACCGGCCGAAACGCCCAGACGTCGTTGTGAAAGGCCGTATGCGTGTAGTCGAACAACGCAGCCGCGGCGGCTTCGTTGTCGCCAACTGCGGGCACCTTCCGGCAAAATAAACCGAGCGTCTGGTTCCACTCTGGGTTGTCTTCCCGGAACGTCAGATCACCGCCGACCTGCGCCCCCCACGCCACGCCGTCGGACTCCGCGTTGAGGGGAATCCCCCAGTTGAACCCCAGCGCGGCGAAACCGGTGCTGTCTTCGCCCGTTGGCTTTTCAAAACCGGCGCGCGCATTCAAAAACAAATTATCCGGCCACGCCACCGGTTCGGCGGCCGACAGGGAAAGTGACATCACAACAAAAAGAGTGGGAATTAAAACGAAGCTCCAACGCTGCATGCCGGCACCTCCTAGTTGCCGACATCTTGGCAGAAAACCGCGGCTGTGGCAATCCCCATGTCCCGCCGCATCACCCCGGCCCACTATCGCCGGCCAAGACCTCGTGGCAGGCCTGACAATACTGGAGGGTGTAACTGCGGAGCAATTCGTGAAAACCGCGGTTGATCAGCTCGAACGCTTCGACCTGTTGCCGGTCGGTCAGGTCCAGATTCACATATGCCCAGTTCCGGATCACCACTTCCCCGGTCAGCAACACCTCCACCGCGTAGCAGAGATTGACCTGCCAACTCGGCGCGCCGTCGAGGGAAAGCGTCCGAGCCTGCGACAAACCCTCCGTCAACTGCACCGACTTGCCTTCCAATACCCGGACCAAATCATGCATCATCAGACGCACCGGCGTGAGCGCGTGTCCGCCCAGTCGCTGGCCCGCAAGCCGGGCGGTCTCGCTCAACCGCTCCGTCCACGCGTCGGCGATTCCGTCCTCGTCGCGCTGCAACAGACGGATCAACTGCTCTTTCATGGCCGCTCCTTTAAGCGGGCCGATAGGAGGTGATGGCCCGCATGTACTGGGCGCGTTCAAACGCGCTCGGATCGGGACACTTCATCTGACTCAAACTGCCCTGCAACTGGCTGACAGACTCGTACCAATGCTCGCTCAACCACTCCGTCATCCCGCGTTCAATGTACTGCAAGTGGTCAATCCCGCGCGCCAGCAACACCGAGCACAACTCCGTGACGGTCGCCCCAGCCATCAACATCTTCAGCACGTCGCGCGCGGTGTGGATGCCGCTGGTGGCCGCCAAGTCGGCCTCGATGCGGCCGTGCAGAATCGCAATCCACCGCATCGGCAACCGGAGCGCCTGCGGGGTGCTTAACAAGATCGAGGGTTGCACCTCCAATTCCTCCAGATCGATGTCCGGCTGGTAAAACCGGTTGAATAGCACCAGGGCATCCGCTCCGGCTTCATCCAGCCGCTTGGCCATGTTCGCCATGTTGCTGAAAAAGGGGCTGATCTTCACCGCCACCGGGATCGTGATCGCTGATTTGACTGCCGCCACAATGTCGAGATACGTCTGCTCGACCTCCGCGCCCGTCAACTTCAAACTGGTGGGGATGTAATAGATGTTCAATTCCAACGCGTCCGCGCCGGCCTGCTGGATTTTTTTCGCGAACTCCGTCCACCCGCCCACCGTGCTGCCGTTGAGACTGGCGATGACCGGCATCTTCACCACCGCCTTCGCCTTGGCGATGTGATTGAGATACTCTTCCGGACCCAGATTAAAGTTGGCCGGCTCGGGGAAATACGTCAGCGCTTCCGGAAAGCTTTCCGTCCCGGCCTCCAGATGGTGATGCAACTCTTGCGTCTCTAGCCGCAACTGTTCCTCGAACAACGAGTACAACACCACCGCCCCCGCCCCCGCGTCCTCCATCTTGCGGATGTTGCCGATGTCCTCCGACAACGGCCCGCAGGCCGACACCACCAACGGGCTGCGCAACTGCAATCCCATGTATTCAGTTCGTAGATCCATGACTCGTTCCTTATGCTGTCTGCACTGTGACTGTTTCGTTCTTCTTTTCACCGGCCGCCGCTGCGTCCGACTTCAGTTTCCGGCCCGCCAGATATTCGTAGAGCGCAAACCGCGTCTGCGCGTCCTCCTGCGCCATCTTGAACAACAACTTCGCCTGTTCCGGCTGGCTCTTCGTCAACATCTTGAACCGGTTCTCCATCATCAGATACTCCTGCACCGGTGACTTTGGTGTGCGGGAATCCAACTGCATCGGATTCTCGCCCTGGGCCGTCCGCCGCGGATCGTACCGGTACAACAGCCATTGCCCTGAATTCACCGCCGCCTTTTGATCGTGCATCCCGGTCGTCATGTTGATCCCGTGCGCGATGCAATGGCTGTACGCGATGATCAATGACGGCCCGTCGTAACTCTCCGCCTCCAGAAACGCCCGCAACGTGTGCTCGTCGCGCGCGCCCATGGCCACGCTCGCCACGTACACGTGCCCGTAGGTCATCGCGATCAAACCGAGGTCTTTCTTCCCGACCGGTTTGCCACCGGCCGCGAACTTCGCGACCGCGCCGCGCGGCGTGGATTTCGACATCTGACCGCCAGTATTGGAATACACCTCGGTGTCGAGCACGAGCACATTCACGTCGCGACCGCTGGCCAATACATGATCCAGCCCGCCGAAACCAATGTCATAAGCCCAACCATCGCCGCCCATGATCCACACGCTCTTGCGCACCAGCATGTCCGCAAGACTCAATAACTGCCGGGCTTCGGCGGTCTTCACCCCGGCGAGCTTGGCCTTCAATGCGGCAACGTGCGCGCGTTGATCGTAAATTCCGGCTTCGTCCTTCTGCTCGGCCGTCAGAATCGCCTGCACCAATTGGTCGCCCACTTGCGGCGCGAACTTCTTCACCAACTCCTGCGCGAACTGCGCCTGCTTATCAATGGATAACCGGAAGCCGAGACCAAACTCGGCGTTATCCTCAAACAATGAGTTGCACCATGCCGGGCCGCGGCCATCGGCGTTGACCGCCCACGGCGTCGTCGGCAGATTACCGCCGTAGATCGAGGAACACCCGGTGGCGTTGGCGACGATCATCCGGTCGCCGAACAACTGGCTGACCAGCTTCACATACGGCGTTTCGCCGCACCCGGCACACGCGCCGGAGAATTCAAACAGCGGCTGCTGTAATTGTTGCTGCGGGATGCTGCCGACTTTGATTTTGCGCCGATCCAGCTCCGGGATGTTCAGGAAGAACTCCCAGTTCGCGTGCTCCGCCTCGCGCAACGGCGGTTGTGCCGCCATATTGATCGCTTTGAGGCGGGGTTCGCTCTTGTTCTTGGCCGGACACACGTCCACACACAACGCGCAGCCCGTGCAATCTTCCGGCGCCACTTGGATCGTGAACTTCAAGCCCAGCGGCTTCCAATCCCGGTCCCGCGCTTCCACGGACTTGAACGTGGCCGGCGCGTCCTGCAACACATCCGCTTCATACACCTTCGCACGGATCACCGCGTGCGGGCACACCATCGCGCACTTGCCGCATTGAATGCAGACCGCCGCATCCCAAACCGGGATCTCCAAGGCGATGTTGCGCTTCTCCCAGCGGGCCGTGTTCGTGGGAAATGTGCCGTCGCACGGCAACTTGCTGACCGACACCAGATCGCCGCGCCCCGCCAGAATCTCGCCCAGCGTCTCCCGCACAAACTCCGGCGCCTCCGGCGCCACCGCCGGCGGCACCTCAAACCCGCCGGCGCGTCCGGCGGCAACCGGTACCTCATGCATGTGACTGAGCGTGTGATCCACCGCGCGCAGGTTCATCTGGACGATCTCATCACCCTTCTTGCCGTAGGTTTTCTTGATGGACTTCTTGATCTCCTCAACCGCCTGCTCGCGCGGCAACACGCCGGAGATGGCAAAGAAACACGTCTGCATCACGGTGTTGATGCGCCCGCCCATGCCGCAGTCTTTCGCCACTCTGACGGCATCAATGACGTAGAACTTCAACTTCTTGTCCACGATCTGGTGCTGCATCCGCCGCGGCAGATGCGCCCAAACTTCCTCCGTGCTATACGGCGTATTGAGCAGGAACGTCCCGCCCGGCACAATGTCCGCCAACATGTCGTACCGCTCGAGAAACACCGGCTGGTGGCACGCCACGAAGTTGGCTTTCGATACCAGATACGTTGAGCGAATCATCTCCGGCCCGAACCGCAGATGCGACACGGTCATCGAACCGGACTTTTTCGAGTCGTACACGAAATAGCCCTGCGCGTAGTTCTCCGTGTTCTCACCGATAATCTTGATCGAATTCTTGTTCGCGCCGACCGTGCCGTCCGCGCCCAACCCGTAGAACACCGCCCGCACCACCCTGTCCGATTCCGTCGAGAAATCCGGATCGTACGGCAAGCTGGTATGCGACACATCGTCGTTGATGCCGATCGTGAAATGATTCTTCGGCGACGCAACCGTGAGGCTGTCGAACACGCCCTTGACCATCGCCGGCGTGAATTCCTTCGACGACAATCCATACCGGCCGCCGACCACGATGAGTTTGCGACCAGCCTCGGCCAGCGCCGTAATCGCGTCCTGATACAACGGCTCGCCGATGCTGCCCGGCTCTTTCGTCCGATCCAATACCGCGATGGATTTCACCGTGGCCGGCAACGCCGCCACAAATCGGCACACATCAAAGGGCCGATACAATCGCACTTTCAGCACGCCGACTTTCGCGCCGCGCCGGTTGAGGTAATCCACCGTCTCATGCACCGGATCCGCCCCTGACGCCATAATCACGATTACCCGTTCGGCGTCGGGCACGCCGTGATAATCGAACAACCGGTATTGTCGGCCCGTCAGTTTTGCGAATTTGTCCATTGCCTTCTGCGCGATGTCCGGGCACGCGGTGTAAAACGGATTACAAGCTTCGCGCGCCTGAAAGAACACGTCCGGGTTCTGCGCCGTGCCGCGCAAGACCGGATGGTCAGGCGTCAACCCACGCGCCCGGTGGGCCAGCACCAGATCATCATCAACCATCGCCCGCAACACATCGTCCGCCAGCACCTCGATCTTGGCGACTTCATGCGACGTGCGGAAGCCGTCGAAGAAATGCAGAAACGGCACCCGGCTTTCCAACGTCGCCGCCTGGGCGATCAACGCGAAATCATGCGCTTCCTGGACATTGGCCGACGCCAGCATCGCCCAGCCGCATTGCCGGCAGGCCATCACGTCGCTGTGATCGCCAAAAATCGAGAGCGCGTGTGTGGCCAGCGTCCGCGCCGTGATGTGAAACACCGTGGGCGTCAGTTCACCGGCAATCTTGTACATGTTCGGGATCATCAGCAGTAGGCCCTGGGACGCGGTGAACGTGGTCGTCAACGCCCCGGTTTGCAGCGCGCCGTGCACGGCGCCCGCCGCGCCGCCTTCGCTTTGCATTTCCATCACGCTGGGGATTGTGCCCCAGCGGTTGGGCACCCGTTCCGCCGCCCACTGATCCGCCCACTCGCCCATCGGCGACGAGGGGGTGATCGGGTAGATCGCAATGACTTCGCTCAAGCGGTACGCGATGTAGCCGACCGCTTCATTTCCATCCATCGTGATAAACTCACGTTTATTCATTTTTATATTTATCTCCTAACAAATCCGCGGGAGATCTTCTCCCGTCGGCAAATCAATGATGCGTTCCCCGCCGATGGTCGTGCGCAACAAAACCATTCCTTTGGGCTTGTCCACAACCTCGCCGATGACCCGCGCGTCTTTGCCCAGCGGATGCTGGCGCATCGCCGCCAAGACCCGGTCCGCTTGTGAGGCCGGACAGAATAACAGAAACTTCCCCTCGTTGGCGATGGTCAATGGATCCAATCCCAACAAATCGCACGCCCCCTGCACTTCCCGGTTGATCGGCAGCGCGCGCTCGTCCAACCGGATGCCCACGCCTGCCGCGTGGGCGATGTCGCACACCGCGGCCGCCAAGCCGCCGCGGGTCGGGTCGCGCATTGCGTGAACCTCGGCGCCCGTTTCCAAAATTAATTTAACCAACGGCCACAGCGGCGCGCAATCGCTCGTCACCCGCGTCGAAAACCCGATGCCCTCCCGTTGACTCAACACCGCCACGCCATGCTCACCGAGAAACCCGTTCAAAATCACCGCGTCGCCGGGCGGCACCCGCGCGCTGCCGGGCGGCTCGTTGGCCACGATCCGTCCGATACCGGCGGTATTGATGAACAGCCCGTCACAGTGTCCGCGCTCGACTACTTTCGTGTCACCGGTCACCACGGTCACGCCGACGCTGGCCGCCGTCACACGGATCGAATCCACAATCCGTTTCAAATCTGCCAGCGGCAAACCTTCTTCGAGAATGAAACTCAGACTCAACCATAAAGGTTCCGCCCCTTGCATCGCCAGATCATTCACCGTTCCGCACACCGCGAGCTTGCCGATGTCGCCGCCCGGAAAGAACCGGGGCTGCACCACGTAGCTGTCCGTCGTGAACGCCAACCGTTGACCGGCCACCGTCAACACCGCGCTGTCATCGAGCGGTTGCAACAGCGGATTCTGCAGCGCCGGCAGGAAACACTGCGCGATCAACTCGCGCGTCAACGCGCCGCCACCGCCGTGCCCCAACAAAATCCGCTCGTGCTTCAAGCCGCCGCCCTCTTTTCATATTTGAAGTAGGCGGCACACGTCCCCTCGGCTGAGACCATGCACGGCCCGAACGGATGCAACGGCGTGCAGGCCGTGCCGAACAGTTGACACGCCGGCGGCGTCAGCACGCCGCGCAACACGTCGCCGCAGCGGCAGCCCGGATGTACCCGGGCTTCGCTAAATCGCATACCCAACCGGTGCGCGGCGTCGAACGCGGCGTACTGCGGCCGCAACTGCAAGCCGCTGCGCGGAATCGTGCCAATGCCGCGCCAACTCACGTCGCATTCCTCGAACACCTCGTCCATCAATCGTTGCGCCGCCTGATTGCCTTGTTCGCTGACCGACCGGCTGTACTCCACTTCCACTTCCGCGCGCCCTTCCGCCACCTGCGCTAGCAACATCGCAATCGTCTTCAACATGTCCCACGGTTCGAAGCCACTCACCACGCACGGGATCCGATACTCTTCGCAGATAAACCGGTAAAGCTGCGCGCCGGTGATCACGCTCACGTGCCCCGGACACATGAACCCATCAATCTTCACCGCGTGATCCTTCAGCAACGCCTCCATCGCGTGCGGCATCGTCTTGTGCGCGCACAACACCGAATAATTCGCCAACCCGTCCTTCGCCGCTTTCCAAATGCTCCACGCCACCGTCGGTGCCGTCGTCTCAAAGCCGATTCCCAAAAACACCACCTGCTTTGCCGGACATTCCCGGGCCAGCGCCAGCGCGTTGCTCGGCGAATACACAATCCGCACCGTCGCCCCGGCCGCCCGCTCCTGCTCCAACGACGACTCACTACCCGGGACCCGCACCAAATCGCCGAACGTCGCCACGATCACGTCCGGCCGCCGACATAACGCGATGGCCGCATCAATGTAATTGGTATCCGTCACACAAACCGGGCAACCCGGCCCCGAAATCAATCGCACGCTGTCCGGCAACAACCGCGGCAACCCACTGCGAAACGCCGCCATCGTGTGCGTCCCGCAGACTTCCATGAATTGCACGTCACGCCCCACCTCAGCCGCCAGTTGTTTGATCCGCTGCACCAGCGTCTTCACCGCACCACCTCCCGCAAATCCGTCGCCGCCCGGATGGCCTCCAGCTCTTCGACTTCGCTCTTGTCCCACTTATGAATGGCGAATCCCGCATGGACCAACACGTAATCGCCCAGCCGCGGCTCCTCAATCAAGGACACGTCCACTTCCCGGAACACGCCGTCCACCGAGATCGTCGCCGTCGCGTCATTCAACTCCACAATTTTGGCGGGCACCGCTAAACACATGATCGTCGCATCCTTTCCGCCGCCACCGCGGCCTGGCCCAACGCCAGACCACCGTCGTTTGGCGGCACCAGCGTGTTCGTAAACACCCGGAATCGTTGCGCCTGCAATTGCTCCGTCACCCGCCGCCGCAGCCACTCGTTCTGAAACACGCCACCGGACAACGCGACTTCATCAATACAGGAACGGTCGCGCACCGCCCGGCAAACCGCCAGAATTGCGGCTACGACCGCATTGTGAAACTTTGCGGCCATGGTACCGACCCGCACACCGCGGCGGTGATCATCCACAATGGCCCGGATGGCCGGGCCGAAATCCAGAACCACGCCGGCAAACTCAAACGGGTAGCTCTCCGTGATGGCCGGGTCTGCCACCGCCTCCAACCGGATGGCCGCCTGCCCCTCGTACGTCGCGACATCGCAAAGCCCCAGCAATGCCGCCACCGCGTCAAACAACCGCCCGGCGCTGGAGGTCGGCGGCGAATTGAACCCCGACTCCATCATGCGCTCGATTGCGGGGGCATCCTTCCAGCCGCACTCGGCAACCGACAATCCTTCACCCCGCATCATGCTTACGGCCATCCGCCACGGTTCCTCGATAGCCTTGTCGCCCCCCGGCAACGGATACCGTTTGAAATGCGCCACCCGCTCGAACTTGACGCGGTCGGCCACGAGAAATTCACCACCCCAAACCGTGCCATCCGTCCCGTACCCGGTTCCATCCAACGCCACACCAATAACCGGTCCGTGCAAATCATGTTCCGCCAGCACACTGGCGATGTGCGCGTGATGATGTTGAACGCCGATCTTGGTTGTCGCCGGATGTTCCCGCGCATACCGGGTGGACAAATACCCCGGATGCAAATCGCACGCGATCACCGCCGGCACCACCCGCATCAAGCGTTGCCACTCGGCGATCTCGTGACGAAAATACTCGTAGGTCTTGAAATCTTTCAGGTCGCCGATGTGTTGCGATAGAAACGCCTGGCCATCGCGCGCGAGGCAAAAGGTGTTCTTCAACTCGCCGCCGACGGCGAGGATTTGCGGTGAAGCCTCCGCAAAGCGGATCGGATTCGGCACGAACCCGCGCGCCCGCCGGGAGAACTGGCGCTGGCCATTGACAAATCGCACCACTGAGTCGTCGCACTTGTGGACAATCGGCCGGTTATGGGTCAACACCGCCTCGGCGACTGCCGGCAACTCCGCCGCCTCGCTGGCAATGGGTTCTTCGGAAAGATTGCCGGACGTCATCACCAACGCCTCAAACTCCCGCATCAGCAGATGATGCAGCGGTGTGTACGGCAGAAAGGCGCCGAGGGTGGCGGTGTCCGGAGAGATGGTGGGAGCGATTGCGGAGAACCGTGTCTCGTCGGACTCGGCGTTTAATCGCGACCGGCGCAGAATGACAATCGGTCGCGCGCCAGACAGCAATTCCGCCTCCTCCGCCTCGTTGACTTCGCAGTACTTTTTCAAGGCGGCCAAGTCGCGAAACATCACGGCAAACGGTTTGTGAGGCCGGTGCTTGCGCTCTCGCAATCGGGCCACCGCTGCGGCGTTAAACGGATCGCACGCCAAGTGAAATCCGCCGAGGCTTTTAAGGGCGACAACAGCGCCGCTCCGGATAAGCTCGGCGGCGGTTCGAATCTCCAGACTCAATTGCGGCCCGCACTTCTCGCACGCATCCGGCTGCGCGTGAAACCGACGATCTGCCGGAGTATGGTACTCGTGGGCGCACGGCGGACACAGCGTGAAGCCGCCCATCGCAGTGTTTGGCCGGTCGTATGGCAGGTCGCGGATGATGGTGAATCGCGGACCGCAGTTGGTGCAGTTGATAAAGGGATAGCCAAACCGCCGGTCCTGCGGGTCAAACAGCTCGCGCAGACAATCGTCGCACGTCGCGAGGTCCGGTGGAATGGAAAGCACGGCTTCGCCGGTCGACTGAGATTCGACAACCTCAAACTGTGCGTAACCCTTGGCCGGCAAGGCGCACGTTTCGATGCCGCCAATCTGCGCTTGCCGAGGCGGTTCACCGGTGAGCTGCCGGAAAAACGCGCTCACCCGCACATCGTCGCCTTCCACCTCAAGTGTCACCCCATCTGGATCATTGCGGACAAAACCGCCCAAACCGAGTTCGGTCGCGTACCGGTAAACCGTGGGCCGAAAACCCACGCCTTGGACGCGACCGACGATTCTGGCTTGGACGCGGGTGATCATCAGTGTTTATGCGGATGGGTGTGCGGGGCCACGAGGCCGGCCAACGCCTGGTCGTCATGGCGATGCGGATGGACGTGCAACTCGCCGGCCATGACGTGTTCCAGCCAATGCGTCCACTCGCCCAAGCCCGCCGCTGTCCGGCAGGAAACCTCGAACACGGGAGCGTGGGCGTTCAACTTCCGAAAATCTGTGAGGAACTGGTGGTGATCGAAATCGGTGTGTGGCCGCAAATCAATTTTGTTCAACACCAGCGCGGCGACTTCGTGGAAGAGCAACGGATACTTCGACGGCTTGTCGTGCCCCTCGGCGACACTAAGAATGCCAACCTTCGCCGTCTCACCGAGATCGAACTCCGCCGGGCAGGCGATATTGCCGACGTTCTCGATAAACAGCAAATCCAGTGCGTCCAAATTCAGCTCGCCCAAGCCGCGCTGCACGAGCGGCGCGTCAAGGTGGCACGCACCGCCGGTGATCAACTGAACCACCGGCACATTGAGTTTGCCAATGCGTTCGGCGTCGCGTGTGCCGGCAATGTCGCCTTCCAGCACAGCGATGCGGGAAACAGATTTCAGCGCAGGGATCGTCCGTTCCAATAACGACGTTTTCCCGGCTCCCGGCGAACTGATCAGATTGATCGTGGTGATTCGGTGAGCCGTCAGCCGCTCGCGATTGTGGCTAGCCACTCGGTCATTGACTTCCAGCACGTTGCGTAGGACTTTGATCTCCATAATGAACCTCTGAGCGTTTTAGCACCGGTGATGCCATGGAGGTTGACATATTGACAACTACTTTGCCTGTAGCCAGTTAGGGGCGGTTTGCCAGAGCTTGATCGTCAGAAAACTACGACATCGTGTCGATCTAGGCGGGAGTAACCGACAACTTGTCAACCGTGGTCAACTGGATGCCGGTCAATAACAACTCGTTTCCCTGCAACAGCTTCGCACCGGGCGCGCCACACCCGGGACATTCGAACCACTGTTCTTCAACGGTGAACTCCTCGCCACATGATGCACACTGCGCGCGCGCGGGGATTTGCTCGACTTCCAGCCTGGCATCCACCAGCGGAGTTTCCCGGGTCGCCGCCTCAAACGCAAACAGCAACATCTCCGGCACGACTTGACGCAGCCGGCCCAGCCGGATGCTGATCGTGGTTACCCGTTCGAGAGCGCCCGCGCGCACCTCTTGGTGCACCGCGTCCAGCAACGCTTCCACGATGGACATCTCATGCATGTGTGGGTTGCTCTTGTTGCGCGGCCGGGCCTTGTTGCAGCATGGCCACCAGTTGCCGGATTTCCCAGACAACTTCGTGCGCCGCCGCTTCCGTGGCCGGCGACAACGCCGTCCCGAAGTTGAAATCATGGCCGCGGATGCTGAACAGAAATGCCTTGGGCCGCGCGGTGTACAATGTCTGGCACAATCCCAGCAAATCCGCCGGTGTCAGAAAATGCGCCACCGCATGCGATTGCCATTCGCCGGTGACCGTGGCGCGGGTGACGGCGTGCGGGCTTTCCGGCACGGCCGCATCAACAAACACAACCGCATCGTATTCGTGAATGGTCTCCGCCAGATCCACTTCGAGTTGGTGCGCCGTGAGCAGTTCCACGTCGCGCAGGTCGTGCGCTTGCAACTGCTCAATGACGTACCAACCGACACCGTCGTCGTTGCGGCTGACATTCCCGTAGCCGATGACCATGATCTTCATTTTGGCTCGCGTCGCAGGGTTTGCACAACCTGCCCTTCCGCATCCACCAATTCGACCTGCATCGGCATCTGGCCGACCGCGTGGGTGGCGCAGCTCAGGCACGGATCGTAGCACCGAATGACGGCTTCCACCCGATTGAGCATGCCTTCCTTGAGTTTCCGGGCCTTGACGTACTTGCGGGCGACCTGTTGGACGCCGCGGTTCATCGCGAGGTTGTTATGGCCGGTCGAGACGATCATGTTCACCTTCTCGACGCGCCCGTTCTGATCCACCCAGTAATGATGGATGAGCGTGCCGCGTGGGGCCTCGATGATGCCGATACCCTCCGGATTCTGCGGCTGGTTTGGCACGAGAATGTCGGTGCTGGTGATGCTCGCGTCCGCGAGCAACTGCTGGGCGCGTTCGAGCGCGTAGAGCACCTCAATCAACCGCGCCCAATGATAGTAGAACGAACTGGTCCGCACCCGGCCCGCTGCCCGCCAGACCTGCAACTCCGCGTTGGCCTGCGGCGTCGCGATGTGGCTGCAGACGTTTAACCGCGCCAGCGGGCCGACCCGGTACATCCCCTGCGGGTAGCCAAGCTTGGCGACGAACGGGAATTTCATATAACTCCACGGCTCGACCGCCTCGGCGACATAATCGAGATACTGCGCCGGGGCAATCTGGTCATGAATGACCTCGCCCCGCGCGTTGCACAACCGGAGATTGCCGTCATACAACTCCAGCGCGCCATCCGATTGCACCAAGCCCATGTAATTCGAGTCGAAATTGCCAAAATCCTCAATCTCAGCCTGATGCGTGGCGTGATAACCTTTCAACAGGTCGAGCGCAAACTTCGCCATCTCAAACGCGGCCGGCATGTCCTTCAAAATCTCCTCGCGCTGCGCGGCGGTCAGGGCCTTGTTGACGCCGCCGGGCACCGGGAAGTCGGCGTGCACCTTGCGGCCGGCCACCGTCTTGATCATCTGCTGCCCGTACTTGCGCAGCAGCACGCCCTTGACCGCGATCTCCGGCTTCTGTTGCACCAGCCCGACGATGTTGCGGAGGGCCGGGTCGGCGTCGTAACCCAGCAACAAGTCCGGCGCGCTGAGATGGAAGAAACTCAGCGCATGGGACTGAATGGTTTGTCCCATGTGCATCAACTCGCGCAACATCTTCGCCGTCCGCGGAATCTCGCGCCCCACAATGGCATCGCACGCCTTGGCACTGGCCAGCAGGTGGCTGACCGGGCAAATGCCGCACGTGCGCGGCGTGATGTTCGGCATCTCGGTGAAATGCCGGCCTTCACAGAACTTCTCAAACCCGCGGAACTCCACGACGTGAAACCGCGCGTCATCCACTTCCCCATGGCGGTCGAGGTGGATCGTAATTTTGGCGTGCCCCTCGATCCGGGTCACGGGGTTAATGGTGATGGTATTTGTGGTCATCTCAGTCATACCTCATGTTCGTCTCGTTAAGCTGCGGCGTCCGACCCGCCAGCAACTCGGTCAACGCGTACCAGATCGTGTCCGCATCCGGCGGGCAACCGGGAATGCGCAGGTCCACTTTCACAATCTCCTGGAGCGGATGCGCCTTGGCCAATAGCTTCGGCACCACCGGATCATTGGGGATGCAACTGATCCGGGTGCTCTCCGTCTGCTCGTAGGCCCGCGTCAGACACTCTTTCAACGGAAACTGATTGCGCAACGACGGGATGTTGCCGTTGCAGGCGCAATCGCCGAGCGCGATGAGCACCTTGCAGTGTTCGCGCAACAATTTCAGTTCGTGTTCCTGATCCGTGTTGTTCACGCAACCTTCGACGATGCCCACGTCCACTTGCGGCAGGTCCTTGAGCTTGATGTCCACGATCGGGCTGAACAGGATGTCGATGTGCTTGAGCAGTTCCAGGATGCGTTCGTCAATGTCAAGCAGCGACATGTGGCAACCGGAACAACCGCTCAGCCACATCGTCGCCACTTTCACTTTGCCGTTGGTGGCCGCGGCGGTTTTCGTCGCCGGTTTTTTCACAGCAGGTTTGGTGGTCTTCTTCATGCAAACACACTCTCCAAAATCGCTTGGTCTTCCCGGGCTTCGCCGGCGGGCGGCAGAACCGGTCGTACCGGCAACGCCGTGCCCTCAAAGTTGGTAATCGTGCCGGATTTCTCCGCCCAGATCGTCGCCGGCAACACCACCGTCGCAAGATCGGTCAACGGCGAGGCGTACGCCGCCTGCACCACGATGCACTCCACCTGCTCCAGCAGCGTCCGGACGTAACGTTCCTGCAACAGCCGCGCCCCGCCGTCGGGTTCGTCGCTCGCGACGATATGGAGGAAGCTCAACGGCTTCGTGTCCAGCCACGGGCCGAGGTTGTCGAGCAATTCAATCCCGGCCGCGCCGCAGCCGAGGCTGTTGGTGCTGCACGGCAACGCCACGAGCGCCGGTTTGTTGCCGGATTTCTGGGCTTCAAACGTCTGAATCAACCGGTCGAGCACGGTGACGCCGATGGCGGACATCGCTTCCGGCCCGTACACGAGCACCGGGCGTTTCGCGCCGGCCAACGTCCCGGTCACTTTCGTCCAGAACGAACGCTCCATGCTGACTTCGTTCGCGCAAATGTCGGCGTACCCGTCGAGGTTGCTCTTGCGGGTGTGGAAGATCAACAGCTTGGCGCCGCGGCGGCGCACCGCCACACGAATCCGGGCGGCCACGACCCCGTTGTCGCGACTTGGCTGGACGCCCAACAGGATGATGGCATCGGCATCGTCAATCTGGTTCAGCCCCCCCGCCGCATACTCCGGTTGGTGGGCGAGCGCGCTTTCGTAATCGGCGACGAACACACCGACCCGGTCGAACTTGCCGGCAAGGGCGCGCACCGTTTGCACGGCCTCGTTGGTCAGGCGCGGGGAAACCAGCAAACCGGTCTGCCAATCAACCGCGCGGGCCAGCGCTTCCTTGACCCGTCGCGTGGCTTCCGGCCAGGCGGCCGGTTTGAGTTGACCGTCCTTGCCGCGTACCAACGGCTGCGTGATGCGGGTCCGCGGTTCGGCCCAGGTTTCGTACCGGCCTTTGGCACAGAGGTGGCCCTTGTTGACCGGGCTGTCGGGATCGCCGAAGACATTCACGATCCGATTTTCCTTCGTGAAGACTTTGAGGCCGCAACCGACCGGGCACTCGCTGCATGTGGTCGTGACCGTCTGACAACTCGCGAGCGGGCCGCGGAACGCGGCGGCCTTGTCGAACAGCGCGCCGGTCGGACAGCTTGCCACGCACGCGCCGCAGGCGGTGCATGACTCGGATTCGCCGAACGTCTTGTTCAGGTCCACAATGACGCGGTTCTTGATGCCGCGCGCGGCAATGTCGAGCGTGTGGACGCCTTCCAGTTCTTCGCAAGTGCGGACGCACCGGGTGCAGAGGATGCAACGGTTGTGGTCCATGCCGAAATACTTCGCCGTCAGGTCCACCAGCATGGCTGGATATAAGTACTGATACCGGACGCCGGTGACGCCGTGCACGTAGCCCTGATGCTGGAGGCCGCAATCGCCTTTGTTGTAGGCGCACATCGGGCAGATGTGGTTGCGTTCACTGAACAACAATTCGAGCGTGGCCTTGCGCAGGCTTTGCAGCCGTTCGCTGTTGGTCACGATCTTTTTCCCGTCTTCGGCCGGCGTGGAGCAGGATGGCACCACCTTCGCGCTGCCTTCGATCTCGACGATGCACAACCGGCAGCCACCCCACGGACTGAGACCCTTGAGGTAGCACAGCGTCGGGATGTCGATGCCGTTGGCGCGGGCGACGTCGAGGATGGTCTGGCCGACCGTGCCTTCGCAGCGCTGGCCGTTGATGGTGAGCGTGATTTTTTTCAGCGCAATCATTGGTGATCTCCGTTACCGGACTTAATGTCGCAACGCAGGCAGCGCAGGCACTCGGCCTTGGCCTGCCATTCGGTGAAGGTGGGCGAGACTTCGCGGTCGCCGATGCGTTCGGCGGGCGGAATCGCGCGCGCCGGGTTGCGCGGGCCGCCCTGCGACGATGGCGGGATCGTGTGGTCGAATTCAAACTTCGGCCAGAGTTCCGCGAAACGGTCTGCGCCGGTCAACGCGCGGTCAATGGCTTGCGCGGCTTTCTTGCCGGCTCCCATCGCCGTCGAGACGTTGGCCGCGCCGGTGACATAATCGCCGCCGGCATAAACCTTCGGGTGGCTCGTCTGCAACGTCCACGGGTCAACCACGAGCGTCCCCCACTTGGTCGTTTCCAGACCCAGTTCAACCTTCGCCGCTCTCTCGCCGATGGCCTTGATGATTGCGTCAGCCGGGATGATGCGTTTCTCATCCGTCAACACCGGCGCGCGCCGGCCCCGGGCGTCGTACCTGCCGGGAATGGTTTTCGCGACTTCGAGGCCGGTCAGCTTGCCGGACTTGTCGGTCACCAACCGCACGGGTGCGGCCATCGTGACGAGCCGGACGCCTTCTTCGAGGGCCTGCTCAGTTTCTTCGGGAATCGCCGGCATGTCTTCGCGGCTGCGCCGGTACACAATCGTCACGTCCGCACCTTGCCGTTTGGCGGTGCGCGCCGCGTCAATCGCCGAGTTGCCGCCGCCGATGACCAGCACCTTGTCGTCAAGCTTGGTCGGCTGGCCGTTGGCGGCGTCGTTGAGAAACGACAGCGAGGAGTACAACCCGTTCGCGTCGTCACCCGGCACGCCCAGCGCCTGTTCCTCCCAGGTGCCGAGCGCGAGAAACACGGCGTCGTTGACCTGCGCGAGTTGGTCGAGCTTGAGGTTTTCCCCGAGCGCCGCGTTGAACTTGAACTGCACCCCGGTTGCCTTGATGAACGCGATTTCCTTGTTCACGATACTCTCGGGCAGCCGGTATTCGGGCAACGCGTGGCGGAGCATGCCGCCGGCGCTCGCCGCTTTTTCGTACACGGTGACCTTGTGGCCGAGCAACGCGAGGTAGTACGCCGCGCTCAAGCCGGCCGGCCCCGCGCCGATCACGGCGACTTTCTTGCCGGTGGGTTTTTTTTTGCGGCTGAGAATGCGCTGCAGCACCTTCTTCGCGCCGCCGTTCTCATACATCACGTCGCCGATGTAGCGATGCGTTTCGCGCATGTTGATCGGCGCGTCGGTCTGCGCGCGCCGGCAGCGCAGTTCGCACGGGTGCTGGCAAACGCGGCCGGTCGTGGACGGCAAGGGATTGTCCATGACCACCTGCTCGAACGCGTCTTCGAGCCGGTTCTCCTTCAACAACTGGAGGAAGGCCGGGATGTTCATGTGGAGCGGGCAGGTGTTCTCGCACGGCGAGAGCTGCAATGCGCCGCACACGCCGGCCACACAGCGATGTTCGCGAATGTGTTGCTCGTACTCCTGCCGGAAATACCGGAGCGTGGTCAGCACCGGATTCGGCGCGGTCTGACCGAGACCGCAGAGACTGGCGTTGCGAATGACGTCGCAAAGGTCTTCGAGCGATTTGAGGTCGTCGAGCGTGCCTTCGCCGCGGGTGATTTTTTCGAGGAGGTTGAGCATCTGCTTCGTGCCGACCCGGCAGGGCGGGCATTTGCCGCAGGATTCGTCGCAGCAGAATTCGACGAAGAATCGCGCCACATCCACCATGCACGAATCCTCGTCCATGACGACCATGCCGCCGGAGCCCATGATCGAGCCGAGCTTTTGGAGCGTGTCGTATTCCAGCGGCGTGTCGAGATGTTGGGCGGGGACGACGCCGCCGGACGGGCCGCCGGTTTGGACGGCCTTGAACAGCTTGCCGTTGGGCACGCCGCCGCCGATCTCGAAGATGACCTCCCGCAACGTGGTGCCGAAGGGCACTTCGGCGAGGCCGGTATTCTTGATCTTGCCGGCGAGCGCGAAGACTTTCGTGCCTTTCGTCTTCTCGGTGCCGAACTGGCTGTACCAACCCGCGCCGCGCTGGAGAATGACCGGGATCGCCGCCCAAGTCTCGACATTGTTGATGCTCGACGGCCGGCCCCACAACCCGCGCTGGGCCGGGAATGGCGGCCGCGGTTGCGGTTGCCCCCGCCGGCCTTCGATGCTGCGCATCAGCGCGGTTTCTTCGCCGCACACAAACGCGCCGGCACCGATGCGGAGTTCGAGATCGAAATCAAACCCCTTCTCGAAGGTGTTTTTTCCCAGCAGGCCGAATTCGTAGGCTTGTTTGATGGCGATTTGGAGGCGTTTGATCGCCAGCGGATACTCGGCGCGGATGTAGATGAAACCGCGGTTCGCGCCCATCGCGTAACCGCCAATCGCCATGCCTTCGATGACGCGGTGCGGATCGCCTTCGAGCACGGCGCGATTCATGAACGCGCCGGGATCGCCCTCGTCGGCGTTGCAGATGATGTATTTCTGCGGACCGGGCGCTTTGGCGAGCAGCTCCCACTTCACGCCGGTCGGGAAACCCGCGCCACCGCGACCACGCAGCCCGCTGGCTTTGACTTCCGCGATGACGTTGTCGGGCGTCATCTTGGTGAGGACTTTGCCAAGCGCCGCGTAGCCGTCGCGGCCGATGTATTCCTCGATCTTCTCGGCATCGATCAGGCCGCAGTTCTCGAGAATGATCTTGGTCTGCCGGGCCAGGAACGCGAAATCGCGCGCGGTGTTGACCACGCTGTCGGAGATGTCGCCCTTGGGCAGCAGCCGCTGGCAGGGCCGGCCTTTGACGAAATGTTCTTCCACCAGCTCCGGCACGTCGAGCGCCGTGACACGCTGGTAAAACGTGCCGTCCGGGTGGACAAGGATGACCGGGCCGAGGTCGCACGGTCCCATGCAGCCGGTCACCACAGTTTGGATTTCTTTTTCCAAGCCGCGCCTCTTCAATTCGGACAGGAGCGCGTCCTGGACGGCGTGGCAGCCGGAACTCAGGCAGCCTGCGCCGCCGCACACCAATACGTGAGAGCGAATCATGCCGGGTTACTCCGTTTTCTTCTGTTTGCCGACCGCGAGCTTGTCAACCTTCTTGCCCTTCTGCAGGTGCTCGGTGACGATCTGCTTGGCTTTCTCGGCGTCGAGTTGGGCGTAAGTGGTCTTTTCGCCGCTGGCTTCCTCAACCGTCATGACCGGCTCGATGCTTTCCAGGCCGTGCTCACCGGTCACGCGAACCTCGACATCGTCGAGACCGCGTTTTTCGATCTCGTCGAGCATCGTCTTCATCACGTCGCGCGCGCCGGCGGCGATGCCGGACGTGCCCATGCTGACGACAACCCGGTATTTCTTGTTGCCTTCGCGCAGGGCGACTTGTTGTTGGGCTTTCGCTTTGAGCTGCTTCAACTGTTCGAGGTTCATGTGTTTGTCTTTCCTTTCGGCGTTAATTCCTGCGAGCTGAAATCAAACCGCCCGGTGTCGGTCCGGTAGTTTAACCGGATGTCCACCTCCGGGTTGGCGGCGCACAACGTGAGCAGCGTCGCCGGCAAATCGCCCAGCGGCGGCCGGTCCACATGGCTGAGCCGCAGCGAGGCGGTGACCGACGTGCCCTGGCCGGGCGCGGACTTCATGTGGAAGTGTCCAGCGCACATTTCCGACGATTGCCGGAGCAGCGCGAGACCGAGGCCGATGTTCTTTCGGCGGCTCTTTTTCGTGGTGATGCCACGGCTCAGCACCCGGTCGAGCGTGCCGGCATCCATGCCGCGGCCGTTGTCGCGGACGCGGAGAATCAGGAAATCGTGCCGCTGGCTTTCGACGACGGCGATTGCGACGCGGTTGGCGCCGGCGGCCAGCGAATTCATCGCGATATCGAGAATGTGCAATGACAGCTCCTCAAGCATACTTCTTCAGATCGTGCTTGCAGATGTGCGCGACTTTATCGGGCGTGAGTCTGCCGTACACGTCGTCGCCAATCGAGATGGCCGGCGACATGGCGCAAGCGCCGATGCAGCGGGCGCTGTGCAGGCTGAACCGGTTGTCCTTGGTCGTCTCGCCTTCCTTGACGCCGAGTTCCTTTTCGAGCTTGTCGAGAATCACCGGCGCGCCGCGGACGTGACAGGCGGTGCCGCGGCAGACGGTGATCTGATGTTTGCCGCGCGGCAGCAGCGTGAACAGGTGGTAGAACGTCGCCACGCCGTACGCCTGCGCAATCGGGATTTTCAGCGAGCGCGCCACGTACTGCAGCACGTCGGCGCTGAGGTAGCCGAAGAGTTGCTGCGCCATGTGCAGGACCTGGATCAGCGCGTCCGGGTGCGCGTCGTATTGCTCGATGGTTTGGTCGAGCACGGCGTAGCGCTCATCCCCGCTGGGGTGATAACTAACGAACGGTGTGACGGCTTCAGGTGGTTGGATTTTCATCGGAGTTTGGCCTCCCAGAGTTTACCGGCGACTTCGAACGTGGTCAGTGGCGTGCTCAACAACACAATGCCTTCTTCCGCCGCCTCCGCCACCGTGGCGGCGTCCGGCTTGCGACCGCAGGTGATGAGCACGGCGGCCACTTCCTTCATCGCGGCGACGGAGACGACATTGCGATGGGTCTGGATCGTGACCCAGAGCACCCCCGGTTGGGCGTGCGCCAGCACGTCACTGAGCAAGTCCGCGATGTAGCAGCCGGCGACGTCGCTTTCCGCTTCGTCGGTCAACGGCTGCGCGTCCACAGCCTTCAAAATGGTGGACAGCTTGATGGTGGCGGTTTTCATGAGGGCAACACGGCTTTCCGCAGAAACACTTCCGCCCGCACATGCGTGCCCCGACCCAGTTCGGAATCAACCGTGAAGGTGTCGGCGCAGCGTTTCATGTTGGGCAGCCCCATGCCGGCGCCGAAACCAAGTTCGCGCGCCAGGGGACCAGCGGTTGACCAGCCTTCCTGCATGGCGAGGTTAACGTCTTGGATGCCGGGACCTTCATCCGCGGCTTGGATGACCACCTTTTCCGGCTCAATGGTGGCAATGATCTCGCCGCCCAAGGAATGAATGATGATGTTGGTTTCCGCTTCATACGCGATGATCGCGGCGCGCCGCCGAATGTCCGGATCAATGCCCCGCGTACGGAGCACCTGCCGCATCCGTTGGGAAATTCGCCCCGCGCTGTCAAAATCGCCGGACTTGATGCGCGCCCGCACGACCACCCGGCGGGCTTGATCGTCAGCCTGCCGTTCGGCGACCAGCGCCGCTTCGTTGGCCACGGCCTCTTCCGCGCGCCGTTCCAAGTGATGGACCAGACAAACCGTAATATCGCCGCGCGTGATGATGCCCGCCAATTGACCGCCGGCGTCCAACACGGGAAATCGTCCCAACCCATGCCGGTCAAACTCCGCGACAGCCCGGACGAGGGAGAAATGTTCCCGCAGGGTGATGACATGGCGGGTCATCCATTTCTCCGCCGGCTCGTCGATATGACCTTTGTCGAGAGCGTTAATGATATCCTCAATGCTGATAATGCCGAGCAGGTTGCCGTTTTCCGTGATCGGCACGCCGGAAAACCGGTGCGCCTTCATCACCAATTGGATGGCCCGCAACGAATCGCTCAGGCGCGCGGTCACCGGAGCCCGGGTCATCGCGTCGCGCACGCGCAATTCGTAAACGAGCAGTTGAGAAAACGATACCTTGCGTGGTGTGCCCGTGGCCTCAATCACCGGCGAGGCGGACGACGGCGTCATGACGGCCTTTGTGGGGTGTGGTTGTTCGCACAGAAACCAAGCCGAGGTATTCCGGATCGGGCCGTTTTCGTTTCACCCCGTTTGTGTTTGTTATTTGTTTCTTCAACCCGACCCGGAGCAGCTCGGCCTGGGATCTGTGGCACAACCGGTCTCCGCGAATCGCGGAGCGAAAAAGGTTCGCGGTCGGGCGCAACTTCGCCAATGGGGCAGCGAGTGTCTCGGGTCGCAGTATGGCGAGCTCGCACCCCTGACAACTGGTGGCATCAGTGGCTGTGATGCCGGGGCCAGCGTCGTTGGTCGCGGAGGCGAAGTGCTTTCCTTTGGGCAACGGCTGACGGGAGAACCCGACCGCGAAGAAGAAGTTCTCAGCGCAACTGAACGTCAATATGGACGTGACTGTATTCATCAGCCGTCCAACTGCTTTGCACCGGGCGTGCCACCTCCTTCGCACCCAAACGTGCTTCACGCAACTATTTGGTTCTCCGCAAGATAGACTATGACGAACCGGCGACCACAATCGTGGTGCGCGAAGTCGCGCCAGACAATCTGTCGCCCTGCGCCACCGGAACCGACACTTTGTCACCAGAAATTTTCTACGACTTTACCGCCTGCCAAGTCCGGTAGGATCCCGTGAGGTTGCGACACCGGAACCCGTATTGGCTCAGGACCCGGCAAGCGTAATAACTGCGCTGACCACTAAGGCAGTGAACGATAATTTCCTTGTCGCGCGGCAGTTCGTTCAACCGGAAACGAAGCTGATCCAACGGAATATGCACCGAGCCAGGGATGAAACTTTGGGCGCGCTCATCCGCGCGACGCACATCCAGTAGCACCGCGTCGCCCACCGGAAGTTCATGCCAGTGGGCCAAGCGGACATCGCCCGCCAGAACATTCTGCGCCGCCATGCCGGCCAGGTTGACCGGATCCTTCGCGGAACCGTAGGGTGGCGCGTACGCCAGTTCCAGTTCGGCAAGATCGTTCATCGTCATCCCGGCTTTCAACGCGGTCGCCAGCACATCAATCCGCTTATCCACCCCGTCGCGCCCGACTGCTTGCGCGCCGAGCAACCTGCCGGTATCGGGCGCGAAGAGAATCTTCAATGCGATTGGTTCGGCGCCGGGATAATAGCCGGCATGGGAATTCGGATGCAAATGCAGCGCGTGGTAAGCGCGGCCGGCTTTCTGGAGGCATTTCTCATTGGCGCCGGTGCAGCCCGCGCTGAGTTTGAACAACCGCAGAATCGCCGTGCCGAGCGTGCCGTCGTACCGGCGGGGCCGTCCGAAAATGTTGTCGGCGACGATGCGTCCTTGCCGGTTGGCCGGCCCGGCCAGCGGAATCAACGACCACTGGCCGGTCACGACGTCGCGCACTTCAATGGCGTCGCCGACCGCCCAGATGCGCGGGTCGTTGGTCTGCAAATGTTCATTCACCCGGATGCCGCCGCGTTGGCCGATTTCGAGGCCGGCATTTTTCGCGAGACCAACTTCCGGTTTCACGCCCAGCCCAAGAATGACCGAATCTGCCGGCAAGCGCCGGCCGCTTTTGAGCACGACGATCGAGGCGCGCGCCGGTTCGGCGGCGGTAGGCGCTTCAAACGCCGCGACCGGGTCGTTGAGATGCAGGTCAACGTTATTGGCGCGGAGTTCGGCGTGGAGCCAGGCGGCCATTTCGGGATCGAGCGGCGCCATCACTTGCGGCAGCGCCTCCACCACGGTGACACGAAAATTGCGATGCCGAAGTTGCTCGGCCATTTCCAGGCCGATGTAACCGCCACCCACCACGACCGCCCGGCAGCGTTCGCAGCCGCGCGACCAGTTCATGATCTTCTCGACGTCCGGGATGTTGCGCACTGTGAAATGGTTTTGGCGGTCGATGCCGGGAATCGGCGGCTTCAGCGGTGACGCGCCGGTCGAAAGCACCAACGCGTCGTAGTGTTCCTCGTATTCGCGGCCGGACGACTCGCGCACTTTGACGCGGCGGGCTTGCCGGTCGATGCTGAGCACCTCGGTGTTCACCCGCACGTCGAGGTTGAACCGGGTTTTCAAGCTGCCGGGCGTTTGCACGAGCAGTTCGTCCTGCTCGGCAATTTCGCCGCCGACGAAATACGGCAGCCCGCAGTTGGCAAACGAGACGTGCGGGCCGCGCTCGAAGATGATGATCTGGCAATTCTCGCACAGCCGCCGCGCCCGGGCGGCTGCGCTTGCGCCGCCGGCCACGCCGCCGACAACGACGAGTCGTTTGGGTGACATGCCCATATTGAGCCGCTGAACGACGCTAAGTTACAGGTTTTTGTGCCGTCGCCAGAAATGACGGGTAGCACCGCCCTGTAGTGCTCCCCGTGAATCAAGCAATGAATTGAGGAGTCCTTTGCGATCAGGCCGGGTGCTGGCAGCACGCGTGTTGTTTGATGGCGGAGCAGGATTTGATCATGGAGGCGATGGATCACCCGGAATGGGAGCATCGGTTGTTGCGGGCGTTGATGAAGAAGGAACTGCGGTTCATCGAGGAATCGCTCACGGGCGCGCAGTTCGATTTGATCGAGACGGGCGGCGGGGCCGGCAGTGACACGGTGATTTCGCCAAAGTTGCACGCGGAGTTTTGTCTGCCGTACGACCGCGAGATGTACCGGGCGGTCCAAGCGTTGGGGTTGAAGACCACGTATCACACCTGCGGCGGGATGATGCACATTTTGGAGTTGATCAAACAGAATGAAACCGATGCGTCAGAAACGCTTGCACCGCCGGGCGTAGGCAGTAATATCACCGAACCGAGCAAGGTGCATCGGTTGTCTGAAGGATTCGGAAAGAACGGCGGCTACATCCTGTCGGCCTCCGACCATTTCTTTGAGACCGCGGTGGCGAATTTGCAGACGTTTGCGCCGCCGCGCGCGCGTGCCGGTATTGAGAGGAAAAGCGAATATGAGCAAGGCCAAGAAATTGCAGCGCTATGGCAGCGTCCTAGGCGTTCGCGACGAGAAGGTTGCGGAATACAAGAAACTCCACGCAGCCGTCTGGCCGGATGTGCTGAAGATGATCAAAGCCTGTCATATCCAGAACTATTCCATCTACCTGAAGAAGCTGGATGACGGGCAGCATTACCTGTTTAGTTATTTCGAGTACACCGGCGCCGATTTTGCAGGGGACATGGCGAAGATGGCGGCGGACCCGACCACGCAGAAATGGTGGAGCTTCTGCAAACCATGCCAGCGTCCGATCAAAAACCGGAAACCCAATGAATGGTGGGCGGATATGGAGGAGGTTTTCCACCATGACTAAGACCAACGGACGCAGCCTGGGCGCGCTCCAGAAATTCGGCCGACTTTCGCCGCATATAACCCGCTTATGAAAATCATTCGGCATCTCGATTCCGCTGGTCGAATCGGCTACGCCAGCGATGGCCAAAAAATTACCGGGGACATCTTCAGCCAGTTCAGTGTTACCGGCGAGAAGGCGGACATCAAAAAGGTGCTCGCACCGGTCCAGCCGGCCGCGTTGCTTTGCATCGGGCTGAACTACCGGCGGCACGCCACGGAGAGCAATGCCAAGATTCCCGAGTACCCGGTTTTGTTCCTGAAAGCGCCGACCGCGCTCCAGAATCCAGGTGACCCGATCGTGCTGCCGACGTATTTACGGAGCGAGGAAGTGGACTACGAATGCGAGTTGGCGATCGTGATCGGCAAGACCTGCAAGAACGTCTCAAAAAACGAGGCGCTCAACTACGTGCTTGGCTACACCTGCGCCAACGACGTCAGCGCCCGTGATTGGCAGATCAAACGCGGCGGCAGCCAATGGTGTCGGGGCAAGACGTTCGATACCTTCGCGCCGCTCGGACCGTGCTTGGTGACCAAGGACGAGATTCCGAATCCCAACAACTTGAAAATCAAAACCGTTCTCAATGGTCAGGCGCTGCAGGATTGGAACACGAACGATATGATTTTCGACGTGCCCACTTTGATTGAGTTCCTCAGTGGCTCGACCACACTGCTGGCCGGCACGGTCATCATGACCGGCACGCCGCACGGCGTCGGCATGGCACGCAAACCGCCAGTATGGCTCAAGGCCGGCGACACCGTCACCATCGAGATCGAGAAGATCGGTCAATTAACAAACCCCGTGAAGGCTGAATGATCGCGACGCCCTATCTGAGCGAACAACAGGTCGTGGACTATCACCGCGACGGGTACGTGATCTTAAGGAGCGTGTTTACACCGCGCGAGGTGGAGTTGATGTTGGCGCGGGTGGACCTGGGCAAGCCAGGCTCCACGTTCGGCGATACCGGCGGACGCAAGGCGCGACTCGATTTCTGGTCGGAGTTGGAAAAGACGATCTGGGGCGCGGCGTCGAAGTGCCCGCGGATTGTCAACAACGTGCGCATTCTACTTAGCGAAGAGTGCGCCTTTTTCCATGGCAAGGTGACGCTGAAAGAGGCGCGCACGGGCGGGGCGTGGGAGTGGCATCAGGATTATGGATACTGGTACGAAGGCGGATACATCTTTCCACGGATGATCAGCGCTTTTGCGGCACTCGATCCGAATCGGTTGGAGAACGGTTGCCTGCAAGTGCTGCGGGGATCGCACAAAATGGGTCGCCTGAATCACATCGCGATTCAGAACCAGACGGGCGTGGACCCGAAACGGCTCGCGCAGTTGGAGCCCCACTTCGAGCGCGTGCCGGTGATTCTGGATGCCGGTGACGTGCTGTTTTTTCACTGCAACACACTCCACACTTCCGGTCCGAACGATTCGGACAAGCACCGCCGCAACTTCATCATGTGCTACAACGCGCTGGGCAATCCGCAGCTTGGCGAGCAGAAGGGCTCGCAACAAGTCCCGTGTCCAGTCGGGCCGGACGACGTGATTGAGCAGTTTGCCATGCGACAACATTAGACCACTTGCGTCACCGGCCGGCGGAGTGATAGTCTCCGCCCCCAATACCGAGAGACGAGTATCCCTATGATCAAAGACAACGACACGATTCTTTTTACTGGCGATTCCATCACCGACTGCGGGCGTTCCCGCGATGCGAACGCGGTCAATGCCGGGCTGGGCGAAGGTTATGCCATGCTGACAGCGGCGCATCTCTTGGCCGACCGGCCGGCAGCGAAATTGAGGATTCTCAATCGCGGCATCAGTGGCAACCGGATCGTGGACCTGGACGCGCGCATCAAGAGCGATTTGATCAATCTCAAGCCGAACGTCGTCAACATCCTCATCGGCGTCAACGATAGCTGGCACGAGTTTCCCGGGCGCAACGGCGTGGATGTGCCAAAGTTCGAGCGCGTTTACCGAAGCGTGCTGGCGGAAGCCCGCGCCGCGCTGCCAAAGGTGAAATACATTCTCGGCGAGCCGTTCACGTTGCCGTGCGGCGCGGCGACCAAGGAAATTGTGAACGATCTGGCCAAGCGGCGGGTCGTGGTCAAGAAGCTGGCGCAGGAATTTGACGCGGTCTTCGTGCCGTTCCAAGCCGTGTTCGACGACGCCGTGAAACAAGCGCCCGCAGCGTACTGGGCAGCGGATGGCGTGCATCCGACACCGGGCGGCCACATGTTGATGGCGCGGGCGTGGCTCAAAGCCGTCGGCCACAAATTGTGAATTCCCTCGCGCAAACTGTCGTTGCCGAATTCCAGCGCCGGTACTCCGCGAGGCCGGAATATCTCGTGCGTGCCCCGGGACGGGTGAACCTCATCGGCGAACACACCGACTACAACGACGGGTTCGTGATGCCGCTGGCGATTGATCGCGCCACGTGGATTGCGTTGCGGCCGCGGGCCGACGGACAAGTTGTGTTGTATTCGCTCGATCACCAGGAAGAACTCCAGTTTGCGGTCGGTGACCTGCACAAGAACGCGCATCACTGGGGTGAGTATCCGAAGGGCGTCGCCTGGGCGCTCCAGCAAGCCGGCTACGGGCTGCGCGGGTGGGAAGGGGTGACGGAGTGTGATGTGCCGCTCGGCGGCGGGTTGTCGTCTTCGGCATCTTTCGAATTGGCAACAGCCCGAGCGTTCCACGAGGTGAGCAAGTTCCCGTGGGACAAGCCGACGATGGCCAAGCTCGGCCAGCGCGCGGAGAACCAGTGGGTCGGCGTCAACTGCGGCATCATGGACCAAATGATCTCCGCGTCCGGCAAGGCGGGACACGCGTTGCTCATTGATTGCCGATCGCTGGAGACGACGAGCGTGTCGTTGCCGGCGGGAACGGTCGTGGTGGTCTTGGATACCAGCACGCGGCACAAGCTCAGCAGTTCGGCGTACAACGAGCGGCGGTCGCAGTGCGAGGCGGCCGCAAAAACATTGGGCGTGCGGGCGTTGCGCGATGTGAGCGTTGCCGAATTCGAGCGGCGCGCTGGTGAACTCGATGAATTGATTTGCCGGCGCGCCCGGCATGTGGTGGCGGAGAACGAACGGACGTTGACCGCCGCGCGGACGACGGACCCCGCGGAGCTGGGGCGGTTGATGGATGCCAGTCACAAGAGTTTGCGGGATGACTACGAGGTTTCCAGCAAGGAGTTGAATGCGTTTGTGGAGTGCGCCCGCGCGTTGCCGGGTTGTTACGGCGCGCGGATGACGGGCGCGGGATTTGGCGGTTGCGCGGTGGCGTTGGTGCGAACCGATGCCGCCACCGCGTTTACGAACAAAGTCGGGAAAGCCTATCAACAGGTGACCGGCCTCACCCCGCAGGTATTTCCCTGTCAGGCCAGCAACGGCGCGGAATTGGTGAATTTATGACGACGCTGCATGTGCGCAAGACGAAGGCCGATACGAAATGGTTTGTGCAGGACCGGTTTGGGATGTTCATCCACTGGGGATTGTACGCGCTGCCCGCCCGGCATGAATGGGTGCGGCATAACGAGAAGATCACGAACGAAAATTACCAGAAGTATTTCGATCACTTTGATCCGGATCTGTATGACCCCACCAAGTGGGCGGCAGCGGCGGCGGATGCCGGGATGAAGTACTTCGTGATCACCACGAAACATCACGAGGGCTTCTGTCTCTGGGACTCGAAACTCACGGATTACAAAGCGCCGAACACGCCGGCGGGCCGCGATCTGTTGCGGCCGATGGTGGATGCGTTTCGTGAGCGCGATTTGCGCGTCGGGCTCTATCATTCGTTGATCGATTGGCATCACCCGCACTACGTTATTGACCCGCATATCGGACCGTACCGCGAGCATCCCGACCGCGAGGAGATGAACAAGGGCCGCGATCAGGCGGAATACGCCGCGTATCTGCACGGACAGGTGAAGGAGTTGCTGTCCCAGTTTGGGAAGATCGACATCCTCTGGTTCGATTTTAGTTATCCCCACGAAGACGGCTCCGGCAAGGGGCGCAAGGATTGGCAGAGCGAGAAGTTGGTCAAGCTCATCCGCAAGCTTCAGCCGGGCGTCATCCTTGATGACCGGCTCGATCTGCCGGGCGTGTGGGACATGAAGACGCCGGAGCAGACGCAGCCCCGGGAATGGGTGAAAGTGGACGGTCAACCGGTCGTGTGGGAGGCCTGCCAGACGTTCAGCGGTTCGTGGGGGTATCACCGCGACGAGATGACGTGGCGGAGCGTGGATGAACTCATTCGCACGTTGATTGATTGTGTCAGCAAAGGCGGCAATCTGCTGCTCAACGTCGGCCCGACCGGCCGCGGCGAGTTTGACGAACGGGCATTGAACCGGTTGAGCGGGATCGGCGAGTGGATGAAACGTCACAGCCGTTCCATCTATGGCTGCACGCAAGCGCCGGACGAATTCAAGACGCCACAGGACTGCCGGTTGACGTACAACCCGGACACCCAGCGGCTCTACGTTCACGTGTTCGCCTGGCCGCACAAGCACCTGCATCTCGATGGCAAAGCGTTCACCGAGCGGGTGAAATACGCGCAATTACTCAACGACGCAAGCGAAGTGACGCTGGGCATGTCGGATTGGCACGCCAAACAAGCCGGCAGCGGGAAACACACACTCACGATCACGCTGCCGATTGTGAAACCCAACATGACCGTTCCGGTCGTGGAACTATTCTTGAAAGGATAATCAAATACACATGAAGAAAGCTTTGATCGTTTGGGGTGGTTGGGATGGACATCAACCGAAGCAATGCGCCGAGGTGTTCGCACCGCTGCTGGAAACGAAAGGCTTCGCGGTGACGGTGTCGAACACGCTCGACAGTTATCTCGACAAATCACTGATGCAATCGCTCAGCCTCGTTGTGCCGATCTGGACGATGGGCACGATCACGGGCGAACAAGAAACCGGTTTGGTTGAAGCCGTGCAGAACGGTGTCGGTTTGGGCGGGTGGCATGGCGGAATGTGCGATTCGTTTCGCAGCAATACCCGCTACCAGTTCATGACCGGCGGCCAATGGGTTGCGCACCCGGACAACATCGTGGATTACACCATCAACATCGTGGACCACCAAGACCCGATCACCAAAGGGCTCAAGGATTTCAAAATGAAGTCCGAGCAGTACTACCTGCACACCGATCCCGGCAATCAGGTGCTCGCCACCACAACGTTCGGCGACAACAAGGAAGCGCCGTGGGTCAAAGGCACGGTGATGCCGGTCGTCTGGAAACGGATGTGGGGCAAGGGCCGCGTCTTCTATTCGTCGCTCGGCCATGTGGCTGCCGACTTTGAGGTGCCGGAAGTGCGCGAGATTCAGTTGCGCGGCCTGCTCTGGGCGAGCCGGTAGTGGCGAGCGAAGACAACGACGGTGCCGGTCATTAACAAGAGCAGCAGCCCCGGCTCGGGAATCGTGATGGGCGCATCGATCTCGATGGAATTGAAGAACGCGATGCGATCAGGGAGACTGCGGAGAAGCGGATTGTCGCCGCCGGCATTCGCGTTGAACAGGCGCAGTTGATCCAAGTCCGACGGATCCGACACGCCGCCGAAATTACCGGTGATGATTTGGCTCGCGCCACCAAGCGCGGCGATGGTCGCCGAATAACTGTCCAGTCCTGTTCGCGTAAGTGACAACGTCAGACCGTTGTACGTGAACGGAATCGTGGTGGTGTGCGTGCCCGTTTGATCGATCCACTGATAGTCGCTCGTCCCACCCACAAAGGAGAATTGGAACATGTCCTGTCCCGTGGCTTGATTGCGGAAGGTCACGCCCACCTCGCCTGCAGGCATGATATTGCCGTTATCCAGCTTCAACGAAATGGTCGCGCCGAGGGCCAGAGGGGAGTTTAGATTGCGCACGGCCTCGGCGGTGTCACCACCATAAGCTTGGATGCCCCACGCCTTATTACCGGTGGAATTGATGCCGATCCCGCCGTTGCTGCTGGTCGAGTCGCCGATCAAATAGTAGCGATTGCCGCCGGTGGTCAACGTCCACGGGCTGAGACCGGTGCCACCATTGTCACTGGTCTGCCAACCGGCATCGTAGGGCGCGTTGGAAGCGTTGTCCGTGGCGACAATCAAGGCCTGCGCGTTGGTGATCAAGAGCGCCAACGCCAGCACGCCCCACGCGGACTGTCTGATGATCCTCATCCAGTTAATGAACCGTCTTCATACAGACAATGAGCGGTTGCGTCAACCACTTCCCCGCAATCGGGTGACCAGTGAGTCGCTATCGCCGAAACAAGCTCGCCGAGTTTGTTTCTCCACGTTATAAAACCGTCGCATGGAGCGCGCGGCTTCAGAACGGACGCAACGCCTGTTGCTCATTCTGGCGTTCGGCTGGATGATCTACCTGGCGGGCCGGCATCTGCTCAACGACGGAACGTGGGGCGTCCCGTTGTTGGTGCTCGACGAATTGGCGCGCACGTTCCCCACCCTGCACATCGGCCCGTACTTCGGTGAGTTTGTGCGAGGCCGGTTACTGGACCTCGGCGTGGTCTTCGGCGTGTTGGCCGCCGGATTCGCCGTGGGCACTGTCACCTTCGAGCGCTGGCTGCCCCGGCGCGATTTGCTGACCGGCCTTCTTTGCCTGGCTGCGGGCCTCTGGATGTTGGCGGTAGCAACGCTGGCGGTCGGCGTCATCTCAGTCGCGCACATACCGTGGTTGTTTTTGTCCCTCGGCGTGTGGGCGTTGCCGGCACCCCGCAAATTCTTCACGCGCCACTCCGGTAAATCAGGTTCACGCGACGGTTGGGTGATCTTCCTCGTGGTGGTGATTGTCTTGGCCGCGGTGGCGAGTTTGCCGGGGGCGCTGACGCCGCCGTTCGAGTACGACGCCCTGGAATATCACCTCGGCGCGCTCACGGACTATCAGCGCGCCGGGCGAATTGTGTTTCTGCCGCACAACTTTTACTCCAACCTGCCGCAGTTGACCGAAATGTTGTATCTGCTCGTGTCGGTGGCGTCGTCCGACATCGCCCCGCAGTTGTTGCACTGGGCGTTCGGCATCATGACGGCGACGGGGGTGTACGCCGTGGGCACGCGGTTGTGGGGCCGGAATGTCGCGTGGTTGGCGGCGGCGATGTTCTATTGCACATCGTTCGTCCAAGACTTGAGCACGACGGCACGAATTGATTTGGCGACGGCGTTCTTCGCGACGCTGGCATTGGGCGCGTTTCTGGTGGCCCGCAATGAGGAGCCGCCGGAATGGCGTTGGTGGTCGGCGGTGATGGCCGGCGCGGCGGTGGCGACGAAGTGGCCGGCGGTTGCGGTCGTGGTGTTGCCGCTGCTTATCCAGCGCCGGTCGGTCCGGCAATTGATTGTCTGGAGCTTGCTGGCGGCAATGGTCGTTCTGCCGTGGTTTGTAAAGAACTGGGTGCTGGCCGGTAATCCCGTGTACCCGTTGCTCAATCAATGGTTTGGCAACCCCAACTGGTCACCGGCCCAGGCAGCGTTGTTTGCGCAGAAACATTACCCGCCGCCGTGGACATGGGGGCAGATGGGTGAGTTCTTCCGGTCTCTCTGGCGGTACTCATTCGATGTGTTGCAGCCGGGACCGTTGTTGTTGATGACCGCGCCGTTGGTGCTGTTGGTGCGCCCGGCTAATCGGAACGCGCGCCGGGCGGGATGGTTGGTGTTGTTGGGGTGCGTCGGCTGGTTTTGTCTGACGTTTCGGCCGTGGCGGTTCTTGTTCCCGGTATTCGGCGTGGCGGCATTGGTCGGCGCATATGCGGTAACCACGCTGGCACGGGACCGGTGGGCGCGATTTGCGATGCGGCTGCTGATTGGTGTGATGCTGGTGGTCAACGTGTCGGTGGAATGGGTGCGGGTGACGGCGGACGTGGAAGATCCGCGCCGCGATCCGGCTCAACTCAGTTTGTTGCAGGTGATGACCGGACAGGTTTCCACCGAGGAAATGCTCGCCCGGCTGGGCGGCGGAATTTTTGAGCCGATCATCTGGATGAATCATCATCTGCCGGCGGACGCCAAGGTGTTGTACATTGGCGAGGCGCGGCTGCATTACACGCGGCTGCCGGCTTTGTGGAGCACGGCGTTCGATCAACATCCACTCGCCGCCATGTTGCGGACGGCGCACACGCCCGCCCAACTACTCGCCGAACTGCACCGGCAAAGCGTGACCCACGTGTACATCATGTTCAGCGAATTGGACCGGTTGCGCAAAAGCTACGGCTACCTCGACAAAATTGACTGGGCGCTGGTGAACCAACTGCTGGCGGATGATGCGCGCCCGATTCACGTCACGCCCACCGGCGTCGTGTACGCACTGACCAAACCGTAAAGCTTGACTTGTTGCGGTGTCCGTTTCAATCTGACCGCCATTCTCAATGAAGACAATGCGTTTTGCCCATCTGATCCTGTGCGTAGCGGCCTTGGTCGCGGCCGGCTGCAAGAAACCAGAGCCACCGCCGCCGCCCCCCCCGCAACAAGCGGCAGCCGCACCCGCGGCCCAACCGGCATTGCCACCGGGCCATCCGGACATTAACAGCATGATGGCCCAGACCTTGCCGCCGGGCGCGGCCGCGCAGGCGGGCAATCCCCAATGGACCGTGCCCACCAATTGGCAGGCGGGTCCGGCCTCCAGTATCCGGCGCGGCAGTTTTACAGTGAAGAATGCCGCCGGTCAGACAGCGGACATCGCCGTCACGGCGTTTCCCGGCGATGTCGGCGGCCTGTTGGCCAACGTCAATCGCTGGCGGGCGCAGATCGGTCTGGAGCCGGTAACGCAGGAGCAGGCTGACGGTCTGGCCACGAAACTGGATGTGAATGGAAGCGCGGCGACCGTTGTTGATCTTGTCGGCGCCAAACAGCGCATGATCGTGGCGACGGTCCCACACGAAGGGAACTCATGGTTCTTCAAGATGACCGGTGATCCCGCGGTGGTCGAAGCGCAGAAGGCGGCGTTCCTGGATTTCGTGAAGTCGGTGAAGTTCTAGCCGGCGAGCGCCTGTTTCTCGCACGCGGCATACTTCAGAATGTGCTGGTCATATACCTTCACGGCCGTGGGGTCGGGTTTGACTTCGCTGCCGGGAATCGGGTCGGTAAACCCGGCCACGACTTCTTCCCACCGGGGTTTCTGACCGGTATGCACCCGGTAGGCGTGGGCGGCGCGCAACGCCGCGCCAAGCGCGGCGCTCTTGGCGACTTCGATGCGAAAGACGGGACAGTTCATCACGTCGGCCATGATCTGCAGGATCGGCGTATTCACCGAGCCGCCGCCAGTCGCGTAGATACGGGACGGCTTGATTTTCATCCACGCCGCGTGCAACCGCATGGACATCATTTGCGCCTCGACCAACGCCCGGCAGTTTGCTCCCACGTCGTTTTCATCGAGATCGAACCGGCGCACGCCGGGTTTGTGGACGCGCGGAACGATTTCCGCCTCGAACCACGGGAGCAGGATGCCGCCGTTGTTGCCGGGCGGAGTGGCGCGGAGCAGGTCATTGTAACGGTCCCAATCGAGCCCATAGCGATCCCGGATCTTCTCCCGGGCCAGTGACCCGTTCTTGAAGCAGATGAGCGTCATGTAATCGCCGGTCGGCGCGCCAAAGACGTGACCTTCACCGCGGACATCCACCCGGCACTCTTTCATCGCGCCGAACAACGTGTAGCTCGTTCCCAAGCTGATGGCGATCATGCCGGGCCGGATCAACCCCAGCCCGATGAGACTGCATGGATTATCGCCCGACCAAACCACGGCGAGGGCGTCCTTGCGGAGCCCGAATTGCGGATGCACCGGGCCGATGACCTGCCATGATTCCGCGAGCGGGGGCAGCTTCTGCGCCAAGCCGGGGGCGGTGGCTTCCAGCGCGCGCGGATGCCAGGTTTTTCGGCGGATGTCCATCAGGTTCATACCGGCCCCGTCGCCGTGGTCAATCGGCGCGATCTTCCCGGCCAGCAATCCCGCCATAAACGAACTCACCAGCGCGATGTGCTTGGTTTGTTCGTAAGCTTTCGGCTCGGTCTTGAAGAACTTGCGAATCTGCGGACCGGTAAAGCGTTCAAAGGCATCGGAGCCGGTCGCCGCCGCCGTGGCCGGCACGCCGCCGAGCGCCTGCCGGATTTCCGTGCACTCGGCGGTGGTCGAGGAATCCATCCAAATCGGCGAAGTGGGACGCGCGAACGTGCCGTCGGCTTTGAGATACACCGAACCATGTTGCTGACCGGAGCCGGACACCGCGAGGATTTCGCCGAGCGCGACGCCATCCCGTTTCATCTGCCGGAACATCCGGTCGAGCGCCTCGGCCCACATTTGGGGCGGGCTGTGGACGACGAGCGGGTCGGGATTCCGCAGTGTGCCATTCTGCGTCTGGTACTGCGGGAGCGCTTTATCGAAGTTCAGCGAGTTATCATAAACGACCTTGCGCGTGTCGAAGTCGATCACGATCGCGCTCAAGCTTTGGGTGCTGGAATCCAATCCAAGAAATAGACGGGCCATGGCAATCTCCTCTCGTAACGCGCATCCAATCGGCGGAAGTGCCCCAACCAGCTAATCGTACGCTCCACAATCCGGTGCCGCCGATAGCGCCGCCAGACCGTGGTCGGACTGCCGTACCGCGGCGGCAGCTCGCTCCACGGCGCGCCCGTCCACAGAATCCAGAGGATGCCCTCGACGCCACGCCGGTCGTCGGCGCGTGGCGTCCGCCTTTGGGACGACGCTTGGGTGTAGGCAAATGGACGCGCACTTGTTCCCACCGGGCGTCGGATAATTGCCGCCCCGCCATGATTCCCACCGCCTTGGTGTTGGGTAATCGTTGGCGTCAGCATACCACTATCAAACAGGTTTTGAAATGAGTTCTAGTCTCTCAGGGCAACACAAGGCGGATTCTGTAGAACCGCTTGTCGCCGCTGCCGATGGTGGTGTCGGTGTAGGACAACGCGGTTTGTCCGGAGGGCGCGGTAATTTGGGAGTTTGGCAAATCTTGCTGCCATGTTCCGTCAAGGGCGTCGCGGTAGAGCACTTGATACGTTTTCCCGGCCACGGCGGTCCACTCCACCGTCATTCCATCTCCAGAGACAACGCGTGTAATCGCGAACCGTGAGGAGGGGTCGGTGGGGATGGTGCCGGCCAGGTATTCGTCCGAGTTCTTGAGGCCGTCACCGTCGGGATCAGCCTCGGGATCAGCAGGGCCACCGAAGTATTGTTGTTCCCACCAGTCAGGCAGTCCATTGCTGTTGAGGTCGGCGTTGAAGTCGGCGGTGTAGATGACTCCACCGGCAGGAATCGCCGCCGCGGCGGTGTTGATGGTGAGGGTCCGGTTGGTGTTGCCGGCAAATACGGCACCGTCTTGGAGCCAATGGTGGAACGCGTGACCCGCTTGGTTCGTGGCCGGGGCGGTCAGCCAGACCTGGCTTTTGGCGACGAAATAGAAATTGAAGCCGGCTGCATCGGCTGTAAACGTGGGGCCGGTGGCGAAGTTGTCGCGGCGACTCCAATTGAAGTTGTCGGCGGGGATGCTGTCGGCGGTTCTGATTTGCACGCGCCGGTTGGCAAGGCCGAGCAGCCCGGCGTTGTAGCGGACGACGAGCGGGTCCAGATACGCGCCGAAGTATTCGTGCAGGTGACCGGTCATGGTGTCCCCGTTGGGGTAGTTGTTGGGATAACAGTACCGGTTGAAGCTGCCGGAGGTGTCGCGGCCCAGTTCGCGCAGGTCGAAAAAGAACCGCCCGGTCGTGCGCGCGGAGTGATCGTCGTTGTTGCTGCCGACGGCGAGTTTGGAGCTGTCTTGATAACCGGCGCCCCAGCCGCCGTCGGTAAAGGAAGTGCTGCCGCACGAACTGAAATCGTCGATGTCGGTCCAACTCATCCAGCGGAAGATGTCACCGTTCTTGTCAGTGATCTCGTAGTAGTCATCGAGCCACGAGGCGATCCAGCGGACGTTGTTCGGAAACAGGGTGTGCAGGGTGTTGGTCTGCGGGCCGACGTAACCATCGGTGAACGTGGTGCCGGTAGTGGTCGGGGCGGTGGCCACGCCGCTGCTGCCGTTGTTGACGAACACGATCTCGCCCCAAAACGTGGCGCGGAAATATGTCGTCCAAGCGACGACCTCGGCCCAGCCGCGGACGTCATCGTTGTCCTTGTTCGGGCAGCTATTGGCGAACCGGTACTGCAACCGCCCCGCCGTGAACGCGTCGAGTTTCTCGGTGGACTTTGGGTCCAGCGTGTTGCTGGACAATGGTCCGCCGATGCTGTTGAGAATGGTCCGGAGGTAAGCGTCGTTGTTTCCCCAGTAGATTTCGAACTGACAAGGCGGCACGGCGTGTTGCAGGGCGAACGTGTGCAGGGGCGACGTCATGTCCTGGATTAAATGCGAGGCGCGGCCGAGGTAATGCCACGCGCCCGCGCCATCCCTACCGTCGAAGTTGCCAGCGAGGAACGCGTTGACCATGCTGCTCCAGCGATCGGCTGCCGCGTCGCGGGCGGTCATGCTGGCCAGTGGGAACATGCCGCCGGTCAGTGGATTATAGGCGTGATCGAGTGCTCGCGTATCGTTATCTTCGTCCGCTGCGCCTTCGTGCATCCGGGTGTACGGCGTACCCGAGAAGTGCAACGACGGATTCAGTTCTTCCGCCTTGGACATCGCGTAGTCCATCAACGTCTGATGCGTCACCGTCTCGTGACCCAAAGCCGCCACCGTCACCATGACCAGACCGATGGAAATGAGGACTTTCATGTGTTCCGCGCCGTCTCCCAAATGAGATAAACGCGCGACCGTTCGCCCAAATAATCCGCGTGGGTGGCGAGTTCCTCGACGAACGCCCGACCATCAGACCCGCCTTGCTCCAACATCGTGCGGACAATCCACGTTGCCGTGTGTCGATCCGCTCGCGGCAACGCGTCCCGCAGCGACGCCACCTTCACCGTGGGCAATTGTCCGCGCAACCCGGCCGCCAACAACGCCTGCGCCGCCGCATCGCGCACCGCCTCGTGCGGGTCGCGATCGGCGATTGCCGGCAGCGGCCCGGTCAGCCCAACTGCCCCGAGTGCACCGCAGGCTTCCTGCCGGACGATGTAATCGGGACTCCGCAGAGCTGTCGTGAGAAACGCGTTGTCTACCGACTCACCGAACTCCGCCAGCGCCCGCATCGCGAACAGTCGCAGATGAATGTCATCTACTTGCGTGTATGGACGGATGTCGTCTGCCGCTTTCCGGTAATTTATCCGCGCCAGTGCTGCGATGGCCGCCAGGCGGACTCCGGTTGGGCAGTTCGGTTCGTGCAGAATCAGGGCGATGGCCGGCCCGGCGGTCTGATCACCCAACGCGGCCAGCGCATACAACGCGCCTTGGCGGGGCATCCAAGATTGGGAAGTGTCGCGTGCCAACGCCACCAACTCCGGCCGCGTCTCCGGCCATGGGCAATACCGGAGGAATTTCGTCAGGATGAACTTCTCGAACATCTCGCCGTGGCGCAGGTGCGCTCGAACGACCGGCAGGGCTTCCGCCTTACGCAACGCCAACGACTGGAACGCCAATTGCGCTTCTGCGCCGCCCCGCACCTGCGTCAGGGCGCGCACCAGATTGGTGGCCGGTGCGACACCCCAGGGACTTTGTAAAATCGCGGCGCGTTGCTGGGCCAGCAACGACAGCTTGACCGGAGACGGAGCCGGACGGGTTCGGAATTGAAACACCAGCCAACCGGCCACCGCCAAGCCGCCGCCCAGCAGTATCAGCCATCGTCCAAGCCGAACATTCTTCCCTTTGGCCATGCCTCACCGAAGAACTACCGTGTAGTGGTAACACCGCCGCGCGCTCGTCTCAAGACAAATGGTCAACCGTCGCACGCAGGGCTTGATAAGTGACCGCAATGACTTCCCACCACAATTCGCTGCGATAGACAACGGCTTGAAGAAGAGTCAATACCGGCCGTACTTCTCGACGCACTGGATGATGAACTGATAGGTGTCCCAACTGACTTGCGGCGGGACGCTGTGGTCGGAATGATACGCGTACCCGCGATTCGCCATGCCGGCGGCGAGTTTGGTGCGGACTTCATTTTCGAGTTCGTCCCGATTGCCGCGGATGGCGACGGTCATGTCGATGTTGCCGAAGAAGGAGAGTTGCCGGCCGTATCGCGGGGCAAGTTGCCGGACGTCCATGTTCGCTTTGGCTTCCATCGGTTGAATGCAGTCGAAGCCGGCTTCGACAAACAAGTCGATCAGTTTCCGTACATCGCCATCGGTGTGATAGATGAACTTCATCCCGTGGGCGTGCGCCCAGTCGCACAGCCGTTTGTGGTCGGGCCAGATGAGTTCCCGGTACATTTGGGGCGAAAAGAACGGGCCACTGTTGTAACCAACGTCGCCAAACACCCAGACTCCATCCGCTTGGCCGCCCGCCGCGAGCACCGATTGGAAATCACGGAGGATCAAGTCGGTGTAGGTCCGCGACATGTCCCGGATCCACTCGGGATCTTCAGCAAAACTGGGGAGCAGGAGTTCGTCACCCACCAACTGCCGCATTCCTTCAAACGACTCAATGCCTTGCAAGACGGCGAACTTGTTCTCTGTGCGAGCGGTCGCGGCGCTCTGGAGGGCATCGGCCACTTTGAAATTCGTGCCGGACTGGAGCAGGGCGGGTTTGTATTCCTGTTCCCACTTCTCCCGGCTGGCGCAACCGAACTCGACGTGCTCCGGCGTGCCCCACTTGTTCTTCCAGTAGCGCTCGACTTTCCCCTGGTTGCCGCGTACCAGTTTGGTTTCCGCATCTTCGCCGAGAATTTCCTCGCGGCCGGGGAAGGGCACCGGCCAGCTCCAACACACCCCGGCAATGTCGCTTTGGAGCCAGCGCAACGCGGCGGCCCAATCGCCGGTGAATCCTTCGCGTTGCCAACGTGCAATCGTCTCCGGCCAGTAACCATCATGGCGCGGGATGCGGTCGTGGTCGCGCCGTTCGAGCATACGCAAGAATCGTTCACGGGGGGTCATAAAGTGTGTTCCATTTTGTTGGCGAGCCAATCAGCGAGCGTCGCAACGCGTTCGGGATGTTGCCGGCTGCGAGCGAGGAAGCCAATGCCGTGTTGCGGCATTGGATCCTGATCGGTCGGCTGATACCGGAGATCGACGCTCCAGCGGACGTGGTCGGAGTTGTTCGGTGTGGACATGTGGAGGAGTCGGTCATTGAACAACACCGCACTGCCGGCCGGAAGCGGGAGTTGGAGAACTTTTTTGCCCTTGGTGACTTTCTCGTCGAGCGCGAAGTAGCCGGTACTGGAATACGTCTCCTGATGGTGGACCACGACGCGTTTGGTATGCGTACCGGGAATCAAATGCAAACAACCATTCACCGTTGTTGCATCCACTAGGGGAATCCACACGGTGATGACCGGGTTGGCATTGGCGTCGGGCCAGTAGGATTTGTCCTGATGCCACGGCACGGCCCCGGCGGCGACCCTCGGGACTTTGGGGCGGACGTTGTAAACCGGGTTCGCAAAAATCTCCGGACCGATCAGGGACTGGACCGCATCGAGGATTTTCGGGTTGCTCATCAGAATAAAGTAGCCGGGCAGTCGGTCGCGCCACCCCCGGCCATACTTGAGAAAATCCTGATCGGTCAGCCCGGCAAACAACTCGGCCAGCCGGTACTTGAAGGGGCGCTCCCGCAGCAGATCCTTGATCTTGCCGCCGCGCAGCAAATCGTCGGCAATCATGTCCACCTTCTGCGACATCGCCTCGCGAGCGGGTGATAAGTCTGCGTCCGTGAGCAAATGCTGCAGGACGAGGTAACCCTGCGTGTTGTAAAAATCCACCTGCTCCGCCGTTAAACTGCCACCGTGTTCAACTGAAGCTAGGACCGTATCCATAAGGCCATGGTGTCACAGATCGATTATTGGCGCAATTGCCCTCAATCACTATTGCTGGTAATAAATCACTATGAATTGGCTTATTCCGCTCGACGTTAAACCCGCCATCGCCCAGATGGCCATTGCCGTCCATGGCGAACGCCGCTTGGTTGAGGTCTACCGGTTACCCGCGCTATGGAGTATCCACCTGTACCAGTACCGGGCGATGATCTTGGTCAACGGACAAGAACTCGGGGTCCAACCCGGCAGTGTCACCGTTTTTCCACCGGCGACCACGCTCGAATATCGTTACCAAGGGCGCTCGGTACACGCGTACGCCCATTTCTCTTTTCCCGAAACGGTGGGCGCGGCCGAATCCATACCGGCAGTCCAGCAGATGACCGGACTGAAACCGAGTTTCGAGGAAGCCATCGGTTGGTTCCCAACGCAACGACTCCGGGCTGAGGTACGCCTGTGGGACATTCTCTGGCGATTGGCCACGCGGGCGCCGCATCACGCTCTCGCGCCGATCCATCCCGCGGTCGAACAAGCCCGGCAGTTGATCGAGCTCCGGTTGGGCGAAGATATTTACGTCACAGATTTGGCGCGGAAGGTTGGCTTGTCGCAGAACCACTTAGCGCGGCTATTCAAGGCGGCTACCGGCCAGAGCATGGCGGCTTACATCCGCGCGCGACGGGTCGAACAGGCGGCGCACCTGTTGCAGCATTCCACCTTGCCCATCAAAGCCGTTGCCGGTGCCGTGGGCATCCCCGATCTGCACCTATTCAACAAGTCCATCCGCCGCGCCTTCGGTGTGCCGCCGCGCCGGTTACGCGCTAATACCGGCCGTACTTCTCGACGCACTCCATGATGAACTGGTAGCTGTCCCAACTTACCTGCGGCGGGACGCTGTGGTCGGAGTGATAGACGTAGCCTTTGGTCGCCATGCCGGCGGCGAGTTTGGCTTTCACTTCGGCTTCGATCAACGCCCGGTCGTTGGTCATCATCTTCATCACGTCCACGTTGCCGAAGAACGCCATGCGGCGGCCGTATTGTGGGCAGAGTTTCCGAATGTCCATATTGGCCTTGGCTTCGAGCGGCTGGAGGCAATCGAAACCGGCCGCTAGATACAAATCCATCACGGCGTTCACGTCGCCGTCGGTGTGGTAGATGAACTTCATCCGGTGGACGTGCGCCCAGTCGGCCAGCCGTTTGTGGTCGGGCCAGATCAGTTCCCGGTACATCTGCGGCGAGCACATCGTGGCCGTCTTGAACGCCATGTCGCCGTAAATCCACAAACCATCCGGCTGGATGCCGGTCGCCATGGCGGCGTCGAGGTTGCGCAACATCACATCGGTGAAGGTCTGTGACACGTCGCGCACCCAATCCGGGTCCTCCGCCATTGCGATCAGCGAGATTTCATCGCCCATCAGTGACCGGGTTTCCTCGAAGCTTTCCACGCCGGTTAGATGACACCACCGGCCTTTGCGGCGACCGATCTGGAAATTGCGTTTAATCGTTTCGGGATCGAGTTGCAGGCCGGACTCCAGCAAAGCCGGTTTGTATTTCCGTTCCCATTTTTCCCGGGTATCGCAATCAAACCCCAAATGCTCGGGCGTCCCGCTCTTGCCCCGCCAATAGCGGACCATCTTCCCGTTGCCGTCGCGGATGACGCGCGTCTCGGCGTCCAGACTCACCACTTCGTCCTGTCCGGGGAACGCCTGGGGCCAGCACCAGTTCAAGCCGTGAAAATCCGTGCCGAGCAGGTCGAGTACGGTGGCGTGATCACCGTTCAAGCCCTCGTTTTGCCAGCGCTCGATCGTCTCGCCCCAAAACGATTCATGGCGGGGCACCCGGTCGTGATCCTGACGGGCAAACATCCGGTTGACGCGTTCCTGTCCCGAAAGGTTCGTTGTCATGGCAGGGGATCGTAATGGAACTGTTGGCCGGTACAATGCCCCCGGCTGGCACAAAGATAACCGCTATTGATGCGTCTGCGCATACGCGCTCAACGCCCGGAAATTCTCCGGTGGCGTGCCGCGCGGCACTTCGCAGCCGGCCCCGACGATGTAGCGCGGGCCGGCCTGTCGGTGACACTCGGCAATCGCGGCGGTGACGGCGGCCGGTGTGCCGTTCTTGAGGACGCGGACCGGATCGATGTTCCCCAACAACACCTGCTCCGGTCCCATCGCCTGCCGCGCCGCCGCGACCGGCACCATCGAATCCAAATCCACAATGTCGCAGCCCAACCGCCCGATGTCCGCCAGCAGCGGGTTGATGTTGCCGCAGATATGCAACCGCACCCGCGTGCCCAAGGCGTGCAAGCCGTCCACCAACTGTTTCTCCGCTGGCCACACAAACTCCCGGTAAAACTCTGGCCCGACGAGCGAGGCCGCCGCGTCGCCGACACCGATCAACTCCGCGCCGCGCGCCACCTGTTCCTTGGCGAACGCAAGTTCCATCGTGTTGCAAAACGCGAACAGATCACGCACGAATCCGGGATCATCGTAAAAATCCAGCATCAATGTGTTGATTCCGCGCAGGTCCGCTCCTTCGGCGCACGGGCCTTCGATCCAGCCTTCGATGAGTTTCTCACCGCGCACGAGCGGCTGGTACGTTTCGAGAATCGTCAGCCGGTTGCCCATGCGCCCGGCGGTCGGGTTGGGGATTTTGAGACCGGCGAGTTTGGTCTTGTCCTGCAACAGCGCGTTGGTCTCGTCCAAGGCCGGCGGCTGATTTGCGCTGTACACCACCGCCGCGCCGCAATCCGCCGCCTCCCAGGCCGGGTCGGACATCACGTTCACGTGATCAATCCCGAATTCCTCGGCACAACAGACTTGTCCCCGCGTCAAATGCTGGTAATTGGTCGCGTACTCCTTGTACGGCACGCCGATCAATTCCGCGGCAAACATCATCGTGATCGGCATGTTGGGCAGGTGGTCCGTCGGCTGCCCCGCCAGCACCGCGAGAATTCGTTCGCGTCCATTCATGACGAGGAAAGTGCCGCGCGCATGGCGCGGATATGAGCCGCGGTGGTGCCGCAACAACCGCCGACCACCGCCCCGCCGAGCTGGTGCATGTGCCGGGCAAACTCCGCCAGGACGGCCGGCCCGACTTTGTACACCGCCTGACCGTCCACCACTTCCGGCAACCCGGCATTCGGCTTGGCCAACAGCCGCACATGCGGCCGCGCGGCTTTCATCGCGCGGATGGTTTGTTCCAGACTTTCCGGACCGACGCTGCAATTTGCGCCCACCACGCACGCGCCAGCTTCGCTGAGTTGGGCGACGGCGTCCTCGGGAGTAACGCCCATCATCGTCCGCCCGCTCTGATCGAACGCCATGCTCGCCATGACCGGCAATTTCGTCTTCTCGCGTACCGCGCCGATAGCCAACAACGCTTCCTGCAAATCGGTGAACGTCTCACACACCAACGCATCCACCCCGGCTTCGGCCAACAGCGCGGCTTGCTCCGCGAAGGATTGCCGGGCTTCGTCCGCGCTGAAGTCGCCATACGGTTCGAGCATCTCCCCGGTCGGCCCGATTGAACCGATCACCAAAGCTGTCTCCCCGGCCGCGGCCACGCCTTCGCGCGCCAGCGCCACCGCTTGTTGGTTCAGATGCGCCAGCTTATCTTCCAGCCCGCAACGCCGCAGATGCACGCGGCTCGCGCCGAACGTGTTTGTGTACACCAGATCGCTGCCAGCGGCGGCGTATAACCGGGCCAATTCACGCACGGCGTCGGGTCGCTGTAGCGTCCACTGTTCTGGGGCGTCGCCCACCGGTAAACCCATCGTTTGAAGCATCGTGCCGGTCGCGCCGTCGGCGAGGAGCATTTTCCCCTGTTCAAGGGCTTGGAGGAATTTCATGTGTGAAACATTTTGTAGAACGCGGCGGCGCGATCGTCGAGTTCTTTCGGCGCGGGCGCGCTCAACAACAGGATGGCCAGTCCTTCCGGGCGAAGCGCGGCGCCCAAGGGTAACACCTCGTCGGCGGGCGTGATCACCTGGAGCGACCGCCCTTGGCTCTGGATTTTGCGGAACATTGCCCCACGGCGTCGAGACACAGCTCGGTCGAACCGCGCAGGTTAAGCAACACGTCGGCCGAGCCGCCGGTGGATGGGCCGGGCCGGATTGGTGTTGGCGGCGCCGATGAGGATTGGCCGGTCGAGGCAGTCGAGGGCCGCAGTCACGGCTCAGAACAAGCCGACCGTGTGACCGTTTTCGTCAATGTCGATCTTTTCGGCGGACGGTTGTTTGGGCAGGCCCGGCATGGTCATGATGTCGCCGGTCAGGACGACGACGAAACCGGCCCCGGCCGACAACCGCACATCGCGGATCGGCACGTCGAAGTTTTTCGGCCGGCCCCGCAGTGCCGGGTCGGTGGACAGGGAGTACTGCGTCTTGGCCATACAGACCGGCAAGCGACCATACCCGGCTTCCTCGAAGTCTTTGAACTTCTGGCGGACTTTGGCCTCGGCCATGATGTTGTCGGCCCCGTAGATGTTCTGGGCGATGGCGCGGACTTTGTTCCAGAGCGTGACTTCATCCGTGTAGAGGAACTGGAACGGTTGTGCTGCCGGTTTGTCAGTCAACGCGACGACGGCGCGCGCGAGTTCTTCCGCTCCCGCACCGCCGTGGGCCCAATGGCTCGCCTTGATGGCGTGGACCCCGAGCTTCTGGCAGTGGCGCACCACGACTTCGATTTCCTCGGCGGTGTCATTGACAAACTGATTGATCGCCACGACGGCCGGGAGGTTGAACAGCCGGATGTTCTCCAGATGTTTCTCGAGGTTGACGATGCCTTTCTCGACGGCGGCCGGGTTGGGCGTCTTGAGATCGGCTTTCTCCACGCCACCGTGCATTTTGAGCGCGCGGATGGTGGCGACGATGACAACCGCGTGGGGATGGATGCCGGCTTTGCGGCATTTGATGTCCAAAAACTTCTCGGCTCCAAGATCGGCGCCGAAACCGGCTTCGGTGACGGTGTAGTCCGCGAGACGCATGGCGAGTTTGGTGGCAAGGACGCTGTTGCAGCCGTGGGCGATGTTGGCAAACGGACCGCCGTGGACAAAGGCCGGATTGTTTTCCAGCGTTTGGACGAGGTTCGGCCGGAGCGCGTCGCGCAGCAACACGGTCATCGCGCCGTGGGCCTTGAGGTCGGCGGCGGTGACCAGTTTTTTCGCGCGGGTGAAGCCAACAACGATCCGGCCCAGCCGGTCACGCAGTTCGGTCAATGATTCCGACAAGCAGAACACGGCCATGACTTCGGAGGCGACGGTGATGTCGAAACCGGATTGGCGGGTGATGCCGTTGGCCGCGCCGCCAAGACCGATGACGATGTCGCGCAACGCGCGGTCATTCATGTCCACGACGCGCCGCCAGGAGATGCGGTTCACGTCAATGTCGAGGGCGTTGCCTTGCGTGAGATGGTTGTCGAGCATCGCGCTGAGGAGGTTATGCGCGGTGCCGATGGCGTGGAAGTCGCCGGTGAAATGGAGGTTGATGTCTTCCATCGGAACCACCTGGGCGTAGCCGCCACCCGCCGCGCCGCCTTTGATGCCGAAGCATGGGCCGAGCGAGGGTTCGCGCAGACAGATCACGGCGCGTTTGCCGATGCGGTTCAGGGCGTCGCCGAGGCCGACCGTCGTGGTGGTCTTGCCTTCGCCGGCTGGCGTGGGGCTGATGGCGGTGACGAGGATCAACTTGCCGGTCTTGGCGTTGTCGAGGGAGTGAAAATAATCGAGCGACACCTTGGCTTTGTATTTGCCGTAGTGATCCACGTGCTCGGCCGGGATGTTGAGCTTGGCGGCAATCTTCTCGATGGGTTGGACTTTGGCGGCACGGGCGATCTCGATGTCTTCCAGGAATGATTGGGTGCTCATGACGGGAATCCTTTAGGAGTAGAACTCTTGGACGCGCATGATGGCGTCGAAGCCTTCGAGTTTCAGCACGTCTTGCAGGCATTGCAAGGCCGGGTGGCCGGCGGCGAGCAACTCGTACTTGCGGGCGACGGAGCCAATCACCATGTCCAACCCAAGCGGCATGGCCAGAGTCAGGAACGCGCTTTCCAGCGGACTTTTCACGGGCGAACCATCGGCGCGCTTCGGCGGGAGCATGTGGGTGAAATTGCTGAGGCCGACCGACATGTGGACGCCCTTGAAAGCCGGGTCGTGGTGAATCAGCTTCAGACTTTCGAGCACGCGCTTGAGCAACCCTTCGGTGTCGCTGCCGATGGGGGCGATACCGGCATCAATGATGATCCGCTCGTTGGTCACACCGTGCTGCCGGCAGAGACCGACAAGGTGTTTGGCGGATTCATAAGTTTCTTCGGGGCTGCGGGCGGGCAGGGAGACGCCGTTTTCGACGCGTTCGGAAACCATCAGGATGGGCATGAACGGGCGAATCTTGAGCAGATCGAACATCTCCAGGCGCAGCGGCGAGATGGAGTTGAGAACCGGGGCGCGTCCGCCAGCCCGCGCGGCATCGTAGGCTTTCAAGCCGGCGGCGGCGAGGGCGGGGTCGGGCGTGTCAATCGAGAGCGGCTTGGCGGTGACGGCCTGGACTTTGCGCACCATGTCGGCCATGAACTCCGCGTTACGGCGGCCGACGTTCACGTCAATGTAGCCGGCGCCTTTCTCGTCCTGTGTTTTGGCGAGGGCGAGGATGCCGTCAATGTCGTTGGCATCAAACAGTTTCTTGGTGGAGGGGACGGAGTCGTTGATGGACTCGCCAATGATGGTCAGACCGGGAATAGGCATGATCTAGTTTTCCTTTTTGGATTTGAATTGAGCGTGATGGTCGCGGCTGAGAAACGTGTTGGCCCAGGCGGAGGTGCCTTTGAGTTGGGCGTTGTAGAACACGGGCGGCAGGTTGAGCATCTCCTCGGACTCGCCCATGAACTTCGCGCGGTCGTAGGCGCGCGCCCAGATGCATTGTTTCTCGAGCATCTCGCACTGGCCTTCCGCCGAGCCGCCGCACGGGCCGTTGCGCGCCCCTTTCGAGCACGCTGTCAGTGGGCAGAGATAGCCAATGTCCGGCAAGCTGCAATCACCGCAATCCTTGCAGCCGTACATGACGAACTTCGACATGTGTTCGAGGCTGTGGGCCGCGTTGGGCACCGGGCCGGGATGTTGGTCGAGATACTCGTAGAAGCGCCGCAGCAAACCGAAGCCCGGCGTGTCAGCGGTGAAAATCTTGTCGTGCACCCAGCGGGATAACCGGTAGTTGAGCGTGACGTTGGACGTCTTCTCGCGCTCTTTCAACGACGCGAGATACTGCTGGTTGAGGCGATTCACATCACCCAGTCCGGTTGCCGGGTCCTGCTCGAACAGGTAAAACTCGTCCGGCATCGCAAACTGGATTTCCTTGGCGAACTCCTTCCAATCGTTCTCGCCGAACTTCTGCGAGTGCTCGATGATCTCGAAAAATGTTTCGGCTTTGGACGCGCCACCCAGGTAACCACCGGCAAAACCCAAGCCCTTGAACACCGCCAGTTGTTTGGCGGCGAGGTCGAGAAAGAACGCTTTTCCTTTGTCGGTTCCCAGCGCGTACTTGTTGGCGAGTTCCATCAGCTTGTCGCTGACGACGCAGCCGGCCACCAACTTCTTGTGGAACATGTCCGCGACCGTCCGGTTGAGCAAATAGACGTTGCCGATCACCGGCACGTTGATGCCGTGGCTGGCGAGCAGGAGTTTGACTTCGTAAAACTTCCGCATGTCGTAGCCGAGTTGCGTAATCACGAACTGCGCGCCGCTGGCGATCTTGCGCAGCAGCTTGAAATACTGCGGCATCAACTCGTTCTCGTACCGTTTGAATGGCGAGACGACGCCGCCAATGTAGAAATCTGTTTTTGGCAGCGTCGTCATCTCGCCTTTGCGGCCCGGCACTTGCAGGCCGTCGTTCATCGCCTTGAGCAACGCGATGAGGCTCACCGAGTCGAGATCGAAAACCGGGCTGGCTTGGCCGCCGTAACCGCTTCGCGGATAATCTCCGGTCATCGCCAAGACGTTGCGAAAACCTTCCGACGCCATTCGCCACGCGGCGCTTTCCAGCCCGTTGCGATTTCGATCTTTGCAGGTGAGATGGAGAATGATCTGCGCCCGGCGTTTGGCGAGCAGTTGCCCCATCCAATCCGGCGGCAGCATGACGTGGCCACCGGGATTGTCCGTGATCGAAACCCACGTGATGCGCGGATCGTCGCAAAGCTGGTGACCGAGGTCGAGGAGTTTGCCGGGTTGTTCCGCGAGCACAAACCCGCGGGTCGTCACCAACTCCGCGCCGTAACAGAACTGCCCACTGGAAAAAGCGGCGCGCAGCAGTTCGGGATCATTAGGGGTAGTCATCTCATCTATCCCGGTTCATTCAACATCGAATGGGTCGCCTGCGGCTTATTGACTTCGTCCCGGCGCGGCGAACCGCGCCGGGACGACCGTCAACACACAATCACCAACCAACCGATTAAGCAGCCACCAATTGCTTGGCGGTATCCACTGCGCTCGCGGCATCAGGGGCATAACCATGAGCGCCGATTTCCTTCGCGAATTCCTGCGTGATCGGGGCGCCGCCAATCATGATCTTGACGGTAGTCAGCCCGGCTTTCTTGATGGCTTCCACAGTGGTCTTCATGGCCGGCATGGTCGTGGTCAACAACGCCGACAGACCGACGATCTGGGCCTTACTTTCCTTGGCGGCGGCGGCGAATTTCTCCGGGGAGACGTTTGTGCCGAGATCCACCACGCCGAAATTCGCGCCTTTAAGCATCATCGCGACGAGATTCTTGCCGATGTCATGCAGGTCGCCCTGCACCGTGCCGATGACGGCGGTGAATGTCGGTTTGATGCCAGCCGCAATCATCAACGGCTCCAAAATCGCCATTGCCTCTTTCATGGCGCGGGCGGCGATCAACATCTCGGGCACGAAAATCTGGTTGTTCTTGAACTTCTCACCGACGCTGGCCATGCCGGGGACGAGTCCTTTTTCGACAATGTCCAACGGCTTGTTGCCGGCTTTGAGCAGTTCTTCGGTGATTCGCTTCGCTTCGTTACGATTACCTTTTTCAACAGCTTCAGTGAGTTGCTTCAGATCACTCATGGTCTTCTCCTCGAATCCTCGGTTGGGTTGGTGAAGTTAATTGCTTTTCTTTGATTGACCCGCCCACTCGACTTCGGACCGATCAATGAGGCGACAATAGTCCGATACCGGCTCGCTTGACAATGCCCAATATTTGCTGAAACCTACCGGTTATTGACCTATGCCATCAGGTGTCATGGACAAATTTCTGCTTGGCGCTGCCGGTATCACCGCCTATCCGCCCGGCACGACGTTCGGTCCCCGACTCCTATTTGACTTCGAATTCCTTTGGATTATCGAGGGTTCCGCCAAGTGTAATTTCGACGGTGCGTCATTCGATGCGCCTGCTGACATGGTGATGCTGGGCCGCCCCGGTATGACCGACCGCTATGATTGGGATACGCGCCAGCGAACACTTTTGGCATTCTTCCATTTCAGTTTCGACTACTCGGAAGGCGATTGGACGCCACTAAGTCAGTGGCCGATTTTTTGTCCGATGGCTTCCGAGGACATACTGCGTCCGCTCTTCCGGTACGTCATCGGGCTGGCGCGCTCCAACGTTTCCGACAAAGAAGTCCTCCAAGAAGCGGCGGTCGCCCTCATGCTCCGCAGTTTCCGCACTGGCCAAAGCGCCGTGCTGCTCGATCCGCATCAGGATTTGCCTGACGCCATCCAGAAAGCGCTCAAAGCCATCCGGGAAGCCCTGGCTCAAGATCCGGTTCCACCGATTACACTCCAAGGCCTCGCCCAAGCCGCGCATGTTTCGCCCGAATACCTTTGCCGGCTGTTCCGGCGCCACCTGAACCTCGGCCCGCTCGAATGCGCCGGTCTCGCCCGCTTGGAACGCGCCGCCTCCTTGTTGGTGCGCAGCAATCTTTCCATCAAAGAAATCGCCGATGCGGTCGGTTTCGTTTCGCCGTACCACTTCTCCAACAAATTCCGCAAAGTCTATGGTGTTTCTCCGCGCGATTACCGGTGGTCCATGCAATCCGGCTTCATGATCACCGGCAACCCCGTCATCCAACACCTCCAGCTTCACGTCCCCAATCCTCTCGTCCGCGACCGGTAGGCGGTTCGGGCAGGAGGGAATTGGTCGGCGGAAGGCGCAAAGAAATCCGTAGCCGCGGTCGGCAACCGCCCGATTGGTTCATGGCGGGCCATGTTGTAGATCAAGTTGATCAACCCGATCGCGGCGCCGTGGCGCCGCTTCCCCATGTAGCACCAATAGAATCCTTTCATCGTCTGGCTCATGCAGCCAAACAGATGCTCGATCCGCGCCCGCACCACTGCCGGCGAAATTCGAGGGCAAACAGTCCGGGCGCGGCGGCTGCCGGAAGCCCGCTGATTGCGGATGAAAGACGGAATTGCCGGGCGACTCGGCGGGCGGGTCTGGTGAGTTAAGAAGCTGTCAGCGATCAGCATGCGGCCGTCGCCTGACGGCGGAGCTGAAACGGCCGAGGTTGGCGTTCTCACCAAGCTCGCAGAAGGCCGTGTTCGACGATGGGGCCGAGGCAAAGCGCTGGAAAAAACGTGAGCGCGCCGACGATGACGATGATGCCGAGGAGCACGACGGCAAACGTCAGACCGTTGGTCGGGAACGTGCCGGGCGAGGCGGGGACGGTTTTCTTCGCGGCGAGACTGCCGGCAATCGCGAGCGCGGCGACGATGACGATGAAGCGTCCGATCAACATGCACACACCGAGGGCGAGATTGTAGAACGGCGTGTTGGCGTTGAGGCCGGCAAACGCACTGCCGTTGTTGTTCGCAGCGGACGAGAAGGCGTAGAAGATTTCACTCAGGCCGTGCGGGCCGGCATTGCCAAGACTCGACAGCCCGGCGGGAATTGCGCAGGCGATGCCGGAGCCGATAAGGATGAGCGCGCTCGGCACAAGCACGCCGACGACCGACCAACTCGCTTCCCACGCCTGGATTTTTTTGCCGAGATATTCCGGCGTGCGTCCGACCATCAGCCCGGCAATGAACACGGCGAGCAGGACGTGTAGCAAAATGCCGTACATACCGGAGCCGATGCCGCCGAAAACGATTTCGCCGAGCATGATGTTCCAGAGCGCGACGAGCCCGGCCAGCGGCGACCAACTGTCGTGCATCGAGTTGACTGATCCGTTGGAGGTCGCGGTCGTGGCGACGCCCCATAACACGCTGTTCATCGTGCCGAAACGGACTTCTTTGCCTTCCATCATGCCGTACCGGGATTCCGACCATAACGCGACCGAGAAGCCGGCGATCAACAACACCAGCATCACGCCGAACAAACACCACGCGTGTCGCCGGTCGCCCACCATCACGCCGAACGTGTACACCAGCGCCGCCGGTAACAGGAGAATCGCGAGCATCTCCAGAAAGTTCGAGAGCGGCGTCGGGTTCTCGAACGGGTGCGCGCTGTTCTGGCCATAGAAGCCGCCGCCGTTCGTGCCGAGTTGTTTGATGGCAATCTGCGATGCCGCCGGACCGACCGGCACCACTTGCTCCGCGCCTTCGAGTGTCTTCACCGTCCGGTAAGGTGCGAAGGTTTGCGGGACGCCTTGCCAAACGAGCACGAGCGCGAACACAACCGACAACGGCAGCAGGACGTAAATCGTCGCCCGCGTGAGGTCCACCCAGAAGTTGCCGATGGTTTTCGTCGAAGCGCGTTTCAGTCCGCGTGCGATGGCCAACATCACGGCGATGCCGGTGGCCGCGCTCAGGAAATTGTGAACGGCCAAGCCGGCCATCTGCGAGAAATAGCTCATCGTGGACTCGCCGGAATACGCCTGCCAATTCGTGTTTGTCACGAAGCTGATCGCGGTGTTCAACGCGAGCTGCCACGTGAGCCGGGGCGTTTGCGCCATGAGCAGCGCAAACAACGACGCAAGCCCGACTGCGTTGAAGATGAGCACGGCCGCGAGATACCGCTTCCACGACATCTCTTCGCGCGCGTCCACGCGACCGAGGCGGTAAATCCATTTCTCGATTCGTCCGGTGGTCGGGCGTTCAAACACCCGCGCCATCCAACCGCCGAGCACCGGCGTCAGTCCGATCAACAAACCGAAGTACGCCACCAACTGCAGTAACTCGTGCTGTTTCACACCGCCAGCATCGCCGAAATCGGGACAGGGCGTGAATTAAAACACGCGCGGTCGCCGTTAAAAAACCGTTAAGTTCGGGAGAAACTCAACCAACGATAACCAGGCGGATTTCTTCCGGCAGGTGCAGGCCAATCTCCTGAAGCAGATTGCCGCGGAGCAGGCGGGTGAACGTGGTGCGGCGCGAGTGGCCCAGAATCAACACGTCCACCCCGGCCGTGGCGGCGTTGTCGAGGATCGTCAACGCGGCGTCGTCACTGACGGCGTAGATGGTCGTCACCTCCAGCCCTTCGGCGATCGATTTGGTCGCATTGAACACCGCTTGAGCGTCTTCATCTTCCGCTTCGATGTAGGGAACCGGGATGGTGGTGAACACTTCCCGGATAAACAGCACGTAGAGTTGTGCGTGATGGGTCCGGGCTTCCTCCACCGCAAACCGTAACGTGGGCGTGACGCCACGGGCGGCGACCAACACGGCCGTCACCGGGCGCTCCGGTCCCAAGGGCTGTAACAGGCGCGCTTTCACCTCTTGCGTACTCAAGGCCGCGCGTTGTTTGGCCGCCAGTGCCGGGAACAACCGCGTCACCGGTCGGGGAATCCGGAAGGCCACTCCCTTGTGCATGGCCCGCGCCAAAAACCCAAGGGCCAGCACGGCCAGCGCGAAAATCAGCGCCGCGTGCTTGGTGATGCCGATGGTCACTTCGATCATGGCCAGCACCACAAACGTACCGATCATCAGGACGCGCTCCCAGCGCGCCATGGGCAGTTTCCAGTTGAACGCGCTGGAGCCGAGATTGACCGCAATGGCGCCGACGACGCCGATGCCGTACATGTCAGCCAACCCGTGCAGCGCCGTTTCACTGCCCTGAATGTCGATGACCAGAATCGGCGCAAACATGGCGATCAACAACACGATCCACGGCACGCCGAACCGGTTGAGCATCGTGAAGGGCTGCGGCATCTCGCCATCGCGGGCCATCATGTACTGGATGCTGACCAGGTCCACGATGGCGGTGTTGACCGCGCTCAGCAGCAGAATGCCCAAGACGATCCCAATCGCCCAGGAGAACAAACCGCGCGTGCCAATCCAACTCAGTCCGGAAGCGTTTTGCAGGGGTAGATCGACAAAGACGTGCGCGAGATACCGCAACATGTCGCCTTCATGCGCGTGCGCGCCCATGTCCGGGATGGCATGCATCGCCAAGCCAAACAACGTGGTCAACACGCACACCTCGACCATCACCACCAGAATGGCTTTCCGGGAAGTCCGGTGGACGCGGGGCTTGGCATTGGTCGAACCGGGATCTAATTGCATCAAGCCTGTCATATTGGCCACCGCCTCCACACCAGACAACGCCAACACGACCCCGACAAAGGCCGCCCACCAATGTACTGGATCGCGATGCGGCGCCTGCAAATGGGCCGCCGCCGCCGGCAAGTGCGGGATCGCAAACGCCGCCAACACCGCCAGCAGCGTGACGGTCGCCACCGCTTGCAGAATGGCAATGCTGCCGGAGTGCCGCGGCCCGAAGAAATTGACGCAGCCGATGATGAAAATCGCCAAGATCGCCCAGCGCTTGGCGTCATTGTACTCGAAACCCAAATACAAAAAGGCGTCGTAACAACTCAACGAAGCTGTCACCACGTAATCGGCCACCAGGAGAAACCCGCCGGTCAACGCCAGATACCGGTGCTGCGCTTTGGCCGAGGAATAAACGCCACCGCCATCCGGAAAGCACTTGCAGATGGTGATGTAGTTCAGGCCCACCAACCCGGTCAGGATGCTGATCGCCAGCACATACCAGAACGAACTGTACATCGAGATGGCGAACGCAAGGCCGATGACATAGGCCTTGCTCGTGCCCCAATCGCCATACAGCAGCGCCGCCGCTCGTTTCCAATCGACGTTGCGGGGGCGATGACCGGACGCAGTTGTCGCTTCCGACATATTGAGGGGGGGGAAACTACCGGAACGGCGCCCGCCCCGCAAGAAAACTATGACCACCCAATCGGGGCTTGACGCCGCCGCTATCAGTGTTACGATATTCGTAATTCATAACACCATGAAAGAAACCGCCACCCGCTTCAGTGTTTCCTTGCCGGCCCCATTGGCGCGCGAACTGGATCGCATGGTCCGCGAGAAAGGTTACGACAACCGCTCGCTCGCCATCGCCGACATGATCCGCGCCCACCTCGTGGAGCACCGCCAGCAGATCGGCACCGGCGAGATTGCCGGCAGCATCACGCTGGTGTACGACCATCACCGGCATCACCTGCAAGATTTGCTCACCGATCTGCAACACGACCATCGCGACGTGATCATCTCCGCGCTCCACTGTCATCTCGACCACGACAACTGCCTCGAAGTGCTTGCCGTGCGCGGTCAAGCGTCTGCCATCAAGAAACTGGCCGACGAGTTGATCGGCGCCAAAGGCGTCAAACACGGCAAACTCACCATCACCACAACCGGAGAAGACTTGCCCAGCTAATGCATGTTCCCGATGGATTTCTCGATGCGAAGACCGCCGTGACAACCGGCGGGTTGGCGGCCGGCGGCTTGGCGGTCGCGTTGCGGCAGGTGAACCAGCACCTCCCGCGGTCGCGCGTGCCGTTGCTCGGCTTGGCGGCGGCGTTTATCTTCGCGGCGCAGATGTTGAACTTCCCGGTCGCCGGCGGCACGTCCGGCCATCTCATCGGCGGCGTGCTGACGGCGGTATTGCTTGGCCCGAGCGCGGCGGTCGTCGTACTGGCGGCGGTGCTCATCGTGCAATGTTTTCTGTTTGCCGACGGCGGCGTGACGGCGCTCGGCGCGAACATATTTAACATGGCGCTGGTGGGCAGCGTCGCCGGCTATGCGATTTACCGGGCGGTGTTTCGCTGGAAACAAGACTTGCGTTCGCGGTTGATGGGCGCGGCGTTCGCGGCGTGGTGCTCGACGGTGTTGGCGGCGATTTGTTGTGCCGGCGAACTCACGCTGTCCGGCACGGTGTCGTGGCGCGTGGCCTTCCCGGCGATGGCCAATGTCCACATGCTCATCGGTCTCGGCGAAGGATTGATTACGGCGTTGGTGCTTGTCGCCATCGCGCGGGCACGGCCGGAATTACTGGAGGACGACACAAAGCTGGCATACGCGCCGGTCGCGGGTTTCGGACTGATAATTGCGCTCGGGCTGGCGTTGTTTGTCGCGCCGTTTGCGTGTTCGTGGCCGGACGGACTGGAGAAAGTGGCCGGCGTGCTGGGCTTTCAACACCACGCCGCCGCAACACCAGTGTTGCCGGCGCCGATTCCTAAGTACGCGCTGCCGGGCATCCAATCGGCCGGCTGGGCAACGGCGGTGGCCGGGGCGATTGGCACGGTGGTGGTGTTCGGGCTGGCGTGGTTGCTGGCGCGCACCCTCGTTCCGAAAGAATCACATTGATGCGTCTGTTCGATCACTACGCCCGAACCGATAGTCCGATTCATCGGCTACCGGCCGCGCTGAAATTAGCCACCGCACTCTTGCTCGTGCTCGGCCTCGTGCTCTTGCGCCCCGGCGGGTGGTTCGCGGGCGCGGCGTTGGGCTTGGTCGTGGTGGCCGGGCTGAGTCGGATTCCGCCGGCATTTCTCGTGGGTCGGCTGCTATTGCTTGAACCGCTCGTGCTGGGCGTCGCGGCGCTGGCGCTGTTGCAGCCGGGCGGCCTGCGCGTGTTCGCCACAATCCTGACCAAGAGCACGCTGTGTTTGTTCACGATGATTCTGCTGGCGAACACGACGCCGTTCTCAGAAATCCTCGGCGTGCTCCGGCGCGTCCGTTTCCCGGCGTTGCTGATCACGACGCTGGCGTTGATGTACCGGTATCTGTTCGTGCTCGCCGACGAAGCCGAGCGGATGCAGCGTGCCCGGCAAGCGCGCACGTTCGGCCGGACACGCTGGGCGGTGCTGGCAACGGTGCTCGGCCAATTGTTCGTGCGTTCGACGGAACGCGCCGAACGCATTTACGCCGCGATGTGCGCGCGAGGTTGGAAATGACCGCTGCCGTCGAATTGAACAATCTCATGTACCGGTATCCCGATGGCCGGGAAGCTTTGCGCGGCGTGAGTTTTGCCGTCGCGGAAGGTGAATGCGTGGCGTTGATCGGGCCAAACGGCGCCGGCAAGTCCACGCTGCTCCAGCATCTCAACGGCATCCTGCCGGAAAAACCAGACGGGGCGGTGCGCGTCTTTGGACAAACCGATCTGGCATCCTTGCGGCGCAACATTGGGCTGTTGTTTCAGGACCCGGACGATCAGTTGTTCTGTCCCAC
>JBBISF010000009.1:0-12172 GCA_037441425.1 Verrucomicrobiia bacterium
GATCCGTGCCCGAGACCGTTCGGTTGGCTGGGCGATTTCCCATAACCATCCGGCGCCGGCTTCTGGAGCGTGTCGGTGAACTTCGCTTTGAGGTCGGTGAGTTCAATCCGGTCCTGCGGACGTTTCGGGCCGGCCACGCTCGGTTTCACGTCGGCGAGGTTCAACTCCAGCACACTGCTGTAATCGCACTGCCCCTTCTGCGGAATGCCCCAGAGACCTTGGGCGCGATAATAATTCTCGTACAACCGGCAATGCTCCTCGCTCCGTCCGGTCATCCGCAGGTAGGCGACTGTCTGTTCGTCCATCGGAAAGAAGCCCATCGTCGCACCGTACTCAGGGGCCATATTGGCCACCGTGGCGCGGTCCGCCAGCGGCAACGACGCCGCGCCCGCGCCGAAATACTCCACGAACTTGCCGACCACCTTGGCCTTCCGCAGCATCTGTGTGACGTGCAATGCCAAGTCGGTGGCCGTCACGCCTTCGCCGAGCTTGCCGGTCATGTGGACGCCGACCACTTCGGGCGTCAGGAAATAAACCGGTTGCCCGAGCATCCCGGCTTCCGCCTCGATGCCGCCGACGCCCCAGCCGACCACGCCCAGCCCGTTGATCATCGTCGTGTGCGAATCCGTCCCGACCAGCGTGTCGGGGTAGTAGAGGTTGTTCGCAGATAGCACGCCCTTCGCGAGATATTCGAGATTCACCTGATGCACGATGCCGATGCCGGGCGGGACGACGCCGAACGTCTTGAACGCCTGCTGGCCCCACTTCAACAACTGATACCGTTCCCGGTTGCGCTTGAACTCCATTTGCAGGTTCAGCTTCAGCGCGTCCGATGAACCGAAGTAATCCACCTGCACCGAGTGGTCCACGACCAGATCCACCGGCACGAGCGGCTCGACTTTCTGTGGGTCTTCGCCGGCGGCGGCCAACGCCGTCCGCATCGCGGCGAGGTCCACCAGCAACGGCACGCCCGTGAAATCCTGCAATACGATCCGCGCGACGACGAACGGGATTTCCTCCGCCGCCGGCGCTTGCGCGTTCCAATTGGCGAGCGTGCGGACGTCCTTCTCCGTGACCTTCTTGCCGTCGTAGTTCCGCAACACCGCTTCCAGCACAATGCGGATGGAGACCGGGAGGCGGGAGATCTTCCCGAGGCCCGCCTTCTCCAAAGCCGGGAGTGAATAGAAATTGCCCTGCTGACCGTCGCCGCGCGCGAATTGCTGCAGCGACCCGAACAAATTGTGAACCGTTGCCATAGGCGAGGCATTATACGGAGCGCCAGTCGTTACGCAAGCAGCGCGCGGAGCCATTCAGGAAAGCCGCCAAGGTGCCAAGTTAAATGGAGGATCGTGCTTGGTCGCGACCGCTCTGGGGCCGGGTTCAACGCCGGATCAACAGAAGTAAACAGAGGAAACAGAGAGGACGACCTTCTCCGTTGTTTCTGTTGTCTCCTGTTAATAGGCGGTTGGTTCCGATTCTGCGGCGCGGCTGGAGCCGCGCCCTCCAGCTCTGCGTTCTCTGCGTCTCTGTGTTTCCCTGTTGCATCCGCCCCCTGCCGGGTGTACGTAGCGGGTATGCGCAAGGTAGCACTCATCGCTCTGATGGTTGGCGGTCTGGTGTTCTCCGCGCGGGCGGCGGAGAAACAAATCCTGTTCGTCTGTACCGGCAATTATTACCGGAGCCGGTTTGCGGAGGCACTCTTCAACCAGAAGGCGGAAGCGGCGCATCTGGAATGGCGGGCGGTGTCGCGTGGAATGCTAATTCTGCCGGACCGCGGCGGCGTTTCGCCGATTGTCCGCCGCGAACTGCTGGCGCGCGGCGTGCCGGAGAAGTTCTGCGAAGGCGGTCCGCAAGAATTGACGCGGGCCGATCTGGACCGGAGCGATTACGTCGTGCTGCTGGATGAAACGGAACACCGGCCGATGATGGAGGAACAGTTCCCGCATTACGATGCGACGAAGCTGCATTACTGGCACGTGCCCGATACGCCCCGCATGAAGCCGGTGTTGGCCTGTCAGTTGATGACCCGCGACGTCGAGAAGTTGTTCCGGCAGTTGACCGTTCCCACCCCGGCGAAATAATGTCGGGGTTGCATGAAGACGCCCACCGGTCCCGCCGTGGCCGATTTCTATTTTGCCATCAACGCGACGTTTCGTTTCATCCTGAAACGGTTTGGCCGCGAAGGATTGCGGCAGTATTGGGATGCGGTAATCCATCAGGATTCCCAATGGCACGCCGCCGAACTCATCCAGCGCGCGGGCATTGAGGGGATGAAGAAGTATTGGGGGCACACGACGGTGATGGACAAGCTGTTCCGCATTGACATGCACCAATGTTTGTCGAAGGGATTTATGCAGCGCAACGGGTTGGAGCAATACCGGGACTGCTGCGATCACGCGCACCGATACGTATCAACGAGCCACAGGGCCGGACGAGAAGGACCAGAACCACTGAACGGCCATGCCGAGTCATGATTGAGAGGGATTACGGATTTAGCGAAGACCGCGGGGACGGTGAGCGAACGGAATGAATGTAGTTTTGGTTGAACCGGAGATTCCGCCGAACACGGGCAACGTGGCGCGGTTGTGCGCGGCGACGGGGGCGATATTGCATTTGGTTGGACCGTTGGGATTCAAATTGACCGACCGGGAACTGAAACGGGCCGGGATGGATTACTGGGAGCACGTGACGTGGAAGTATTGGGAGAGTTTGGCGGAATTACAGGAGACGGCGCGGCGGGAACCGCGCCCTCCGAGGTTCTACTACGTCACGACGAAATCGAAGCGGCCTTACACCAAACCCCAATACCAGTGGGACGATTATCTGGTGTTTGGCCGCGAAACGGCTGGCCTGCCGGCGGAATTGCTCCAAGCGAACGCCGCGTCAACGATCACGATCCCCATGTTTAATCCGCAGGCGCGTAGCCTGAACCTGGCGACAGCCGTGGCGATTGTCCTCTACGAGGCGGTGCGGCAGGTCAAAGGATTCTGATTATTTCTGCGGAATCGCTTTCTTGAGCGAATCGAACAGCCCCTTGCCTGTTTTCTGCAGCGTTTCGCCCGCTTGTTTGGCGACACCGCCCACGTCCTGGACCAGACCGCCGGCCACGTTACCCACCGGGCCGAGCATCGTGCGCATCACGATGGCCGTGATGCTGGTGGATTCGGAGAGGTCCCGAACAACCACGTCCTGATTGAGATTCATGGTGCGCACACTTGGTGTCGCGCCTTTCGAGTAGTCCTTGGTGACGACCGTGCCGATGTGGACTTTGACCAGATCCACCCGGTAGGCTTGTTTTTTCTTCTCCGCTGTCGACGCGGCGGCGGGCTTCTCTCCGGCCGGCGCGGGCGGGGAAACCTTGTTCTGCAATACCGTGGCGTTACTCTCACCCTGCGCGTTCTTGACGATGGTCACTTCCTTGACGTTGACGTCCAACACCTTGATGTGCGGCGTCCCGCTGAGCATGGAGCGCGTGACATAGTCCACCTTGAACAACGGCATATCCACAAACATCGGCTCCTTGAACTCCGGCGGATTCATCAACTTTAAGTTGTCCACTTCCAACGCGCCGCTGAACAACCCCAAATCAACACTCCCAATGGTGAGCGGGAAACCGGTCACCGTTTTGACGCCCACCTCGACGGCCTTACGGGCAATGAAGTTCCGGCAGACGAGCAACACGACCACAATCACAACGAGCGCGACCAGAATTTTGGTGAGGAGTTTCTTCATGCGTTGCTTTTACACCCGTCAGCCCGCAGAATCAAGGTTATGGTCAGACTCGGGGCGCACATGTCAATTGCCGGCGGCGTGGACCGCGCGTTGGAACGCGGCGCGTCCATCGGCTGCGACGCGATTCAGATTTTCCTGAAGAACAACATGCAGTGGCGGGGCCGGAAATTATCCATGGCGGAAGTGAAGCGCTTCCGTGCCGCGCGTCGCGGGCCGGTATTCGCGCACAGCACGTATCTCATCAACCTCGCCGCCACTAATCCAGCCTTCCTGCGCAAATCCATCGCGGCGTTGATTGATGAAGTGGAACGCGCCGCGGCGCTCGACGTGCCATTCATCGTGATGCATCCCGGCGCACACATGGGCGCGGGCGAAACCGCCGGCCTCAAGAAGGTGGCCCGCAGTCTCGACGAAATATTTCGCGCCACACCGCGTTGCCGGGTGTGCATCGCCTTGGAAACGACGGCGGGGCAGGGGACAAATCTCGGCTACCGGTTTGAACATCTGGCGGAAATCTTCCAGTCGTCCCGGCATCCCGGCCGCCTCGCCGTGTGCGTGGATACCTGTCACCTGTTCGCCGCCGGGTACGATATCCGCACGCCGCGCGGCTACCGGCAGGCGATGCGCGCCCTCGACCATCTCGTCGGTTACCGGCAAGTCGTGGCGTTTCATCTCAACGACTCCAAGACGCTCCTCGGTTCGCGCGTGGACCGGCACGAACACATTGGGAAGGGGAAGATTGGCCTGGCCGGTTTCCGTCACGTGTTGCGTGACCGCCGTTGGCGCGATTTACCGATGGTGCTGGAAACGCCCAAGGGCGAAGACCTGCGCGAGGATGTCGAGAATCTCCGGGTGCTTCGAGAATTGATGTAGCCGCGCTTGCCGACTGCGGCTACAGCTATTCGGAGTCCTTCAGGACGACGAAGGTGAATGTGCCGTTGCGTTTGACATAGAGCAGGACGCCTTTGTCTTTGTCGCCGTTGGCCATCGCCTTCTTGAACTCGTCCACGGAATGCACAGGCACGCGGTTGACTTCGGTGATGATGTCGCCGTGCTGCATGCCTTGGGAATCGGCGGCACTGTCGGCTTCCACCTCAGTGACCACCACGCCGGTAGTGCGCTCGACGCCGAGTCGCTCGGCGAGTTGCGGCGTGAGCGTCTGCACGGTCAGACCAAACGCTTCCGCCTGGTCTTTGCCGGATGGCGTGGGTTGCGCGGCCAGCTTTAGATCATCGGGCAGCTCACCGGTCTGCAACGAGACGGTGGTGGGTTTGCCGTCGCGGACGATCTTCAAGGCAATCTTGTCGCCGATCTTCTTGCGGAGCACCTGCTGCTGCAACTCGCGCGGCGTGCCGACTTCCACGCCGTCCACCGCCACGATGATGTCCGCGGGCCGCAGATCGCTGCTGGCGGCGGGTGTGTCCGGGTAGATGGCGCGGACGACCACGCCCTGTTTGAGGTCCTTGGCGGAAGCCATGAGTTCGGGGTTGTCGGCCAACGCCTCAATCTGAATACCAAGCCAAGGGCGGACGATTTTGCCTTTCGTGATGAGTTGGTCGGCGATGTCGCTGGCCATGTTGATGGGAATGGCGAACCCGATGCCCCGGTTGATCCCGCGAATGAGGGTGTTGATCCCAATCACTTGGCCATCAATGTCGCACAGCGGACCGCCCGAGTTGCCGGGATTGATGGAGGCGTCGGTCTGGAGGTAATCCTCGTAGGCGCTGCCGCTGGTGTTCCAGACCGCGTCACGTCCTTTGGCGCTGATGACACCCACGGTGAAGCTGTATTCCAATTGATACGGCGCGCCGATGGCGATAGCCCATTGGCCGACCCGGACGGCATCGCTGTTGCCGAGTTGCGCGGCCGGCAGGTCGTGGACTTCAATCTTGATGACGGCGATGTCGGTGAGCGGGTCCAGGCCGACCACCTTGGCCGGGAACTCGCGTTTGTCCTTGAGATGGACCGTGATCGTGTCGGCGCCGCGAATGACGTGGCTATTGGTCAGGATGTAACCGTCTTTGCGGTAAACGATGCCGGAGCCTTCGCTGTTGATCTCCTGATCGGGCGGCGGCATCTGGGGATGATGCCGGAAGAAATACTCGAATGGCGTGCCTTGAAACTGCTTCGGGACTTGGGGTTGACCCTCGTCACCATCCCCGTCGTCGTCTTCACTGTCGCCGGCCTGACCTTTGCCGGGTTGCTGTGTGCTGTTGATGACCACCACCGAACGGCTCGCTTCCTGCGCCACCCTCACAAACACGTTCTGCAACCGGTGCGCAAATGCCAAATCCTCATCGTTGGTTACCGCATTGGCTACACCGGCCACCAACATTAGGCTCACGAGCATCACCCAAAACTGTTTCATCGGCCCGCAACGTACCAGAAGCCAGTCGCGTTGACAAACCCGGCGTTTCCGGTGCCATGAAACACGGCGAGAGATAAGATTTCCAGATTAGAGCCTGTTAGGCAGTTTTGGCGAACAGAGTGTGAAGCATCAGCCTGGCGAACGCGAGCCAGTGATCGCCAGCCAGCATCACGGCCAGTCGTTCGTAAGCCCGCGCGCGCCCCACTCTCGGGTGTGGACTGCCGCGTGTGGCTGTCCAAGATGACGGCGCGGGGCACGCCATCGCGTTGGAACATCCAGCGCAGCAAGGCGCGCAGCAGTTGCTGTGCGCCCGCCAGACGGCAGATCCCCTCGCCAAGAACCAGCAGTTCGGCTTGGGCCTCGGGTGGCCCGTTGGCCAGCAGCGCGATCACCGGGCCGCGGATCTGGCGCAGGAGTTCATGCAGGAATTCGACCACTTCTTCTCCCTGGATGTTATCCTCGCTCCACCTCCTTGGTTGCGCTACCACGAGCGTGTTATCACGGAAATTCACATTGGCAAAACCCGCTGAGAATTTATGATCGCGTGTACTAGTTCAGAGTTGGTTTCCTTTCAGAAAAAGGCCGGCGGTCGCGCCGGCCTTTTCTTTTTATTGCCGCATCGGCGATGCGTCGTTAATATCCACGGGCCATGCCGGAAATGGACATCAATTACGTGGCGCACCTTGCGCGCCTGGAGTTGACCGACGCCGAGAAACAGAAAATCGCCGCGCAACTCAAAGATATTCTGGCTTACGTCGAGAAGCTGAATGAGCTCGATGTCTCCAACGTCGAGCCGACCGCCCACGCGATCCCGTTGGCTAATGTCTGGCGCAAAGACGAAGTTCGTCCCAGTATCGACCGGGATCGCGTCTTACGGAATGCGCCGGAACAAGCGCGCGACTTGTTCATCGTGCCCAAAATCATCGAATGAGCCTGCACACTCTCACGCTCCACAAGTTGCGGGAAAAACTTCGCCGCGGCGAGGTGTCGGCCCGGCAGGTGACACAGGCGATGTTGGATCGGATCGCGGCGGTGGATGACCGGGTCAGGGCCTATCTCTGGTTGAACCCCGACGACGCATTGGCGCAGGCGGACGCGGCGGATGTTAATAAGCCACTCGGCGGAATACCGGTCGCAATCAAGGATGTGCTCAACGTGGACAGTCAGCCGTGCACCTGCGCCTCGACAATTTTGAAAGGTTACACGGCGGCATACGACGCATTCGTCGTGCGCCGGTTGCGCGAGGCCGGGGCGGTGTTGCTGGGGCGGACGAACATGGACGAGTTCGCAATGGGGAGTTCGACCGAAAACTCCGCGTGGGGCGTGACTCGGAATCCGTGGGATTTAGAGCGAATACCGGGGGGCTCGAGCGGCGGCAGCGCGGCGGCGGTGGCGGCGGACGAGGCGATTGTGGCGCTCGGCAGTGATACCGGTGGTTCGATTCGGCAGCCGGCAGCGTTGTGCGGGTGTTTGGGATTGAAGCCAACTTACGGACGGGTTTCCCGGTACGGGCTGGTGGCGTTCGCCTCGTCGCTGGACCAGATCGGGCCGTTCACCAAGGATGCGCGCGATGCCGCGATCATGCTGGGTGTGTTGGCCGGACACGATCCGCGAGATTCAACAAGCGTGCCGGCACCGGTGCCGGATTATCTCGCGGCGTTAGAGAAGGGCGTGAAAGGTCTGCGGCTCGGTATGCCGAAGGAGTATTTCATTCCCGGCATGGATCGCGAAGTGGAAGCGGCTGTCCGTGCTGCTGTAGCCGCGCTCGCTGAGCGCGGAGCAGAGGTCGTGGAGGTTTCGTTGCCGCACACGGACTATGCGGTGGCGGTCTATTATCTGGTGGCGACAGCGGAAGCCAGCGCGAACCTTGCCCGGTATGACGGGGTGCGTTACGGGCTGCGGGTGCCGGGGACGGACCCGATTGAGATGTATGGCAAGACGCGCGGACAAGGTTTTGGCCCGGAAGTGAAACGGCGGATTATTCTCGGCACGTATGCGTTGAGCGCCGGTTACTACGATGCCTACTACCTGCGCGCCCAGAAAGTGCGCACATTGATCCGGCAGGATTTCGAGAAAGTGTTTGAGAAATGCGACGTGATTGTGACGCCCACGTCGCCCACGCCGGCATTCAAAGCGGGCGCGAAAACGGATGATCCATTGCAGATGTATCTGAGCGACATCTTCACAATTTCCTGCAATCTGGCTGGTAATTGTGGCGTGTCGATTCCGTGCGGGTTCACGAGCGCGCCGAAGCTGCCGATTGGGTTGCAGATTCTCGGCAAAGCGATGGATGAGGCAACGATATTGCAGGTCGCGCACGCCTACGAACAAGCCACCGATTGGCACAAGCAGAGGCCAAACCTGTAATGGACTACGAAGCCGTCATTGGATTGGAGGTGCACGTCCAACTGAAGACGCGCAGCAAGATGTTCTGCGGTTGCGCGACGGAGTTTGGCGCGGAGCCGAATACGCAGGTGTGTCCGGTGTGCCTCGGTTATCCGGGCGTGTTGCCGGTGATGAATGAGGAAGCGGTGCGGAAAACCATTCTGGCCGGGTTAATGTTAGGTTGCCAGATAGCTCCATTCTCAAAGTGGGATCGGAAGAATTATTTCTACCCGGATATGTCGAAGAACTATCAGATTTCGCAGTACGATCTGCCGTTGTGTACCGGAGGAGCGGTGGGACGCATCGGGGTGACGCGGATTCATTTGGAAGAAGACGTGGCGAAGAATGTTCATTTTGAGCGGAACAGCGGCGTGGATTTCAACCGGGCGGGGACGCCGCTGATGGAGATTGTGAGTGAGCCGGATATGCGATCGGCCGATGAAGCGTTTGCGTATCTCACGGCGTTGAAGGAAATTATGGTCAGCGGCGGCGTGAGCGATTGCGACATGGAGAAGGGGCAGTTGCGGTGTGATGCGAACGTGTCGGTGCGGCCGGTGGGGCAGAAGGAGTTCGGGCAGAAGGTCGAGATCAAAAACATGAACACGATCTCGGGCGTGCGCCGGGCGCTGGCGTATGAGGTGCAGCGGCAGATTGCGGCATCGCAAAAAGGCGAGAAACTGCAACAGGAAACCCGGCGATGGGATGATGAGGCGGGGAAGACGTTCGTGATGCGGACGAAGGAGTATGCGCACGATTACCGGTATTTCCCGGAGCCGGATTTATTACCGGTAAGGGTGAGTGAGGAGCTGTTGGCGGAGATTCGGCGCGGGTTGCCGGAGTTGCCGGAAGCGAAGCGGCAGCGGTTTGTCACGCAGTATGGGTTGCCGGAGTACGATGCGGGCGTGTTGGTGGCGGATGGCGCGGTGGCGGCGTTCTATGAGCAGGCGGCGGCCAAGTCGAAGAATCCGAAGGCGATTTCCAATTGGGTGATGACAGAGCTGTTGGGCAAATTTGCAGAGAGCCGGGTCAGACCGGAACAACTAGCGGAGTTGGTGGGGTTGATTGATGCCGGGCAGATCAGCGGCAAGATTGGGAAGGAAGTGTTTGCAGAGATGTTTGCGACCGGTAAGTCACCGGGCTGGATTGTGAAGGAGAAGGGATTGGCGCAGGTGAGCGATGCCGGGGCGTTGGAGGCGTTGGCGGATGAAGCGATTGCGAAGAACCCGAAATCGGTGGCCGATTTCAAGGACGGTAACGCGGCGGCCTTGAATTTCCTGAAGGGGCAGGTGATGAAGCTCAGCAAGGGGAAGGCGAACCCGCAGTTGGCAGGGGAAATCCTCACCCGTAAATTGCACCAGATGTAAGGTTTGCGCGATGTGTTTTCTTGACGCTACCCCTCCCGCAGGCTACACTGCCGCAGATTAAACCGCTATCCCAAGAAGGATATGCCAGTTCAAGACGAATTCGTAGTTGAGATCCTCCGCGACGTAGGTCTCATCACCCACGAAGACCTCGTCAAAGCCAAGGAACTCGCGAAACCTGACGGTCCCGGCGTCGTTGACACCCTCATCCAGATGGGGCGGTTGACGCAGCTTGATGTGTCGAAAGCGCTGGCCAGTCAGTTTGGGATGGACACGATCAATCTGGCGGATTACCGCGTGCCGGATGAAGTCGTGGCCCTGATGCCGCGCCACATCGCCCGCCGCTACAAGGTGGTTCCCGTCTACAAACACGACAACACGCTTACGGTCGCCATCAGCGATCCGCTCGACGTGGATACGGTGGATAGTCTTCGGTATATCCTGAAGATGAATGTCGAGCCGGTCGTCGCGGCGAAGGACGACATCGATGCTTCCCTGCAACGTTACTACGGGTCGGCGGATGACACCGTGGAAAACATGCTGCAGGAAATCACCGAAGGCGAAGTGGACGTGGCGGTGTTGTCGAAGACCACCGGCGCGCGGGTGGAAGAAGCGCCGACGGGTGAAGCAGACGCGCCGATCATCAAGTTGGTGGGCTTGATCATCATGGAAGCCTACCGTAACCGGGCCAGCGATATTCACATCGAGCCGCTGGAGAAAAAGCTGCGGGTCCGGTATCGCATAGACGGCGTGATGCATGAAGTGGAGAGTCCGCCGAAGCGGCTGCAATCTTCGATCATCAGCCGGTTGAAGATCATGGCCAACATGAGCATTGCGGAAAAACGGATTCCGCAAGACGGCCGCATCCAGATTCCGGTGATGGGCAAGACGCTTGACCTGCGCGTCTCGGATTTGCCCACCAACCACGGGGAAAGCATCGTCATGCGGATCCTCGACAAGTCCAGCCTATTGTTGGGTTTGGGCGACCTCGGTTTTTTCAGTGATGACCAGGAGAGAATGGAGAGACTGATTGCGTTGCCGGACGGCGTTTTCCTAGTAACCGGCCCGACCGGTTCCGGCAAGACGACGACGTTGTACGGCTGTTTGAATTCGATCAATAAACCGGATCGTAAAATCATCACGGTGGAAGACCCGGTGGAGTACCAGTTGGCCGGCATCAACCAGGTGCAGGTCAACGCGGACATTAACCTGACGTTTTCGGCGGCGTTACGGTCCATCCTGCGCCAAGCGCCGAATATCATCATGATTGGTGAGATTCGCGACCTGGAAACGGCGAATATCGCGGTGCAGGCGTCGTTGACGGGGCACTTGGTTTTCTCCACGTTGCATACCAACGACGCGCCTTCGGCGGTGACGCGTTTGATTGATATGGGCGTGAAGCCGTTTCTTGTGGCGTCCTCGGTGCGCGCGATCATGGCGCAACGGCTGGTGCGCCGCGTCTGTAAGCAGTGCAAGGAGCCATACACGCCGACCGAGTACGAAATGCAAATCCTCGGCCTGCGGCCTGACGAGATCAAGAATGCGACGATTTTTAAAGGGAAAGGCTGTCCGGATTGTTCGCGCACCGGCTACCGGGGACGAATGGGGATCTACGAGATTTTCATTTTGGATGAATCCGTCCGCCAGTTGATTTACGAACGGGTGGCGTCGAACACGTTGCGGAATCGCGCCCGCGAATTGGGGATGCGGACGTTGCGCGAGGACGGCGTGCGCAAGGTCTTGGCGGGCATCACGACGCCCGAGGAAGTGATTGCGATCACACAAGGCGATGAACCGAGTGACTAACCGGAAAGCGAGAGCGATATGGCGGTAGTGCAAATGGATGAGTTGTTGGACGTGGTCGCGTCGGAAGGCGCGTCGGATCTGCATATTGCAGTTGGGGTGCCGCCGACGATCCGGTTGCACGGTTCGCTCGTGGCAATGGATTTGCCGCCGCTGAAACCTGAAGACACGGAAGCGTTGGTGAAAGCGATCACGTCCGAGGCGCACATTCAGAAGACGCGGGAACAGGGGGGCACGGATTTCGGATTCGCGTTTGGCGAAATCGCCCGGTTTCGTGTCAGTGTCTTCAAGGACCGCGGCAACTACGGTATGGCGCTGCGCCAGATTCCCAACAAACTGATGACGCTGGAACAGATTGGCTTGCCGCCCTCGGTTAAAGACCTGTTGTTTCGTCCACGCGGGCTGATCTTGGTGACCGGCCCGACTGGTTCCGGCAAGACCACCACGTTGGCTTCGATGATTGACGTAATCAACATGGAGGAAGATTGCCACATCATCACGATCGAAGACCCGATTGAATACT
>JBBISF010000009.1:12182-27425 GCA_037441425.1 Verrucomicrobiia bacterium
AAGAAGAGTCTGGTGACCCAACGCGAGATTGGGGTGGACGTGACGGATTTTGCCGAAGCGTTGCGGCGCGGCTTGCGGCAGGACCCGGATGTGATGTTGGTCGGCGAAATGCGTGACTTGGAAACCATGGAAGCCGCCATTACGGCGGCGGAAACCGGGCATCTGGTATTTGCCACGCTGCACACCACCGGTGCCGCGCGTACGGTGGACCGGATTGTGGATGCGTTTCCGACGAACCAACAGGAACAGATTCGGACGCAGTTGGCGTCCTCCATTCTGGCGGTGATTTCACAAGTGTTGCTGAAACGCGCGGATCAGAAAGGCCGGGTGGCGGCGTTCGAGATCATGATCAGCACGCCTTCAATCCAGGCGTTGATTCGCGACAACAAGACGTTTCGCATCACCTCGGACATACAAACCGGTGCTAAATACGGGATGCAGACGCTGGACTCCAACCTGATGAGCCTGTACGAGCGCGGGCTGATTTCATACGGTGATTTGATTACCATCGCGCAAGATCCGCAGTCCATCCTGACCAAGCTGCAGGAAGAGGGCGGCGGACGGAGACGTTGACCATGTACGAGACCGAATCCGGCATCCTCGCGGAAATCGTCCAGACGCGCAATCTGGTCGGTCCCGAACAGTTTGCCGAATTGGAAGAGGAGCAACAGCGGACCGGCAAACCGCTGGCCCAAGTGATCGTGGATTTTGGCGTGATCACCGAAGAGCAGCTTCTGAAGGCGGTCGCCGATCATCTAGGGATTCCGGTAATCAACCTCTCCGAAATCGAGATTTCCCAGGAAGTGCTGCGCCTGATGCCGGGCGGTGTCGCGCGGATGTACGGCTGCGTCCCGATCGCCATCACCGGCAACGCCGTGACGGTGGCGGCGCTCGATCCGTTCAACCCGCGTTTGGTGGAAGACTTGGCGTTTGTGCTCGGTAAAGATGTGCAACTGGCGGTGGCTCCCCCCAAGCAGATTGACGAGGCCATTGCCCGGTATTTTGGCGAGGAAAGCGAATCCATGAAGGAGATCCTCGCCGACATGGAGTCATCGTTCGGCGACAAGGCCCAAGTGGAGACGGCCGAGCGAACGGGAGGCACCGAACAGATTGAGGAAATGGCGAGTCAAGCGCCGATTGTGCGGTTCGTGAACCTGATTTTGTTTCAAGCGATCAAGGACCGCGCCAGCGACATTCATTTCGAGCCGTTTGAGGACGAGTTCAAGATTCGGTACCGGGTGGACGGCGCGCTCTACGAAATGTCGCCGCCGCCCAAGTATCTGGCCCTACCGGTCATCTCGCGCATCAAGGTCTTGTCGAACCTCAACATTGCCGAACGCCGTCTGCCGCAGGATGGGCGCATTCAGATGAGCATTGCCGGCCGGGCCGTGGACTTGCGGGTTTCAACGTTGCCGACCCAGTTTGGCGAGTCTGTCGTGCTCCGCGTGCTCGACCGCACAGTCGTCAACCTGGACCTGAACGCGTTGGGCATGCCGCCCGATGTGACCAATAAACTGCGGGAGTTGATTCACGTGCCCAACGGGATCGTCATCGTGACCGGGCCGACGGGTTCAGGGAAAACGACCTCGTTGTATTCGTGTCTTCGCGAGATCAACACCATTGATATGAAGTTGCTGACCGCCGAGGACCCGGTGGAATACGATTTGGAAGGCATCATGCAGGTGCCGATCAATGAAGCGGTGGGATTGACATTTGCGCGCGCGTTGCGGGCGTTCTTGCGCCAGGACCCGGACGTCATCATGGTGGGTGAAATGCGCGACTTGGAGACGGCGCAGATCTCGATCCAGGCGTCACTGACAGGCCATCTGGTGTTCACCACGCTGCACACGAACGACGCGCCCGGTGCTGTGACGCGCATGATTGACATGGGCGTGGAGCCGTTCTTGATTTCATCAACGTTGCAGGCGATTTTGGCGCAACGGTTGGTCCGGACCGTGTGCAAGAAATGTCGGATCGCGTACGAGCCCAGCGAAGCGGTATTGACGGAGCTGAATTTGACCAAGGAAGACGTGCAGGGCCGGCCTTTCTACTATGGCAAAGGCTGCATGGAGTGCAACGAAACCGGTTACAGGGGCCGCAAAGGGCTGTTTGAATTGCTCTTGATTTCGGAGCCGATCCGCGACCTGATCAACGAGCGCGCCCCGGCCGGTGTCATTCGCGCCAAAGCGCGGGAGTTGGGGTTGCGGACCTTGCGCGAGGACGGGGTGCGGAACGTGTTGGATGGTGAAACCACCGTGGAGGAAGTGCTCAAGTACACCTGAGCGCGTGCCGGGCGGCGAGACGTCCGGCGGAGGAAACGGACATGGCAAAATACACATACGTGGCAATGGATTTGAAAGGGAAAGAGGTTCGCGGCGAGCTGGAAAGTGACAGCACAACCAATGCAATCAGTCGCATCCGCGAGATGGGCTATTTCCCAACGGATGTCAAGGAGACGAAGAAGGCCGCGACGCCGTCCGCCCCCACGGGGCCGGTTGCGTCCGCCAAGCCGGCGAAGAAGGGGTTGAGCATGGAAATCCGCTTGCCGGGACTCGGCGGCGGCAAGGTCAAGTCCAAGGTGTTGACCGCCTTTACCCGGCAATTGGCCACGTTGATTGATGCCGGCCTGCCGTTGTTGCGGGGCTTGAGCGTGCTCCGCAATCAGGAAAAGACCCCGGCGCTGAAACGGGCGATGAGCCAGATCACCGAAGGCGTCGAAGCCGGCAGCACGTTTAGTGAAGCCCTGTCGCAACACCCCAAGATTTTCAATAAGCTCTATGTCAACATGGTCCGCGCCGGTGAGGCGGGCGGTGTGCTCGACGTCACGCTGAACCGTCTGGCCGAGTTCATGGAGAAGGCGCAGAAGATCAAGAACAAGGTGGTTGCCGCGATGGTGTATCCATCGGTGGTCATTTGCGTGGCCTTGGGCATCGTCACATTTCTGATGACGTTTGTGATTCCCAAGTTCAAAGACATCTTTTCGGACATGCTCGGCGGCGCCCAGTTGCCCCTGTTGACCCGCATCGTAATGGGCATCAGCGACGTGGTGAAAAGCAAATTCCCGATGGTGTTCTGCGGTGTGGTGGTCGTGGTCATTCTCATTAAGGTCGCCGCCAAAACCGCAACCGGTCGCTACATGCTTGATAAAGTGAAGCTCAACTCGCCGGTCTTCGGACCGTTGATTCGCAAAGTAGCGATTGCCCGGTTTACCCGGACGCTCGGCACCTTGATCTCCAGCGGCGTGCCCATTCTTCAAGCGTTAAACATCGTCCGTGAAACCGCCGGGAACGCGGTGGTCTCGAAAGCCGTGCTTCAAGTGCACGATGCGGTGAAAGAGGGCGAGCGCATCGTCCAACCGCTGGAAGCTTCCGGGATTTTTCCGCCGATGGTGGTGAGCATGGTGGAAGTGGGCGAGGAAACCGGCGCCCTGCCGGATATGTTGATGAAGATCGCCGACGTTTACGACGACGAGGTGGATAATGCGGTCACCGCTCTCACCTCGCTGCTCGAACCGATCATGATCGTATTTCTGGCGTTCGTCGTCGGGACAATTGTGATCGCCCTGTTCATGCCCTTGATCAGCATCATTGGGCAACTGTCCGGGTAATTCAACGGCCGGCAAACAGGTCGCCGGTCGTGGCCGCGGGCTGCGTGAGTTCCGCGAGCAGGGACTTGAAGCCACAGCGCCGGTATAATTCTGCGAGCGCCAGGCGGTCCGGCGACTGAACTTTCAGTTGCGGCCAGTCCACCGGCAGGGGGAGATCAGTGTTGAGGCGTACCAGTTGCCGGTTACGTTCCAAGCGGTCCTGGTGGACAATGAGGGCCTCGCGCAGCTTGGGCTTCTTCACGTCATCCACATGCTGCAGCAGCCCAGCTAAGCTGACGTATTCCTGCAGTAACGAGACCGCTGTTTTGTCACCCACTCCCGGCACGCCGGGAACGTTATCGACTGCGTCTCCGGTAAGGCAGAGCAAATCGACGATTTGGTCAGGCCGGATCCCAAAACGCGCTTGAACGGCGGCGGCATCAATCAATCCGCCGTGGGAATTGTCAGCGGGGACCACCTTGATGAACTTCCCAACGAGTTGCAGTAAATCCTTATCGGAGCTGGCGATCAGGACGGACATTTGCGCGGCAGCGGCCCGGGTCGCCAGTGTGGCGATGATATCGTCGGCTTCTTCGCCTTCGCGTTCGACGACGGGCGTGCGCAGGGCTGCCAGTAGTTCGCGGATCGTTGGCAATTGTGCGTCCAATGCCGGCGGAGTCGGGGGGCGATTCGACTTGTAACTAGGGAGGAGGTTAAGACGTTGTTTGGGGGCGCCGAGGTCGAACGCCACCGCTAAATGCGTGGGGTGGTGGTCGGCTTGCAGCTTCTTGAGCATTTTGCCGAACCCGAAGACGGCGTTGACGGGTTGACCTTGGGGGCCGGTCAGCTCACGGATGGCGTAGAACGCCCGGTAAATGAGCGAGTACGCATCAATGAGCAGCAGGGTGTCAGGCATGGCCGGCAGGCTAGCACGCGCGGAACGGAAAAACAATGCGGCGGGGCACACTGTCAGCGCGCCCCGCCGCCTCGGGAATAATCGCAATTACTTCGCCAGAACTTTAACCGGTTCAGGCTGGTGGATCCGATTGCCGGCTGGGTCAATTAGATTGGCGGTGACGAAGACCAGCAGGTTGCGCTTGGAGCGCGAGGTCACCTTGCTCCGAAACAGGCGACCGACGAATGGGATGTCACCAAGGAACGGAATTTTGTCGTCAAGCTTGGTGACGTTTTCGGTGATCAATCCGCCCAGGACAACGGTTTGGCCGTCCCAGATGACCACGCTGGTGGCAATGCTGCGACTGGCGAACAAAGGTTGCTTGACGATGTTTTGCGCCGTTAAGACGCCCGTCGCTCCCGATGCGCCGGTGTTGCTTGTGTTGTTGATAAAGGCCACACTCTGGCCGGGGCTGTAGTCGATGAATCCGAGAAACTGGGAGACTTCCGGAATCAAGGTCAGATTAATGGTATAACCGTCCGCGCCCACCTGCGGGGTCACATTCAAAATCACGCCGACCTCGCGCGTTTTGAATGAGCTGGGGATGGCCGGGGTGATGGCGCTTGAGGAGACCGCGGGTGTCGCATATTCCGTCGGGTAGATAAACTCTTGCACGACCCGGATTTGGGCGGCGTTGCCGCTGGTGGTCGTGACTTCGGGCGCGGACAACACATCCGTGCTGGTTTTCTGCGCCAAAGCCTGCATCGTCACCTGGAACTGAGGGTTGGTGAGGATGCCGCGCAAAGTCGCGACGTTGTTGGGTGTCGTGGCCGCGCTCGAACCCAATAAGGCTTCCACCGCATCGCCGGCGATGGCGGTGTTGTTGCGCAAGCCGCCGGATATATTGAACGGCGTGCCCGGGGCCGTCCCGCTGCTGCCCGGCGGGAACGGTGTGCTCGAACTGCCACCTTGGGTGTCAAAACTGCCGAACATGTATTGCCCCACCTGCCATTGGAAACCAAGTGAATCCAAGTCGGATTGGGAGATGTCCACGAACTTGGCTTGGATTTCCACCTGTTTCGGAATGACGTTGATGGCGTCAAGTACCTTCTCAAAGTCTTCCAGATTTTGGGGCGTGTTCTTGACGATGATCGTGCTGGTCGGCTGGTTGAACAGCAGGCTGGAACCGGGCGGGAAGACAACACCGGCCTCCTTGAAGAACTTGAGCACATCCGGCCCTTCCGTGGAGATGCTGACGCCGCTCGAACCGAGCGCGCGAAACTCCTCGGAGCCGCTGACTTCCTTCTTTTCACCAGTCGTGGAAATGGCGCGGATAAAGGCGCCTGACTCCACCCGGTAGGTGCGGGTGACCAAATCGCCTTCAGGCGCGTCCTTGGGCAACACGAGAACCGCGTGCGATTCCACCCGGAACTTTAAACCGGCTGACGTCGTGACGTACTTCAAGGCTTCGATGAGCGGAATATTCCGCAACGTCAACGAGATTCGCGGTGCCGTCGCTGGCGTGACGGCCGGAGCGGTTTCAACAGGCGGCGGCGCTACCGGCGACGCGGGTGTTACAGGCTGGCCTTCAATCGGCACGGAACTGGGCGGCATCATGCCCTGTCCGGCAGCGGGCGAGGCAAAAGGTGTGGCAACCGGCGTGGGAGCCGGTGCGCCACCGGTTTCACCCAATTGGATGATGATATTCACGCCAACGCCTTCGGCATCCAGCCGCCGGCTTTCATCGCTCAAAAAGCTAACCACGTCGCGGATATCCGCGTCCCGGAAGTTGATTTCTTTCAAGACAATCGTGTTCAGCTTATCCAAAATCTTGGCCTTGCTGGCCATGGCAGACTCAATGGGGCCTCCGCCTTCCTGGTGTTTGAGACCTTCGCGGGTGATGTTGATGGGGGGTAACCAGCCCTTGGTCACTTCCCACAAACGTTCGTTCCGCGATGCGGCGGCACCGGCCGTGGCCATCGCAAGGCGGCGGCGGTTCAGATCGCCGAGGAATTGGTACGCGTCCGTGTTGTACGGGTCGATAATGAGAATTTGCTTGAAGGATTTCTCCGCGTCATCGTACTGGCCGGAATTCATCAGAATCTTGCCTTCACGGAACAAGCGTTTGACTTCATCCTTCTTGGCGACAAATTCATCGGTTCGGTCGGGCCGCGGCTCCTCGGCTTTTTCGGCGGCGGCGCGCGCTTTGGCTTCGTGTTCGGCGCGTTCAGCACGACCGAAAATCGAGGCGGCTGCCCGATTGCTGGGATCGTATTCGAGGGCTTTCTTGGCAAAATCACGAGCTTTGGCGTTGTCGCCCTTTTGGAGTGCATCGTCGGCCAGGCGATAATAGGTGCGGACCAAACCATCAATCGCTTCGTTGCGGTCTTGATCCGTTGCCGGGGCTTGAGGCAGTGTTTTCAAAGCCGCTTGGAATTTGGCGGCGGCGTCCTCGTACTTGCCAGCATCATACGCCGCTTGCCCTTGGTTGATCAGATTGCGGGCCGCGAGTTGTGCTTCTTGGAGGCGGACGAGTTCCTCGCTGGCCGCGCGTTCAATTTCCGGGCTCATCGGCGTTTCAACCGTCACGGGAGCAGGGGTTGATTGGGGTTGGGCAACCGGCGCCGGTGGAGGAGGCGGAGGGGTCGCCGGTTTGGCTTGGGGTTGGGGCGCGGGCACCGGTGCCGGAGCGGCCGCGGGCGGCGGCGGTTGTGGGAAGGGCACCGCAACAGGAGCCGGCTGGGGCGCGGGCGCCGGTTTGACGGGGGCCGGCTGTGTTTCGGCGGGCGCCACTTGACCCGCCGGGCGCTTGGGCCCGAAATTCGTCGTCACGGCTTCGATGAGGTCCGCAGCGATAAGCTGCGAGCATGTGAAACATAGGCTGCCGGATAGCAGCAACATGAGAGATTTCTTCATAACCAATTCTCCATTCCGATCGTTAGTGCGGCAACGGGGCACGCACAGGGTCTCTACCATACAACGCCACTAATGATTTTGATCACCGGGCTCGCCAAGGCCATCAGGAACCCCTTCCTCCTCATTCACCGGCATGGCCGACTTCAACTTGATTGCGACAGGCTTCTCCTCCGGCTTCTGTTCGTCAACGATTAGCATCTCATCTGGTTTAATGTCAACGACATTGTAACTGGTTTGTCCGCAATGGAAGCGCTGGCCCCGCCGCACCTGGGTGGTGCCGATGGTCTGGCCACGACGGCTGCAAGCGATGGTGGCCACGGGTTCGCCATGCACAGCCGGTTTATTCAACACGAGCACGATGGGTTTTTCGCCGGGATGTTCCAAGGTTAGCTCCGACACGTCCACCGTCACTAGGCTGCCGAGGCTCTCGTTGTGAACTTGCGCGGTCTTCTTGACGAAGTTCGTGACGACGTAACCGGTTTTGGAGTACTGATCCTCAACGCGGTCGCCGGCTTTCTCAACGAAAAATGTCCGCGGACGGAATTGGAGGTTGAGTTGGAAATTGCGGCCGTTGCCGACGTACGCCACAAACATCATCGTGAAGGGAATCTGATCAACGCGCAACAACGTGATGGTCGTGCGGTCGTGGATCACCACCACGGTATTGGTGTTGGTGCTGGCGGCGACAATTTCCACGCGCGTTTCGCGAAATGGATCTACAGGCATTTCCGCCCAGAGCACCGGCTTCTTTAGATGTTCAATCGCCGCCTCGTAGGGGCGGACATTCAACGTGGTGATATCAGAACCGTGACGGAATCGGCCCGTCAACCCCTGCACTTCCTCCCGCATCGCGCCGATCTTGAGCAGCAATAGCACCGCCGCCGCCAGTAACAACAATAGTGAGATCGTCAGGAGGATTTTTTCCCAATGTCGTTTTAGCAGGTCCATGTGCGATGGTCGGGTAAGAGGTTTAAGTTGATCTGCGAGTTTTGGCTCCAGCGGACGGCTGGAGGAATTCCAAGAGGTCAATCTGCATGATCACATTCAACACGGTTTGCGGCGGCTGAGTCGGCACCGGGTTCACGACGGGCGCAACCGGGGTAGCCGGTACAGGTGCGCCCAGCCGTCCGCCGCTTCTTCCGGTCGCCGCCGGGGGCATGGGAAAGCCAGGGGGAAATGCTCCGGGGACGAAGGCCGCACCGGGTGTTCCAGGCATGGGGGACATGCTCGGCGCGGGGTTCGCTGGCGGGGCAAGAGTGGTGGATTCAATCTGGATTGACCGGACGGCAAACAGCCAGCCCGCCTCCTGCAGGTCGTTCAAGAACTTGCGCAACGCGGCCGTGTCGCAGGCGAACTTCAGCGTGAATGGCGTGCGCCGATAGAGACCATTGGTTGTCGTCCCCTCGGTATCCGTCTGAAACGAATTGAGTTTCTGGATGCCATCCGCAAACAGGTTGCTGCACAGGGCTTCAGTGACAATGAGTTGCCGCGTCAGCGCCGGAACATCCGTAGCGGGGGCCAGCCGGTTAATATCGCTAAAGCCGAAGGTGAATCGGTCGGGCAGGACAACCTCTTTGGCGCGGGCCGCCGTTTGCAGCCGCTTGAGAGCTTGTGCCAGCCGGCTGGCAAACTGAACCGGCGTGAGCGAGGGGGCATCCACCGGGCGGGCGGCTACCGCTTCGAGCTTGCTGTAGAGGTCTTCCAGTTGAACCCGGTCCTTCTGGAGCTTGGCGACGTTGGGCCAGGAGGGAAACGGTTGATCGTGGCGGACGTTATTGTAATTGGCGATGCGCTCCTCTTGCGCCTGCACGGCCGAGGTGAGTTCGCGGTTTTGAGCACTCGCGCGGAACCACCCCCAAGCGCCGTAGCCCATCAGTCCGAGAAACACGAACACCATGAGAGCCGGTAGGAGATTATACTTGATCCAATCGAGTTTCATGTCACTTGAACAGTAACCGGTTGAGACGGAATTTTAGGGAAAAGGACAGCCATTCGTTGTCACTCATCGGATCCGGCAGGGCGGTGATCTCCACGCTGTTGCTGATGATGTACGGTGATTCACGAAGGTTCTGGGCGAACGAGTTGACCAGTTGCACGTCTTTCTCGGGGTTGGTGAAGTTGCGATGCCCCGCGCCACTCACAAGAATTTCGGTTCCGGGCGGCAAGGCGCTGGTCGAGACGGTTGGGCGTGGCGTTGGGGCGAAGCCCTCCGCGCCGCCCGGTGGGCCCGGTGGCATTCCCATCATGCCGGGCATGGCCCCCAACCGCCCCATGGGTGTCCGAAATGTCGTGGATTCGCGACTTTCGGTCAGCGTGGTTTGGGGTTGAAACGACACAATCCACAAGTTCGAAACGGCAGCGACCCGGCGGTTGAAATCCTGCATGAAATCCGGCCACAGCGATCGTTCGTTCACCAGGGACACAATCTGATCAGACTTGCCTTTGACCGCATCGAGCCGCGACGTTTCACTGTCAATTTGCTCTTTGATCTTCTGCAGGTCCTCCGCGTGTTTCTTGACCTCGTCGAGTTTCCGCTGGTCCAGTTCGGCCATCTTCCAGGAATAGCCCCACCACAAATAGGGGATCAGTAGTACACACAGCGCGATTCCCACCAAGTAGGGCCGGCGTTGTTCTCCTCGGCGCCGCGACCGCAGACTGCTGGGCAGGAGATTCACTTCAACCGGACACTCGGTTAGTTGCCGGAGACCGAGTCCCACCACCTCGCCAAAGAAGTGGGCGCACCGCTGCAATTCCTCGCGGGAGACGTGGGGATCAATTTCCACGTTGCGGAAGGGGTTGAAGTACTCGATGGGCACCTGGATCTTCTCTTGGAAGAACCGGTCGGTATATGGAATGATCGAACTGCCTCCCGACAAAAACACGCGAGCCGGGGCCGAGCCGCCTTGCTGGGTGCGGTAATAATTAATGGAGCGTCCCACTTCGGCGTGCAGACGGGTCATGACGTTGCGGCAAATCTTGCTGATGCGCGCCTGGGTTTGGTCTTCCGGTTCCTCGTAGGCGCCGCCCAGTGCCACAAAACTGTGTTTTTTCTTCAGTTGTTCCGCTTCCGCGAACGAGACGTTGAATTCGGTGGTGATGCTTTGGGTGATGGCATTGCCGGCAATCGGGATGGAGCGGGTGAACAACTTATTCTTTTCGACAAACAGCAGGTTCGTCGTGCGCGCGCCGATGTCGAGCAGGACGGTGCAGCCTTCCAAGTCCCCGTAGTTGTAGCGCAGCGCGTTGTACAAAGCCATCGGCGCGACATCCACCCGGGTGGTGCGCAGTCCGGCGGCTTGCACGCTGTCATTGAGTTCCTCAATGATCTTGCTCTTGATCGCCAGCAACACCACATCAAGTTCGCCGCCACTCTCGCCGCCGACGAGTTGGTAGTCCCAGACGACTTCGTCGATCGGGAAGGGGACGTTCTGTTGGGCTTCGTACTGAATGATCTGGGCGACTTTGGCCTCTTCCACGGGCGGAAGCTTGACGAACCGGGTGAACACTTGTTGACCGGATACGCTGAACACCACTTTGCCGCTGCGAATCCGCCGTTCTTGAAGGACGTTGCGGATGGTGGAAACGATTTGCGCCTGCCGCGCTTCGTCATGTTCGGGATCAAGCCCGAGGTCAGCGTAGTTGAAGTTGCTCAGCCGGAGGCCGTGGGAGGAGGAAACGTGAAACTCACCGAGCTTGACGGTGGCGGCACCGATGTCCAGTCCCAAGATTCGATCTTCGCTAAACATTGATCTGTATCAGGATCCGGTCACGATTCGATTACTCGCCGGCTTTTTCGGCTTCGTAACGCTGGTAGGCGATGGCGGACCACGGCGTCTCGCGCGGGGGGAGTAAGAAGCCGGTTGTCGGGGAGTACTGCTCCCACCAGCGCTCAGTGGCCTTCGGTTCGCTGGCGACGGACATCAGGCGGTTTTGGTAATACAGCATGACGGCCACTTTTTCCACGCGTCCGCCGAACCGATCCAGCGTGTTGGGATGTAGGAACATCGCGGAATAATGTCTTTGGCCCCGGGGAATGTTCACGTGCGTGATGGTGCCCGTGAGCAACTTGGCCTCCCGGCCCTTGCCCATGAGAACGTAATACTTCATTTGCAGGTCATCCGACCAAGCCGGTTTGGTGGAAAAATCCACCTCGATTCGCAGCCATGGTTTATTCGCGGCCGGGGTCTCGCCGCCGAGGTCACCGGTATTCGCCCCGGAATAGCGCGGTGCCTGCCGGGCGAAGAGATGAATTCCAGTAATATCAAAATCACCGGGCTTGACGGGAGCCTCTTGGGCTGAGGCGGGAGTGGTCGAGGCTGACCACACGGTCAACGCCGCCACAAACATGATGGCAAAGGCTGTTCGCACGTTCACAGATCCTCCTGCTCGGACGTTGGTTTGCTCGCCGAGCTGCTTGGTACTATGCCGGGAGAAGATATGAGAGTGTTGCGACAGGGTCAACAGGAAAAACTGCAAAAACCGCTAGCGCTCCTCTGCGTGGTCGGCTTGCTCTGGGTCATGCGCTTCCGTTCGTTGTGCGAAATCGCCGCCCGCTTCGCCGGTCAACTCGACCGTCTGCATCACTGCGTGTCCTGTTCCAGGCCGCGCGCCCGCGACCTTACATCCTCAGCATCCAAGGTCGCTTTTTCTGCGGGTGAGGTCGGTCCGGCTCGGAGCGCAGGCGTTGTGTTCGCTCGCGGCCAGTCATTCCGGCTTTCAGATCTCCGATCCAGTTGACGGCTGATGGCTGACCGCTGGCAGCTCAGTTCCCCTCAGCCCGCGTTTTCCCTTGCGCGTTACGCCGGCACCAGTAGTATTCCCGGTATGGATTCAATCGGCGAAACCCTCCGCGAAGCCCGACATCAGAAAGAGGTGTCGCTCGAAGACGTCGCCCGCCAGACCAAGGTCAAGATGGATATCCTGGAAAAACTGGAGGCGGGCGAGTTTGACCAACTGGTGTCGCCGACGTATGCCAAGGGGTTCCTCAAGATGTACGCCGAGTACCTCGGACTGGACAGCGCCAGCCTTGTCGAAGCTTATGTGAAAAGCCAGGGCGGGTTGCGCCGGCAAGGATTGCAGGTGGAAACGGTGGCGGCCACCCGGAAACGGCGGCCGGGGGAATTGAAGTTGCCGGTGCGCGAGTTGATCGCCGTGGTGGGCGGATTGACGGTCGCGGTGCTCGTGGTGGTGGTGATCGTTTCGGTTTGGGGTCGCCGGCGCGCGCCATCGCCCAAACCGGCGCCGCCGGCGAAAACGACGTCGGTGTTGCCCAAGCTGGAGTATGAGGCGTATTACACGCCCCAGAATTTGCCCACGCCCGCGCCGCCGGCGAAGTAGCTTCTCATCGTCGTGCCAACTCCCTCGATCAAGATCGGGCTGGTCAGCCTCGGGTGCGCCAAGAATTTGGTGGATAGCGAGGTCATGCTCGGCGCGTTGCTGCGCGACGGGATGACGTTGACTGAAAACGCCCGGGAAGCCGACGTGGTGATCGTCAACACGTGTGGGTTCATTGAGGTGAGCAAACAGGAGTCGATCAACGCGATTTTGAAGGCGCACACGCTGCGGGAGACCGGTAACTGCAAGGCGTTGATCATGGCCGGTTGCCTGTCGCAGCGTTACCCGAAGGACCTCCAGAAAGATCTGCCGGAGGTGGATGTGTTCGTCGGGCTGAACGAAGTCCCGCGCATCAGCGAGATCGTCCGGGAGGTGCTGCAGAAGAATGGCGCCAAGACCCCGGGGGTGTACTGGTCCGGGCCGGCGAAGTTCGTGCCGGATTATGCCGCGCCACGCTACCGGTTGACCCCGCCGCATTACACCTACGTCAAGATCGCGGAAGGTTGCAATCATCCCTGCACGTTCTGCAGCATCCCGCGCATCCGCGGGTTGCATCGCAGCCGGCCCCTGCCGGACGTGCTGATGGAGGTGCGCCGGTTGGTGGAGCAGGGGACCAAAGAGATCAATCTGATTTCGCAGGACACGACGTTTTATGGGCGGGATTTGTCGGGAACGTCGCTGATGCAGTTGCTGCAGGACATCCAGCAGATTCCTGGGGAGTTCTGGGTGCGGTTGTTGTACACGCACCCGGCGCATTGGACGGATGAATTGATCGCCACGATCGCGGCGTGCGACAAGGTGTGCCGGTATGTGGACATCCCGCTCCAGCACATCAACGACGCGATCCTCGCCCGGATGCGGCGGGAGACGGACGGGCAGTATATCCGGGATTTGATGCGGCGGATTCGGGCGGGCATTCCCGGCATCGCGTTGCGGACGACGTTCATTGTCGGTTTTCCCGGGGAAACGGAGGCACAGTTTGATGAGTTGCTGGAGTTCATCGAACAGACCCGGTTCGAGCGGTTGGGCATCTTCGCGTACTCGCAGGAGGATCACACGCCGGCGGGGCATCTGGACGGACAGTTGCCGGCCAAGGTGAAACAACAGCGGTACCGGCGGGCGATGGCGTTGCAGCAGCGGGTTTCCCGGCAGGTGCAGCAGAAATTTGTCGGCCAGACGGTGCGCGTGCTGGTGGAGAAGCCGGGCGTGGGCCGGACCCAGGCGGACGCGCCGGAGATTGATGGGCGGGTGACCCTGCGCGGCGCGGCGGAGCCGGGCACATTTGCGGACGTGAAAATCACCGGCGCGAAGGAATACGATTTGGTGGGCGAATGCGGATGACCCGCCGGAATCTGGACGGGATTCCGCAGTATCCGTTGCCGCCCGGGTATGCGGTGCGCTGGTGGCGGGCCGGGGATCGGGAGACGTGGGTGCGGATTCATGCGGCGGCGGAGAAGTTGGTGCCGGCGACGGCGGCGGTTTCCGACGAGCAGTTTGGCGGCAACGAAATGGAATTGGCCCGCCGGCAGGCGTTCTTATTGGATTCCACCGGGCGCGAGATCGGAACGGCCACGGCGTGGTTTGACGGTGAGGTGGGCCGGGTGCATTGGGTGGCGATTGTCCCGGAGTTCCAAGGCCGCGGTTTGTCGAAACCGCTGATGACGATCGTCTGTAACCGGTTGGCGGAATTGGGTCACACGCAGGCGTATCTCACAACGGATTCCCGGCGCGAGGCCGCGGTGGCGTTGTACCGGTCGTTTGGGTTCTTGTAGCGGTGGTCTGTGACCGCCAAGAAGACACGGAGACAACCCTCGCCGAGCGCCGCTACAGTAAAACAGTTACCGGTTCTGCTCCAGCCAGCGGCGGATGTCGCGGGTGAGCGGGGAATCGGGCGCTAACCGGACATAGGCTTCGTAGTGTTGACGGGCTTTGGCCAGCGTGGCGCGGTCGCGCGCGTAAATCGAGGCGAGCGAAAGTTGGGTGGTGGCGTCGTTGGGATTGTTCTGGAGGATTTTCTCGTATTGCGCGATGGCGTCGGCGGTGTCGCCCTGTTCCTGCAACAGGATGGCGTAGTTGAACCGGGCATCGGCGTAATCCGGTTTGGCGCGGAGGGCGAGTTCATAGCTCGCCAGCGCTTTCTCGGGTTGGCCGGAGGCGCGGTAGGCGATGGCGAGGTTGTAATACGCCGTCGCAAAGGCCGGGTCGATCGCCACGGCGCGGTCGTAATCGGCGATGGCGGTGGTGAGGTTGCCGGCTTGATGGGCCTTGACGGCCTTGATGAAATAGGTTTCAGCGCGGGTGTGGTTGCCGGGTTTGAGCGGTTGCGTGCTGAGCGGCGGACGAAGCTTCTGAACCGGTGGCGGCGGCGCGACGGGCGTCGGCGTCGGTTTGCTGACGAGTTCGATGTTGCTGGTGACCGGTGGTAGCGCTGGAGCCGGCTTCGGGGGTTCGACGGGTGCGGGTTTTTCCGGGGCGGCGACAACCGCAATTACCGGTTTGGGTTGCACTTGTA
>JBBISF010000009.1:27435-54805 GCA_037441425.1 Verrucomicrobiia bacterium
GATGATGCGTTGCTGGATGGCGTCCCGGTTGGCGGACTTCGGCGCGAGATCAATAAACTTCTGGTAATGCAGCATCGCCTCCTGTGGCCGGGTCAGATGGTGCTCTTCGATGGTGGCGAGCTGGAGATAAGCGTCGGCGCGTTTCGGGTCGCGTTGGATGGCTTGTTGCAGCGCCTCGCCGGCTTGCGACCAAGCCGAGACGCGGGCGTAAGCCACGCCCAGATAATAATCCACGTCGGGCGCGGACGGGGTGAAATGAGCGGCTTGCTGGAGATGGGTGACGGCCTCGGTGGGATGACCGGTTTGGAGATACGTGACGCCGAGGTTGTAGTGGGCGGTGGCGTAGGATTCGTCGAGGCGCAACGCGGCGAGCAGATTGGTGGTGGCGGCGTCGGGATTGCCGGTTTCCAGTTGGCAGACGGCGAGATAATTGAGCGCCTGCGGCGTGGCCGGAGCGGCGGCGAGCGCGCGTTGGAGGTATGCGGCGGCTTTTTCCGGTTTGCCTTCCTGGAGGTACGTGACGCCGTGCTGGAGGTCGCGCGCCGGGTCCGGTTTGTGCGAGCAACCGGCGGCGACGATCAAGCTGACGCAAAGCAAAACACGGAACTTTTCTATGTGAAACGTGACAAACCTCCGAGGGCATCTTATAATCGCGCGCAAATTAGGCAACACAAATGACGGAATGGGATATTCAATCGCGTTCACACGCGTGCTCGGCGTGCGGGCAGCCGTTTGCTGACAAGGCGGTGTATCACACGGTTTTGCGGTTTGGGGCGGACGGTTATCAACGTCAGGATTTGTGCGCGGCGTGTTTCGGCATTGCCGGGCGGGAAGGCAGCATTTCGTATTGGCAGGGCGAATACAAGTCGCCGCCCGCGCCGGTCCCCGAACCGATTCAAAAGGAGACGGCTGAGACGTTGTTGCGGAAGCTGATTGAGTCGGCGGACCCGTCGCAGGCGGCGGCCCGGTATATTCTGGCGGTGATGTTGGAGCGGAAACGGATTTTGCGTCACCGGGATACGGTCCGGGAAGACGATGGCACGGAGCGGTTGGTCTACGAGCACGCGAAGACGGGGGAGTCGTTTACGATCCCGGACCCGCACCTGCGGTTGGATCAACTCGCCGAGGTGCAGCAGCAGGTGGGGCAGTTGTTGAGCCCCCCACCGGCAACAGCCGGGACCGAAGTCTCGGCCCCGGCTGTGAGTGACGAGTCAGCGGTTAGCTGACTTTGACGTCGATTTCTTTGGGCTTGGCTTCCTCACTCTTGGGCAGGGTGATGTGGAGCACGCCGTCCTTGAAGGAAGCTTCGATCTTTTTCGCATCGACGCTGGTGGGCAGTTCGATGACCCGGCTGAACGTGCCGTAAACACGTTCGCGTCGGTAGTAGTTGGCATCCTTCGATTCGGTCTCGTGCTTTTTCTCACCGCGGATCGTGAGGAAGTTGTCCTGCAGGGTCACGTTCACGTCCTCCTTGCGCAAGCCCGGCAGGTCGGCGCGCACAAGGTAATTGTCCTTATGCTCGGCGATATCGACTGCCGGCACGAACGCGCCCTCGATCTCGCCGTGGCCGAGCCGCCGGAACGAGTTGTCGAACAGCCGGTTCATTTCTTCCCGGATGTCCGCGAGGTTGTTGAACGGATCCCATAGGTCAGTTCGTGGTGTCCAACGCATCAGTGTCATGTCAATCACCTCCATTTCGTTTTGTTCTCTGCTGACTGGTTTAGCACTGGCGGTGCCGGGATTTTTGGGGTCGTTGCAAGTGCGGGCTGCTCAAGGCATTCCGGCCAGCGGCGCAACAGATGAAACGGGGAATTGGGTCAGAATGACAGCCGTTGGTTGTGACGGCGAGCTCAGTGTGCGTCAGCTTGGCCCGCGACCTTGACACGCTCGGAGGTGTCGGTTAAGGTGCGCGCCGCTGTTGATTTTGCGGTGGCTGGGTAGCTCAGTTGGTAGAGCACGGCACTGAAAATGCCGGTGTCGTCAGTTCGATTCTGACCCCAGCCACCATTTTTCTGATGGTCAACCAATGTCCGATGCGATCTACGTGCCCGCCAATTGGTTTGTGACGCTCCGCTGGGAGGATCTGTTTGTCCGGCAACAGCCGGTTGAAATTGATCTCGGCTGTGGAAAAGGGGCGTTCTTGATGTGGGCGGTGCAGAACCAACCGGCAATGAACTTCGTGGGTGTGGACCGGTTGCTGGGGCGGTTGCACAAGGTGGCCGCGAAGATCGAGCGGGCCGGCGCGAACAACGTCCGGTTGCTGCGCATCGAAAGCAGCTACTTCGTCCAGCACTTGGTGCCGCCCGGCTCCGTCTCGGCCTACCACATCTATTTTCCTGATCCGTGGCCGAAACGGCGGCACCAGGACCGGCGATTGTTTCAGGAAGCATTCGTCAGTGGACTGCGGCGGAGTTTGGTTGCCGGTGGCGTGGTGAATGTCGCCACCGACGATGCGGCCTATGCGGAGCAGATCCGGAAAGTGATGGGCCGCACCGGTGAATTCACCGACGAACTTCCGTGTCGGCGGTCCGCCGAAGGACAGACGGAGTTTGAACGGTTATACCGGGAGGCTGGGCGACCGGTCCATGAGTTGCGCTGGCGCGGCTGACGGGGCGGTGGGTGTTCCTACCGCACAAACAAATCTTCGGTGCCGTTCAGGTCTTCCTTGGAGAAGAGACTGCCAATTCCGGGGCCGCTCTGCATGTCTTGGAGAACGGCGGCGATCCGTTTGGTGGCGCGCGCGGAGTAGAACTTCACCAGGCCCACCGTGGTCTGCTTGCCAAATACCGTGACAAGGATGTGCTCCGTATCAATGGCGCTGATGAAGATATGGTTGTTGGCGCCTTGTTGATAGAGGGCCGAGCAATCGGTTTCGCCAATGCGCATCGCCAACTCGCGCGTCGCCGCGAAACAGCCGGCGGAGAGGGCCGACACAACGTTGGTATCCGCCGTGGCCGGCAAGGTGCCGTGCTGGCTGAGAATAATTCCCCCGCGGTCGAGGATGAGGGCGAAGTTGGCTTCCGACTTCTCCAGAAAGTCTTCCAACGCGCACAGCAACTTCTCAGAGGCTTGGATCGTCAGGATCGGCATCGTTTGCATGGTTATCCCTTGGGTCGCGTTTGTGAATTCTTTAGCGGCGCAATGTCGCCGGGGCGGGGGAGGTGGTCACCCCCGTCAGCGCCGTTGTGGCGGCTGGGCGCTGGTGTTTTAACACGGATTCCTCCGCTTCCCGGGCGAATCGCTGCAGCAACAACCGGGAGATGGCGTTGAGCGTGGCGAACACGCCCTGGCCGGTCGTGGCCACGCCGACGAAGCTGTTGACGCGGCGGCCCCGGTTGTTGAGCAAGTATTCCAGATAATGGACCGGCGCGAGATTGGGCATATCGCGCTTGTTGTACTGGAGCACATACGGGATGGAATCGAGACTCATGCCTTGCCGGACGAGGTTGTCCTGGAGGTTCTGGAAGCTTTCCAGATTCTCTTCCATCTTGTCCCACTGCGAGTCGGCAACGAAGACGAGACCGTCCACGCTCCGCAACACGAGTTGCCGGGTGGCGTTATAGATCACCTGGCCGGGGACGGTGTAGAGCTGAAACTTGGTCTTGAAGCCTTTGATGACCACGGCGTTCAACGGCAGGAAGTCGAAGAACAACGTGCGATCCGCCGCGGTGGCCAACGACACGAGTTCGCCTTTGTTCCGTTCATCCACCTGACTGTGGATGTATGCCAGGTTGGTCGTCTTGCCGCACAAGGCCGGTCCGTAATAGACGATCTTGAACTGAATCTCTTTGTTTGCGTAGTTGATGATGGACATGATGTTCGACTCCTTATACCGCCGCCCGTTGACGACACAGACGTGCGAGTTCCTCACAGATATTCGTGCAGCGCCGTAAGAGCGCCTTGCTAAACCGATCTGGGTGGTGGACCACAACCAGGTAAATCGTTCCCGCGTGGAAGATGCTCACCGGTTGGGAATCTGTGAACAACGTCAGCTTGTTGACGTCGCCGACGCTCAATTCCTTTGTGCACCGTCCGACTTTCTTGAAAAGCTGCGGCGCAAACACGCTGAACCGTTCTTGATCAAATTGCGGCGGCAGATTGCCGGTCAACGGCAACCCTTCGTGGGTGGTGAGCACGCAGCCCTCGACGCCCGGTAGGGCACTGATGAGGTGCATGATTTCCGGCAACGACAACTCCTGATCGTGCTCCACGCCGAGCAACCGGTTCAGCCGACGCATCGGCACGCCCGCCAGCGCGCGGAACGTCTTGCGACCGATTCCCACGACGTTGCGCAGTTCGTACACGGATTGAAACGCGCCGTTCGTGTTCCGGTAATCGATGATGCGTTTCGCCAGCGCCGGTCCGACGCCGTCAATGAGCTGCAAGTCCTCGAACGTACAGCGATTGAGGTTGATAAGAAATTCATTGGTCGGAGCCGCGAGGTTCGGTTCGCCAGCGGCAACCGTCTTAGGTTCGGTCGGTGTCTCCACGGTCGGAGGTTCGGCAACGGCCGGCGGCTCGGATGTGGTGACGGTCGCCAACGGTTCAACTGGGGCCGGCTCGGCTTGGGCGGCAAGTGGTGCGGACTCTTCGACAGGCGGAATCGCTTCAACGACTGGTTCAACCGGTGCGGATTCTTCCGCCGGCGCAACGGGTTCGGATAATTTCTCGGTGAAGAGGGAGAAGCTGTCGTCGGCCAAAACGCCTTCGGTGATTTCGACCGGGTCCGGTTCGGCAACCGCCGGCACTTGCTCGTCCACGACAGGTGGTTGGGCCGCGACGGTTTCAGTCGGTGTTGGAGCGACAGGCTCGGTGGCGGGAATGGGCGCGGCCGATTTTTCCTGAAATGGATCGGGAATCACGTTGGTGTAGGACTCAACCGGTGACGCGACCGGGCCTTTTGCCTGAATCGAAAACAGCGAGGGCGGCAACTGGCGGATCACCTCGTGCAAGGGCAGCGAAACGACCCGACCGGTGACATCCGGCAAAGGTGTGATGAACAACTCCGGCGGTATGGCCTGAATCACGGTTTCCAAGGGCAAAGTTAACCGGGCGCTGCCGAGCATGGGCAAGAGCGGCGCCGCCGGCAGGGCGACCTCCAGGTTGGGATCGGCGATTTGCCAGAGTTCGGCACGGGGGCAGGCAAAGACGTCGTCAGGCATCCCGGACACAAGACTGCGCAGCTTGATGAAAATACTTTCGGCGGAGACCCAAGGCTTCTGAACGGGCTTCACGACCGGCACGTCCGGCTCGGGTGGCGGTCGCGACGCGACCGGTACGGGCGCGGGTGTCGTTGACGGAGTCGAGGTTGGTGATGCGGTTTCTTGAAAGAAGGCGTCGTCAAACAGTTGTGGGAGGTCTTCAAACTCCGCCGAATCCAAGTCGGCAGGCGCGTCGCCTTGAAGCGTGAATGCCTCGGGGGGAATGGCGGACACGATTTCGCCCATCGGCAGCGTGACGGAAGGTTGATCAACGCCCGGAGGGGCCGGTCGTTTGAGGAGATTGGCCGGGATGAGCGGCACGAGATCGGCCCAGTCCACTTTGACGCGGCCGGAGTTGAGTTGGGGTGCCACCAAGCTGGCGGGCACACCAATGGTCAGGTTGGCCAGATCTGGTTCCACGTCGTGGATGAAGAGTTTGCTGGATACTTGAGGGAGGATGGTGCTGAACCGCACGGGAATTGTGGTTCCGGTGCCGACGTTGATGGCCGGAATGGCGTCCTTCACGGTGATTGCCTGGGTTTTGCGGAGGTCGTCCGGGATACCCAATTTATTGGTGGTGCGCGGCCGGGGCGGGGTGGCAAGCAACCGGGTGGTTTCCTTCAGAACTTCTTTTTCCGTGCGGGCAAATGGCCATTTCATAATTGGTGATTCCAAAAACTAATTTGAGTCAGTTTTAAGCAGTCCATGTGCCATTGAGGGCAACGTTCTTGGCTCGTGGTCGTTTTTGAACAAAACTTCAATATTCACTCCCGGTTACGCGAAGAATCTCGTCCAATGATGTGATTCCGCATTTGGCTTTTTCCAGGCCAGATTGGCGGAGGGTTTTCATGCTTTCCTTGAGAGCGATGTCGCGAATGGCTTTCACCCCGGCATCGCGGAGAATCTGCTCGCGGATGGCATCAGTGACGGCCATCACTTCATGAATCGCGGTGCGCCCCAGGAAGCCGGTTTCCTTACAGCGACTGCACCCGCGACCGTGGTAGAACGTAGTGCCGGACAACTCATCCTTGCCGCAACCCAGTCGTTGCGTCACGTCGGCGGGCACCTGGAGTTCCTCCTTGCAGTGCGGACAAATCTTGCGGATCAAGCGTTGGGCGCAAACTAACAGGACCGACGAACTCACCAGGAACGGTTCAATGCCCATGTCAATCATGCGGGCCACCGCCCCCGGCGCGTCGTTGGTGTGCAACGTGGAGAGCACCAAATGACCGGTCAGCGCCGCTTTGACGCCGATGTCGGCGGTTTCCGAATCGCGGATTTCACCCACCATCACAATGTCCGGGTCCTGCCGCAAAATGGATCGCAGCCCGCCGGCAAATGTCAGACCGATGTCGCTCTTGACCTGCACTTGGTTGACGCCGACGAGTTGGTATTCAACTGGATCTTCAACGGTGACGATGTTGACGTCCATCGTGTTCAGTTGCGTCAACACAGCATACAGCGTGGAAGTCTTGCCGGAACCGGTCGGTCCGGTCATCAGGAGCATGCCGTGTGGCGCGTCGATGGCGGTCTTGAATCGCCGCAGACTCTCCTCGTCCATGCCGATGGTTTCGAGATTTGTGTTCAACGTGCTTTTATCGAGCACGCGCATCACGATTTTTTCGCCATGAATGGTGGGCAGGATGGAAACACGGAGGTCGATATCGCGTCCAGCCACCCGGATGCGGATGCGTCCGTCTTGGGGCAACCGGCGTTCGGCAATGTCGAGTTGCGCCATGATTTTGATGCGCGAAGCGATGGCGGACTGAAATGCTTTCGGCGGCGCGGCGGAATCGTAGAGCACACCGTCAACGCGGTAACGCAACCGCAGTTGTTTCTCGAAGGGTTCGATGTGGATGTCACTGGCCCGATCTTTGATCGCCTGGACCAGCATCAGATTCACGAGCTTAATGACCGGGCCTTCTTCGCTGCTTTCGACGAGTTGATCGAGGTTGATCTCCTCATGGCTTTCCTTGGCCAGCTCGACGTCGGAAACATCCACATTCTTCAAAATGTCGTCAATGCTGCCGCTGGCCTGGGTGTGAACGTTGGTGAGGAATTCAATGACCGCTTTCTCGGTGCTGATCAGCGGGACGAGTTCCATGTTGGGCCGGGTTCGCCGCAAGTCATCCAGCGCGAGCACATTCAGCGGATCAGCCATCGCAATGAACAACTTGTTCTCCAACCGGGCGACGGCGGCCATCTTGTAGCCCATGGCCATGTCTTTGGGAATCAGGTCGATCACGTCCTGCGGTACCCGCATTTTGCTGAGGTTGACTGGGGGCGTGCCTAAGCACCGGCCCATGCTGGCCATCATGTCTTGTTCGGTGACGTAACTGCGTTCCAGCAGCAGTTTGAGCAGCCGGCCACCCTCTTTCTTCTGGAGTTCCGCCACCTCCTGCAATTGCTGCCGGGTTAAAACCCCATCCTCAATCAGGGTATCGGTGATTCGTTCGCCAAATGATTTCATGATTGGCCAAGGACTTTGGGTCGTTTGCCGTCAAACCCGTGGACATTGCGCAGCACGGCCATGATCTCCGCAGGCGAACTGACGAACCAGAAGATGTTGTAGGCCAACATCTGTTGCACATACTCGCGAGCTTGCGCGTCCAATGGATTGGCCGTGGCCACCAAGGCCGAGCGCCCGATGACATCGAACGGAACCACGCATTGTGCCAGCGCCACATCGCGCGGCAGCAGACACGCGACATCCCGGTCCACGTCGTACACCGACAGTGGCAGATAGGGGCAGTCGCTCTTGTTGACCATGAACACCAGCAGATCATCCAGTTTGAGTAATTGCTGTTCGGCCAACAGTTGCCCGAGCGTGAGGCACTGCCCCTTTTTGATCAGCTCGGGACGTTTTTCCTTGAGCTGCAGCAGCAGTGGTTGAAGCGATTGCGGGGTGAGTAATTTTTCCGCGATCAACGCTTCGGCCAAGGCGCGGTCACCGTCGATGCCGGGATCGCCGTTGACGGATGAAGAAGGGGGTGCCCCCGCTCCGGTGGTCACAACCGGAGCGAGTTTCCGTGGCTTGGAGTCCGCGGTATCTGGCGACACCCCTTGATTGGTTTTGGACGAAAATTGCTGGGTCCTGCTTTCCAATTCCGCCAAGGCGGCTTGCGCCTCGGCGTCATTGGGAAATTGCTGGAGAATTCCTTCGTATTCCAGGATGGCTTGGGAAATCTGGCCGACGCCTGCATAAGCATGAGCCAGCTTGCTCGAAATGCGCCGCGTGTCATCCACCCGGCCGAGCTTGACGTACGCCTCCTTCAGAATTTCCAGCGACTGATAGTCATCGGGCTGGGACTGCGTGATCGCCTCGAACATCTCGACTGTTCGAAGCAACTGCTGGGACTCTTCTTTTGAAATCGCAGTGACCATTGGCTCAGCGCTCCAAGCGCACAAAGAACTATTTAGCAGCCGATATGCCACGGTCAGATTGGGCCGCGCCGATGGCAAATAGGGGCAGAACTTCCTTCTCAATCCAGCGATTGAGCGCCTGCGTGGTCAATTTGGTAGGTCCTGCGGCTTGAACGCTTCCGGCGTCTTTGGTATCTAAACCCGCAAAGGAAAGATGGTGATATGCTTACTCCGCAGTTGACGATGCTATTGATTATATTTGCGGCCGTGGTGGCGCTCGTCGCACAGGTCCGCGTCAGTTTCGCGTTCAAGAAGTTTTCCCGGGTGCGCACGCACCGGGGGTTGACCGGCGCAGAAGTCGCCCAGGAAATCCTCGCGGATGCCGGGATCCATGATGTGGAGATTACCCGGGCACAAACCTTCCTCGGCGACCATTACGATCCCTCACAAAAACGCCTGTGCCTCTCGCCGGGAGTGTACGACAGTGAATCCGTCGCCGCCGTGGGCATCGCGGCCCACGAGTGTGGTCACGCCGTCCAGCACCAACACGAATACGCTCCGTTGAAAGCCCGCATGGCGGTGGTCCCGATGACAATGGTTGCTTCCAAACTGTTGCCATTCATTGTCATCGGCGGGTTCTGGTTCGGCTTGTTTCGTTACCAGCCCATCTTGGATTTGGGCATCGTTGTTTACACGGTGCTGACGGTCTTTCAGTTAATCACGCTGCCGGTTGAATTTGACGCCAGCCGTCGCGCCAAATTGATTCTGACCCAGCACGGCGTCGTCACCCGTGAAGAATCCGATGGCGTCGCCACCGTCCTGAACGCCGCTGCCTGGACGTACGTGGCCGCCTTCCTCTCGGCGTTCTTCAACCTTCTTTACCTCCTGGCGCTGCGCGACCGCAGGTAAGCCGCGTTGCCAATTCATCACTTTTTCGTCACGTGTTTGGCGCGCGGGTGTGGTAAGCTCCGCGTCCCATGAGGGTGTCGCTGCAACACGTCACGAAACGGTTTGATGAACTGGTGGTCGTGGACGATGTGTCGCAGGAGATTGCGGACGGCGAATTGTTTTTCCTGCTCGGCCCCAGCGGTTGCGGCAAAACGACGTTGCTGCGCTGCCTCGCCGGTTTCTACATTCCCGAAGCCGGCCAAATCTTCATCGGCGACACGGATGCCACGGCGATGCCGGCCCACGAGCGCGATACCGCGATGGTTTTTCAAAGTTACGCGCTCTGGCCGCACATGACCGTCCGGGAGAACGTGGCGTTCGGCCTGGAGTTGCGCGGCGTCAGCAAGGCGGAATTGCGCCGCCGGGTGGACGAGGCGCTCCAATTGGTGCGCATGACGGATCGCGCTGATTACCGCCCCCAACAGCTTTCCGGCGGCCAACAACAACGCGTCGCGCTGGCCCGCGCGTTGGTCGTGCATCCCAAGTGCTTGCTGCTTGATGAACCGCTTTCCAATCTCGACGCCAAACTCCGACTCGAAATGCGCGCGGAAATCCGCCGCATCTGCAAGGAAATCGGTCTGACCGCCATCTACGTGACCCATGATCAAAAGGAAGCATTGTCGGTGGCCGACCGATTGGCTGTGATGCACCAAGGTAAGATTCAGCAGTGCGGTGCGCCCCGGGAAGTGTACGAACGTCCGGTGAATCGCTTCGTGGCCGGGTTCATCGGCGAAACCAATTTCATCGAAGGCCGGGTCACGCGCGATGGTGAAGTGCAAACGACCTTCGGCGCGGTCCGGTGCCCAACGGTGGCAACTCGGCCGGATGAACTTGTTACGTTATCGGTCCGACCGGAAGTGATTCATTTGAGGGCGCCGCCCGCCGATGTGCCCAATGTCTTCCGCGGCGCCGTCCATGATTCGATCTATCTCGGTGAAATGGCGCAGCACCTCGTCAACGTCAACGGCGTGACCATGAAAGTGTTCGACTTGCATCCCAAAATCGTGGCGCGCGACCAGACAGTGGAACAAGCGTCGGTCTGGTTTCGCCCCGAAAACGTGGTGGTGTTGACGCGGTGATTCGTCATCTTGCCATCCTGCTTGCGGCCGGCATCATCGTGGCGTTGCCGTTTATCTTCCGGCAAGCCGATCAACAAACCGATTGGCGGCCCGGCGACCCGGTGTTGACCATCATCACCCCGCACAGCGCAGCGATCCGGTATGAGTTCGCGCAGGCATTTAGCGCGTGGCACAAACAGAAATACGGTCGCCCGGTCAAGATCGACTGGCTGAACATCGGCGGCACGACCGAGATCAGCCGGTATCTCGTGTCGCAATTTGAGGCGGCGTTGCGCGCCACCGGCGCCACCAACGCCGTGAGCGTGGGCGTGGATCTGTTCTTCGGCGGCGGCGAGTACGACCATCAACAGGCGTTCCGGCATGGACTGACCGTGCCGCCGTGGCCCGATGGACAAGAACCGCGCAACCTGTTAGCAGCAATTCCGAAAACGATGGGGGGGGAAACGTGGCGCACTTCGACGCTATTCGGCACGGCACTCAGCACATTTGGCATCTGCTACAACCGCGACCGGCTACGCGACCTCGGTGTCGCCGCGCCACCGACGCAATGGATTGATCTGACTGCTCCGGTGTACTTCGGACAATTGGGCGTGGCGGATCCGACGAAAAGCGGGAGTATCGCCAAGGCGTTTGAGATGATCGTGCAGCAGCAGATTTGTGAAACAGTGCGAGCGGCGGGCTTCACCGACGAGCAAATCGATGAGTATGAGGCCTGCGGCCACGGCCCGACCGCTTACGAAGCCGCCATCGCGCGGGGTTGGGAAAATGGCCTCCACGTGGTGCAACTCATTGGCGCCAATGCCCGGTATTTCACGGATTCGGCGGGCAAAGTGCCAATCGATGTGGGTGCGGGCGACGCGGCGGCCGGGTTGGCGATTGATTTCTACGCCCGTTTTGAGGCCGAGGTGGCCGGCGGCCATCGCATGGTGTACGTGACGCCGCGTGGTGGTTCGAGCGTGAGTTGTGATCCGATCAGTTTGTTGCGGGGCGCGCCGCACCGGCAACTGGCAGTGCGTTTCATTGAGTTTGTCCTGAGTGCGGACGGCCAACGTCTGTGGAATGATCGCCCCGGCTTGAGTTGCAGTCGCGTGAAGAAGTACGCGCTGCAACGGTTGCCGATCCGCCGGGATTTTTACCCGCCGCATCCATATCCGCAATCATGTTCAACCGATGATCTGGCGGACCCGGCCATTGATCCATACGTGTTGGCGGCAGCTTTTACCTACCGGCCGCGGTGGACGGCCGGACATTTCAACGTGCATCGCGATTTGATTCGCGCCATGTGCCTGGATGCCGGCCCGGAATTGCACACGGCGTGGGCGGCCATCATTGCGCATGGCGGACCGGCGCGTCAGCCGGAGCCCATGGCGTGGCTGCAACGGTTGCCGGATCGGCCGGAACCGTTGACGTGGCAATCGGCGCGAGCCATTACGAAGAAGTATGATCGTTTAGATTATTTGCGGGATTGGACTGAGTGTTTCCGCGAGAACTACCGGCAAGCGCGGGAGCGGGTCATGCGATGAAACGCTCCACGGCTTGGATCATTTTTGCGGTGACGCTCGTGGTGCTGGGCGTGTTGTTCGGCGTGCCGCTGGTGACCGTGTTGAGCGGGGGCTTCTTCGTGAACGGCAGATTCACGTGGCGCTACTTGGCAGGCGTGTTCGAAAATCCGATTTATGCCGCGGGTTTGCTCAATAGCCTGAAAATCGCCATCGGCACGACGACGCTCGTGACGCTGATGGCGCTGCCGTTGGCGTGGCTGGGCAATCGGTTCTCTTTTCCGGGACAGCGGTGGTGGAGCGGGTTGGTGCTGGTGCCGATGATCCTGCCGCCGTTTGTCGGGGCCATTGGATTGCAGCAGATGTTAGGGCGGTACGGGGCGCTCAACTCCGCATTTGGTCTCACAGTGGATTGGCTCAGTCAGGGCCGGTATGCGGCGGTGATCGCGCTGCAGGCGTTTGGGCTGTACCCGATCATGTACCTGAACGTTGCCGCGGCGCTGGCCAATGTCGACCCGGCCATGGAGGAAGCCGCCGAGAATCTGGGTTGCCGGGGTTGGCAGAAGTTTCGGCGCATCACATTGCCGTTGATCATGCCGGGTGTGTTTGCCGGCGGGACGCTGGTGTTCATCTGGAGTTTCACCGAACTCGGCACGCCCTTGATCCTCAACTACACCCGGTGCGCGCCGGTGCAAGTGTTCGACGCGCTCAAGGAGATCGGCACAAATCCGTTTCCTTACGCGCTGGTGTTTGTAATGTTGCTGGCGAGTTGTCTGTTGTACTTGGGGGGGCGTTGGGTCTTTGGCGGTCAGGCATATGCGATGCAGAGCAAGGCGGCGACGACGGCGGCAGCCCGGAAGGTGAGCGGGCTCCGTGGGTGGTTGGTGGTCGCGCCGTTTGTCATCGTGTCGTTTGTGGCGCTGTTGCCGCATCTCGGTGTGGTGCTGACGAGTTTCTGCGTGCCCGGCAGTTGGTATCAATCCGTCTTGCCCGGCAGTTGGACGACGGGCAATCTCCGGGAAGCGCTCGGGAACAGCATGACTGTTAGCAGTATTGGCAACAGTCTGTTGTATTCGTCGCTGGCGATGGCGGTGAACGCGATTTTAGGATTGGCGATTGCGTGGGTGGTGGTGCGCTCGGAGTTGCGGTTCCGCGGAGTGCTCGACGCCGTGGCGATGTTGCCGCTGGCGGTGCCGGGCCTGGTGCTGGCGTTTGGTTATCTGGCCATCAGCGCCTACTTTGCGAATCAGGAATGGGTGAAGGCCCACCCGGTGTGGCAAACGGTGTTGGATATCCGGGTGAACCCCACGTTGTTTCTGGTGATTGCCTATGCCGTGCGCCGGCTGCCGTACATGGTGCGGTCAGCCGTGGCCGGCCTGCAGCAAACTTCCGTGACCTTAGAGGAAGCCTCGGCCAATCTTGGTGCATCGCCGATGCGCACGCTGCGCCGGATCACCGTCCCGTTGATCACCGCCAACCTGATTGCCGGCGGGCTGCTGGCGTTTGCGTTCAGCATGTTGGAAGTCAGTGACAGCCTAATGTTGGCGCAGCGCGCGGATTTCTTCCCGATTACCAAAACGATCTACGAACTCTTCCAACTGATTGGGACCGGTAAGTACATTGCGGCGGCGCTCGGCGTGTGGGCGATGGCGTTCCTGGCAGTGACAATCCTCGGCGCGAGCCTGATGCTCGGCAAGAAGATGGGACAACTGTTTCGCGCTGGTTAATTTTGACTCGCCAACATCATCCAGCCGGGCGCGGAGTGCGGCCGGTTTGCCGGTATCTTCGGTTCCATGATCAACTTGGGGCGGTTCGGTATTTTCACGCTCGGGCCGGGGTTGTTAGCCGGGTACTTCCTCGGTTCGCTAATCCAGAAAAGCTGGGGAAACGACTTCTACTTCATGGCGCCGTTTGGGGTAATCGGCGGGGTCCTGATGTTGACGATCTTGGGAGAAGTAAGCCTCAAATCCGGCAGCCATTGTTCCGGCTAACCGGAACGCAACGTGCCCACCAGGAAATCCCGGTTCATCTTGGCGATGAAGTTCAAGCTGATGCCTTTCGGGCAGACCGCCTCGCAACTGCCGGTCACGGTGCACGAGCCAAAGCCTTCCTTGTCCATCTGTCTGACCATCGCCAACGCGCGGCGATCCTTTTCCGGTTTCCCCTGCGGTAAGAGATTGAGGTGCGAGACCTTCGCGGCAACGAAGAGCATCGCGCTGGCGTTTTTGCAGGCGGCCACGCACGCGCCGCAGCCGATGCACGCCGCGGCATCCATCGTGAGATCGGCAAGCGGTTTGGGGATCGGCATCGCGTTGGCATCGGGTGGGTGGCCAGAACCAACCGAGACGAAACCGCCCGCCTGCATGATCCGGTCGAACGCGCTCCGGTCCACGATCAAATCTTTGATCAACGGAAACGCTTTCGAGCGAAACGGCTCAATGGTGATGGTGTCGCCATCGTGGAAACTGCGCAGATACGTCTGGCACGTGGCCACCTTGGATTCCGGGCCGTGCGGTTCGCCGTTGATGACGCAGGAGCACATCCCGCAGATGCCTTCCCGGCAATCATGGTCAAACGCGATGGGTTCGCCGCCGTCCCGGGTGATCTGCTCGTTGACGACGTCGAGCATTTCGAGGAACGACATGTTGGGATTGAGGTTCTTTGCCTCGTACTCGACGAATTTGCCGGGTGTGTTCCGGTCTTGTTGCCGCCAGACGCGTAGTTTGACGTTCATTACTTGTAGCTCCTCACCGCCAAATGAACCTCCTCGTAGGTGAGCGGCTCTTTGTGCAAATTGGGTTTCTGGCCGAGGCCGGTAAACTCCCACGCGGCCACATAGGCGTAATCCGTATCGTTGCGTTTGCACTCGCCGTCGGGAGTCTGGTGTTCCTCGCGGAAATGGCAGCCGCAGGATTCATCGCGGATCAGCGCGTCCCGGCAGATTAACTCGGCCAGCTCCAGATAATCGGCCACCCGGCCGGCGCGTTCCAGCGATTGATTCAATTCCCCGCCATCGCCGGGGACGTTGACGTTCTTCCAGAATTCATCACGCAGTTCCGGGATGAGTTTCAAGGCGGTGTTCAAGCCCTCGGCGGTGCGGGCCATGCCGCAGTATTGCCAGAGGATCTGCCCAAGCTGTTTGTGGAACTCGTTCACGGTCTTCTTGCCGCGGGTGGCCAGAAGCTGGTTGATGCGCTCTGTCACATCCTTCTCGGCTTGTTGGAACTCGCTGAGGTCCGGCTTGGGACGCGGCTGCTGCATCGTTGCCAGATAATTGCTGATCGTGTTGGGGAGGACGAAGTAGCCATCGGCCAACCCTTGCATCAGCGCGCTGGCGCCGAGCCGGTTGGCGCCGTGATCCGAGAAATTGGCTTCGCCAAGCACGAACAATCCCGGCAGGTTGCTCATCAGATTGTAGTCCACCCACAACCCGCCCATCATGTAGTGGATCGCCGGGAAGATGCGCATCGGAACTCCGTAGGCGTTTTCGGCGGTGATCTCGTGGTACATGTCGAAGAGATTACCGTAGCGTTCCTTGATTGCCTGCCGGCCGAGCCGTTTGATCGCGTCGCTGAAATCAAGGTAAACGCCGAGACCGCTTTCGCCGACACCGCGGCCTTCATCACAAACCTGTTTCGCGGCGCGCGAGGAGATGTCGCGCGGGGCGAGGTTGCCGTAGCTCGGGTATTTGCGTTCGAGATAGTAATCGCGTTCGGCTTCCGGGATGTCTTGCGGACGCCGCTTGTCGCCCTTGGCTTTAGGCACCCAGACCCGGCCATCGTTGCGGAGCGATTCGCTCATCAACGTGAGCTTGGATTGATAATCGCCAGAGACCGGGATGCACGTGGGATGAATCTGCGTGTAACACGGATTGGCAAAGAACGCGCCTTTCTTGTGGGCGCGCCAGGCCGCCGTGGCGTTTGAGCCGCGGCCGTAGGTGGAAAGATAATAGGCGTTGCCATAACCGCCGGTGGCCAACACCACGGCGTCCGCGGCGTGGCGTTCCGTTTGGCCGGTGACGAGATTGCGGGTGACGATTCCCTTGGCGTGGCCGTTAACCACCACCAGCTCCAGCATTTCGGTGCGCGGGAACATCTTGATCGTGCCGAGGCCGATCTGCCGGCACATCGCGGAGTACGCGCCAAGCAAGAGTTGCTGGCCGGTTTGGCCGCGGGCGTAGAACGTCCGGCTGACCTGCGCGCCACCGAACGAGCGGTTGGTGAGGTAGCCGCTGTATTCCCGGGCGAACGGCACGCCTTGCGCCACACATTGGTCAATGATGTTCACGCTGACTTGCGCGAGCCGATACACGTTGGCCTCGCGCGACCGGAAATCGCCGCCTTTGATCGTGTCGTAGAACAACCGGTATACGCTGTCGCCGTCGTTTTGGTAATTCTTGGCGGCATTGATCCCGCCTTGGGCTGCGACCGAGTGCGCCCGGCGCGGGCTGTCTTGAATGCAGAACGATTTGACGTTGTAACCGAGCTCCGCCAGCGTGGCGGCGGCGGACGCGCCGGCCAGGCCCGTGCCGACGACGATGATCTCGTACTTGCGTCTGTTGTTCGGAGCGACCAGCCGGGAATGGTTCTTGTGGTTATCCCATTTCTGGGCGAGGGGACCGGTCGGGATATGGGCGTCGAGGTTCATGTCATTTCACCCAGCCGAGGAACACAGACAACGGGACGGCAGCATAACCGATAAACAAAATCACCGCGGTAATGTGGGCGAACCGGTCAATCACCACATCGTACATGTGGTTTCTCAGACCAAGCGACTGAAACATGGCACTGACGCCGTGGCTGAGATGAAAACACAACAGCCCCACGCTGACGATGTAGAAAGTGGCGACCCAGCCGTGCTGGAACGCCGCGACCACCATCCCGTAAACGTCATGCCGGCCTTCCGCGTCGTGCAGTTGCATGTAGCCGGGGTTGGTGACGCCCAACGTGAAATGGAGCAGGTGATAGACGATGTAGGCCAGCACGATCAACCCGGTGATGATCATCGTCCGCGAGGCCAGACTGGCGGCGACAAGTTCCTTCCGTTCATACTGCTGATCGCGTGCCGCCCGGTTCTCCAGCGTCAACGCCACCGCCGTCACAATGTGCACGATCACGCAGGCCAGCAAACCGAGGCGAGCCGGCCAAAGTAACTCCGGATTGGATTTCAGCACGTCGCCGTAATGATTGAGCGCTTCCGGGCCGAGGAAGATCTGCAGGTTGCCGATCATGTGGACCACGGCAAACAGGAACAGACCGGCTCCCGTGAGCGCCATCAAATATTTCTTTCCGAGCGACGACCAAACGACCCTAGCCACCGAATTCATGTCTCACGCCAGTGATATACAACTCCGCGAGTGATGCCAACACAAAAAAATCGTCGGTGGGCGGACGGCGCTTTGGATTTGCGAAAACGAGTGTGCTGGAGTATGGGATTCGGAATTGATGAAACACAGGGGATTTGAAGGTCAGCGGAACCGGTGGGGGTGGCTGCTCTTGCTGTTGGCGTTTGGTGCAGCCAGTCAGGCAGCAGGTTTGCAGGTTCTGCATGGACATGTGCCGGCGGTGGTGGCGCGGTTGCAGCCCATCGGCCGCTTGCCAGGGACGACAAATTTGAATCTGGCGATTGGGTTGCCGCTGAGAAATCAGGCGGAGCTCCACGACCTACTGCGGCAGATTGCTGATCCGGCCAGCCCGCAGTACCGGCATTATCTGACGCCGGAACAGTTCACGGAACGGTTTGGGCCGACGGAACAGGATTATCAGACGGTCATGGACTTTATGACAGCCCACGGGCTGACGGTGACCGGCCAACATCCGAATCGCGTCGTGCTGGACGTGCGGGGGACGGTAGCGGACATCGAGCGGGTGTTGCATGTGACGTTGCGGGAGTACCGGCATCCGACGGGGGCGCGGACGTTCTTTGCCCCCGACTCCGAGCCGTTGCTCAATCTGGCGGTACCGGTCTTGGACGTCAGCGGCTTGAGCAATTATGCGGTGCCGCATCCGAAACATTTGATCCATAAACCCGCTGGCCCAAGTCCGAACGCGACGCCGAACGCCGGTTCCGGGCCGGGCGGGGCGTACACGGGATCCGATTTTCGGACGGCCTATCTGCCGGGGGTGACATGGGACGGCACGGGGCAGGCGGTGGGGCTGTTGGAATTTGACGGTTATTACTCCAGCGACATCACGACGTACGAGAATCAAACCGGATTGCCGCATGTAACGTTGGCGAATGTGTTGCTGGATGGGTTTAATGGCGTGCCGACCACCGGCGCGAACAGCGGGAACAGCGAGGTGGCGTTGGACATTGAGATGGCGATTTCGATGGCGCCGGGTTTGACCAAGGTGATCGTCTATGAGGCCGGGCCGAATGGCCTTGCCAACGACATCCTGAGCCGGATGGTTTCGGATAATCAGGCCAAGCAATTGAGTTGTTCCTGGTCGTTCGGCGTGACCGGCCCCGATGCAACCGCAGATCAGTTGTTCCAGCAGATGGCGGCGCAGGGACAATCCTTCTTCAACGCGGCGGGAGATAACGATGCGTTTGTGGGTTCGACGGCTGGCGAGTTTCCGTCGGATGACCCGTACATCACGCAGGCGGGCGGCACGACATTGACAACCGACGGAAGCGGCGCGTATGTCGCGGAGACGGTCTGGAATTGGGGATATGTCGCCCGCAGCGGTTATGTCGGCACCGGCGGCGGGGTCAGCACAATTTACTCCATTCCGAGTTGGCAACAGGGCGTGAGTATGTCTGCCAACCAAGGATCAACGACCATGCGGAACATCCCGGATGTCGCCATGGTCGCGGACAATATCGCCATTGTGGCCGACAATGGTCAACAGGAAACCTTCGGCGGCACGAGCTTCAGCGCGCCGTTGTGGGCGGGCTTGACCGCCCTGGCCAATCAACTCGCCGTCGCCAACGGCCAGGCGACGGTCGGTTTCATCAACCCGGCGCTCTACGCCATCGGTCAGAGCACCGATTACCGGGCGAATTTTCACGATATCACCACCGGTAATAACGAATGGCCGTCCAGTCCCAGCCAGTTTTCCGCGGTGGCCGGCTATGATCTTTGCACCGGGTGGGGCACCCCGGCCGGAGCGAACCTGATTACCACCTTGGCCGGTATCAGTGGCTCGTCGCCCAGCCTCGCCATCACCAGTCCGACCGATTACGAAATCTTCACCAACGCTTCTGTGACCGTTACCGGCACAGCCAGCGACATCAGCGGGCTCGCGCGGGTGACGGTCAACGGGGTTGGGGCGCTGTTGAGCGGCACCAATTGGTCCGCGGCCAACACTTTGTCACGCGGTACGAACACGGTCACGGTGATTGCCGTGGACAACAGCCTGAGCCGGAATGCCACCACGCAAACGGTCCACGCGGTTTACTCCACCGTGTTGATTACCGCCAACCCCACAGTCACCGGCGCGCTGGTGCAGATCGGCGACGTAGCAGCGGTGGTCGATGGCGAGACCAACACGTTTGGGGTGAGCGCCGTTGATACGCGCGGAGCGACGTTGAACTATCAATGGGTGTTCGGGGACGGGACCAGCAACGGCTGGTCGTCGTCGGCCACGACGGCGCACGCCTATTCCACCAATTGCGGGCCGTACACCGCGACGGTGACCGTTTCCGACGGGTTGTCGGCCATGACGAGCAATTTGACCGTGGTCGTCGCGTGCCAGTTGACCGTTACCCGACTCCAAGTGAAGCTGAACTTCGCCCAACCGGATGCCGACCGGATCAGCTTCAGTGGCACACTGGATCTCGGCGCAAACTTCAATGTCGCGGCCAGAATGGTGACATTAGACGTCGGCGGCGCGCAGGTTAGTTTCACTCTCGATGCCAAAGGGCGGGGAGTGAGTGCCTACGGGAATTGCCGGCTGCTTTACAACAAGAGGATGACCCTATGGACGCTGCAAACAAACCTCGCGAAAGGCGACTGGCAAACCGCATGGGCGGCGGACGGTTTGAACAACACAACCGTGCGCCGACCGGGGATTCCCGTCATGTTGCCGGTCGTTGTCCTCATTGGCGGTGAGGCGTTCGCCGATGAGCGGTCGATGATTTATACGGCCCAGTTGAACAAGTCCGGCAGCGCGAAGTGAAGAGGGCTTATCTTGCGGCCGCAATCTGCGCGCACTTCGCGCTGTAGGAGAGGCAACGGAAGCGACGGATTTCAGCGGTGCGTTGCCGGGGGGACAAACGATCCAGGCGGCGGGCATACCGGCGGGCAAGACGATTGGTTTGCCGGTAGCGGTCCCGCAAGACCGGGTCGTCATACGCGAAATGTTCGGAATCAAACACGCCGGCGCGCAACCAGCGGCGGTCGGCGTGAGTCAGCTTCTGCGGTTTGTTGAAGAATTCCACGTACATCTGGAGGATGAGATAGATGTCCACTTTGGCCTGCAATTCCAGATCGCGCACGAACGCTTCGCTGTAAATATCGCGGCGGCCTTCGCGGAACTTGAGGCCAGCGTGCACGGCGTGATCGAGTTCCTCCAAGAGCACCATGAAAGGGAGCAGATTGTCGTTGGTCAGGCCGTACTGGGGATTGTGTTGTTCGAGCGCGGTGATCACCTGCGGGTTGTAGTAGATGCCGACGCGCAAGTCACCTTCGACCACCCGGAAGAACGTGCGCCCCAGATCGGAAATCTGCGCGGCCACCCGGCCCGCCCATTCAGCCAGCACCCGTGCGCGGTCGGCCGGCAGGAGACAGTCCTCGAAGTTCACACCGGTTGCGCCGTACGTGTGCTCCAGCAACTCCTGAATTTCCCGGAATAAAGTCATGCGCGCTAGCGGTTTGTCAGAGCAACGTCGGTGCCATGAGGTGTTGGCCGGCGGGCTAGATAAATCAAAGGCTGGCTGTCGGGTACTTGCAATTCGCGGCCGGGTGCGGCATATACTCCCCCGGAGGCAACGGAATGAACAAGCAGCCGAAAATTATTGCGTACATGAAACCGACCTGTGGCTGGAGCAACGGCGTGCGGGCGGTGTTGAAGAAGTACAATCTCGCCTACGAAGATCGCGACGTCATCAACAACCCGGCCAACTACGAGGAAATGGTTCGCAAGAGCGGCCAGCCCTTGCAGCCGACGCTGGAGATTGACGGCCAGATCGTCGCGGACGTGAGTGGCGCCGAAGTGGAGGCCTGGCTGATTCAGAAGGGATACGTCAAGCCTAGCAACGCACCGGCGGAAGCGCCGACCAACGCGGCTTGTCAGGATCATCGCGCCCCCACGCCGAATGTCAGCTTCGGTCGCCGGTAATACAGGCGGGGTTAATTCCCTGTTTCGCCACGCGCCCGTGTTGTGGTAAAGGTAGCCCCGGTGAGGTTGCCTGATGAAACTGAATCCCGATGACAAGCTGGCCGGGGTGCTCGAACCTGTGTTCGCGATGCGGACGAAGGATGATCTGGGCATTGGCGACACCGCGGGCGTCCGGCAAATGATGGATTGGTGTCACCGGCATGGGTTGAGCATTCTGCAGGTGTTGCCGATCAACGAGACCAGCGACGACAACAGCCCCTACAACGCCATCAGCTCGATGGCGCTCGATCCGACGACGATTGCGATTTCGCCACGGCACATTCCGGATTTACCGGCGGCGAAGTTTCGTGCGATTGCGCAACCGGAGTTGCTGACGCGCTTGCGGGCGGGGCCGGTGCAGTATCCAGAAGTGAAGGCGCTGAAACGGGCGCTGCTCTGGGAGGCCTTCCAATCGTTTCTCCGCAGGCAGTGGCGGAAGGACACGGAACGAGCCGGGCTGTTCCGGCGGTTTGTGCAGGATAATGGCGATTGGATTTCGGATTACGCAATGTTCCGCGTGTTGATGGAGGATTATCACGACTGGCCGACCTGGGATCAGTGGCCGGCCGACCGGCAAGACCCCCAACGCGCGTGGTCGTGGTATCTGGGGTTGCCGGGCGCGCAACGGGAGATGTACACAGAGCGGTTGCTGTTCCGGATGTATGTGCAGTGGGTCGCGTTCGACCAGTGGACGAAGCTCAAGAAATACGGCACGGCGAAGCGGGTGTACCTGATGGGCGACATTCCGTTTGGCGTCTGCCGGTACAGCGCCGATGTCTGGGCCAACCGCGGCATCTTTGATCTCGACTGGAACGGCGGCGCGCCGCCGGAAAAAGTGTTCAAGACGGACCCGTTCACGGAGAAATGGGGGCAGAACTGGGGCATCCCGCTTTACCGGTGGGACGTACTGGCCGAGCGGAACTACGATTGGTGGCGCACCCGCGTCGGCAACGTCCACAAAGCGTTTCACATTTTCCGCATTGACCACGTCCTCGGCTTTTTCCGCATTTATTCCTTCCCGTGGAAGCCGGAACAAAACGCCAAGTTCCTGCCCATGACGGAAGAGGAAGCGACGCGCCACACCGGCGGGCGATTGCCGGGGTTCAAGCCCTATCCCGATGACACACCCGAACACAAGGACCACAACTGCCGGCAAGGTGAGACGTTGTTGCACATGGTTCTCGATGCCGCAGGCGATACGACAGTGGTGGCCGAGGATTTGGGCATGGTGCCGGAGTATGTCCTGCCGGCGTTGGAGCAACTCGGTATTCCCGGCTTCAAGATCCCCAACTTTCTCCGGCGACCCGATCACGCGTTCGTTCCCGGCAACACCTACCCACGGATTTCGCTCGCCACTATCGCCACCCACGATCATCCGCCGCTGGCTGCGGCTTGGCGGGAGTTGTGGCAGCGTGTTGATCACGGAGATACGCGCGCTTTTGATGAACTGCGCCGCTGGATGAAATTCTGCGGCCACGAACACCGCTCACCACCGCGCGATTTTGAGGAAGCCCAACCGGTGATCTTGTGCGCGGTCCTGGAGTCGAATTCGTGGATGGCCATCTTCATGATCACGGACGTGTTCGGCCAAGACGCGCAGTTCAACCGCCCCGGCGGCGTTGCCGAAAGCAACTGGTCCCACCGGCTGCCGCAGACCGTGTCCGAATTGGATCAGGACCCGGCCCTGGGCAACAAAGTGCGGATGCTGGAGCGACTGTTGAAGGAAACCGGACGTTGGCCGTGACGCCGGCTCGACCTACAAGGCGCTCAGGATTGCCTGGGCGTGGCCGGCGGGTTTGACGCGCCGGAAGATCTTCTTGATGCGGCCATCGGGGCTGATGATAAACGTGCTGCGCTCGATGCCCATGTATTTCCGGCCATACAGAGATTTCTCCTTCCAGACTCCGTAGGACTTGGCGATTTTGCGGGCTTCGTCAGCAACGAGGGCATAGGGGAGGCCGTGTTCGGCGATGAACTTCTCATGGGATTCCGGTGAGTCCGGACTGACACCGATGATAATCGCGTCTTCCTCAAGGATTTTCTCATAAAGATCACGGAACTCGCACGCCTGGGTGGTGCAGCCGGGAGTGAAATCCTTCGGGTAAAAATAAAGCACGACCGTTGTGCCACGATTGGAGTTCAATTCAAGGAATGCCGGGGCTTTATCGCCTTCTTTCATAACAGATGTTCAGGGCTTCGCGACGCCGATCTGCGGACACAATTGCACGACTTCGCAGTGGGCGCAATCCGGCTTGCGGGCGGTGCAGCGTTTGCGTCCGTGCCAGATGAGCAGGTGCGACCAATCAATCCAATCGGGCTGGGGGACAATACACATCAGATCGCGTTCGATTTTTTCCGGTGAGCGATGCCGAGTGAGACCGAGGCGCCGGGCGAGGCGGGTGACGTGCGTATCCACCACGATGCCTTCGGCCTTGCCGTACGCGACACCGAGCACCACGTTGGCGGTCTTGCGACCGATGCCATCGAGCGCGACGAGCGCATCCAGAGTGTCCGGCACAACGCCGTCATACGTTTCGGCGATGACCCGGCAACAGTTGCGGATGGCGCGGGCTTTGTTGCGAAAGAAGCCGGTGGAGCGGATCAGTTGTTCGAGTTCACTGCGCGGGGCGGCAGCGAATGCGCCGGCGGCGCGGTATTTGGCAAACAACGCCGGGGTGACGAGGTTGACGCGGGCATCGGTGCACTGGGCGCTGAGGATCGTGGCGACGAGCAGTTGCAGCGGGTTCGTGTGGTTGAGGGCGCAGCGGACGTCGGGGTAAGTGGCGCGGAGCTCGGCGATGAGTTTTTGAGGGCGCGCCGATAATTTCCTCTTGGCAAGGGTCACGCCGGCTATTATACATAAGTTGTTGTTTGGTTTGCGAAATCAATCTTAACCAGAAAGGACATTATTCATGGCGCACATCGTGGCCGAGCCTTGTGTGGGCTGCAAATTTACCGATTGCGTAGAGGTGTGCCCGGTCAACTGTTTTTACGAAGGCGATGACCGGTTGTGGATCAACCCGGACGAATGCATTGATTGCACGGCCTGCGTGCCGGTCTGCCCGGTGGCAGCGATTTTTGCCGAGGGGGATCTGCCTGAGAAATGGAAGAGCTTCATTGAGGAAAACCGGGAGAAGGGCCAAGGCAACAACATCACGGTGAAGAAGGAGTCGCTCGGTAAAGACAAGCCAGAGTGTCAGCCGGGCGCGCGTAAGTAAGTAAGCGCCACCCAGGCGCGGGGGATTTGCAGAGGATCAGCGGGCGGAGCCCATAGCTCCGCCCGCTTCGTTTTATGGAGTGGCCGGCCGCTGTCCCGACGGAAAAAATTACGGCATGCCCGGAGCCGGCAGTTTGCCTGCCGCTGGCTGTTTTTCCTTCTTCAGGACCTCGTACATGGGGAGGAACCGATAGTACGTTTCCAGAACCAAAGCCCCCAGTGCGGTGGCGTAGACCGGGGTTTTGTCCATGGCCTGTATTTCTCCGCTCTTGGGGGGGCAGGGCCAGTGGCCGTCGGGAGCTTGATTCTTGACCATCAGGTTGCGGATTTCATCGTTCCATTTTGGCCAATAATTATCGCCGCCCTGAAACATCGCCTGCGTACAGTAGTAAATAAAGTACATGGCGGATCCGCCAACAGTGTCCCATTCGATTTTCTGGTCCCGCAAGTAATGCAGCGCGGTGGTGACGCGCTCATCGTCACCGTGGCCGAGGAATTGGGCACAGAGGCAACCAACCGCGCTCATGGTCGGAGTCGTGCCGGGGCCGGAGTAACCGAAGCCCGGCTTGCCGTAGGAGGCCCAGACAAACTTGAGAGCGCCTTCCATGGTTTCGTGTGGCACTTCCACCCCGGCATTGATGGCGGATTTTAGCGCCATGATTTGCCAGCCGGACACGGACAGATCCGACGTGGTATCCCAGGGCGAGTACCGCCACCCGCCCACATAAATCGATTTCTCCTTGTGGACCTTCTGCGCCTCAACAATAACTTTGGTCGCGCGGTCCAGCGGCGCTTTCAACGCCGGTGAGCCAGTCATCGCATAACCCTCCGCCAAAGCAAACGTCACCAAAGCTTGGCAGTACATGCCGCCGGAAATGACCCCTTGCGGCGGCACCGCTTTGACCAGAAATTCCAAGGTCTTTTGGATGGTGGGGCCGAATTCAGGCGAGTCCACTGTTTCCCCGTGACCAAGAAACGCCAACGCCGCCAACGCGGGGCCAGCCGTATCTCCACCACCGGCGCAGTCCCACGAGCCATTCGGTTTCTGATTAGCCTTTAACCACCGCAGCGCGGCCAGCACCGCGCGTTCCGTCGCGGCGCTCCCACCGTGTCTGGCCAGATTGACGGCCCGGCGTGGCCCCATCCGGCCGATCCCGAGCCACGGTCCGCCGGGCCCTTTGACGCCGGGCGTGCCGCCACTGAGGCCACCCATTCCGCCCATGGATTCCAAACCGACACCGCCCGGATTGACCGAAGGCCGGGTGATTGCCGTGGCAGTGTCGCTCATCACCCCAATCACTTCCGCGACGGCCGGTGTTTCACCGTGTGTATCCGATTGCAGAATCGCGGCGGTGTTGCCGGCGGTCGGCGTGCCGCCAGGACCTTTTTGCCCGGTGCCGCCTCCGGCTCCGAGGTCGGGGCCTTTGTAGTCGTAGTCGCGGTAGGCGGCGAAGGGGTCTTCCGGCACGTCATTGAGATTGGCGGGCGGCGGCAACGGCGTGTCGGTGAAGGAGGCCACGATGGCCGGGACGATGGCGACAATCTTGATGGAGGCCAGCACCACCAACAGCGCCACGTGAAACAGGACGGCGATCACGAAGTAGCGCATGATGACCGTCAGGCCCATCAACCAGGTGATGAATTTCTTGGTGGCAGCTTTCATTCTTTTGGGCCGCTATTTTTGCGCCGGGGCGTGTAACTTGCAAGAGAAACCGCGCATAAACCGATCTCTATTGGGGGGCTACAGCGGGTGGCAGGACTGGGGGCTTTCCCACCGGACCAAGTTGTTTGCCCTGCTTGAGGATTTCGTACATCGGCAAGAACCGGTAGTAGGTTTCTAGTGTCAACGCGCCGAGGGCGGTGGAATAGACCGGCACGCTGCCGACGTACTGCGCCTCGGTGCTCTTCGGCGGCAATGGCCAATGACCATCGGGATTCTGGTTCTTCACGAGGATGTTGCGAATCTCATCATTCCACTTGGGCCAGAAGTTATCACCGCCTTGGAACATCGCCTGGGTCGTGTAGTACAGGTAGTAATAGGGAAACCACGTGATGGTGTCCCAATCCAGTTTCTGGTCGCGCAACCAACGCAATCCGGTCTGAACACGCTCGTCGTTGCCGTGGGCCAGGAATTGGGCACACAGGCAACCCACGGCCGTCATGTTGGGCGTCGTGGAGGGCGCGTCGTAACCAAAACCGGGTTTGCCATACATCGCCCAGACGAATTTCAATGCCTTCTCGATCGTCTCGTGGGGGACCTCCACCCCGGCATTGATGGCGGATTTCAGCGCCATGATCTGCCAGCCGGATACGGACAGGTCCGAGGTGTCCGAGTTGGGGGTATAACGCCAGCCGCCGGCGTACATCGTTTTTTGTTTGTGAGCATTCTGCGCCTCGACAATGACTTTGGCGGCGCGGTCCAAGGGCGCTTTTAATGCCGGTGAGCCAGTCATCGCATAACCCTCCGCCAAGGCGAACGTCACTAATGCCTGCGAGTACATGTTGCCATCCACCAAGCCGCTGGCCGGCACGCGGTTCACCAGAAATTCCAGCGCCTTCTGCACGGTCAGGCCGAACTCGGTGGAGTCCACCGTCTCGCCGTGGCCCAGGAACGCCAGCGTCGCCAAAGCCGTCAACGCCGGTGGGGTCGCTGAAACGCCACTAATCCACGAGCCATCCGGTTTCTGATTGGCCTTCAACCACCGCAGCGACTCGACGGCCTGACGGAAATCCTGCATCAGGC
>JBBISF010000010.1:0-53269 GCA_037441425.1 Verrucomicrobiia bacterium
CGGCTGGACTGTGCCGGCCTCCGAGATGAGTTACGTCGCCAAGAACCCGGTCGAAGTCTCCGAAGCCCAACGCCCCGAAGTCACCGCCTTCCTCACCGCCCTCGACGACCACGACGACGTCCATCGTGTTTACACGGCGTTGAAATGATGGCGAAGCGCGCGGCGGGACCCGATGGTTGCCCTGCGCTTGGTTCGCCAAGCGGAGAGACTTGCGATTTTTGCGCGCCTGGCGCATGATGCGCCTCCACGTAGCACCCCAGGAGATTTTTCAACATGACAACGGCCACACTCGATAATCCGCAGACAAAACCTCTCGATCAACTTGGCATCAACACGATCCGCACGCTCGCGATGGATGGCGTTCAGAAAGCCAACTCGGGTCACCCCGGCGCGCCGATGGGCTTGGCCCCGGTCGCCTACTGGCTCTGGGAGAAGTTTCTGCGGCACAACCCGGAGAATCCGCAGTGGGCGAACCGCGACCGCTTTGTGTTGTCCGGCGGACACGGTTCGATGTTGTTGTACAGTCTGCTGCATTTGACCGGCTACGATCTGTCGTTGACTGAATTGCAGAACTTCCGGCAATGGGGCAGCCGCACGCCCGGCCATCCCGAATACGGCCTCACGCCCGGCGTGGAGACCACCACCGGCCCACTCGGCCAAGGATTCGCCAACTCCGTCGGCATGGCCATCGCCGAACGCTGGCTGGCCGCGAAGTTCGGCAGCGAGATCGTGGATTACCGGGTGTACGCGATGGGCGGCGACGGCGACATGATGGAAGGCGTCTGCTCCGAAGCCGCGTCACTGGCCGGTCACCTCGGCCTGCACAAGCTGTTGTGGATTTACGACAACAACCACATCACCATCGAAGGCAAAACCGCGCTGGCGTTCAGCGAAGACGTTGCGTTGCGCTTCAAAGCGTACGGCTGGTACGTCCAGCACATCACGGATGCCAACGATCTGAAAGCGATTAATCGCGCCATCAAGAAAGCGCAGAAACAAACCGAAAAACCGTCGCTGATCGTGCTCGACAGCCACATCGGTTACGGCGCACCCAACAAACAGGACTCGCACAGCGCACACGGCGAACCACTCGGCGAAGACGAGATTCGCAAGACGAAGGAACGCTACGGCTGGCCGGCTGACGCGAAGTTTTTCGTGCCGGAAGAAGTTGCCAAACACATGCGGAAAGCCGTCCGACGCGGCCGCAAGCTGGAGAAGGAATGGCAGGCGAGATTCGACGCGTTGGCCCAGGCCCAACCGGCATTGGCAAGTGAGTGGCAGCAAATGCAACAAGGCGAACTGCCGGTGGGCTGGGACAAGGACATCCCGTCCTTCCCAGCCGACGCCAAAGGGCTGGGCACCCGCGAGTCCAGCGGCAAGGTGCTCAATGCCATCGCGAAAAACGTTCCGTGGCTGCTCGGTGGTTCGGCCGATCTCGCGCCGTCAACCAAGACCCTGATTGCCGGGGCCGGTGATTTCGAGAAAGGTTCCTACGGCGCGCGCAACTTCCACTTCGGAGTTCGCGAACACGCCATGACCGGCATTGTCAACGGCATGGCGCTCTCTAAACTGCGCCCCTATAGCGCCACCTTCTTTGTGTTCTCCGACTACGCCCGGGGTTCGTTGCGCCTGAGCGCGGTGATGAATTTGCCGGTGGTTCACGTGTACACACACGACAGCATCGGTGTCGGTGAAGATGGACCAACGCACCAGCCGATCGAACACCTCATGGCGTTGCGCACCATCCCGCGCCTGATCGTCATCCGGCCCGCCGACGCCAATGAAGTCGCGGAAGCCTGGCGAGTGGCCATGGTGCAGACGAAACATCCGGTCGCGCTCTGTTTAACCCGACAGGCTGTGCCGACGTTCGACCGGTCCAAGTCCGCTGCCGCCGCCGGGCTCCAACAGGGCGGATATATCCTCAGCGACAGCACCGGTCAACCGGACATCATCCTCATCGGCACCGGCTCGGAACTACAGCTCGCCGTCGAAGCCGGCGAGAAACTGAAAGCGGAAGGTGTCAACGTCCGCGTGGTCAGCCTGCCGTCGTTTGAATTGTTCGACCAACAACCCCCAGAATACCGGGACAGCGTGCTGCCGCCCAGCGCGCGCAAACGGGTTTCCATCGAAGCCGGCACGACGCTCGGCTGGCAGAAGTACGTCGGCTTGGACGGTGTGGCCATCGGACGCGACAACTTCGGCGCCTCCGGTCCGTTCAAGGAACTGTACAAGCAATTCGGTCTCACCACCGACAACGTGTACGCGACCGCGAAGAAGCTGTTGGCCGCCTAGACTTGGAGGATTGGAATCGCGCTCGTCATGGTGAAGCCGGGCATGTTAGTCTGTCCGCCATGAAGGTATTGGTGACCGGGGGAGCGGGGTTTATCGGGTCCAATCTGGTCGAACACCTGCTCGCGCAAGGGCTGACGGTCACGGTGGTGGATGATTTTAACGATTTCTACGACCCGGCCGTGAAACGGCGGAACGTGGCGCGGTTTGCCGGCAAGGCGCAGGTGGTCGAGGCGGATATTCGGGAGGCCGGGAAGCTGCGCGCGGTTTTCGAAGGAAACCGGTTCGATGCGCTGGTGCATCTGGCCGCTCGCGCGGGAGTGCGACCGTCATTGCAGCAGCCTTTGTTGTACACGGAAACCAACATTGTCGGAACGCAGAACCTGCTCGAATTGGCCAAAGAGTTCGGCGTGAAGAAGTTCATTTTCGGCTCGTCGTCGAGCGTGTATGGCGTGAATCAGAAAGTGCCGTTCGCGGAAACCGATCCCATCTTCAATCCCATTTCGCCGTACGCGGCGACGAAGCTGGCCGGGGAGGCGTTGGGCCACGTGTATCACCATCTCTACGGGTTGGATGTGGTCTGCCTGCGTTTCTTTACGGTGTACGGCCCGCGGCAACGTCCGGACTTGGCCATTCACAAATTCACCCGGCTGATCGCGCAGGGTCAACCGCTTGAGCTATTCGGCGACGGTCGCGCCCGGCGGGATTACACGTATGTGGATGACATTTTGCAGGGCATCCTGGCCTGTCTCGACCGGTCGTTTGGCTACGAGGTGGTGAACCTCGGCGAATCGCAGACGGTGACGTTGGTGGAGTTGGTGCGGTTGATCGAACAGGCGCTGGGGCGGAAGGCGGAGATTCGGTGGTTGCCGACCCAGCCGGGGGATGTGCCGATCACGTTTGCCGACATCGCCAAAGCCCGGCGGTTGCTGGGCTATAATCCGCAGACGAAAATCCACGACGGCATCCCGCGGTTCGTGGCGTGGTACGAACAAGAACACGGTCGCGGACAATAACGTTCCCGCCGGACATTGTTGTACGCGGGTCTTTGGTGATTTTGCGGGCACTTCCGCAGGTTCTCCGGCTGGCACACTTCTTGGTAATGCGTTCTCCGTCGGTTTTGAGAAACAAAAAAGGAGAACACGGTATGAGCTCGCGGTATGGAATGTTGAATCAGATGTCGGAGTTGTTCCGGTTGCAGGCCCAGCAGATTTCCCGGTACCGGTTTGTCACCCGCCATGTCCGCGGTTGCGAACTGGAATGGGAGCACGCCACCCATGAGTGGTTGAACCAGCGGTTCGACACGTGGAAACGCAATCTCTGGCAGGAAGCCGTCGCCGAAGCGCTGCGGTTGCCGGCGTACGTGCTGAACTGAGAGGCCAACATGACTTACTTGATCAATTCCTTATTCAACGCGGAGCGCCGCGCCGCGCCCCGTTCCCGGCACGCCGACCCCGGCGTGCGCTTGCAGTTGACGTGGCAGCGTGTCATCATGCGGTGGTATGACTCTGCCGGTGGAACAATTCCAACCCGAAATCGCGGACGCCGTGCGGCGCTACGAAAAGTTCGTCGTGTGCGTTGAGAAAGCGCCCGATGATTTTCAACAGAGCCTGCAATCCTTGATGGGCAAAGCCATCCACGCGTTCGAGACCCGCGCGCCCGGTCTGCGTCACGGCATCGCGCTGGATAAACACATCACCATCATCCTCAGCGAATCCGGCGGCGACCGTCCTTTGTGCGGCATCTACTTCAATCTGCACAGCCCCTACCAGCGCAAGGTGGTCGTACAGAAGACTTGATGGTGGGAGTAACACCCTTGGGAACCTTCCTTATTGGACTTGTCTGTTTGTTGCTACCGAGTTGTCTTTTTGCCCAAACGGTGCGCCAGATTCCTTGGGAGTGGAACAATTTAACGTACACTACCGCAACCGCCAATATCAGTATTCTGCCCGCAGGTCAGTTTAACTTGTTTTCAACGGCAGATCACATCACGGTCAGCAACAATGTGGCAAGTGATCCAGTAAGGGTGCTCGATCAATATGGGACCTTGGTTTACTCGGGAATGACGGCCCACGCGCTCGGGACTTTGCCGGTAGGGCATTATTTCGTAGAAAGTCCCAGCAACCGGGTCATGTTCGCTGTGTTGCCCGCTGATTGCCCAAGTCACTTGTCACTTCAGATGACGGCCAACTTGGGTTTGTTTGGGGCGGCTGATGATCACGCGCGAATGGCGATTCGTCCGGCGTGGTCAATCGATGGTGTCCATGCTTGGAATATCGTAGCGACCAACGCCAATTGGACCTGGCCGGAAACCATGGCGCAAGCGCTGACCAATCGCGAAGCTGGCTCACTTAAACTGCTGTTTGAAGGTGCAAACTGGGTGCCGGATTGGATCACGCCAAAGGAGCCGTTCAGCGCCTACACCAACGCAGTGGTTCTGGCGTACTCAAATTGGGTGTATCGAGTCTTATCAGACTGGGGCAGTCACATCTATGCTTATGAGGTATTCAACGAACCGCGGTACAACAAGTTTCGGGTACACAATGATGTGGAAGCGACCTGCCTTTATCTGGCTTTGGCCAAGGTGGCCAAGGCAGTTCGCGATCAGGTGGCACCCCAAGTCAAACTGTACGGTCCGTCTTGGCAGGATGTTAAGCTTGGTTACAACAAACTTCTTTTTGACGGGGGGATTTTAGATCTATTGGATTTTTGGTCTGTGCACGACTATACGCGAATGGCTTGCGGTTACGCCCCGGACGTGACCACAATTGATCCCAGTTGCGGCGGCGGCGATTGGGGATTGTACTATGATCTACCGGAACAGTACGATCGCACTTATGGGCCAGTGTTGAAACGAGGAACGCCCATCATTTTAGAAGAGTGGGGTTTATACAGTCAATCGGCCTTGGGGATCACCAATACACCGGGCCCCTACACGTTTCCCACTCCGTGGCGGATCGCAATGACACGCACCATCCGTGAGATCGTGATGATGAAAGGTCTCCATGCGGTTTCCATTTGCGCTCACTTGTTGCCCCCCACTGTTCCTTATTGGCCGGAGGAAAACGGCTCCATCAACGGGTGGGAGTGGGGCATGCCTTGTGAGAACCGGTTGCGGGATGGCGTTCGTGGACCCAAACCCAGTACTACCGTGATGTTATTGACGATGAATTTGCTGGAAGGCGCACAGTTGCTGGATAGCGCCAAGATTGGTCCTGGCACGACGGGTTGGCGGTATCAATTTTGTGGGGCGGATGGCCGAGAGTTTGCCGTAGTCTGGGCGACTGAAGGACGTGTGCTACGCAACGAATTTCCCGGCTATCAAGTGCGCGACATTTGGGGGCAGCCATACAAGGCTCCAGAAATCACTGATGAACCGGTTGTTCTCACACCGTCAGTTACATCCCCGCAACAGTTGCCGCAGGAATAGCACGACGAATCGCGGGTTGTGTTTGAGGTAGCGTTTCCCCAGCCGGCCCGGTTCGCGAAACAGTCGGTAAAGCCATTCGAGGCCGGTGCGTTGCATCCACAGGGGCGCTTGTTTGACCGTTCCGGCATGAAAATCAAAGGCCGCACCGACTGCCAGCATCACGGCGCGAACCCGGCCGCGATGTTCCGCTGTCCAACGTTCCTGCTTCGGGCAACCCAGCCCCACAAACAGGATGCGAACCCCGGCCGCGGCAAGCTCGTTCACAACGGCTTGGTCTTCGGCCGGTGTTAGTTGCCGAAATGGCGGGGAATGGGCGTAAACGATTTTTAACCCGGGGAAGCGCGCCTGCAGATTGGTTGGCAGTGCTTTCAGTGATTCCGGAGTTCCGCCGTAAAATCCGACGGGCGTCCCGGCACTAGCCGCTTGCTCACAAACGTGCAACATCAGGTCCGGCCCATACACCCGCGGTTGACCGCGTTGCCCCAGCAACCGGAGTCCCCACACCAGCGGCATCCCATCCGGTGTCACCAAATCGGCGGCGTTGACGACGCGCTGGAATGCCGGCGCATCATGTGCCTCCATGACGACGTGGACGTTGGCCGCAATGACATACCGGGATTCATGCGCCTGCGCCCATTTTACAATCTGTGCCGTTGCGTCAGCATATGTCGTGGTGTGGATTCGTGAACCGATGATCTGCCGGCTGGAAATTGAAGCATTCATCGGGTGTCCGTGTGGTCAGCAATCGCCTGCTGGTAAATGTCCATCAACAGATCGTAGTTACGGTCGGCGGCATAATGTTCCTCGAAATCAGCCCGCGCCTGTCGGCCCAAGCGTTGGAGTTCGACGGGATGCTGCAAAGTCCAATCCACCTGGGCAACCAGATCCGCGGCATCCCCGGGGCGAAAATGCAGGCCGTTGTGCTGGTGACGAATCAGCTCCGTCATGCTACCGAGATTACTGGCAATGACCGGCAGGCCGACCGATAACGCCTCAATTGCCGTCATGCTGAACATTTCATACCACACCGACGGGAAGATCATCACTTTCGCGGTTCGCATCAGCTCCACCGCTTCGGTCCGCGGGAGTCGGCCTCGGTAGGTGACGCCGGGGTTTGTCTTGGCGAAGCTTTCCACACGTTTGGCCAGTGGACCGGCGCCGACAATGTGCAGGGGCAACCGTTGGCCGATTTGTTGCCATGCCGCCAACAGCGTGTCGATTCCTTTCTCTGGCGAAAGCCGGCCCACGAACAAAGCATACTCTCCGCGTTCATGCCCGGGTGTGGGTGCGGGATACACCACGTTGGGTTTGACGACGATCTTCTCCGCCGGGAATCCAGCGGCAACGAACTTGTCACGCGCAAATTTTGTGAGAGCGATGTAGCGGGTGACGCGATCTTCCCAGGTATTTTTGACATCATGGACGGCCAGCATGGCGGCCACCGTAGCCGATGCCGTCCGGCTGTTGCGGTAACAACGATGAATGACCCCCGGCCACGGAACAAATCGCCCCACGCAATCTTCACACACCCGGCCATCGCGGTAGAGGAATGCGTTCAGGCAGACCAGTCGAAAATTATGCAGGGTTTGCACGACCGGTAGCCCCGCTTGGTAACAAGCATCGTACACAGACGGGGAAAGTTTGTTGAAAAAATTATGGATATGCACCACGTCGGGGCGAAACTCGCGGATGGCATCCGCCATCCGCCGCCGGGCAGCCGAGGAGTAAATGGCGTTGAAGGCCGCCTTCACTTTGTCTGCCAATGGCGCGTCATCAAGGTCCAGATTGGTGTCCTCGAAGAGAAAGACCTCATTGCCTTTTGCTTCAAGCAGCGCCTTTTCTGCTTGCACGACAGTGTCTTCGCCGCCGGCTTGCAGATAGTGGTTATGGACGACAAGCACGCGCATGGTGGCGTTACCCAGCACAATGTTGACCAGCGAACACTACCCGCGCGATGAACTGCCGCTTTAACCGGTACCAATAGTTCGGGATCAGAAACCACGGTTGCCGCTGGAAGAAAGTCGGCCATCCCCCATCGTTCCAATATTCTTGGCGGAGACGGTCGTTCTCCTGCAGCGTGACATCGCGCTGCGCCACCGACTTCGCGGCACTATGGACCCGGATGCGCGCGCGGATCCGCGGATCGTAATGGAAACGCCCATGCCGGGCGAACCGCAGCCATAATTCGTAATCAAAAGCGTTCTGATAGTCCTCACGCAATTCTCCGGCGCGCTGGAGCAACTCGCGGCGGAAGAACACGGTTTGTTGACCGATATAATCCAGTCCGTAGAGGAAGGTCGGTAAATCGAACGGAATCCCGTAACAAATTTTGAATATCCTTCCTTGTTCGTTGACCATTTCCAAATCGCCGTAAACCAGATCGGCGCCGGATTCCTCCAAAGCACGAATCGCGGCACTGACCGTATCCGGGTAAAAAGTGTCGTCGGAATTCAACCAAGCCAAAATCTCACCCGAAGCCATGGCGAACCCCTTGTTGAGCGCATGAACCTGTCCGCGGTCCGGCTCTGAAATCCAGCGGAGGTTTTCTGCCGTTCGCAAAATATCCACACTTCCGTCAGTTGAACCACCATCTATCACGACGTGTTCAATATGTGGGTAGTCCTGATCGCGTACAGCTGCTAAAGTTTCCGGCAAGAACCGCACTTGGTTATAGGACGGGGTTACCAGCGTAACGAGGGAATTAATCACTTTTGGATGCGCAGGATGTACCATGTCGCTTCTCCACGTGCGGCTAATAATTGACTGTGCGTGGTGGCGATGACTTGGCCATGTACGTCAGCCGTCCAATCGGCAAACCATTCGCTGAACGGTCGATTTTGTACAAGCGACGCACCAAGTTCCGCCCCCACCACCACGTACCGCAACCGGTGTTGCTTGATGATGGCAGTCGCCTGATTGACAGAGAGGTCAAGCACCCGCCGGAATCCAAACGGGCGCCACAATGAAGCTTCGGACTGACTGGCAGGACGGCAGACTAGGAGGCCGATCTCGCGCGCGTCTGCTGGCAAGGCGCGGCGGACACCGGCCATGCCATCCCAGCGATCGGCGTAGGCGGCGTACACCCGGTGAACGCGTTCAAACAACGCATTGTTAGGGTGATTGCGGTAAAGCCAAGAACTGGTTGAGACAGCGGGCCAGAGTGGGCGAGCTGGATTGAGCACTAACACCCCCGCGGCTACCACCATCGCAGCGAACTCCAGCCACTTCCACCAATTCCGGCGCACCACCCACCTATGTCCAGTCCCCATCAGCCAAACTGGCAAGAGTAAGGGATAATACGAAGCAAGATAACGCGCGGCTGTGGGAATCATCATGGCCGCGGCGTAGGCCAAGAAGGCGAGATAGGGACTTAACCACAGCGACGCCGACCGCCATCTCCATATGCGCGGCCAAGCTGGTCGGGCGGTAACGAACGAGACAATCAACAATACGACTAATCCTAATCCCAAGCCTGCTGACTCCTCGACTTGAAGTTCCGGTAACCGCAGTTCATCTCGACCTCTTCCCACATCTTTGTGCAACGCCCGATGCAGTCCTTCCGGCACTAATTGTGGAATGTGCGCGTTCCACCACCCTGCGAACGGGAATATTGGCGGTGTAAGATTATCCCGGAGCGTGAAAATTACATTACCTAGGAGCGCTTCCGGTGCGTTGCTTTTTTCGAAGCGGTCCGTCGGGAGAGCAATTGTGATTCCGGTCCAGTCGCCGCAGTGTCGTTGGTTAAGATATGCAGTCGGGGCGAACGAAACGAGAGCGCCAATTGCCAAGCTCACCGCAGCTATAATGGGCCGTCGCAAAAGCCTCGGCAATGCCGGTGCCGCCGCGATCAACCACGGAATCAACAACGCAAAATTGACCGGTTTCACTGCCGTCATGAAAGCTGCCGCCACCAAGGATAGTTCGAGATCCCAGCCCCGTGGCGACCGTCGGGCTCGCAAGGCGAAATGGATTGCCGCCAAGGCATAAACCGCACCGAATGCATCGTTGTACACACTGCCGGCCTGCAGGAGAAAGCAGTATCCGGTGGGCAGAAGCCACATCCAATGCCAAGCGACCCGCCGCGACACGCCCAACTGAGTCCACACGCTGAAGATTAGTCCGGGGAGCAACAGGTAAGCAGCGATGTTGAGGATGAACATCCAGCGATCAGTATTTGTGAAGAGGATCAAAGGGGCGCTGAGCCACTCGAAATTACAGGGCCAAGTATTGAAACTCGCGGGTGCCGGATCGATCCAGTACCACCGATTTGCGAGCAGCCAATTCAACACCCGGGGCACGCGTTGATTCAAACCATCCAAGTTGGCGGGTGGATGCAGCACAGCCCCAAGCGCTGCGAGCAGTGTTAGCCCTAAGAACATCATGGGCAGAGGGCGTCGGATACGTCGTATCAAACGAAGCCAGTGGCAACCGGCACTCTGATTGGTTGTCCGCTGTTGCCGTTGCAGCCAAGCCCAGGTAATCAAACTCGTGGCAATGAGCCACACGGCGTAGCCGGTTGCGTTGAGTTGGCCGATACTGGAGAGTAACCATCCCCCCACGACCAAGAGGGCGGAGACCACGACGCAGAGTTCAATCAGCATGCTCATCAGCGGCTTGCCGTGCGCGGCGACGGCAAGCGGCGTCCAGTATAGCACGCCACGGGGCCGCGTCTAACGTAAAGCCACCACGCACACTGTGGCTTGAAAGGCGGAACAGATATTGAGTAGGATTCGCCACACGTGAAGTTCTCCATCGTCACACCCAGTTTCAATCAGGGACGGTTTCTGCCGGATTGTCTGGTCAGCGTACAGTCACAAGTGGACGTAAACTGGGAACACATTGTAATTGATGGCGGCTCTACCGATAACACGCAGGATGTGCTCCGAGCACATCCACAGGTTCAGCGAGTGTGTGAGCCGGATCAAGGTCAATCGGATGCGATCAATAAGGGATTTCGACGAGCGAGCGGTGATTGGGTGATGTGGTTGAATGCGGATGATTACCTGCGGCCTGGTGCCCTAGCGGCGGTTCAAACTTTTGCCACCGCGCATCCCGATACCGACGTGATTTACGGAGATTGTGATTACGTGGATGAGCAGGGCCGCTTCATCCGTCATAAACGAGAAGGTCGATTTAACCTACAGATGTTGCTATTTTACGGGTGTTACATTCCCTCAACCGCGACGTTCTTGAACCGCCGCATTCTAAGAGTGGGCCAAGTGGGCCACCTTTTGGATGTTTCCTACCATGTTTGCATGGACTTGGAATACTACTTGCGGTTAGCCCGGCACGGGTATCGGTTTGAGCACTTACCAATATCATTGGCATGTTTTCGTTGGCACGGCCAGAACGCGAGCATTCGGATGGATGCTCGGGGCAAAAAGGAGTTTTTACAGCTTCAAGTTCGGTACTTGGCTGAGTTGCAGCACCCTTGCCCGCCGTGGCCATGGTTGTTGCGGGGAATGCGGCGGGTCTACCAGATTCGACGTGCTGCTGTGCGCGCTGGCCGGTCTATCGGGCTGTCCGTTTGACTTGAGCTTCGCGTCGGGCTATAAAATCGGCCTATTATGCTTGGGGATCGGTTAAGTCACCTGAGATATGTATACCAGCGGCAGGGCTTGCGAACCACTGTCCGCAAGGTGATCACCGATGGGATGGCGAAACGCGCATACAGTTGGTGGAGTTATCAACGATTTGCCAAACAGTATCCGCAAGACGTTATTTTTATCGCGAGCCTGCCCAAGAGCGGATCAACTTGGGTTGCAAAACTTTTTGCTTCTTGCCATGGGTTTGCTCAGTACACACCGGTTAAATGGCACACAGAGCAGCGCGATCTTTCCCATGATCTCTATCCCGAAGCGTGGGACGAGATGCGCCAGCGATTGGCGGTGATCAAGGGCCATACAGCAGCAACGGCGGTCAATCTTGATTTGTTGCATGCCAGTGGACTGAAATATTTCATTACCGTTCGCGATCCACGCGATGCTTTAATCTCGGCATACTGGTATATTAAGCAGTCTCCCTATCATCCCCAATGCAAACTCGCCAATCGGTTGACGCTCAATGAATTTATCGAGCACAAGTTGGCAACCGGTGAATTCCGCAACGAGTATGTCGACTGGATCGACGCTTGGTTGGATGGACGAGACCCTTCGCGTTCGATGGTGCTTCTATATCAGGAATTACTGTCTGATACCGAGGCGGTATTCCGCTCCTGTTTGAAGTTTCTGGGGTTTCCGACTACGACGGCAGAACAAGCAGCCATTATCCAGCGCAACTCGTTTAAGAATTTGACCCATCGCAATCCAGGAGAAGAACAAACGCAAAGTTTCTTACGGAAAGGAGTGGCAGGCGAATGGCAGCAGGTGTTCACCCCGGCTCAGCAAAGCGAAGCATGGCAATCGTGCTGCCACGTGTGTGAAGCCCTGCACCTGCCGTCACCTCGGGAGTCTCTGATCTGGGATTGATGTATCTATGCGCAATCCTCCATCATACTCGTCCATTCAGATTACACAGTTGGCCGCAATCGGCGCTGGCATCGTTGTCGCGATCTTATTGGCCTGCCTGATCGGAATGAGTGAAGTCTTATTGCTAATCTATTTTATCGGTTTGGTAGTCGCCGTGCTGCTCGCCATCGGTTTGCAGGAGAAGATTTGGTTACTCGTTCCCCTGGCTTGGGATTTCGCTACACGCACTGCTGTGCTTGGGGTGCCGCTGTCATTACGTAACTGCGCGGTGCTGATGACCGTAGCAGGGAGTGTCGCTTACTTGATTGTCAGTCAGACCCGAGTGCGGTGGCGTTGGGAACCGATGATCGTCCTTGTATTCATCAATCTTGTGTACATTGGACTGACGTTTATGCGCAATCCCACAGGCCTTGAGATGATGGGAAGCACATCCATCGGCGGGCGGCCCTATATAGAAATTGCGTTAGCCGCTGTTGCCGTGGCGTGCATGCTGTGGCTACCGTGCAACACACGGACGATGCGCTGTTTGCCATATATTTTCCTCACCGGGGCGGCAGTTCGTGCGCTCTTATACCTGCCGGCCTATTTCTGGCCGGGGCTTCTGACCAAATTCAGCTTTCTGTACGCCTCCATTGATTTGGGTGCGTTTGGTGCCGCTGCTAGAAATGAAGGCGCAGGCGCGATGATTCGTTTTGAGGAATGGGGGCAGTTAGGGATGGTATTGATTTTTGTGCTCTGCGCGCGCTATCGCCCAGTGGAGATTTTGAAACCGTGGCGGTGGCGGTTCTACCTTGGTGTTTTCGCAATGGCCGGTGTTTTGTTATCAGGGTTTCGCAGTTACCTGCTCTGGAGTTGTATGGCCATCATCATTGGAGCTTGGTTACATCGGGGGTGGCGAGAAGCGGCGCTTACTGCAGCTTTGGGGGCGTTACTATTAGGGGCATTAGTGGTCATGAACCGCCGCGTGGTGGACCTGCCGCTGTCGGCCCAGCGCGCTTTGTCCTTCTTGCCGGGAGATTGGTCATCTTTAGCAGAACGGAATGCCGAGGCCAGTTCGGAATGGCGGTTCAAGATGTGGGAATCCGTTCTAAAGGAGCACATGATCGATAACTGGTTGCTGGGTGATGGTTTTGGATTTCGTGCCGAAGTGTTTGAATCTTGGTGGAACACGCATGGTCAAGGAATGGAGTTGTTGACAGGGGCTTTTCACAACGGCCCGCTATCCGCGATCCGTTATGCGGGGATAGCGGGATTGATGCTGTTGTACGGGTTGATGGGGGTTATCATCCTGTACGCAGTGCGTTGCGTACGGTGGTGCCGTGGCTCACCCCTTCAGACCGTAACATTCTTTCTTGCCATCCAAGCGTTTTGGGAACCGATTCATTACACGTTGGTGTTCGGTCAATACGATAGCCAATTACCCACAGAAATTATGAAGGCCGGATGTTGGTTGGTGTTGTGGCGGTTGGCTCAATCGCACTCCGTGACCATGTCAAGCGCGCGCGTGCAGAATGGCTTACCTATGCCGGCACGTCTAAGTGTGAGAACCGCTGTATGAGCCAGATGCTTCTAAATACGCGCAACCCATTTGCTGCTCGACTCCTGCTTTTTCTTGGCCGTTATCAAGTACCTGTGTTGTGGCGCATCTGGAGCATTGTATTGGGTTCGGAAATCGGTTGTCGCTTTTCCGGCCGGCTCATCCTCCCGCATCCGTATGGCATCATTGTTCACAGGGATGCCATCTTGGGAGACAACGTTGTGCTCATGCAGCAAGTTACAATTGGCGCGCGTAATGTCGATAATCGTGCCCCAGTTCTTGAGGACGAAGTGTTTGTGGGAGCGGGAGCCAAGGTTTTGGGAGGAGTACGTGTTGGTCATCATGCGCGCATTGGCGCCAATGCAGTGGTCACACGCGATGTGCCCGCCGGAGGGACGGTTGTTGGCTATAATCAGTTAATCCATCCGGATAGTCGGCCATCATGAAAGTATTGTTCAGTTGCCTTACGCCGTTCAGTTTGGCGCACGGAGGCGCCCAGATTCAAATCGAGCAGACCAAACAAGCCCTCGAAAACCTGGGAGTGACCGTCGAATTTCTGCGTTGGTGGGATGACCGGCAGTCAGGGGATATTCTCCACCATTTTGGTCGAGTGCCGGTTATCTGGCTCAAGCTTGCACAGGCCAAAGGGATGAAAGTGATCCAATCTGATTTGTTGACGGCGCAAGGCTCCCGGCCCCTGTGGCGCCATCACCTACACCAATTTGCGCGGGCAGGATTACAAACCATCGGGCCGCAGGCGGTTGTTGATCGAATCGGTTGGGAATCGTATCAACTGGCCGATGCGAACGTTGCGCTGACCAGTTGGGAAGCCTTCATCATGAGCCATGTGTTCGGGGCCCCGGCGCGGCGTGTCCATGTGATTCCCAATGGCGTAGAGTCGGTCTTTCTTCAATCGCCAGCGCTAGAAAGGGGGACGTGGCTCGTTTGCACTGCAACTGTCACACCACGCAAGCGCGTGCTCGAACTAGCGGAGGCGGCGGTTGTGGCGAAGACACCGCTCTGGATTATCGGGAAAGCTTACGCCGCTGCTGATACATATGCCCAGCGGTTTGAAACTCTATGTAAACAGTACCCGGCGATTCTCCGTTATGAAGGCGCTATCAGCGAACGCAACCGGTTGGCCGAAATCTACGCGTCGGCGCGTGGGTTTGTCTTGCTTAGCACAATGGAGAGCCTAAGCCTGTCCGCTCTGGAAGCGGCAGCCTGCCGGTGCCCATTGCTGTTGAGCGATTTGCCGTGGGCGCGTTGTGTGTTTGGTGACCTGGCACGCTACTGTCCCGTGACGAACCGAAGCGCAACTACGGCCCGCGTGTTGGAGGATTTTTACAGAACCGCACCGCAGCAACTCTTGCCAGATCCACCGTTGAGCTGGCGAGAGGTGGCGCAGCAGCTACAACGGGTCTATGAGGAAGTCGCCCCCGGCGATGAGATCAATGTATGAACTCAACCCCGCTGATCAGCGTTATCGTGCCAACCTACAATGCAGGCCGGTATCTTGGCGAGTTATGTCAGTCGTTGCAGCAGCAGACCGTGCGTGATTTCGAAGTGTTGATTGGCGATGACGGTTCGACTGATAACACGCGGGAGGTGATCCAACCTTTCCTAGCCGATCAGCGGTTCCGAATGTTGGGTTGGTCAACCAACAAGGGTGTTCATCAAGCGACTATGGCATTGTTAGTAGTGGCACGCGGAGATTTTTGGTGCAACCCCGGTGCTGACGATGTGCTGGAGGCTGACTTCTTCGAGCGTCGGCTCACGCTCCTGGAAGCACACCCCGAGGCGATTCTAGCCCATGGGCCGCCCCAGCTCATTGACTCGGCGAGTAAATCTTTGGCGGCGACTGCCGACTGGGATCGCATCCGTTGTGTGTGGCAACAACTACCCCCGCAGGTTGGTGCCCCACGGAGTTTGGAATTGTTACTGCAACACAACTTTCTGAACACCCCCGGAGTATTTGCCCGCCTGTCGATGACACGTCTGGTCACCCCGTTTTTTACGGGTTCTTGGCAGTACGCCCAAGATTGGTATTATTGGATTCTGATGGCGGCTCTGGGATTCGACATCCTCTGGGATCCACATCCATCTCACCGCTACCGGATGCATTCGCAATCACTCAGCCAAACTTCGGAAAAGGAAGCCGTGCGACAGGCTGAAATCCGGCTCGTCCCGTTAACTGCACTCAGTGTGGCCAGTCGTTATTCCGGTACGGCGGCGCAATTATGGTTGCGGTGGCGTGATGCTCTCTATGGGCTTTGGTTGACCCGCGCCGCGCGCTTACAGGTCGGGGGGCGATTCCGTAACGAGTGGTTGCAGATTGCCGCGCATGCCTATTATGGGGGTTGCCACAGCCGCGTGAGCTTAGGAGTGGAATTAGTGAGGCATGGATGTGGTCTGCCGGCTACTTGCTGGTGGGAACGCCACTCGCGTCGCCAACAGGTATTTTGTGTCAGCGGTCTGGCCGCAATCCAAGATCCACTCTTCCGTCGCGCAGAGAGTTAAACCATGCGCGTTGCCATCCTGACCACCGATGCCCGGGACATGTTGCAGCGGTATAACCGGGACCACCCGGATTTTGGCACCGCCCCGCAAGCGTTGTTTCAGGGATTCGCACAGTTACCGGGGCTGGAGGTGCACGTCGTGAGTTGCACGCGGCAACCGCTACGTTCTCCATCCAGACTGGCGGAAAATATCTGGTTTCATACTGTGGTGGTACCACGGCTGGGCTGGCTCCGCACGGGCTATCAGGGTTGCATCCGTGCTGTACGCGCCAAGCTTCACGAGATTCACCCGGACATCGTACACGGTCAAGGAACGGAGCGGGATTGTGCCATGAGTGCGGTTTGGTCGGGTTCCCCCAACATCGTCACTCTGCACGGGATTATGCGCGCCCAAGCGCAACTCATCCAGGCGCAGGTGGGGAGCTTCTATTGGTGCGCCGCCCGGCTTGAACGACACGCCCTGGCGCGTACTGCTGGAGTCTTCTGCAACTCGGCTTACACGGAGTCACTGATCAAATCATTCGCGCGTCGCACTTGGCGTGTCGCCAATGCTCTGCGAGAGGAGTTCTTTTCCCCATTGCCAACCTCAACTCTTCACACTCCGCCCATCCTGTTGAATATCGGGTTGATCTGCCCGCGCAAACGGCAACTCGAATTACTCCGCATGGCGGGTGAGTTGTTTGCGGACGGCACTGCAGGTGAAATCCATTTTGTGGGAGCACTAGCTACGAACGACTCCTACGGACGTGCGTTTCAGGAAGAACTGCAAAAAGCGGAAGCGCGAGGGTATGCCCGATATTGCGGACAACTCTCCGCACCGCAGTTACTCCAGAAACTGGATGAATCCACTGCCCTGATTCACTTTCCCACGGAAGAGGCCTTCGGGGTAGTGGTCGCCGAAGCGCTTGCGCGAAATGTGAAACTCTTCGCCGCACGCGTGGGCGGGATTGTGGACATCGCCCAAGATATTCCGGATGCAGAATTGTTTGCGACAGATGATTTGACGGGCCTGCGGTGCGCCATCGGTGCGTGGTTGGGTCAAGGGGCACCGCGACCGAACCAGTGCGCTAGCCAGATACGTGAGCGTTATCATCCTCTGACGATTGCTCGCCGTCATGTCGAGATTTACCAGCAGGTGTTGGAAGGATAACCGGCAGATAATCAGGTGTCCGAGCGAACACCCTGCCATCTGGCGGTGAGTACACGCCAACGCGGCGGGAGCCGTTGAGCAAGTTCCTGCTGCAACTGGGAGGGGATCCCAAGCCGCAGCCACACTAATCCGCCGACGATCAGTATCGCACTGGCGCGGAACAGTAACTGCCAGCGGGGCAGCCAGGTTTGTGTCAGCCACATCAACGCCAAGCCCACGGGGACGAGCACGATGAGAACTTTCAGCATCGGCACTTGCCAGTGGCCAGCCACTTCGCGACGTGGCTGTTCAAAATACCGGCTCGTGCGGCCTATGCTATACCAGCCAGTCAAAACGAGATTGCACAACGCTCCTGCGACGATGAGGAGAGGCAGTCCACCCCACCATAAGCCAATGGCAGCCAACCCCAAAAACACCAACCCTTCTGCAAGACTGACATACCGTAGTGCCCCGACTTCACGCGTAGCAACCACAAAGCCGCTATGACAATGGACCACGGCCTGTACTATTAACCAAACTGCCAGCAGCCAATCGGTGGCAACGGACCAATGGATCCGGCCGCTGGTCCAGATTATGACAAAGGGCTGGTTACAAAGCGCAAATCCAAGGCCGGTCAGTCCAGCGATGGAAGCGCTAAGGATGACGAGATCACGGAAGCGGTAGCACAACCGTGGGGTTTCTCCTCGGGCCATCATTTCCGACAGCGCCGGCACCGAAAAATCGAAAATCCGCCAGATCAATTGGCAGAGCAGAAAGAATGTCTTGGTGCAAACAGCCCAGATAGCTGCCGCCTCTAGCCCCAACTGACGGGTGATCAAAATGGTCGGGCTGGCCGTGACTAATTGTGTGCCGACCACGACTAAAAACACATCGCGGCCATAGCCGAACATGTCTTGGAAACGTTGCCAACTGATCTTTCCCCAATTGCCAGGACTAGGGAAACACCGCTGCCAACGACAAGCGATCGCAGCTGCTACTGTCGTCACGATCCACCCCACGGCATTGGCCAAAATCATACTGAATACCCCCGTCTGTTTGGCGAAGGCCACCCACAAAACAACAAACGCCACGATCTGCTGCACAATTTGGATGTAGTTGTAGATATCGTAGCGTTGCCAAATATACAAAAGATGACCGAACATGCGGGAGATGAAGGTGAGCAGACACAGGATACCCTGCCATCGCATCAACCAAACAAACTCATGCTGCAATTGGGGGTCGATCCCCAACAAGTTGACCAAAACTTCTCCGCTCCCGATTGCCAGTGTGGCGGCGACGCCGCCTTGAATCAGGGATACTAACCAACCGGTTTTGATCAGGCTGCCGTATACCCCTGCGTCGGGATGATCTTTGTGGTCGATCAACAACCGCGCCACCGATGTGGACATCCCGAAATCCAACAACGCGAGATAGGCAAAAATCTGAGTAACCACAGCCCAAAGACCAAATTCACTCTTGTCCAAGTAGTGAAGCGCCAGTGGCACACTGGCGAGTGCATACACCACATTACTGACTAGTAATGCGTAACTGGATGTGAGACTTTGAACAAAACGACCGAGACGGCCGGCTGAATTCAACATATTGGTACGCACCTCTGGAGAATAGGGCAATGCATGGGCCACAAAGCCCTTGGGATCAAGGTGGGAGAACTCATTTGAACTTGCACATCATCCAGTCTTTCACACGCTGTGGACCAACGCAAGTATTGCCGGTGTTCAATAAGCTTGGCAAACTCCCCGCTCAAGATGCCAAACAACCAGGGTGATTCGGCCAAGCCACGCGTCTTGCAGGTGATTACCCATCTGGCGATGGGGGGGGCTGAACGTGTCGCGCTGAATCTGATACGCGGACTGAGCGACCGTTACGTATTTGCAGTATATACTCCTTGCCGAGAAGCAGGAGGAGACTTCGAATATGCGATGCGTCAAGAATTGGTTCAATTACGCGTGCCGCACTACCCTGGCACCCGTGTTCCTATCAAACGTGGAGGCATGTTTTTCGCCGGCGGACATGCAGCGCAGGCTGTCCGCGATTTTCGACCGGCTCTGATTCATCTTCACACTGAGATCCCGGAGTCCAGCTACGCGGCGATGGTGACCCTGTGGCCAAGATGGCGGCAAATCCCGCTGGTACGCACGATTCACAACACGGTCATTTGGACACCATGGCGACGTTTGGGACAATGGTGCGAGCGTCGTATGCCTCGTTCCTGTGTTGCCTGCGTGTCCAAAGGAGCGCAGCACGCCTACGCTGAATTTCGTGCTGGCTCGGGTGCGGGTAATCTGCCGCAATCACCCGTTTTGATTCACAACGGGGTCACGATTCCGCCTAGGCGTGCTCCAGCTCCACGATTGCCAGATGCGCCATGCCGCATTTTGTTTGCGGGACGACTGGAGGAGCAGAAGGGAGCGGATCTGTTGCCGGAAATCTTGAGTTTGGTTTCGCCTCCCAAGAATCGCATTTATGAACTCACAGTTTGCGGTGCTGGTTCACTTGCCGCACATTTGCGATATTGGGCTGCTCAACCTCCGCCGGGATGGCGGATTACCATGTGCGGACCAATACCGGAGCTGGCTCGGCGATTGGATGAATTTGATTTATTGATCATGCCGTCCCGCTTTGAGGGCTTGTCACTGATGGCGATTGAAGCAGCACTGGCTGGCCTACCAATAGTTGCCACAGAGTCACCGGGCTTATCGGAGTGCTTTCCGCCGGGTTATCCATGGTTGGCCAAACCGGGTGAGGCCGCTGATTTTGGCCATTGCCTGCAGCGGTTCTTCGAGTCACCAGCTCTATGGGCAGGCGTGGCCCAATCAGCCCGCGAGTTTGCGATGCGCATGTTTGATCCGGACGCAATGTACCGAGACTACGATAAGCTGTATCGTGCGGCTTTGTCCGGCCATGGATAACTCGCCGGCTTGCATAAACTAGAGTGTCGTCTCAGGGTTGCACCCGGTAAGTTGCAGACCTGCGAATATCGGAATGGCTCGATGTCTAGCAGCGGCAGTTTTGGGTGGCATAACCGCTGCTTTTTCGACTACGGGTCATGACGTTGCATGTGTTCTCTTCCGCTCCGTTGCGGTCCCGCCAGACGTTATCAAATCTCTCGCGGGCCTCTAAATCCTTGTGTCTGCTGGCGCTGCTTATGGTTTCGCAGTCACCGGTAGTTCTGGCTCAAACGAACTTGCCACCGTTCATTTGGTCGTTGAACGTTAACACTGTAAAAATTTCGATCACACCCCAAAGTCGGTATGGATTGTTTCGCGAAACCGACAACATCACGATTAGCACGAGCGATGGAGGTTCCGTTCGGGTGTTGGCGCTTGATGGAACACTTGTGTACTCGGGACCGGGTCTCACGCGCCAGTATCCACGCGGTCATTATTTCGTGGAGACAGCGGGCGATCGCAGCCAATTCGCTGTTCTGCCGGCAGACTATGGGTTGCAGCCATTCCTCGGAACACATGGGACCGGCGTTTGGGCGATGGGTGATGCGATGAAACAATCCACCGGCCCGACTTGGGACCGCAGTTTCTCCGCGCGCTGGCGCGGTGTCCAATCGACTTCCAACACGTGGGATTGGACAGAGAGCGATCCAATCGTAGCGGCTGTTGCCAATGCTGGACGAAAGCTGATTCTGACCGGCATGACCTGCTACGATTCACCATGCAGCGGGGGAGTTCCAACTTGGGTGTCCCACGGCAATTCCTATTCTGATTACACGAATAACCTCGTCTGTGCCTACACGAATTATGTCGCGGCAATCCTCAATCGTTATGGGGATAATCTTTATGCATTCGAAATCTTAAACGAACCAGGCACGGATGTGCTGGGCATCACGAATTCCACCGACGTTGCTCCCCTCTACTTGACATTGGCCAAAGCGACCAAAAAAGTTCGTGACCAAATTGCCCCACAGATCAAGCTTCTCGGCCCCAGTTGGCAAGGCGCGGATCACGGCGACAACCAGTATTTGCGCGACAATGGTATTAATGACATTTTGGACGACTGGAGTTGGCACGACTATGACGCTGGCCAGTACGCTCCCGATCAGGACTACTCTGCGACACATTGGCTGATCGAACGTTTGCAGAGCAACTATGGTGATGCTTCTTTGGCAAAGGAAACTGTGGTTGGTGAGTTGGGACTGTTTGGTCGCAGTGCGCTGGGGTGTCCACCACCGCAGGAAACCCAAGGGTATATGACCTCGGGGACGCCGGGTGTGTCTTGGTATCGTGGTCTTTGTCGCGCCATCAAATTGGCGACAATGTACCGCGCCGCGGGCTTAACAACGCTTATCCCGCAGAATCTGGAAGCTTTCAATCGGGTACCTGGTTCGAATTGGGAAATCTTCGGATATGATTACGGGCCGTCAGATCAGGTCCTGAATCGAGGACCGCACCCCAAGACCAGCGCGTTCTTGATGACCTGTTATTGGGTGGGCACGGCCACGCCGGTTGATTACCGGCGATTGGGTGAGCAGATTTCTTTGTTCGCTTTTCAACGCGGTGGGCAAGCGTTGGTCATGGCGTGGTGTACTGAGGATACAACCCAAACCGTCAACCAAGCTGTGGCTCCATCAGCTATGAACATCTACGGGGTATCCATCCAACCGACCCAGCTCACCGAGCAGCCGGTGATTTTCACTTCCACTAATGTGAATGCTGCCACGCTACTATCAAACGTCATGGCCGCAGTACCGCCTCTAAACCTGAGTCCAGTCTGGTCACCTGTCCCCAATGCTAACGGGTTAGCCGGACAAACTCTACAATTCACGGTAGCAGCAGTAGATCCTGACCATGATCCCTTAACCTATTCAGTTAGCCCTCTGCCCAGCGGGGCCAGTTTTAATGCTACCACCGGCGTCTTCTCATGGACGCCCTCTGTCGCCCAAGCAGGGAGCTACTCGCTAGCGTTCACAGCTACCGACGCCCGTGGCCTAAGTGCCACCACGACAATGATTCTTACGGTGCTAAGGAGTTCGACCGATGGTTTGGTGGGTTACTGGTCGCTGGATCAGACTAACGGAATAGTCGCAGCCGACTCAGCCGGAACCAATCCCGGTACGCTTCAGAACTTCAGTTTCAACACCAACTCCGGGTGGGTAACCGGCAAATTTAGTCAGGCTCTGCAATTTGATGGAGTGAACGATTACGTCTCACTGAATAGCACCTCGGCGGTGCTGAGTCTCACCAACAACTTTGCCATTTCTGTGTGGATTAGGCCTGCTAATGCGGCAGCACAGGGAAACGTTTTCTTCTCCGCACGCTGGCAGTACGGTATGAGCGGCATTCGTCTCTTCGTCGATCAGAATGCAATCGTGGTAAACGGCATTATCGCCAGCGGCGGGCAGCAGAACCGATTTGGTGTTGGCGAAATTCAGAATGGTATATGGTCCCATGTCGTGGTGGTGTATGACAAATCAGTGTTGCACTTTTACCTAAATGGCGTCGAAAAATCAGAATCTTGGGGGGGCAACCAAAGTTGGGGTGGGGACCTCATCATGAATATGGCCGGGGCAACGGGTTTCGGTGCGGAGAATCAATGGGATCGTTTTTACTCGGGAGCCATCGACGATTTACGAATTTACAACAGAACTCTTACCCCGGCTGAAATTGTGGCGCTTTACAATGGCAGTTGGGGATCGTCAACGAATCAACCTCCCGTGCTTGCAGCTATCGGGAATCAGTCCGTCAACGAAGGGCAAAGCTTAAGTTTCACGGTTTCCGCGACAGATCCCAACAGTACTAACCTGACGTACTCAGCCAGCGGACTACCGACCGGGGCCAGTTTCAACACCAGTACCCACACGTTTTCTTGGACACCGACGTACAGTCAGGCCGGCAGCTATAATGTGACCCTTGCCGTTTCCGATGGTAGCCTCTCGGACAGTGAAACCATTACCATTACGGTCAGTAATGTCGATCGGGCACCGGTCTTGGCCGCGATCAGCAATCAAACCGTCAATGAAGGAGCGAATCTGAGCTTCAGCATTTCCGGCTCCGATCCTGATGGTGATCCGCTCTCCTATTCTGCCGGCGGATTACCGGCAGGGGCGACGTTCAGCGCGACCAACCAAGTCTTCTCTTGGACACCCACTTACTCGCAAGCTGGCAACTACAACGTCACCTTCACGGTGTCCGACGGCACACTCAGCGCCAGCCAAACCGTCAATATCGCGGTGCTCAATGTAAACCGCCCGCCGGTTCTGTCGCCGATCAGCAATCAGACCGTGAACGAAAATCAGGCACTCACCTTCACCATCTCCGGCACCGACCCGGATGGCAACGCATTGACGTATTCCGCCAGCGGGCTGCCCGGCGGCGCGTCGTTCAACTCCAGCACGCGGACGTTCTCGTGGACGCCGAGCTATAGTCAGGCCGGCTCGTACAACGTGGCCTTCGCGGTTTCCGACGGCACCCTGACCGCCAGTCAAACCGTCGCCATCACCGTTAATAACGTGAACCGGCCACCGGTGCTGAACAGCATTGGCAACAAATCCGTCACTGCGGGCCAACTCTTGAGCTTCGTCATTTCGGGCAGTGACCCGGACGGTGATGCCCTCACTTATTCGGCGAGTGGATTGCCGGCCGGGGCGACGTTCAACACCAGCACCCGTGCGTTCAGTTGGACACCCACGTTCAGCCAAGCCGGCAACTACAGCGTCACGTTCACCGTCTCCGACGGCAGTCTCACGGCGAGCGAAACGATCACCATTTCTGTGGGCAGCGTCAACCAACCACCGGTCTTGGCGGCCATCGGCAGCAAATCCGTCAACGAAGGTCAGACCTTGAGTTTCACGCTCAGCGCCACCGATCCGGCGGGCGGGACATTGACATACTCCGTTACCGGCTTGCCCAGCGGGGCCGCGTTCAACACTACAACCGGCGCGTTCGCTTGGACGCCGACTTATACCCAGGCCGGCAACTACAGCGTCACCTTTACCGTCTCCGACGGCAGCCTCACGGACAGCGAAACCATTGCCATCACCGTGGCCAACGTCAACCGCGCGCCAATCTTGGCCGCCCTCAACCCGCAAACGGTGATTGCCGGGCAAACCCTCAATTTCACCGTCTCCGCGACCGATCCGGATGGTGACGCACTCACCTATTCCGCCCCCAGCCTGCCGGCCGGCGCAACCTTCGACACCAGCTCCGGGAACTTCGCCTGGACGCCGACGGACGCGCAAACCGGCACCGTCAACGTCGTCTTCAGCGCCAGCGATGGTTCGCTCAGCGCCAGCGCCACGGTGGCGATTACAGTCACGGCCGCCATCACCGATGCCCCGCCCGAACTGGCGGCGATTGACATCGTGACCGGCGTCGCCAACAGCCCGCTCGACTATCAATTCGTGGCCACCGACCCGGATGGTGATCCGTTGACCTATTCCGCCAGCGGGTTGCCGACCGGCGCCAACGTGGGCGTCACCACTGGGCTGTTGACCTGGACCCCATCCAACGCGCAGGTCGGTGTGTTCAACGCCGTCATCATGGTGAGCGATGGCCACCAGACTGTCCAAGCCGGCGTGCCGATGTTCATCGTGGACCCCAACTACGACTGGCTGGCCGGGACAAAACTGTTCGCCTACCAAGTGCTTAACAACAACACGATTTTCGTCTATGCCTACCGGTGCCCCGACCAAACTTCGATGGTCATTGCGTGGTGTACCAGCGGCGCCAACGCCACGTTATCCGCCACCAGCGGCCTGACGCGCACCGACTTGTACAACCAACCCTACACCGCCACGACCTTGGGCGCGCAGCCCGTGCTCTTTCACACCGGCAAACGCGTCTCCCCCCGGCAAGCCCTTGGCATCGTCACGGCCGCCATCCACTACTGAGTGTATCCTTGCTCGCGCGTGAAGCCCGCCGTCAACAGATGGCCGGCATGATCAAAGACCACCTCGACGACAGCAACCCGTCCCTTCCGGATTTCGCCCCATGGCAGTGGCGTGCGAATGGCCGCCCATAGGCCGACGCCGAGAATGGACTAGACGTAGGGTTCGACAATGAACACCAGACTCAACGCCAGCCGCGCATCGCTGACCGGCCACCATAACATCGTCCCGTAGCTGGTGATCCAATCCAGCAGCAGATGCGACGCAATCCCGGCCGCGCTCGCCAGCCAGAGCAACCGTAAATTCCTCCGTCCGCTCATCTCCCACAACACCGTGCGTCCGCCCTGTTGCCGGAACCCGCAGTAGCCCACCAATGCCCCCGTCAACCCATGTGCGATGGTATCCACTCGAAAATTCGTTTTCCAAGTTACCGGATTCCGCTAAGATGGCGACTGAATTCCATGTTCACTAAACGCACTCTGGCGGAAGGCAAATGGCCGATCCTCGTTTTGGCGGCGCTAACGTTGGCGACGGGGTTGGGATGCCCGGTCCCGTGGGCGGTGCTGCCGCCGGCGGCGCTGCTGGGGTTTACGCTGTCGTTCTTCCGGGATCCGGAGCGGAAGGTGCCGGCGGATTCCAAGGTGATCGTGGCGCCGGCGGAGGGCCGGATCGTGGACGTGACGCCCACGAGCGTGGCGATTTTTCTTTCGGTGTTCGATGTGCATGTGCAGCGCGCACCGCTGGCCGGGACGATCAAAAAGGTGGAGTATCATGCCGGCAAGTTTTTGGACGTGCGGAATCCGGACGCGTCGGCCCAGAACGAAAACCGGGTGATTGAAATCGAGGCCGCCGATGGGTTCCGGGTGACGGTGAAGCAGATTGCCGGGTTGATCGCGCGGCGGATTGTCGGTTGGGCCGGCGAAGGCGCGCGGTTGGAGATGGGAGAACGCATCGGGATGATCAAGTTTGGTTCGCGTGTGGAACTGGTGTTGCCGGCGGGAGTGGAGATTATCGCCAAGGTGGGCGATTATGCGAAAGGCGGTGAGACCGTTGTCGCCCGAAGAAAATAATGTGGTGGCGCCGGAGGACGGCGAGAAGGTCAAAATCTATCTATTGCCGAACCTGATGACGGCCGGCAATCTGGCGTGCGGGTTCTTTGCGCTGACGTGGATTTTCAAGTACAACCCCGCGGCGCAGGATTTCGAGCCGATTCGGCAGGCCATCCGGCTGATTTTGTTGGCGTTCGCGTTTGATTTTTTTGATGGCCGGGTGGCGCGGCTGGCCAAGAAGCAATCCCAGTTTGGCCGGGAGTTTGATTCGCTGGCGGACATCGTGAGTTTCGGCGTGGCCCCGGCGTTCCTGGTGTACCAGATCGTGTTGCACGAGTTCGTCCGCACGGGCTGGGTGGTGGCGGCGGTGTACTTGGTGTGCGGCGGCATCCGGCTGGCCCGGTTCAATATTCTGTCGCAGATGGGAAACAAACGTTCGCCCGGTGAGTTCGTCGGGTTTCCGATTCCCTCCGCCGCCGGATTGGTGGTGAGCGTCACGATGTTGATGATGTCGCTCCAGGAACACGAACACGCGCTGGGGCGGTGGCGGTTTGCGTTGCCGGTGCTGATGCTGGTGTTGTCGTGGTTGATGGTCAGCAACGTGCGCTACCCCACGTTCAAGAACGTGGAGTGGACGCTGCAAAAGTCGCTGGCGGCGTTTGCGGCGGTCGTGGCGGCGGCAATTCTGTTGGTGGCGAATCTGGAAGTGACGCTGGCGTTTTTGTTCGTGGCGTACTTGCTGTATGGACTGGCGCGCCCGTGGGTCAGCAAGCGGTGGCGCCGTGAAATCGAATCGGACGAAGACGGCGACGATCCCGCAGCCGATTAAGTGGATACCTCTCTGCCAGAACTGATGAAGTCCCTCGCCGCCGGCGCGGCGTGTGGGTTCGTCGTTTCCATCCCGGTCGGGCCGCTGAATCTGACGGTGATCAATCAGGCGTTGCGCCGCGGGTTTGCCGGGGCATTCTTGATTGGGTTTGGCGGGATTTGTGGGGAGGCGGTGTACGCCTGGCTGGCGCTGGCGGGGCACTCCTCGATTTTGGATCAGCCGGCGGTGGTGTTCGGGCTGCGGATCGTGGCGTTGGCGGTGATTGCCGGGTTGGGATTGCGCTATGTGTTTATGAAGGCGGTCAAACTCCAAGCGAGTGAAGCGGTCGTCGAGCGCGTGGAAGAACGCTGGCATCATCCGCGGTCATTCCTGCTGGGGTTTGCGTTGTGCCTCTCGAATCTGTTGCTGCTGGTGTTGTGGGCGACGTTGGGGGCGCTTCTGTTTACGCATGATTGGCTGCAACCCGATGTCTTGAACCGGACGACCTGTGTGGGGGGCGTCATTTGCGGCGGCACGTTGTGGTTTTTTTTGTTGGCGTGGTTTGTGTCGCGGGCGCACCGGCAGATCAAGGCGCGGACGCTCCTGTTGTTGGTGCGCGGCTGCGGGCTGGTGTTGCTGGGCTTCGCCGCGTGGATGGCGTGGAAACTGTTCTAACCGGTGGCGGACTGACCGTCCCCGCGGACGACAGCCGCTGGGTGACTAAAGTTCACAGTTCTTCCAATTCAATCGCTTGCGCCGCCCCGGTCGGGTGGCGTTTGACAAGGCGCTAGGCTGCGCCGTAATCTGGACGCATGACGCAGTCGCTCCAGCGAGCACCGAACGGGTTGATGGCCCGGTTGCAGGCGTTGTGGGAAGGACGGATCATTGAGGCGTTGGCCGGCAAGACGGTGGGCCGCCGGGTCCACAACACGATCGCGTTTTTGTTCCTGGTGATCCGCGGCTTTATGGACAACCGCGGGCCAATGCGGGCGGCGGCGTTGTCGTACACGACGTTGTTGGCGTTGGTGCCGTTGCTGGCGGTGATGTTGAGCGTCTCGAAGAACTTCCTCAAGGAGAAGAGCGCCGATGTCATTCCCCGGTTGCTCAACGATGCGGTGACGCGGATTGCGCCGCAATTGGAGTTGGTCACCGCGACCGGCGCGGTGGCCACCAATCAGGTGACGATGTCCCTGCAGGCGCGGGCAGAAACGGTGACGCAGATTCAGTCGTTCATCGATCGCATTGACGCCGGGGCCTTGGGAACCATCGGCACGTTGTTGCTGGTGGTGGTGGCGATCCGGATGATGACCACCATTGAGAAGACGTTCAACGACATCTGGGGTGTGCGGAAAGGCCGGTCCATGTGGCGCAAGATCGTGTATTACTGGACGACGATCACGTTGGGGCCGCTATTGTTGATCGGGGCGATGTATTGGACCGGCAAGCACGAGTATCTGGAGCAGGTCGGCAGTTTGTGGGGTGGGACGTGGATAGAGCGCTTCTTTTTGGTGATGATGCCGTATGTGGCGTTGTGGCTCGGGTTTACGTTGATGTACGCGCTGATGCCCAACACCGCCGTGCGCCCGCACGCGGCGTTTATTGGCGGAGTGGTCGGCGGCACGCTCTGGCAACTCAACAGTGTGCTCAACACACTGTATATTTCCCGGGTGGTAACCTACAGCAAGATTTACGGCGGCTTGGGCGTCATTCCGATCTTCCTGGTGGGCCTGTATTTCTCGTGGCTCATTGTGTTGTTTGGCGCGCAAGTGTCGTTTGCCGCGCAGAACGTCCGGGCTTTTCTCCAACAACGGGCCAGCGAGTTGTTCGATCAGACACAACGCGAGCTGACGGCTTGCCGGATGGTGCTGGCGGCTTGCCGGAGTTTTCTGCAAGGCGAACCGCCGCCGCGCGTGAACGCGTTGGCGGAGGAGTTGAAAGCGCCCAGTCCGTTGCTCAACGAGATTTCGCGCTTGCTGATGGATGCCGGTATTTTGTCCGAAGTGGCCGACAGTGAAACCGCCTTGATGCCGGCCCGCGCGCCCGAATCCATCACCGTGGCCGATGTGTTGTGCGTCATGCGCGCGCGCGCCGGCGTCACTCCCAAAGACAGTGAACCGCTGGAGAAGTTGCTTCACGATCTGGAGGTAGCCGAACGCCGCGCCCCAGCCAACTGGACATTCCAGCAGTTGGCCGCGAAGTGACTGCCTGTCTTTTCTGACCTGATCGTGTCCAATGGCCGGAAGTGGTAACCAAACCAGCTTCGCCGGCGCCGGCGACATGTTCACTTTCACTGAACAGTGTGTTCGGACTGTCCGACCGGCTGGACACTCAACCAGTGACTGGTAACCATGGTGGCGATGCCGCCTTCAGGTGGTAACCCCGAATTGCGACAAGCTAAGTGGCTTATTGGAAGATGGTTCTGACGAACGCATTCGTTGGTTGCCCGCGAGTTTCCCGCGCTTGGCATGGGGTTCGCTAAGGTTGCGGCTGGAGAAGTGCCGTACCGGTGTACAGGAGGTCACGTCAGCCTCAGCGGCGATCAGTCAGCGCAGAAGGAATTTCGTGTCATGGAACAGGGTGTGTTTAGAGCATTTCGGCAGTTGGCGTCGCGCTTGACGCGGGATCCGCAACTGCAAAAGGATTTGATGCAGGAGATGTTCGTGCATCTGCTGGAGTTGCGGCGGGGCGCGAACGGGCAGCCGGCGGACTGGTACGTTCGCCGTTGCGAAGCCCATGCGCGCGAGTATCTGGTGCGGCTGCGCGGCACGGACGTCGAAGAGGAAAAAGTGCTGGAAGAAGAAGTGGTGGAAGTGGTGGAGGTGGTGCCTCAGCTGTCCATCACGGGACATTTGACGTATAACCAGTTGGAACTGGTTCGCCTGCACTTGTCGGAGCGACAGCAGCAGATCTTCGAGCAGTTGCGCCAGGGGACCAGCATCCGCCAGATCGCCCGCGCGTTGGGCATTTCGCATCCGGCCGTGATCAAGCACCGCGACAAGATCACCCAAGTGATGCAGGGATTGCTGAGGGGCACAGCCCGGCACGCCGAGACCGAGCACGCCGCCCTCCAGGCGGCCTAAAACAATTCAACGGGTTTGGATGGGTAAAGGGATGGGAAATAGTCAGGGTGTTATTCAGCACCGGTTCGCCAATCACTGGCGAGTTGGTTCTCTTTTTACGTTCTGCCACACCGGCCTGATGGTTCTGGCTGGTGCATTCTGTTTGGCCGTCAGCACGAAGGCAGCAACGTTCATAAGAGCAAACAATAGTAACAAGAATCTGAACGTAAAACAGGCTTGGACGGCTAATAGCAGCACCCCCGGAGGTGCTGACGTCGCTCAGTGGGATAGTACCTTCCACACTTCTGGTGGTGAAAATATATCCCTCGGCTCAAACCAAGTATGGGGAGAGATCAAGATCATCAATCCTGGTCTCGACATAACGATCCCAGACTTCACCCTCACGCTAAACGGTATTTCCGGTATCGGCATTGACATGTCGTCAGCAAGCAAGAACCTGACACTTAACTGTAATCTTATTCTTGGCGGCGCTCAAAGCTGGACGGTTGCTAGCGGCCAACTGTTGACTATCGGTGGCAATGTTAGCAACGGTGCCAATCTTCTCACTGTGAATGGTGGCGGCAATACGTTGATTAGTGGAGCGATCGGCAATGGTAGCGGTGGTTTGACCAAGAGTGGCAGCGGCGTGCTCACGCTGACCGGTAACAACACCTACAGCGGCAACACAATCGTCTCCGTCGGCACATTGGCCCTCTCCACATCCGGTAATAACAACATTGGCAGTTCCAGCCAGATTCTGGTCGGCGATACCGCGGCGCATAGCAGCGCAATTCTCAATGTGACCGGAGTAAGCGGCTCCGGCGGATTCAAGTTGCAGAGTGGGCAGACGCTGGCTGGCTTCGGGACGGTCAACGGCTCCGTGACCGTTCTCAGTGGCGGAACTTTGAACCCCGGCACAGTCGGCACAGTTGGGACCTTGGCCCTCGGCGCGACCACGTTCAACAGTGGCAGCGCGTTTAGCGTTGATCTCGGCTTGGGCGCAGCCAACGTGGATAAACTGATCATTAACGGGGCGGCAACGATCAATAGCGGTGCCGCGATCAGCTTTAACCAGCTTTCCACGCCCGATCAGGGCAAGTATGTGCTGGCCACGGCCACCAGCGGACTGAACTCCGCTCCGTTCACCGGCACGGTGCCGACCAATTACCGTCTGTTGGCCAGCAGCACGGAATTGGATCTGCAGCACACGGCGACCATCTCCTTGGCGCTCGGCGCGAACGCGGCCAACGTCCACGTCGGCAGCCAGACGGTGAACCTGACCATCGGCAACACCGCGCCCACGGGCTCGGCGGATTTGAGCTATACGTTGGGCGGAGTGACTGGTTCCGGCACTCGGACTGCGCAAAGCACCAGCCCGGCAACCGGCACGTACACGGCAGTCGCGGGTGCCAACAGCTTCAACATCACGGCGAGCGACAGCAACGCGGGCAACAGCCCGCAGAGCGTTGCGTTCTCACAGACCGGCTACAATCTCGCGGCGGCGGCGGCCAGCCAGACGATTAACGTGGGCAACACGCACGTGGGCGTGGCCAAGACGGCGGCGGTGACGCTGAACAACACGGCGCCGGTGAACGCGACCTACACGGAAACGCTCAGCAGCGGCGCGTTCAGCGGGACCACGTCCGGTTTCACGACGGGCGGTTCAGTCAGCGGGATCGTCGGTGGCGGGAGCGGATCCGGCACGCTGCTGATCGGGTTGGGCGCAAGTTTAACGGCCGGCGCGCAAAGCGGGCAGACAACGCTGGCCTTGAACTCCGATGCCGTGAATGGCAGCGGTCTGGGTACGACACTGTTGAGCAGCCAGACCATCACGATCACCGGTGGCGTCTACAATTACGCCGTTGCCAACACAATTACCTCGCCGATCAATCTCGGCAACATCCGCGTCGGCGGCAGCTTCGGGACGCAGACGCTGGCGATCACCAACACGGCTCCCAGTGGCGCGTTCACCGAAGGCTTGGATGCCAGTCTCGGCGCATTGACCGGCGACGCCTCGAAGAATGCCGGGACGATCAGCAACCTGGCCGGCGGCAGCGGCAACACCAGCAGCCTGAGCGTGGGCTTGGGCGCAGCCAGCACCACCGTGGCCGGGGCGAAGAGCGGCACGGTGCAGGTGTTGTTGACTTCCGATGGGGCGAACAGTGGCTTGGCCAACACGCTGCTCACCCCGCAGACGCTCACGGTCAACGGCAACGTGTACCGGCTGGCGACGGTCAACACGCTGGGTGACGTGTCGCTGGGCAACATCCGTGTGGGTGGCAGTTTTGGCACGCAGGCGTTGAGCATCCAGAACACGGCCGCCACGGATGGCTTCAGTGAGAAACTGAATGTGACGTCCACGTCCACGACGCCGGATGCGTCGGTCAGCGGTTCGTTTGGCGGCTTGCTGGCGTCGGGCGGCGCCAGCAGCGGGTTGTCCGTCGGCTTGAGCGGGTCCGGCAGCGCCGGGCACAAGACCGGGACGGTGACGCTGAACTTTGCTTCCGATGGCACCGGCACCAGTGGGTTCAGCGCGCTCGGGATTGGCAACCAGCAGATCACTGTGAGCGGCAACGCTTACGACTTCGCCAACGCGACGTACACGGGGGGTGTCCTCAACTTTGGCAATGTGCACGTCGGCGCTGCGGGCGTGACGCAGAGTCTGGCGATTAAGAACAGTGTCATCACCAGCGCGGCGTACCAAGACAAGCTGAACGCGACGCCGACGACGGACAACGGCAACGTGACCGGCACCGGCTTCTCCGGTCTGGGAGCGGGTGCCGCGGCGCAGAACGTGGTGCTTTCCGCGAACACCAGCAGCGCCGGCAGCCTGGCCAGTACGGTGAGCCTGGGATTGTACTCGGCGCCCACGGCCTCCGGATTGACCGGTCAGAACATTACTGGCACACCGGCGGTGACGACGACCGGTGCGGTCTGGGACTACGCGTCACCGAGTTTCGGCAGCACGACGATCAACTTGGGCAATGTGCACGCCGGCAGCGCGTTTACCAGCCAAGCGCTATCGTTGAGCAACGCCAGCGGCGCGTACCGCGAAGCATCGGCGGCCAGTTTCGGCACGCCAGCGGCCGGTATCACCGCCAGCGGCTCGATTGCCGGCCTGGCCGCCGGGGCGAACGACAACAGCAGTTTGCTCGTCGGCATGAGCGACACGAGCGCTGGCAACAAGAGCGGCACGGTGCAGGTGAACCTGACCTCCCTGGCCGGTGGGGCCGGATTGACGGACACCACCTTGACACCGCAGACGATCAACGTGAGCGGCACTGTGTATGATTACGCGTCGCCCAGTTTCGCGAGCACGACGATCAATCTGGGTAACGTCCATACGGGCGGCGCGTTTGCCACGCAGACGTTATCACTGTCCAACGCCAGTGGCGGGTTCCGCGAAGCGCTGGCCGCCGGGTTCGGGAGTGCGACGGGTGGCGTAACCGGTAATGGTTCGATCAGCAGTCTGGCGGCGGGCGCGACGGACAACACGAGTTTGCAGGTGGGCGGGTTGAGCGCGGTTTCCGCTGGAGCCCAGAGCGGGACGATTCAAGTCGGCCTGACTTCCAAGGCCGGCGGGGTGGGGTTGAATGATACGACCCTGACGCCACAGACGATCAACGTCAGTGGGACGGTGTACGACTATGCGTCACCGAGCTTCACGAGCACGACGATCAATCTGGGTAACGTTCATGCCGGCAGCGCCTTCACCAGCCAAGCGCTATCACTGAGCAATGCCGGCGGCGCGTATCAGGAGGCGTTGGCCGCCGGATTCGGAAGCGCCACCGGTGGCGCAACCGGTAGTGGTTCGATCACCAGTTTGGCGGCGGGTGCGACGGATCATTCCACTTTGTTGGTGGGTGGGTTGAATACCGGCACGTCTGGTTCCAAGATTGGAACAGTGCAAGTGAATCTGACTTCGAAAGCTGGCGGGGCCGGGCTGACCGACACGACCCTGACGCCACAGACGATCAACGTCAGTGGGACGGTGTATGATCTCGCTTCACCGAACTTTACCGCGACGACGATCAACTTGGGCAGCATTCACGCGGGCGGCACCTTCGGCACGCAGGCGTTGTCACTGAGCAACGCGGACGGTCCGTACCGGGAAGCGTTGGATGCCGGCTTCGGTTCCCCGTCGGCCGGTATCACCGCCACCGGCTCGATGACCGGCCTGGCCGCCGGGGCGAGCGACAACAGCAGTTTGGCCGTGGGGATCAGCGACAACACCGCCGGCAACAAGAGCGGCACGGTGCAGGTGAGCCTGGCCAGCAACGGCACCGGTACCAGCGGCCTGGGCAACACCGCGCTGGCGTCGCAGATCATCACGGTGCAGGGCACGGTCTATTCCGGCCAGGGCGTGTGGAACACGAACGGCAATGGCAGTTGGAGCGATGTCTCCAAGTGGACGGCGGCGGGCGGCGTGCCCGGTGTGGACGGCGCGTTGAGCGCGTTTGACAGCGCGTTGTTTGGCAGCGCGCTGACCAGCGGTCACGCAACCGTCAGCCTCAACGGCACCAGTCCGACGTTGGCCAACTTGACGTTTGACAACGCGACGCGCAGTTACACCCTCGCGCAAGGCAGCGGCGGGTCGCTTGTGTTGAACGGCGCGGCCACGGTGGTGGTGAACGCTGGCGATCACGGAATTTCGGCGCCGATTACCGGCAGCGGCGCGAGCCTCACCATGTCCGGCAGCGGCGGCTTGACGCTCAGCGGCAACAACACCTACGACGGCGGCACGACGGTCAGCGCGGGACAACTCACGCTCGGCAACGCCAACGCGCTGGGCAGCGGCGGGTTGACCGTCAACGGCGGCACGGTGGAGTTGAACGGCATCAGCCTCGCGTTGCCGAACTTGTCCGGCAGTGGTGGCACGATTCAAAACACGGTCAATCCGTTGGCAACGTTGACGGTGGGTGCGGACAACAGCAGCACGGCGTTCAGCGGCGGGTTGACCGATGCCGGCAATGGGAACAAGAAATTGGCGCTGGTCAAGACCGGCACCGGCACGCTGACACTCAACGGTTCGGTGGCCAACTCCTACTCAGGCGTAACGACAGTGGACGCCGGCGTGTTGCAGTTGGGTAAAACAGCGGGTGTCAACGCCATCAGTGGAGACTTGGTCATCGGTGACGGCGCGGGCGGCGTGGACGCGGACATCGTGAAGTTGTTGGCTTCGAATCAGATCGTTGATACGGCCTTGGTGACGGTGAACAGTTCGGGCGAGTTCGATTTGAATGGGTTCAACGAGACGGTTACCGCGTTGAGCGGCAGCGGCAACGTCGTGCTCAATGGCGGCAACCTGACGGTGCTCAATGATGCGGGCGGAAGTTTTTCCGGTGATCTGAGCGGCAATGGTGGTTTTACGAAGGGCGGCAACGGCGCGTACACCATCCACGGCACGCACGGCTATCATGGGGCCACCGTTGTTCAAGCGGGCAAACTGGTTCTGGATGGAAGCATCGCCAACTCAGCCGTCACGGTGGACGCGGGGGCGGTGCTGGCCGGCAATGGGGTGGTCGGCTCCATCAGCGGTGCCGGCAACATCAGCCCCGGCAACAGTCCCGGGTACCTGGAAGCTGCGTCGGTGGATGGATCATCGAGTTTGAGTTTTTCGTTCGAGTTGACGCAACTCGGCTCACCGAGTTATGCCAGTGCCACCATCGCCAATCCAGCCCTCATTGCCAACGATGTGGTGCGCTTGACGGATCTCACCGCGCCCTTCACGAATCCCTTTACGTCAGCCAACGTGATTGACGTGTATTTTGATTTGCCGATCAATGCGGGTGACGTGTATCGGGGCGGGTTCTACACCGACCTGAGCAGCAGTTTCCTGGCGTCCATTTCGGGCGCGACGTTCCATTACTATGTGCTGAACCCATCGGGCAGTGTCACGTACAACGGGAATACGTACTCGCTGTTGTCCTCCAGCTTCACAGTGGCGGTGAACACGGTGTTGGATCCGGCGACCTTCAACATCGGCATGACCGGTACATTCAGCGGGTTTGTGACGCAGTTTGCAATCAACCCCTCTTTGTTGGAGCCGGGGGCCGTGCCGGAGCCGGGCGTGCTGACATTGTTGCTGGTTGGTGGACTGGTCATGCTCGGACGCAAAAACAAGAAGGGATAGGGGAAGTTGGCGGCTAAACCGCGGAAATTGGGTGGTAACCACCCCTACCCGGTAGCCCAATAATTTACTTGCGTCGGTGGCGAATAGGTGTAGTGTATGAGTCAGTATTTGGAGAAGCGGTGTAAAGCGTTTAAAGCCCGAGTTCGCGCGAGAGGAGACGAGGTATGGAAATTATGAAGAAGCTTGTGAAGGTGAGTGTGATCTTGGCCGCTGTGGTGTTGGCGGCGCCGTTGGCGCGGGCAATTCCCGGTTTGCAGTTGGATGCACCCGGTGGAATCTACGACAATGGCGTAGAGTCAACGAAGGTTGCCAACGATGTGTTTGATCTGTGGGCGTTGCTGAACAGCAGCACGCCGGCGGCGACTGGCTCCTACTGGGTCGATGTGGCGATCATGCCCACGACAACCAGCCCGGCCAATTTGGGATTCTTCGTGTTTGATGGCACCACAGTGAATGTGACTGCCGACATGACGGCGAGTAATCCGGGGCTCCCGCCACACGGCATCTACGACACGTACTACAAGGAATTCTCGTTTACGTTCAACCTGAGCGACAAGATCAATCCATACGATGTGTCACTGGGCGCGGGTAACCCGTCGAGCCACCTGAACGCCAGCGGGAGCGGGTTGTATCACACGTTTTCCGTTGACCTTTCCGGTTTGTCGGAAAACGTTGAAGTCTGGTTCGACCTGTATCACAAGGATGCAAACGGCAGCGTGGATGGCAAAGCGCCGTTCTCGCACGACGTTTTCTCGACCGTCCCGGAGCCAACCTCATTTTTGTTGGCGGCTCTCGGGATTGCCGGGGCCGGTTTGTTGCTGCGCCGCCGCGCCTGATTCGGCAACAAAAATTTTGTTCAAAACCGCCCGGTTTTCGAACCGGGCGTTTTTTTGAGAGGCGCAGGAGCAGCCCTAAAAAAACGGAGGTGGTAACCTTGTAAGCCAGTGTTTTGCTTGCGTTTATGGTAATTGGTTATATAGTGGTTGCTAATTGCAGCAGCTAGGTGGCTGCGCATTTTCTCGGGTCAAGACGCTGCGGGGAACTAAAGAGGTGCTTATGACAAGGGACAGCGGATATCACAGACGCACACGGCGGATGGCCTTTACATTGATGGAGTTGCTGGTGGTAACGGCAGTCATCCTCATCATGTTGGCCGCCTCACTGGCGGGATTGACCCGCGCCCGGCAAGTCGCCTACCGGATCGCCTGCATCAATAATCTGCGTCAGACGCAGCAGTCCATGTTTCAATTCACGATGGACAACCAAGGCGTCTTGCCGAACTATTGTTACAACGCGCCGCTCCCGGCGAACGACGGTCAGTTCAGCATCACCGTCAACCCGAATTGGACACTCCAGAACGTCGGGCCGACCGCGACCAAGGGTATTCTGGTTTGTCCAGCCGACAAGAAACCGTGGACGGTCAACGGAATCGCCGCCAGCTACGCGTACAATTTTCTCCCATTATTGATGAACTGGCGCGTCCTCAATCTCCATCCCGCATCTACCGTTCTAATCTTCGACGGCAATCCCTCTGCGGCGACCACCAGCCTCTGGTGGGGACAGGGTGGAGCAGTCGGCTCCAACGGGAAGATGACCATCTGTCATAAGCCGGGCACACCGGCGGAAAAAACCATGCAAATCCCGCCATCGGCACTGGGTGGACATTTGGGACATGGAGACTACGTCGGCCCCTGCGGTGGCGGCGCAAGCATCAATGACACCCAGTTTGCGCAGTCCGTCGGCAACACGAACACCATGTTGTTGGTGCGGCGTCATTTCAACCAGGCGAATCTCTCCTATCTCGACGGTCACGTCGATACGCTCACGGCCATTCCCTCCAGTGGTTTGCAGTAGCGCGAAATACGTCCGCAGTGTCGGCTTGATCGTATCCATTACGGCTCGTGGCCCACATACGAATGACACGGTGACTGGTAACCTTTTAATCGCCTTGAAAGCCTTATTTTCACTTGCATCTATGGCAATCAGCATTATAGTGGCGCCGGTATTTGGAGAGGTGTGGTAGGAGAGTAAAATGATCCGCAGTTGCATTGTTAACGAAACGTCAAACTCAACCAGCGTGCGCTCGTTTGGGCAAAGGGAAATAGGAGAATCATGAGAAAGTTACTGTCTGTGATTGGAAGCTGTGCTTTGTTGGTGGCCGGAGCAACGGCTCGGGCCGACATCGTCTTCGACTTCAGCGGGGCCGCTACCGGCCCGGTGGGAACGAATTTCTACGCCGTCACCTTGGGCGCGTTTACGCTGACGGGTTACGGGTACAACGCGGACAACACGCCGCATAACTTGTACTGGAAGCACAACGGTGGCGATGAGAATGGTCTCGGCCTCACTGGCACGAGGGACAACGAGTTGACGCTGCAGAACAATGCCACCCAGATCGCCAACTATATCCAGATTGATGTCAGCCAGGTGTTCAAAATTTCGCCGACCGGCCAGATCCGGTTGGGCAGCACCACCAATGGCGAGGCGTATGACCTGTGGGGGTCCAACACCCAGGGTTCGCTGGGCACCAAGATTCTCAACGCGGGCACGTCGGACAACACGTTCTTCAACATCCCGAACTGGGGGCAGTACGCATACATCGGCGTGACGGTTCACCCCTATCCCATTCCGAACACAGGGGGCACGACCAGCCCGCACGCGTACGACAACGTGCTCATGGGCGCGATTTCGGTCTGTCCGATTCCGGAGCCGACGTCGTTCGTTCTCGCCGCATTCGGCATCGCGGGTGCCGGTCTGTTGCTGCGGCGTCGCAGCTAGTCTGACTGGTTGATGATCATCAGCGCGCCCGGCCATTGGCCGGGCGCGCTTTTTACTGCAATTCGTGATGCAGAACACTCAATGAATACAGCGCCGCCGTGTCCGCCCGCAGCACCAACGGGCCGAGCGAGAGCGGCAAACAACCGGCAGACTTGGCCAACGCCAGTTCGGCCGGTGTGAAATCGCCTTCCGGCCCGATGAGTATCAGCACCGACTTCACCCGCGGAGTGTTCTCCAGAATTTTCTTGAGCGGTTGCGAATCCGGCTGGAGCGAGCCGATCAGTTTGAGATCGAATGTGCCGGGCGCGGCGAGGAAATCTTTCGCCGTCCGGGGTGGTTGAACGTCCGTCAGCCAGTTATTGCCGCATTGCTTGCAGGCTTCCAAGGCGGTCGCGCGCCAGCGCTCCACCTTGCCGGTATCGTCGGCGTCGAGTTTGACGATGGTGCGCTCGGATAGCAACGGTTGGATTGCCGCCACGCCGAGTTCGGTCGCTTTCTGCACGATCCAATCCATGTTTTTCTTCGGAATGGCTTGCGCCAGCGTGATGCGGACCGGGAGCGGCGGTGTGCTGGAGTTTTGGAGCGCGGTGAGGCGAACCGTATTGCCGTCCATGCCGGCAATCTGACACTGAGCCTCATGCCCGTGACCGTCGAACACGGTGAGCGTGTCGCCGGTTTTCAACCGGAGGACGTTCAGACAGTGGTGGGCTTCGGCGCCGGTTAGAGCGAGTTCCTGCAAGCGAGGTAGAAAAAATCGGTGCATGGCATCTATTCTCTGAAGAATCGTCTGGCTTTTTCAAGCCAGGATTGTCGTTGCGGATACGCCTCGTCGTTGGCCAGTTGGGCGAACTCTTCGAGTTTCTGGCGCATCTCCCGGCTCAGGCGCGAGGGCACTTCGACGACGACCCGCACGTGTTGATCGCCGTGACCGTGACCGTGGACGTTGGGCAGTCCTTTGCCACGCAACCGGAACACCGTGCCGCCCTGCGTGCCGGCGGGGATCTTCAGCCGCGCCGGGCCGTTGAGGGTGGGTACGTCAATCTCCCCGCCCAACGCCGCCGTGGAGAATCCGATCGGCATCTCGCACAAAATATCGTCGCCGTGCCGGGTGAACAGATCGTGCGGACGGACGTGGATCACAACGTACAAATCGCCGGCTGGCCCGCCGCGGGTGCCGGCTTCGCCATTGCCGGAACTGCGCAGGCGCGAACCGTCGTCAATACCGGCGGGAATGCGTAGTTTGATTTTGCGGCGTTGTTCCGCGCGGCCTTCGCCACTGCATTTCTGGCACGGATTCTTGATGATCTCCCCCGCCCCGCGGCACCGGGGACAGGTGGTGGCCACGGTAAAAAACCCCCGGGAATGCGCCACTTGGCCCTGGCCCCGGCAGGTGGGGCACGTCTCGGCGCGGGCATCCCCGGCCGTGCCGCGCCCGTTGCATTCCGGGCAGGTGTCCAGCCGATTGAAGGTGATTTCCTTTTCCAGGCCGCGGGCGGCGTCCTCGAAATCAATCTCCAGATCGTAGCGGAGATCGTTGCCGCGCGCGGCACCGCCCCGCCCGCCCCCGCCGCGTTGCCGGCTGCCTCCGAAAGCTTGCTCGAACAAATCCTCCAGTCCGCCGCCGCCGCCGAAACCGGCGCCACCGAACACTTCCCGAAAGATCTCGAACGGATCGTGGAAGCCGCCCCATTGCTGACTACCGGCACCTGGGGCCGCTCCGCCGCCGGGCGCGAACGCCGCGTGGCCAAACTGGTCGTAGGCAGCGCGCTTCTGGGAATCGCTGAGCACTTCGTAGGCTTCGCCGAGTTCCTTGAATTTTTCCTCGGCAGTGTGGTCGCCGGGATTCTTGTCGGGGTGATACTTGATCGCGAGTTTCCGGTAGGCCTTCTTGATTTCGTCCTCCGACGCCTCGCGGGTAACGCCCAGCACTTCGTAGAAATCGCGTTTGCTCATGGGGCTTCGGGAATGCCGGCCGGCGTGCCTTTGCTCACCGCGACGCGGGCGGGACGCAGGAGCCGGTCCGCCAGTTTGTAGCCGCTCTGAATCTGTTCGATGACGATCCCATCGGGGTAGTCCGCGGAAGCCACGTGGGAAACCGCTTCGTGGCGGTTGGAGTCGAAGAGGTCACCCGGATGAACGACGATTTCTTCGAGGCCGAACTCGCCGAGCGCGCGGAGAAATTGTTTTTGCACTTGCAGGAGGCCGTCGTGAAGGGGCGTGCCTGCCGCACTGTGTTCGAGGGCGCGCTCCAGATTGTCGAGCGCCGGTAACAACGCGGCGGTCATCTGTTCGCGCGTGAAGCGCGTGAGTTCGTCGCGTTCGCGGGCGACGCGTTTGCGATAGTTGTCGAGGTCGGCCGTGGCCCGGAGAAATTTGTCCCAGTTGGCCGCGGCTTTGGCCGCGGCTTCTTTGAGTTGTTCAATCTCTTCCGGCGGCGGTGGCGGTGCCGACACGGGTTGAGCATCGTTATCGTTGGTGGTCGTCATAGCGGCGGGACTACAATGGCGGACAGCTAGGATTTTTTCAAGTATTTGACCAGCCGCAGGGTGTTACCGGTGTGGTCGTTGGAGCTGTACTGCACTTCGTCCATGAACCGGCGCATGATGGGGATGCCGTAGCCGCCGGGTTTCATTTCATCAAGGTTGGCGGCCACATCGGCCGGGCGGTAGCTGGTGAAATCAAATCGTTGCCCGTGGTCGTTGACTTCGATGACGAGCCGGCCGCTTTCGGTGCGGATGGTCATGCGGATTTCGGGTTGCCGGTGCTGCCAACACCATTGTTTGTCGGACGCGTAGGCGTGTTCGACAACATTCGCGCACGCCTCGTCCACGGCCATCTGAATCATGGTGATTTCGTGTTCGGGAAAGCCCACTTGCCGGGCGAGGTCGCTCATGATCGCGCGGATGTGGCGCAGATAAAAACCGTCGCACGGTGTCTGGATCGTCAGCTTGCCGGTCGTCTTGTTGATGCGGATTTGTTCAGGCGTGGGCATCGCCGGAGGGACTCCTTTTACTTCGGTTGAAAGCTGGCGATGGCTGCGGTCTCCTCGGTGTGGACCTGCAGGACTTTCGTGAACCCCAGCAATTCGATGATCCGGTAAATGTGTGGGGGCACATTCAACAGGCGCAGATCACCTTCGTGTTCGCGCGCTTCCTTGGCGAACCCGATCAACGCGCCCAGCCCGGCGCTGCCGATGTAATCCAGTCCCTCGCAATCCAGCACCAGCCGGTGGTGGCCATGGTTGAAGAGCCGCCGCAATTCGGATTCCAGTCGCGGAAATGAATGCATGTCCAGCGCACCGCCGACCTGCACGAGTTGCACCGCGCCGCGCTCGGTATGGCTGATTTGAAATGGCTTCACGGGTGGCCTGCTTCCTCGGGGGAGGACGGCTTATTGAGCCGGCGGGTGAGTTGATTCGTCAATTCGTCGAACTTGGGCAGATTCCGTTCGTCGGCCCGGATCAGGTCCCGATGCGCGTCCAACATGAGGCGGGCGGTGTCCTCTTTGCTGGCCGGCGTGCCAACCGTATTCACGTCCGACTCCGGCAACATGTGCCATTGGACCCCCGCGGCTACCGGCGCAACGGACCCGTTGCGGAGCTGGATCACAAACAACCGATCCAACCCCAGTGTCACCAGCAATTCGCGATGCCGCGTCTCGGCGTTGACGATGTTGACTGCGCCCGTGCCCGGTTGTTGACTGAGCCGCAAGCCAATCCCGGCCAGCACGCCCAGAAACGTGCTGTCCATTGTCGAACACTCCCCCACGTCCACCGTGAACTGCCGGTAGCCACGCCCGATCATCTCCGTGGCGTAGAGACGCAACGGTTGACTATTCTGGAATGTGCCCCGGCCAATGACCCGCACAAACACTTCGTCGGCCGTGCTGCCGACTGATATCCCTTTGGCTGTCACGATCAATTGAAGGTTCCTAACGTAGGACACAATACCTGGATTTCGGCCCGCCGGAAAGTTCAAAACGTCTGTTCCCAGCCGCTGATAAACGCCTCCACGCAATCCGTCAATTCCTCCGCGTACCCGCCCTCCAGCACCGCAAAACACGGTCGCCCCAACCGTCCGAGCGCAGCGCCGATTTGCCGGTAGGCGCCAACTGACAACGCCATGTCGGTGATCGGATCGCCCTTGTACGAATCAAACCCGGCGGACACCGCAATCAACTGCGGTTGGAAATCCTGCGCGGCGCGAATCGCTTCCGCAAAGGCCGCCATGAATTTCTCGGGCCCCGTCCCCGGCGGCAGCGGAAAGTTCACGCAGTTCTGCCGCGACGTCGTCCCTGTCCCGGGATAGCACGGCGATTGATGCAACGAGAAGAACCGCACGCGATCCTCGCTCAGAAAAATGTCTTCCGTCCCGTTGCCGTGATGACAATCAAAGTCCAGAATCACCGCGCGCGCCACGCCGCGGTCCTCCAGCATCTTCGCCACGGCAATCGCGATGTTGTTGAAGTAACAAAATCCCATCACCTTGTCCCGCTCCGCGTGATGACCGGGGGGGCGCATCAACGAAAACGCCGGTCGTCCCGCCCAAGCTTCTTGCGCAGCCAAAATCGCCCCCCCCGCCGCCAACCGCGCGATTTCGTAAATCTCCGGGAACGCCGGGGTGTCGCCATCGAAGTATTCGCCCGTCTGCACCGCGTGAAGGTGAGCGCGCGTGTGGACCCGCAGGATGTCTTCCGTTGGGCAAGGTTCGGGCGTCAACCATTGATGATGATTGTCGGGCTTCAGTCGCGACGTGATTCCAATCAACCGGTGCGGCCGTTCCGGATGGCCCGGCGCGTAGTACTCCAAACAACGGGGTGTATAAACCAACACCATGCGCTTACTGGCCCGGCCCCGGCTCCGGCACGTACAACTTCCCCCTGGTCGGTTCGGACAACTTCTGCTGCACGTCCTGCGGCGTTTGCTCAAACGCCGCGCAGCCCGCCAGCCACACCAATCCCAGTCCCACTAAGAATGCTTTCATCGCGCCATCTCCTCCATATCAGCCGCGTCACTCTAACAACCTTCGCCCCCCGGCGCAATTGACTTTCCTGCCGCAGGCGGCTCGCGTTGCGCTTGCCGGTAGGCGGAGGGGTTGCGGCCGGTCATCTTCTTGAACAGCCGGGAGAAATAATACGGATCGTCGTAGCCGACGGATTCGCTGATTTGTTTGAGGGGGAGCGTGGTTTCCGTCAGGAGCGCGCTGGCCATGGCGACGCGTTCCTGGAGGACGTAGTAGATCGGGCTGATGGCAAATTGCTGTTTGAACAGCCGGCAGAAGTGCGGCGTGGACAGGTTCACTTGCCGGGCGAGAACTTCGAGCGTGATCGGTTCCGCGAGGTGGTGGTGGATGTAGGCGCGCAGCCGGTGGACATCGAAGGGCGGTTCGGGTGACGGTTTGGCCGCGCGCCGATGCAGCCGGTGGATGATCGACCCGAGCAACGCGTACAGGGCCGGGTTGACGCGCCATTTCCAAGCCGGACCGCGCGCGGCGTGAGCGATCACCAGTTCGATCCAACGGTCCCGGATTTCCGCGTCGAATCCGAGGTCTATGTTTTTGCCGCCCCACCGGCGGATCTCGCCGAAGAGGTCCGGGGCGAGCGCGCCGGTAAAGTGGATCCACACGATGTCCCAAGGTTCGTTTTTATCGGCACCATAGGTGTGGGGTGTGCCGGGCGGGTAGGTCAGCAGGTGGCCGGGCCGCGCCTCGAAGCGCGGGCCGGCACTTTCGGTGAATCCCCGTCCGCCCAAAACCCAAATGAGCAGATAGTCCATCGGCGCGTCCCGGTGCATAAAATGTTCGGGCATCTTCACAAAGTGACCACTCGTGACGACGTTGACGAGATCGGGTGACATGGTTGCGCCGACCTATTGTGGCCGGCATGCTAAGATTGTCCATCCCAAAGATGATCCTGTCTATGGCAAGCGACGGCCCAGCCGGGTATGGTGCTCGCCATGAAACTGATGGAAGACATGACGTTTACGCCGACGAGGGAACAGGTGGAATCTTACGCGCGCGATGGCTATCTGATCGTGCGCCAGTTGTTCACGGTGGACGAGGTGGCGGCCTGCCGGCAACGATTTGATGAGTTGGGCGCGGCTGGACAACCGATTCCCAGCTACTGGCAGCCGGACCGGAGCGCCACGGACCCATTGAAGCGTTACCCGCGCGTGATGCAGCCGCACCGGTTCGATGCGTTGTCGAAGCGGATGCTGCTGGATCGCCGGGTGCACGAGGTATTGGCGGTGTTGATGGGCGAAGACCCGATTGCTTGTCAGAGCATGTTCTATTTCAAACCGCCCGGTTCGCGCGGACAGGCGTTGCATCAGGACGATTTCTATTTGCAGGTCAAACCGCAGACGTGCATCGCCGCGTGGACGGCGATTGATCCGTCGACACCCGAGAATGGCGGGTTGTACGTGGTGCCAGGGACACAGAAGATGGACATCGTTTGTCCCGACACCGCGGATGCATCCGAGAGTTTCACCTCGCATCTCGTGCGGATTCCGGGCGGACTGAAGGCGGTGCCGACGGAGTTGGCGCCGGGCGACACGATGTTTTTCAACGGTAGTCTCATCCACGGCTCCGGGCCGAATCGGTCAAAGACGACGTGGCGCCGGTCGTTCATCTGTCACTACATGCCGCAGAGTTCCACCAACGTGTCGAAATTCTACAAACCCTTGTTCACGTTTACCGGCCGCGAATGGGATTGCCCGACGAGCGAGGACGGCGGCCCGTGCGGCAAGGAGTTCGACGCGCAGAAGTACGGCACGTACGCGAAATGACACTGATGAACTGGGAACTTCCGCCGGCCGAACGCACATATCTGCGGACGCTCGCCGCCCGGCAAGCCGAGGCGGCGGCGTTGCCGGTCATGCGGCAGCGCCGACAAATGTGGTACGACTTGAACGACGGTCGCCCGGGCACGCGCCCGCCGGTTGTGATGGAGACCTCGACCTTCGACCGCGATTTTTTGACGGACAGTGTGCTGCAGTGCGTTTCCCCCACCGGCCGCTTGATCGAGCGACCGTTGCTCCAGAACCTGCGCAACTTCGAACTGATCAACGACGACAAGGTCATGCCGGACACTTTCGACATCGGCTGGTTCGTGGAGATCGACGAATTCGGCATCCCGGTTGAAACGCACCGAGTCAAGGACGCACAGGGCGTCGAGACCGGCTACGAGTACATCCATCCCATCACCGATCTGGAGCGCGACTTTGACCGATTGAAGCCGGCGACGTGTCGGGTGGACCGGGAACGGACATTCGCATGGCAGGCGCTTTTGGAGGAGTTATTCGGTGATCTGTTGCCGGTGCGGATTCGCAGCGGCATCTACGGCACCCTGATGCTGACGCAACGATTGATTATGCTCATGGGGATGGAAGCTTTCTTCATCGCAATGTACGACAACCCGGACGGCGTACATCGCCTAATGGCCTACCTGCGCGACAACGCCCTGCGCGTGATGCGTTGGGCTGAAGCCGAGGGCCTGCTTTGCGTCAACAACCAGAACCAACAAAGTTTCGGTTCCAGCTACAACTTCAACACCCAACTCTCCGCGACCGGCCCGGCGCGTCTGGCGGACATGTGGGGCGCGGCCAACAGCCAGGAAACCGTCGGCATCTCCCCGGCGCAGTTCCACGAATTCTGCGCCCCGTACTACCACGCTGTGTGCGAACCACTAGGTCTGCTTTACTACGGCTGTTGCGAACCCACCCACACATTCTGGGAAGACATCCGCCGGCTACCGCATCTGAAGAAAGTCTCCGTCAATCGCTGGACTGATCAACACTTCATGGCCGAGGCGTTACGCGGCACGCCCGTCGTCTTCTCCCGCAAACCGGACCCCAACTTGCTCGGCGTGCACGAAGTTCTCGATGAAGCGGCGTGGAGTGCCCACATCCGCGAGACGGCGGAAACCACCCGGGGCGTCCTCACCGAGATCATCGTTCGTGACGTCTACACCGTTCATGGCAACTTGAATAAACCCCGGCGCGCTGTCGAGCTGGCCCGGCAGGAACTGGACCGCTGCGGCCGGTGACGCCGCCGGGTTCGCTTTCGCCTTGCTTGCGCCGGCGCTACGGCGCAAAGTCAGCCCGCGATAAAGAACAGGCAACTGCCATGCACATGACCGACCGGGAACGTTTCATCGCCGCGATGCACTATCAGCCGCGTGATCGTGCACCACTGTCTGATTTCAGTTTCTGGGCAGAGACTTAGCCGGCGTGGCACAAACAGGGGTAACCGGCGGCAGTTAACATTCGCAATGCGGCTGATTTTTTCGGCTTGGATTGCAGCCTAGGTGGCGGTTTGGCCGCGCGCCGATGCCGCCGGTGAATGATCAAGCCAAGCAGTGCGTGCAAGGCCGGGTTCACCCGCCACTCCCACGCCGGCCCGCGGGCGGCGTGGGCGATCACCAATTCGATCCAGCGGTCCCGGATTTCCGCGTCCAGACCGAGGTTGACAACGTGACCGCGTGGACCGCGAATCTCCTGCATGAGGGCGGGTGCGAGCTTGCCGCCAAAGTGCACCCAAACGCTGTCCCACGGGTCGCGCTGGTCGGCGCCGTAGGTTTGCGGCTCGCCGGGGAAGTAGGTCAGCAAATGGCCGGGCCGGGCGTTTACGCGCTGGTCTTCCGTCTCGGAGAATCCTTTGCCGGCGAGCACCCAGATGAGCAGATAGTCTACGGGGGCGTCCCGGTGGGAATAGTGCTCGGGCATCTGCACAAAATAGCCGCTGCTGTTGATTTTGACGAGGTCGGGCTGCATTCCCACTGCCGGAGATTGTTTCAGAAATGCTAAGATTGTCCATCCGAATGATGATTCCGTCTATGGCGGCACCGGCAGGACTGCGCTAAGGTGGCGACGTTATGAAGCTGATGGAAAAGGAAGCGTTCACCCTGACGCCGGATCAGCTCGCGGCTTTTGCGCACGAAGGTTATCTGATTATCCGCCAGTTGTTCACAGTGGAAGAAGTGGCCGCCTGCCGGCAACGGTTCGATGAATGGAGCGCCGCCGGTCAGCCGATCCCCGATTACTGGGTGCCGGAGTTGGACACGACGGATCCACTGCAACGGTATCCGCGCGTGATGCAGCCGCACCGGTTCGATGCGTTGTCGAAACGGATGCTGCTGGATCGCCGGGTGCACGAGGTGTTGGCGGCGTTGATGGGCGAAGAACCGATTGCTTGTCAGAGCATGTTCTATTTCAAACCGCCCAGCTCGCGCGGACAGGCGTTGCATCAGGACAATTTTTATTTGCAGGTCAAACCGCAGACGTGCATCGCGGCATGGACGGCCATCGACCCGGCGCGGCCGGAGAATGGTGGGCTGTACGTGGTGCCGGGGACGCAGAACATGGATATCGTCTGCCCGGAGACGGCCGATGCTGGCGAGAGTTTCACGACGCATCTGGTGCGCGCGCCCGCCGGCCTGAAGGCCATGCCGGCCGTGCTCGAACCGGGTGACGTGTTGTTTTTCAATGGCCGCGTTATCCACGGCTCCGGGCCGAACCGGCACGCGACCTTGTGGCGGCGTTCGTTTATCTGTCATTACATGCCGCAAAGCTCAACCAACGTGTCGAAGTACTACCGGCCATTGTTGGACTTTAACGGTCGGGAGATCGCGTACGGGTTCGCCGATGATGGTGGCCCGTGCGGCAAAGAGTTTGACCCCGGCCAGTACGGATCCTACGGCAAATGGCATTGACCCGTCCTGACCGGCAGTTCAAAGTGTCGTTACCCCGTTCAATAGCGTGACCAAAAGGAATCGTGCTCACATCGCGTGAACGAGTATTGACCGCCGCCCGGCGGGGGAAACCGGATCGCGTTCCGCTGGACATCTGGTACACCCCGGAAGTCCGGACGACGCTGCTGCAACACTTCGGCGTGGCGACGGACCGGGAGTTGTGGGCCAGACTGCATTTGGACAAGATTGTGGGCGTCGGACCGCGCTACGTTGGGCCGCCCGAACGCAAACTCCCGGATGGCTCACGCCAAGTCCCGCCATGGTGGGTGACTGTCCGCGAAGTGAACTATGGGACCGGTACCTACGGAGAAATCGTGAATTGGCCGTTGAAGAACGCCACCACCCTTGCCGAGTTGGAAGCGTTTCAATGGCCACAGGCAGACTGGTACGATTTTTCCGGCATCGCCGCGACATGCGACGAGTGGCCTGAGCACGCCATCGAAGGCTGCTACGTCGCCCCGTTCTTCTGGCACAATCACATCCGCGGCTTGGAGCAGAGTTGTATTGATCTGATCGCCGAGCCGGAACTGACCGCGTACATATTGGAGCGGATTACCGCCTTTTGCTGGGAGTACGCGACCCGGTTTTTTGAAGCGGCGTGTGGCAAGGTTCACATCGCGGAGGTCACGGACGATTACGGTTCGCAGCATGGACTGATGATCAGCGCCGAGTCCTACCGGCAGTGGTTCAAACCGATTCAGAAGAAGTTTATTGATCTCGCGCACCAAGCCGGGGCGCTGGTAATGCATCATGACGACGGTGCGATCCGTCCCATCATCCCGGACCTGATCGAATTGGGCGTGGATCTGCTGAACCCGATCCAACACAACTGTCCCGGCATGGAACTGGCCGGGTTGAAGAAAGATTTTGGCGACCGGCTATGCTTCCACGGCGCGGTGGATAATCAGGACGTGCTGCCCCACGGCAGCGTTGAAGATGTCCGCCGCGAGGTGCGTGAGTGCCTGGCCACTCTCGGTGCCGGGGGTGGTTACATCCTCGCGCCGTGCCATAACATTCAGCCCGTCACACCCGTGGAGAACATCGTCGCCATGTACGAAACGGCGTGGAACGAAGGCTGGTACTAGGAATGAACTCATGAATGACCGACAACGATTCATCGCCGCCATGCACTATCAACCGCGCGATCGCGCGCCGTTGTATGATTTTAGTTTCTGGGCGGAAACCTTGCCCGCATGGCACCCGCAAGGATTGCCCGCCACGGTCAACACCCGTAACGCCGCCGATTTCTTCGGTTTGGATTGTAGTCTCTTCGGCGGCGAAGGCCCGGATTGGGGCACCGGCGTGGCCGGTGATCTGAATCCGGGGTTCGAGACCAAGATTCTGGAAGATGATGGTGACGTGTACACCCAGATGTAGTCCGACGGCGTGGTCGTACGCCGGTAACGCTCCAGCGTTTCGATCCCGATGCATGTCGGCCGCACATTGGTCGATCGCGCGACTGGCTGGGAATGAAAAATATCGCCCTCGTGGTGTACGACGATGGCCGACCTCTCGGTGGCGCTGCTCGAAAAGCAGTTTGCGACGGCAAGATTGATGATCTGCTCCCGCTCTGGCTGGAAGGCGGCGTCAACTGCATGTTCCCCATCGAAATCGGCACATGGGGCGCCGATCCCGTTAAATACCGCAAACAGTATGGCCAAGACTTGTTGCTGATGGGTGGCTTCGACAAACACATCCTCGCCAAAGGCAAGCGGGAGATTGAGACTTTGGGGGAAAGGTGTCAGTCTCAAGCCCCTGAGGAAGCTCCGCGGCGATGCTGATTGACGGACGGTGTTGATCCCCGTTAGCGTTGGCTTCGACGATGCACTTGACCCTGCTCCTGAAAAACTGCCGCTTGTTTTCGGATCTCGACCAAGCGGAACTGGATCTCGTCGAGGCGGTCGCCGTCCGCAAGGAGTTCCGCAAAGGGCAGTTTATCTTTGGCGAAGGCGCACGGACGCGCGGCTTTTTCCTCATCGTGGCCGGCGTGGTGAAAATTTTCCGCGTCGGCCCCGATGGTCGGGAACGGGTGTTGCACGTGGTCGAAGCCAACGAATCGTTTGCTGAGGCGGCGTTGTTCATGGAGGAGTACCCGGCCAGTGCCGAAGCGCTGGCCGCCACCACCGTCGTCATGGTGGACAAAGCCGGCTTCAAACAACTCCTCGCCCGCGATCCCAAACTGAGTTTCAAAATCATGGGCGCGCTGGTCCGCTGGCTCAGTCACATGCGCAACGCCCTCACCGATCTCACCCTTAAAGAAGTGCCGGCCCGGTTCGCCAGCTACATCCTCAGCCTCCCGGCCGCGTCCGGTCAGCCCATCAAGATCGCCATCAGTAAAACGACCGTGGCCCAAATGCTCGGCACCACCAAGGAAACGTTCTCCCGCCTTCTCCACCGGCTGGCCCAACACAAAATCCTCACCTACCGCGGCACGCAGGTCAAAGTCCTCAACCGCCGCCGCCTCCAGCAAATCGCCGCCGGCGAGGAGAAAATCTGAGTCGGCGTGGAGCGGCACGGGCGGCCCCGTCCATCAGCCGTAATACCCGGTCGATGCCCGCCGGAATTTCATCGCGGCGGTGCGTCACGAAAATCGCCGTCGTGTGATCCAGCAAACCTTCGACGGTCTGTACGAAACGCGCCCGGTGTTCTGCATCCAAGCCCTCGCAGGGCTCATCCAAGACCAGCAGTGCCGGGGACTTCACCAGGGCGCGCGCCAGCAACGTCATCCGTTGCCAGCCGGCGGACAATGAACCAAACGCCTGTTGCGCCGAAGCCGATAACCCAAGCCGTCTCAGCCACCGGCGCGCCGCCATACGTTGTCGGGGCGTCGGTCGCCGAAAGCACCCGTAGGTGTCGTCAAAACCGGAGAGAATGGTGTCGAGGCAGGTTGTGGTTTCAGGGAAGTGCAGATGCAGTTCCGGCGCGACCCAGCCAATTTGCTGTTTCCACTCCCAGACGCTCTCCCCGTCGCCGCGACGGTGGCCAAAGACGCGAACATCGTTGGAATACGCTTGCGGATTGTCGCCAATGATCACACTCAGCAGCGTGCTCTTGCCGGAACCGTTCGGACCGAGCAATGCCCAGCTCTCGCCACGGCGGATGACCCAGTTGACGTTCCGGACAATGACGCGCCGGCCATAACGCACGGTGACCGCATTTAACCGGACAAGCTCCTCTCCATGGCCACGTTTCCTGCCTGATAGCCGCCGGCGTCCGGGCGCGGTGATGTTTGGGAACACCTCGCGCATGCTTCGGCGCACAAACGGGCCTTGTCCAACCACCCGGCAGCGGTCCACACGCAGCCAATGAGTAATGCCGCGCGGCAATTCGTCGGGATGCGTCGCGATCAAGAGCAGATGTACCCGTCGCCGCCGGATCAGTTTCTCCAGAATCGCTTTCAGGTGACACCGGAAATCGTGATCCAAACCGGCAAATGGATCGTCGAGTATCAGCAGGCGCGGGCGGCGCAACAGCGCCCGCGCCAGCAGGAGCTTGCGCATTTCCCCGTTCGACAGCGAAAGCAGCGGCTGGCTGAGCAACGAGGTGACTCCCAGCAAGCGGACCACCTGCTGCTGGTGACGGGCGAAGGCGCGCGCCGATGCTCGTGACCGCGTCACAACCTCAAACGGATTACGCTCCTCAATGTTGTTCTGCGACAGGTACTCATATGCCGGGCGGGCTTCCTCCTCTTCGAGGCTAAACCAGCGCGCGGCGGCGGGCGCATCGCCGGCCAGCGCTTTTTGTTGTTCGAACGAAACATGCTCAACCGTGCCTTCCGACACGCGCAACGCCCCGCGAACCACCGGCACACCACCGGCCAGGGCACTCGCGAAGAGCGTCTTGCCGGAACCGTTGGGCCCAACCAGTGCCCAGTGTTCGCCCGGCCGCAGGACCCAGTTGGTGCGGCGAAATACCAACCGCTCACCCGCCAGCACACTGGCATCCGCCAGTTCAACGATTGGGGTCATCGCCGGCTATCATGCCACAGAATCGGTTCACTGCGGTTACTAAATGTGATAATGTGAACACGATGGGCAGCACAACACCAACTCAGTCCGGTCCGCGCCCTGGCTCGGAAAAACTGATCAAGCTCACGGAGCTGGCGGGGCGCAAGGTGAACCAACTCATGCAGCGCGACGGGATCGCCGGGGGCGCCTTGCGCGTGAAGGTGGTTGGCGGCGGGTGTGCCGGGCTGGAGTACAAACTGGAATTCGAGAAGAATCCGCCGACGCCTAAGGATATTCTTGTCGCCACCGGCGGGACGCGGGTGTTGGTGGATCAGAAGAGCGCCTTGTTCATCAGCGGGGCAACGGTGGATTTTGTGGACGCGATGATCGGCGGCGGGTTCAAACTGCATAATCCCAACGCCACGGCGACGTGTTCGTGCGGCGCGAGTTTTAGTGTTTGATGGCCTAAGCTCAATGCCGTTAACTAATCCGAGTTGATTCCGTCTGTGCAAGTGATTG
>JBBISF010000011.1:0-11197 GCA_037441425.1 Verrucomicrobiia bacterium
TGTTCTTGAACGCCGTGCCGTAGATGCGCTGGAGCTGCGGGTTCTTCTCGTCGCCCTTGTAGTACGCGCTGGCGACACTGGTCAGCTTGAACGCGCCAACATTACCGGTGCGCATCACGTGCGGTCCGGCGCAGAGGTCAACGAAGTCACCGGTCTTGAAATAGGAAATCGGCTCGCCTTCCGGTATGCCTTGGAGCATGTCGAGCTTGAACTTGCTGGGGACTTCCCGGCTGCCGAGCGCGCCGAGCTTACCGGCTTGCCCGTCGGCGATGGCTTGGTCGCGATTGACGGTTTGTTTCTCGAAAACCTGGTTCGCTTTGACGATGGCTTTCATCTCGGCTTCGATGGCCGGGAAGTCTTCGGGCGAAATCCGGTGCTGCAACTCGACGTCGTAGTAAAATCCGTCCTCCACGGGCGGCCCGGCGGCGAACTGGGCATCCGGCCAAAGCTTGACGATGGCCGCCGCCATGACATGCGCCGCTGAATGCCGCAGCCGTTCGAGGTCGGTCATCCGGTCGCGTTGATCGAGAGTCTTCCGTTCCATTGCGAAAAGACAATTAGGACGGGCCACGCCCAAAGTCAACCGTGATGCCGGTCTGGTGGCCAGATGATCCGCCAAAAACGCAGAGACCACACCCCCTACCGGATGACGGTGGAGAGCAGTTCGGCGTCGGCGCGGAGGAAGTTGTGGACGACTTTTTCGAGGTCGGCAATCTGGAACGGTTTGCTGAACCAGCGGTTGCCGGTCCAGTCGAGGAACGACCGCGCGGCGCTGCTGATGGTGTCGCCGGTCAAAAAGATGATGCGCTTGGCGAGCGCGGGATTGCGCTCGAAGACGGCGTGATACATTTTTTCGCCGTCCATGTCGGGCATGCGGAGGTCGGTGATGATCAGGTCGTACCGGTTGGCGGCGAGGCAGCGGAGGGCTTCCGCGCCGTTGCCGGCGGTGTCCACGCTGTAGCCGTGACGCGCGAGTGATTCCCTAAGGACATCCACGATACCGGGTTCGTCGTCCACGATAAGCAGCCGGTATTGGCTGGCGGACGGATCGAATTCCACGGCGTCGCCAGCCGGGGCTTCAGGTTCGGCATCGAGTTCGTCGGTGCCGCCGATGATGGGGAGTTCGACGAAGAATTTGGCGCCTTTGCCGAGTTCGCTTTGGACCCAGATTTTCCCGTGGTGTTCTTCGAGGACGGCGCGGCAGATGGTCAGGCCGAGGCCGGTGCCGTGACCGGGCAGCCGGGTGGAGAAGAACGGCTCAAAAATCTTGGGCATGACATCGGGCGCAATGCCGGGGCCTTCGTCGGCCACGGCGATGCGGATGTATGCGCCGTATTCGTAGGTGCTGACTTCAATCCGCCCGACCTTGTCCTGGTTGGCGGGTTGGGCCTGGATGGCGTTGCTGACGAGGTTGTGGATGATTTGCTCGAATTGCGCGGGGTCGGCGCTGGTCTTGGGCAGTTCCGTGGCCAGACGTTTTTCGACCCGGATGTTGTTGGCTTGAAATTCGGCGGCGCGCTCGGCGAGGACATTGTTGATGAGCTGATTGATGTCCACCTGGCGTTTATCGGGATCGCGCGGCCGGGCAAAGGTGAGGAGGTTGCGCACGATCTTGGCGGCGCGCTCGCTTTCCGCGACGACTTTCTGGAAATCCTGCCGGGTGCGGTCGTCCAAGCCGGGGCGTTTGGTGAGCAACTGGCTGTAGCCGGCGACGATGGCCAGGGGGTTGTTTAATTCGTGGGCCACGGACGCGATTAACTGGCCCAAGGCCGAGAGTCGTTCGGCTTCGCGCAGTTGTTGTTCCAGATGACTACGGTCGGTGACCTCGCGCACGGTGATTTGGATGGCGGGGCGCATCTGGCATTGGACGAGCCGCCCCTGCCCGATGCAGCGGATCGGCGTGCCATCACCCCGGTGCATCTGGAATTGCGTCGGCGTGCTGAACTGGGTTTCCAGAACTTTCTTGGTGCTCACCAGGCTCTTGCTGTGCCGGCGCAAAGCTGGACACAGATCAATGAAGCTGCGGCCAACCAATGACTCGATCTGTGTGCCCACGAGGTGACTGGCGGCCTGGTTGGCCTCCGTCACTTGCATCGTTTCCAAGTCCACGACGAACGTGGCATCGCTGGCCGTGTCGAACAGCGCGCGGAGCCGCTGCTCGGTGACGCCGACGACTTCCTGCAACTGCTGGCTTTGTTCAGTGTTCTCTTTCACTTTAACGGCCAGTGTCTCGTTGCGTTGGTGGGCTTCTTCCAGCACCTGGATCATCATGCCCATCGCGATGAACAACGCGAGCGCGGCGGCCACCAGATAGCCGGTCGCCATGGTGATCTGCGTCAACGGCAGGAACGGAAACGCCAGCAGATGGATGCCCCACAGCGCAAAACCGCTGGTCAACAGGACAGCGCCGCGATATTTCCGGCAGAACCGGGCGTACATGGCGGCAGTGTAAATGCACGCGGTGGCCAACAACGTGAACATCGGCACCGTCACCCACAAACGGTCGCGCACCTGATAAGCGGCCACGGCACTCCAAACGACAATCATCAACACACCGAGCGAGAGTTCTCGGCGGGGCCGGGGACGTTCTTCAAACTCCAAGCTGCCAAAAAACATGTAGAGCGCGCCGATGCCCAACGTCGCGAGCCGGAGCATCACAAGAATGGGGTTTTCCGGCTGGCGGCTAAACCCAATGGAGGCCAACAGGAAGACCGCGTAGTACACCCAGGCTATCGTCCACAGGCGAAAATACTCCTTCCGCGTGTGGTGGTTGAGGTAGCTAAACAAGCCGACGACGACCAGCGTGCCCAGCAACGCCAGCACTAACGCGGCCCGCACCCAATCTGGCGGAAATACCAGACTTAACGAGTCCAGCACCGTGGCCAAATGATCAATGTTCATCGCATCTTCCTCCAGAAGTCCAAGCGACTAGGAGCACGTGCTTTGCCAGCGAAGGGACATCCGCAGGCGGTTAACCGACCGGCTGCAGGGACCGTCCCAAGACATCGTGGACTGTATCCTCTACGTCACGGATATTGAAGGGTTTGCTAAGCCAACGATTGCCGGTGCGTTCAAGAAATCCCCTCGATTTCGGACTGACCGTGTCACCGGTGACAAAAATGATCCGATCCGCCAGCCGGGCATCCTGATTCCGCACGGTTTCGTACAGCGCCGGCCCATCCATTTCCGGCATGCACAGGTCGGAAATGATGAGGTCGTAGCGGTTGGAAGAAATGCGCTCCAGCGCTTCCTGACCGTTGGCCGCGGTATCCACCACGAAACCGCTGCAAATCAGTACGTCCTTGAGCACTTCGCGAATCCCGGGCTCGTCATCCACAATCAAGATCCGCCCCTCGGTTGCCGGACTCACTGCCGCAACAGGCGGTTCAATCTGCACATCCACCGGCGCGCCAACGGTCTCAGCCGGCTTCTCGCACGCCACGATTGGCAACTCGACGTAGAACTCCGTCCATCGCCCCGGCTGCGACTCAAACCAGATCCGCCCGTGATGTTCCTCCATGATCGTATTGGAAATGGACAACCCCAAGCCCGTGCCCTTGCCGGGCGCTTTGGTCGTAAAGAACGGGTCGAAAATCTTCTCCTGCACGGCCGGCAGGATTCCGGGGCCGGAATCGGTGACCCTCACCCGAATAAAGAACCCACACACTTCACTGGTGATTTTGAGTCGGCGCTCGCCCGGCGGCTTGGCGTCGAGGGCGTGGATCGAATTGGAAATCAGATTATTGATGACCTGCTCGATCTGAATCGCATCCGCCTTGGTCGGCGGCAAGTCGGGCGCCAAGTACACCTGATCTTGAATCTGATGTCCGCGCAGATCGGACTCCCGGATGTCCAGCACGTTGCAGATGAGGCGATTCACATCCACCGTCGTCATCTGCGGCTCACACGGCCGCGCAAACGACAACAGATCGCGCACGATCTTGGCGGCGCGCTCGCTCTCGTGGAGAATGCGGAGCACGTTGCCGCGGACTTTTTCGTCCAAATCGTTGGCTTTGGCCATGACCTGAGAGTACCCCACCACCACCGCCAAGGGGTTGTTCAATTCATGCGCGACGCCGGCCACGAGTTGCCCCAGCGACGACAGTTTCTCCGTGCGTCGCATGAGCTGATTGGTGGTCTGCGACTTATCCACCTCGCGCACGGTCAACTGCAGCACCGCCTGTTTCCGCCATTGAGCCAGCGTGGCGTCGCCTTCGCAAATCACCGGGCTGTGGTCGGCGCGCAGGATGTGAAATTCGCTGTACGGTTTGAAAACCGTGTTGAACATACTCCGCACGTCCAGCAGGCTCTCGCCGTTTTTGCGCAGGTCGGGACACAACTCCAGAAATGTCCGGCGCAGCAATTCTTCCCGCGAATATTTCGTCAACCGGCACGCCGCCTTGTTGGCGTCCAACACCTGTTGCGTCCACAAGTCCACGAGAAACAGCGCCTCCGCCGTCCCCTCGAGCACCCCCCGGTATTTATCCTCCGCGAGCGCCGCCTCCTCCTTCAACATCAGCGCCATCCCCACCAACAGCGTCAGCACCGGCATGATGAGATGTTCAATCCCCTTCGCCGTGCCCGCCACGCCAACGTAGGTAAAGAGCAATGAACAAAACCCCCACGCGAACCACGAAAAGGCCAACAACTGATTGGCGCGGGTCACCGGGCGTTTTCGGCCGTAGTGGGTGCCGGCCCACGCGCAGCCCCCCGCCAACAACGCCATCAATGGGGCCGCGTTCCACACCGATTCCGGCAAGGCGGATGCCGCATACCCGCTCCATCCCATCACCCCCGCCACGCCCGCCACCACCAACGACTGCCTGCGCTCGTGGCCCGTCAGATGGAGCATCCCCAGCAGCAAAAACAAACCGCTCACCCCCAGGCAGCCAAACTCAATCCATAACCACGCCCACTGCCCAGGCCAAGTATGCAACCGGTACGCCATCACCCGGTAACCCGCGTACAGCAACCACGCCACGGCCCAGAACCCAAAATGCGCCTTCCGTGTGCCCCGCGCCAGATAGATACAAACCGCCGTGAGTTGCCCCGCCGCAATCAACGACAATAACAACGTCGCCCGGATCCAGTCTGGCGACGACAGTCCGGCGGCGGCACTGGCAATTCTGGCACTCAGGTCCAAGCTCATCGATTCAGTTCGTGGGTGCTGCCAACGATCCTTTCCCCTCCCCTGAGCAAGACAATTGCCACCCACTGATTGACGCCCCGGAAACCGCCCCGTATAATCCGCGCCCCATGAATATTACGGTTACCAGTGGCTCGGCTTTCTCACAAAAACTGCCCGTCCTCATCCTCGGCGCGTACGAAAACGAACACCCCCAAGGCCCATCCGCCCTAAAACATCTGCTGGTCAACGTTGGAAAGAAAGAATTCAACGGCGCCGCCAAACAACAACTCCTCCTCCACACCGCCGGCCAATTGACGCCCCAGCGCCTGCTGCTCACCGGTCTCGGCAAACGCGCGGAAGCCAACCACGAAACCCTTCGCCGCGCCGTCGGCAGCGCCGTCAAAAAACTGCTCGCCGCCGGCCTCGAACGCGCCGCCATCGCCGTGCCGGACACCAGCTCCGCCAACGACGCCATTGCCGATATCGTCGATGCCGCCATTCTCGCCTCCTACAAATACACCGAGTTCAAACCCGACAACGACAACCACACCGAACTCAAATCTCTCACCCTCTGTCTCCCGGCTCGTGCTGATCAACGCGCTGCCAAACAAGCTGTCACCCGCGCCCAAACCATCGCCGAATCCACCAACTTCGCGCGCGGCATCGCGGACCGGCCCGGCAACGTCGTCTATCCCGAGATCATGGCCGACTACGCCCGGCAACTCGCCAAGGAATGCGGCCTCAAATGCACCATCTTCGACAAACCCGCGCTTACCCGTGGCAAGTTCGGCGGCCTCCTCGCCGTCGGCGGCGGCAGCGCCCACGATCCCCGGTTGATCGTCCTCGAATACAATCCGCCTACCGGTAAACGCCAAGCGCCGGTCGCCATCGTGGGCAAAGCCATCACGTTCGACTCCGGCGGCATCTCCATCAAACCGAGCGACAAGATGGACGAAATGAAATTCGACAAATGCGGCGGCGTCGCCACTCTCGGCGCGCTGCGCGCCATCGCCAAACTGAAATTGCCCGTCCCGGTTCTCGGCATCATCGCCAGCGCTGAAAATCTGCCGAGCGCCACCAGCTACCGGCCTGGCGACATCGTCACCAGCTATCCCGGCAAGGACAAACGCGGCATCACCATCGAAATTCTCAACACCGACGCCGAAGGCCGTGTCGTTCTCGGCGACGCCGTGTCCTACGCCCGCGAGCGCAACGCCCAAGCCATCATTGACCTCGCCACCCTGACCGGTGCCTGCGTCGTCGCTCTTGGTGAATTCGCAGCGGGTCTGTTCAGCAACAACGAGAAGTTGCCGGAAAAGATCAAGGCCGCCGCCCATCGCACCGGTGAGCGCGTCTGGCCACTGCCCATGTGGCAGGAGTACTGGGACAAAATCAAAAGCGATGTCGCTGACCACAAAAACACCGGCGGCCGCTACGGTGGCGCGATTACCGGCGCGGCCTTCATTGGCAAGTATGCGGCCGACACGCCGTGGGCGCACATTGACATTGCCGGCACCGCCTGGACAGCCACGGAGCATCCGTACTTGGCCAAAGGAGCCACCGGCTTCGGGGTCCGGCTGCTTGCCGAGTTGCTGAGCCACTGGAGTTGAGCGCGTGCGCCGTTCCCGGCAACGCGCCCGCCCGCCGCGTTGACAGTTGGGAGCAGACTTGCGAGAGTGACGTCACCCGATGGATGCGCTGACCATCTTGATGCCGGTCTACGACGACTGGGAGGCTGCCCGGTTCGTGATCGCGCAATTGGATGCGGTGCTGGCCGGCCCGGCGCGTGTGCTCATCGTGGACGACGGCTCGCAAGAAGCGCCGCCTGAGCCGTTTCTTCCCAACCGTTTGGCGCACATTGCCGGCGTCGAGGTGTTGCGGTTGCGGCGCAATCTTGGCCATCAACGCGCCATCGCCATCGGTTTGACTTTCTTTTACGCGGAGCGCCAGGGTGGAACGATCATCGTCATGGACGCCGACGGTGAAGACCGGCCAGAAGACGTACCGCGCCTGGTGGAACGCTTCCAGAAACTCGACGGGCGCAAAGTGGTGTTTGCGGCCCGGATGCGGCGTTCGGAGGGTTGGCTCTTCCGCGTGTGCTATCACACCTACCGCGGTCTGCACTGGCTGCTAACCGGCATTTCCGTGCGCGTGGGAAATTTCAGCATCCTGTCCCGCGGCCACTTGGACGCCTTGACGGTGGCGCCGGACCTCTGGAACCACTATGCCGCAACGGTGCTGAAAACGAAGTTACCCTGCGACCTGCTGCCGACCGCCCGGGCCCGCCGTCTGGCCGGTCAATCCAAGCTCAACTTCGTCAGCATGGTGGTGCACGGATTGAGCGCGGTGTCGGTGTTTGTCGAGTTGGTGGGGGCGCGGTTGTCATTGGCCATGTTGGTTGTCCTGGGAATGTTGCTGGGACTTCTGCTCGGCGTGGTCGGCATTCGGCTGGGGACGAACTTGGCCATTCCCGGCTGGGCGACGTACGCGGCTGGGGCACTATTTATTCTGATCGCACAGATGCTGACCGTGGCTTTGGGATTAACCTTTCTGATCCTGTTCCAGCGGAACAGCCTGAATTTCCTACCGGTGCGCGACTACAAGTTTTTTGTCGGCCCAATCCGCACGCTCTATGAACAGCCAAGCTGACTTCAGATATGCGGGCGAAGAACTCGCCCTCTTCGCCGGAGCGACGAATTGGAAACGCTATTGGAGCCATCAAGTCATTCCCTACCTGCGTGGCGACGTGTTGGAAGTCGGCGCTGGTCTTGGCAGCAACACGCGGCATCTGCGCAGCCCCCAACAACGCCGCTGGGTCTGCCTTGAACCGGACCACGCGCTCCTGGCTCAACTGAAGAACAACACTGCGGACCTGTCCTGTGAACCGCGCGCCGGCAAGCTGGCCCATTTGCCGGACGGCGAATCGTTTGACGCGATTTTGTATATTGATGTGCTGGAACATATCGAAGACGACGCGGCGGAGTTGCAGCGAGCCGCGCAACACCTGCGGATCGGCGGATATCTCGTCGTGTTGTCGCCGGCGCATCCGGCTTTGTTCTCCGCGTTTGACGCGGCGCTCGGCCATTACCGGCGTTACACGAAAGCGACACTGGCGGCTGCCGCGCCGCCGGCGCTAAGGATTGAACACACTCGTTACCTCGATTCCGGCGGTTGTCTCCTGTCGCTGGCCAATCGGTTCCTGATGCAGCAGAGCTTGCCCACGGAGGAACAAATTCGTTTCTGGGATCGGTCAGTCGTGCCGTTGTCTCGGGTGGTCGATCCCCTGCTGGGTCATTCCGTCGGACGTTCGGTGTTGGCGGTCTGGAGGAAAACGCCGTGAGACCGCTCAGCCGCGAACTCCGCCGGTGGTTGGTCGCGGCCCTGATGATTACGCCTGTGGTCGCGCTGTACGCGGCGCATTACCGGAATTCGTTGCAGATGCCGGGGTGGATTGCGACGGGGTTCACGCAGTGGGATATGCCGGTCTACGTGGCGAATGCGCGGGAATATCTGGATCGACCGGAATGGCGGCTGGGCTACAGCAATCCGTGCAGTTGGAATCCGCATAGCCCGCGCATTTACTTCCAGCCCTTGACGTTGTTGCTGGCGGGATTATTGGGATTGACCGGCGGCCATCCGGGCGTGGTGTTCATGCTCCTGGGATTGGCGGCCGGAGTCGTGTGTTGGCGGGTGGCGATTGCACTCTACGAGGAACTTTACGGGTTACGCCGTCCGCAAGCGCGGTGGGCATTACCTTGCTTCCTATGGGGTGGCGGTTTGTTTGTCATTGTGGATCTCGTCACGGGAGCCGGGTTGAGTTTCCGTCATGATCCGTCAGACGGCTGGTGGTTCCTGAATCTGGGACGGAATCTGGTGTATCCGACCGAGGCGTTCTATCACATTCTGGCGTTGGGATGTGTCCTATTGCTGATCCGCCGGCGATGGACATTGGCGATCCTAACACTTTTTCTGTTGTCGCTCAGCCATCCGCTCACCGGTGCGCAATTCTGTTTGATCGTTCTCGGTTGGACAGTGCTGGAACGCTATTGCTTTCAAAATGCAGCCGTGCCAGTCGGCAGTGTCCTTGGGGCGGTGGCGTGCTTGGCGTTTCACGTTGGTTATTACCTCGCCTTTCTGCCGCGTTTCCCAGAACACGCCTCCGTGATGGCGCAGATGCAAGCGCCGTACTTGCTCCACGCGGATGCCCTGCTGTTGGGATATGGCCTGGTGGCGTTGTTGGTTCTGTGGCAAATTCGTCGGTTCAATCTGGCCCGCCAAGTGTTGGCCTCGCCAACGCAACGACTGCTGGCGGTATGGTTGATTGTATCGTTCGCACTGGCGAACAATGAGATGTTCATCAAACCGATCCAACCCCTGCATTTTACCCGGGGCTATATCTGGACGCCGTTGTTTCTTTTGGGCGCGCCGGTACTGATGCGGATCTTCAAGTCGCTGCGATCCCTCAAGTTTCGTCCGCTGTATTTCGGACTCTCGTTGGTGGTGGTTGCTGTGATGGTGGCGGATAATGCGGCCTGGTTTTGGGTCAATTGTCGGCAGCCGACGGGTGTGTACTTACAGGCCGACACGCTGCAGATGTTGAACTATCTTCGGCGTCTGCCGCAACCGCAGAACCAAATCATCCTGTTTACCAACACATCTGAGTTAGCCTACCTCGCGCAAGCCTACACCGGCATCCGGACCTGGTACTCCCACTATCTCAACACTCCCTTCGCTCACGAACGCTACCGGGAAATCACAAACTTCTTCAACGGAGGAAAACTGCCGGCCAATCTGCCTCGCGGCTCAACGATTCTAGTGGAAGTGGGCAACGCCAATCGCAATCCGGCAACCAGTCGTCTGGCAAAGGTCTCGAAGACCATGGAACAAATCGGACGCTATTTGATCGTGCGCTACTGACGTCGGTTGCGGCCCGGTGGCCATTGCCAGACGACCAGGACAATCAGCCCGACCAACGCCCCGCCCATTCCCCAGCGCAGCCCTGGCGTGCGATAGCCGAAGACAACCCGGTGTGCACCACTCGGCACAGACACGCCCATGAGCGTCAGATTTACCGCGCAGACCTTGGCCGGCTGTCCGTCCACCCAAACCCGCCAACCGGGATCGTAGCGCTCCGAGAACACCAAAAAACCACCGCTCGGCGCCGTGACCTCGAACGTCGCTGAAGCGTTTGCGAACGTTGCGTGTTTGATTTCGGCGTGAGGCTCTTGCCTCGGCTGCGAACATTGGTCAACGTAAGCCGTCGTCAGCGGCACCTTGTTCTCCAACAGACCTTCCCGCATGGCCGGGAAACTGAACGGCCGCACCTCACTGGCGAAATAGGCGCGCGGCAGGGCATCTTGGTTTTCATAAACGATCACTTGCGGCAGCTTGCGAACCACGCGATAGCCGCCCGCATCGGCCACCAACGCTTGGGCCATCCGATCCTCGACACTTGCCAGCACATATTTGACGTTGAAGGTACGCAACAAATAACTCGGCAGCATCCGTTGGGTGATGCCGTACGGCAGCGTGCCGTCCACGCTCGACGGCAGACAGGTTGCATACCCTTCGGGAATCAGCCCGGCCATCGTGCCGGTCGCGCTGTCGTACCCGTTAATCGTCGCTGAATCGAACAGACCGAGCCATTGCATCGGCCATTCTCCATTGATTGGCGTCCGGCCCGGAGTCAGGGGCAGCACCCGGTAAGCGGGATCAATTCCCAAGACTTCTGGTCCGGCAATGCCGTAGTGTTCCCGATAAGCCTTCAACCCCGGTAAATGACACGCCGCCAACACCGCCGCCGCGCTCAAGAGACCGGCCCCCAACAACATTGCAGCCGCCCACCGCTGATCGCAAAAACCAGTCAACCCGATCGCCGCCAGCGCCGCAACGATACACAACCACCCCAATCCGGAACCCCAAGGAACCGCGGCGTGCTTCATTAGCAGCCACGCTGTGAGGAGCAATGGAACGCAAACCGCCGCCCATCGGATCCATCGGCGCCCGCGCACCGCGCGCGCGCCCAGTTCTAATCCCACGCCCGCCGTCAACGCCACGCACACCTGGCTC
>JBBISF010000011.1:11210-50156 GCA_037441425.1 Verrucomicrobiia bacterium
AAACTTGAACGGCCATCGAAACGAAGACCACACCGGCAATCCATATGTCAGCGGATAAAGAAAAGCGTTCCCACCCAACGCCAGCAACGTGAACACCAGCGACAGTCCGAGCAACAACCAAAAGGCGCGCGCCAGCCGCTCACGAAACGCGCACCCGCCCATTACCAACGCCCCGACGATCCACGCGCCTTGATACCCCACCACGGACGCGCGGTCGCGCAGAAAATCGGTGTGGGCTTGCAGCAACGGACAAAACCATTGCCACAACACCGGCCCGGGGACGCCGCGTTCCAGAAATCCGGCCAGACTAAATGATTCAGAACGGGATGTCCGTTGGATGGCCTGAAACATCGGCAACAATGCCGGCAGGCTGAGCAACGCGCCGGCAACCAAGGGTGGAATCAAAGATGGCTGGCGACGGCAATGCCCCGCTCCGAAAAACAGCCCGAACAACACCACCAACAACCACACGTAAACCGTCATCTGGGGATAGCCAATGCTGGCGATCGCGGCTAACCCACCGGCAATGGCCAGTCCACCGCGCCGGCGTCGCGTGCCCGTCAGAACTTCGAGCACGCCCCAGAGAATCCACGGCACCCAGGAAAAAATCGCCCACATAAAAATCCAGCATAGCGAAATGGACACGACGTAGCCGCCGAAACACGCACTCACGGCTGTGAGGAAACTGAAAGGATCCCGGACACCCAAACTGCGCATCAGCAAAAACAATCCCAGCGCCGCCCACAGCAGATGCAAACACCACACGATCGCCATTAAGTGGTCCGGCGGTAACGACAACACGCGCAGAAGCAATACACTGAACGTGTACGGGAAATAAAATACTCCCGGTTGCCCGCTCGGAATCAGCGGTTCTCCCATCAATTGGTGGGGGTTTATTGCCGGCAATTCGCCAGCCAACCAACGGTCATGAGCCTGGACAATTGCCGGGGTAAAGTATTCGAAATTATCCCACCGGTTACAGTTGAAGCTCGGCACCACCGCCGCCACGACGCTCCAAATCCCGAGCGTCGCCACCACCAGCGCGATCATCCAGCGATTCACGGCTGGTGTTCCACCGGCGGGGCAGGCCGGTGGAAGGCGCGGAAGTTCCCGGCACCCAAGATCAGGATGACGACCACGAGGCGCCTCAGAAGAAAAAATCTCCCCGCGGTCACATTCGCCTTGAATTTGCGGCTCGGTTTGAACATACAGTTCTGAATATTAGGCTACCCCCATGTCAGAGACAATCATACAAATCAACCTGCCCAACACCAAGAAACTCAAAAGCGGCAAAGTCCGGGAAGTCTTCGATCTCGGGGACGTGCTGCTGTTCGTCGCGACCGACCGCCTCAGCGCGTTCGACGTGATCCTGCCCAATCCGATTCCCGAGAAGGGCCGGGTGCTCACGGCACTCAGCGAATTCTGGTTCAAGAAGACCGGCCACATCGTCGAAAACCATTTTCTGACGAGCGACTACGACCAGATTCGGAACCGGGTCGGCGACGTGCCGTCGTTGCGCGGGCGCTCGATGCTGGTGCGCAAGTGCCAGCCGTTGCCCATCGAGTGCGTCGTGCGCGGTTACCTCGCCGGCTCCGGGTGGAAAGAATACAAGCAATCACAGACGGTGTGCGGGATCAAGCTGCCGGCAGGCCTCGGCGAGTCCAGCGAGTTGCCGCAGCCGATTTTCACCCCGGCTACCAAGGCCGAATCTGGTCACGATGAGAACATTGATTTCGACCGGTGCGCCAAGATCATTGGTCACCCGCTCGCCGCAAAGGTGCGGGACCTGTCCCTCGCGCTCTACAACTTTGCCCGCGATTACGCCCGGCAACGCGGGATTATCATTGCCGACACGAAATTTGAATTCGGGCAAGCCGGTGACAAACTGCTCTTGATCGACGAAGCGTTGACCCCTGATAGCTCCCGTTTCTGGCCGGCGAACACCTATCAACCCGGCAAGTCGCAACCCAGCTTCGACAAACAATTCGTGCGCGATTATTTGGAGACGTTGACGTGGGACAAGCAGCCGCCCGGGCCGCAGTTGCCGGAAGAAATCATCCGCAAGACCAGCGAGAAATATCTGGAAGCGTTGACGCGGTTGACGAAGTAACGGCGGCTACGGCTCGACGTTTTCACCGCTCAGGTCGCCGACACGGATGATCGCATCCCGTGTCGCAGACGGGTGGCGACACCGGCTCAGCATTGCCCGGTACTGCGCCACGAGGAATTCTTCGTCATCAGGATCGCCCCTGTACCAATCGGCGCCAGCATTCAAGCAGCCAGGCCAGTTGGGGCCGCGCGAAGTTGCCGGACCGGACAGGAGGCGGAGCAGCCGGACGGCGGGCAGATGCAGCAAATGATGGAACGTGATGCGGAACCCGTGGGTCACGAGCGTTTGGACAACGGCAAGACTGGTTTCCCGGTTGGCCCCCAGCACCGGCAGCGTACGCCGCCCCGGCGCGCGCCTGCGAGGAGAAATTCCCCGGGTGGTAACCCCACCAGTGAGGGAAGTCGTCAGCCTACCAGCGGCCGCGGCGCGTTCCGCCGGATCGCCAGCACCCGTTGCCGCAACGAGCCGGTCGTCCGCTCAAAATGCCGCCATTGCCCGGCGGCGGCCACGGTCAACTGCACCAGCCCTTCCAGATCCGACACGCTGACGTATTCGGCCCGCGGCTTCCGTCCGGGACCGATGTTGTGATAGTTGCCCAGCGGCACACATAACCCGCCGACCCGGTAGCCGAACCCCGCGAACGCGGTCGCCTCGCACGCGCCGCCGTCCATCAACGCCCGTTGCACGGTGAGCTTGGCTTGCCGGGCGGTTTCCATCAGGAACCACGTCGCCGGCGCGTCGAACATCATCATCCGGTCACCGACGCGGATAACCGGGCCGTTCCCGATCCGCGCCCACGGTCGTTCCTGGCTCATCTCCATCGAAATCACCAACGCGTACCGCGGAATCACGCCGGCCCGCGCCAGTTCCACCGCGCCGTGAAAGCCGACTTCCTCCGCCCGGGTGAACACGCCCCACAGATGCGTCGCCATCTTCCGCCGGACCACTTCGGTCAACGTCGCCAGCACCACGACCACGCTGAGCACGTCATCAATCGCGCAAGCGTGTAGCTGACCGTTGCGGACCTGGAATGCCGGCACGTCCCACATGCCGAACGCGCCGCGCGGGAGCGTCTGGTTCACATTCATCAACTTGCGCCCGGTAACTTTCATGACCCGGACCTGCTGATTGCCGAATCGGATCCGTCCGTGGGGAAACATTTCCGGCGGCACGTTGCCGAGGAACTCGACGCGGTGGCCGCCGAGCGCCTCGAAGCCGGGATGATCCATGTGGGCGACGAGGACCAGCGGCGGAAGGTCGCGGCGTGGCGGCTTCGCCCACTTGACGAGGAGGTTCCCCCCGCGATCCACGGTCACCGGCAAGCCGAGTTGCCGGCAATACGCGCGGACGCATTGTTGGATGCCGTGTTCGTGGTACGGCGCGGTGGGAATGGCGAGGAGGCGACGGGCGAGACGCAACAGTTCCTTCCGGTTCATAGGCGGAGCACCATAACAGCGGCGCGGCGAACTTACAAATCAGCCGGCGTTTTGTAGTGGAGAATCTCGGCGGGTCGTAGCACAATGGCGCGTGATGAGGCGGCAACTCGCATGGGGATTCCTGGGGACACTGTTGCTGGGCGGCCTGCAACCGGCCGTGGCCCAGACCACGGTGTGTGTCATCCGGATTCACGAGGACATTTCCCGGAACACATTGTATCTGTTCCGCCGGGGGTTGAATGAGGCGGTCAGCCGGCACGCCGCGGCGGTCGTGCTCGAGATGAATACCAACGGCGGGCGCGTGGACGCCACGGAGGACATCATCCGGTTGCTCGAACGCGCCCCGCTGAAGACGTACACGCTGGTCAACCAACGGGCGTACTCGGCCGGCGCGTACATCGCGGCGGCGACGGACCAGATCTTCATGGAGCCGGGCAGCGTGCTCGGCGCGGCAACGCCGATCATGGTGACGCCGGGCGCGGGCGTGGCGGATTTGCCGAAGAGTTACGAGGAGAAACTCACCTCGGCGATGCGGGCCTTGATCCGGTCCACCGCGCAGGAGAAAGGGCACAATCCGGATGTGTTCGAGGCGATGGTGGATGCCGACGCGGGACTCACAGTCGCCGGCACGGTGATCAGTCCGAAAGGCAAGCTGCTGACGTTGACCGCCGAGGAAGCGGCCCGGGAATACGGTCAGCCGCCGCGGCCGTTGTTGTCGTCCGGCACGGTCGATTCGCTCGCGCAGTTGCTGGCGAAAGTCGGGCTGGCCGGGGCGGAGACATTTGAGGTGCAGCCGTATGGGTTCGAGGTGTTGGCGCGCGGCATCACGGTGATCGGGCCGCTGTTGATCCTGATCGGCTTCGTGGCGGTGTACGTGGAATTGACGCATCCGGGCGTGATGTTGCCGGCCATCGTGGCGATGATTTGTTTCGGGGTGTATTTCCTCGGTTATTTCGCGGCAGGCCTGGCCGGGAAGGAGGAACTGGCGTTGTTCGTCATCGGCGCGGTCCTGCTGGCGGTGGAGGTGTTTGTGATCCCGGGGTTCGGCGTGACGGGCGTGCTGGGCATCGGCGCGATTTTGATTTCACTGGTGATGGCGATGACGCATCGGTGGCCGGGCGGACCGCTGTTGCCGGCCTGGCCGGATCTCGAGATGCCGCTGGTGAAAGTCAGCGGGGCGTTTGGCGGCTCGCTGGTGGTGATGATGATTCTGGCGCATTTCTTTCCGAAGAGTTCGTTGTTCAAGAAGTTTGAGCTGCGGGCGACCACCAGCGCGGCGGAAGGCTACACAACGGCGGCCAGCACGGCGCGGTCGTTATTGGGCGCAGTCGGCGTGGCGGAGACGCAGTTGCGACCGTCCGGCAAGGGCCGGTTCGGCGAGGAGTTGGTGGACGTGGTCACGGAAGGCGACTTGATTGAGCGCGGCGCGGCCATCAAAATCACCGCCGTGGAAGGCAGCCGTGTCGTCGTGACGCGGACCGGGTGAGGTTCTATGGATTGGTCGATGATTATTGTTTTGATCGTGGTCGGACTCGGTTTGATCGCCGTGGATTTTTATCTTCCCGGTTTTGTGCTGGGGACCGTCGGCGTGGTGCTGATGCTGCTTGCCGTCTGGATTTGCTTCAGCACGACCGGCGATTTGGGATTGACGGTGGGATTGCTCGTGGCGGAAGTGGTGCTCGGGTTTGCGGTCGCGTGGCTTTCCATCAAGGTGTTTCCGACGACCGCCGCCGGCAAGAAGATGATTTTGTCGCACGACCAGACCGGGGTGCGCGCCCAGGCGGCGCCGCCGCTGGCGACGGTCGGACAGGAAGGCGTGGCGCAAACCGTGTTACGGCCGGCGGGGGTGGCGACGTTCGACGGCAAACGAGTTGACGTCGTCGCCGAATCAGGCATGATCGCGAGCGGCAGCCCCGTGAAGGTTGTCGCCGTACAGGAAAACCAAATCGTGGTAAAACAACTCTAACACAAGGAGAAAACCGTCATGGGTCAGTTCATTATTCTCGCACTGGGCGTTCTCGCCCTCATCATCGGACTCATCGTCCTCGGCGTGATCATTTCGTTCATCAACATCTGGATTCAAGCGCGCATGACCGGCGCGCCGGTGTCCTTCGTGACGTTGCTGAGCATGAAACTGCGGCGCGTGCCCATTGGGTTGGTCGTGCAGAGCCGCATCACGGCGGTCAAAGCCGGGTTGCCGCTGACGACCGATCAACTGGAAGCGCATTTCCTGGCCGGCGGCGACGTGAACCAGGTCGTCCGCGCGCTGATTGCCGCCGAGAAGGCGAATCTGAATCTTGGGTTCAACCAGGCCGCGGCCATTGATTTGGCCACGCATCAGTCCGGCAAGAGCGTCTTTGAAGCCGTGATGACTTCTGTGAATCCGAAGGTGATTGATTGCCCGAACCCGGCCAGCGGCAAGCAATTCATCACCGCCGTCGCCAAGGACGGCATTCAGTTGCAGGTCAAAGCGCGCGTTACCGTCCGGACGCATCTCGACCGGTTCGTCGGCGGCGCGACGGAGGAAACCATCATCGCGCGCGTCGGCGAAGGCATCGTCACGGCCATCGGCTCGGCGGACTCCTACAAGGACGTGATGGAAAACCCCGACACGATTTCCAAAACCGTGTTGAGCAAGGGACTCGACGCCAGCACGGCGTTTGGCATCATGTCCATTGATATCGCCGACGTGGACGTGGGTGACAACATCGGCGCGCGCCTCCAAACCGAGCAGGCGGAAGCCAACAAACAGATGGCCATCGCCAACGCCGAAACGCGGCGGGCCATTGCCGCCGCCAACGAACAGGAAATGAAAGCCAAGACCCAGGAGATGCGCGCCAAAGTGGTCGAAGCCGAAGCGCAAGTGCCCATGGCGATGGCGGAGGCGTTCCGGCTCGGCCATCTCGGCGTGATGGATTACTACCGGATGCAAAACATTCAGGCCGATTCCCGGATGCGCCAGTCCATCTCCGGTGAAGACACCGGCAAGACCGGCCCGACCTCCTAAACCTCATGATTGCCGTCTTACAAGCCGGTGGAGACGTTTGGTTCTGGTTGATCGTGGCGGTCTTCGTGTTGGTCAGCAAGATCGCCGGTAAACTGAAGGCGTCCGGCGAAACCGAAGAATCGCCGGCCCCACCGACCCGCCCCCGGCCCGCGCCACGTCGCGTCCGGCCCCCGCCACCGGTGATTCCACGGGCGCAACCGCGCGAGTGGAAAGCCAAGGCGGATGAACTCCAGGAGTTCCTCAAACGGGTTCAGCAACCGGCGCCACCCAGTCCGCCGCCCGCGAAACCAGCGCCGGTGGCGCAGCCCGCGCCCCACCCCCGGCTGGCCGAACCGCCACCGCTGCCACCGAAGCCTGCGAAAACACCGGAGCCAGCCCTCACCGGAATCTCGCGCTCGGCGCAATGGACGGCCGCCTTGCGCGACCGGCAGAACATCCGCAACATCATCATCGCCACGGAGATCATCGGCCCGCCGAAGGCTGAACAGTTCTAGCGTTGCGCCACGGTCTGCGTCTCACAGAATTCGAGCAGTCCTTCCGTCCCGCCTTCCCGGCCAAAACCCGAGAACTTCATGCCGCCGAACGGCGCGGCCGGCGTCGGCCCGTTGCCGGTATTCCATCCGACGTGTCCAAATTGCAGCCGCGTGATGAGGCGCGCGGCTCGTTGCTCATTTCGGGCAAACACGTACGCCGCCAACCCGGACGCCGTCGCGTTGGCCGCGCGCGCCAATTCCGTTTCATCCACGAATGAGGTGATCGCCACGACCGGGCCGAACGTCTCTTCCCGGCACACCAGCATCGCGGGGGTCATGCCCGTCAGCACTGTCGGCGGATAAAACGCGCCCCAATCATTTGCCGGTCGCGATGGATCATCGCCGACTACCCGTGTCGCTCCCTGCGCAAGCGCATCGCGAACGTGGGCGGCCACCTTGTCGAACGCGGCGCGATTGATCAACGGACCGATGTCCGTGTCCGGTGCCAGCCCGTTGCCGACCTTCAACTTTCGGACGCGCGCCGCCGTCAGCGCCACGAATTGCTCCAGCACGGGGCGCTCGACATACACACGATTGGTGCAGACACAGGTTTGTCCACCCGCGCGAAACTTGTTCGCGATCAGCGCATCCGCCGCGGCCGGCAAGTCCGCATCCGCAAACACAATAAACGGCGCGTTGCCGCCCAACTCCAGCGCCAGCCGTTTCACGTACGGCGCAACCTGCTCCATCAATTTCTGTCCCACTTCCGTCGAGCCGGTAAAGCTGATCACGCGCACCGCCGGATGCGCGCACAACGTCCGGCCAATCGGCCCGGACTGGCCCATCACCAAGTTCACCATGCCGGGTGGCAAACCGATTTCATCCAGCAACGACCAAAAGGCGATGGCGGTCAACGGCGTCAGCGTGGCCGGTTTGGTCACGGAAGCGCAACCGGCACCGAGCGCGGCGGAGAGCTTTTTTGCCAGCATCGCCAGCGGGAAGTTCCACGGCGTGATCAAGCCCGCCACCCCGGCGGGCCGATGGTGTATTGTCCACCGGCAACCGCGGATTGTTTCCGGCAAGGTGTGCGCCTCCAATATGTCGAGGTGTTCCGCCGCATACCGGTAGAACCCGGCGGCGTATTCGACTTCGCCCATCCCCTCCTTCCACGGCTTGCCGTGTTCCAAGGTGATGATCCGCCCCAACTCCTGTTTGTGCGCGAGAAGCTGTTCGGCAATCCGGGTGAGCCAGACGCGGCGGTCGGCCACCGACGGCGTGTTTTCCATCGCCGCGACTGCCGCCGCGATGGCCCGCAATGTTTCCGCTTCGCCCATGACCGGCACATCGGCCAGATGCTCGCCCGTGGCGCGGTTGTGGACGGGCGTCGTGGCCGGTTGATCGGCGGCGGTCCATTGTCCGTTGATGTACCCGGCAATCTGGCGCAGCAAGGGTGAAGCAATCATCGGTTCACCCGGAGCTTACCCTGAATCAGGAACGCCGACAATCCTCCCTTGGGGCGGCGGGTGGAGAATTGCGTTGCACTCGATTTGCGACTCACTATATTGTTCGCGCTCACCGCAATGGGCCGCCGTGGCGGAACTGGCAGACGCGCTGGACTCAAAATCCAGTACCCGTAAAGGGTGTGTGGGTTCGACTCCCTCCGGCGGTACCAATTTATTTTCGTTTGCTTGATGGGCCACCGATGTAATCTTCTGTTTCCTGGTATGCGCTGGCTCACGATCCTCACATTGGCGTTGGGCGGGTGTGTCGTTGATTCTTCCCGGCAATCGTCACGACCGAGCAGTAATCAGCGTCCCGTGGTCATCGCGCATTACTTCAACTGGTTCCAGACGCCGGACGGGCGCGGCGGCTGGGGCAATTGGGAATGGAAAGGCAAAGGGCCAAACCACGATCCGGCCCGGTTGCTCCCCGATGGTCGCCGCGACATCGCCTCGGTGTATTACCCGTTGATCGGCGTTTACGATTCGGCGGACCCGGCAGTCATTGAGTACCACATGCTGACGGCGATGGCGGCGGGCATCGACGGCTTCGTGCTCGATTGGTACGGCATTCCGTCCGACGAAGAAAAGGGATTCGCACCGCTTCTGGCGACGGCCCAGCGGTTGGGATTCAAGATGGTCATCTGCTTTGAAGACAAAGCGATGTTCGGCTACCACTACCACGCACGAACCCGGGAAGAGGCTGTCGCCAACGCCATTCGCAATCTCACCTACATCCTCGACACCCACGCGACGAGTCCGGCTTACCTGCGCCTGGATGGCCGGCCCGTCATCGTCAACTTCAGTTGGAGCGAACCGTCAGCATCCGTCAACGATCAAGGCTTTTCCGCCGCCGAGTATCAACGCATCCTGAGCGCCGTCCGCCAAACGCACGACCTCTATTTCGTCCACGACTACCACTGTCATCTCCGCGAGAACTACTGGCCCGTCTGCGACAACGTCTATCCCTGGCTCGATGCCAAAGGTGATTGTCTGAACCGCTTCTACGCCACCGCGCGGGAACAACTCCGTGCCGGGCGCATCGGTTTGATCGCAAGCCTGGTCTTTCCGGGCTTCGACAACACCGGAGTCTGGGGTTGGGGTGACGGCCCGTACATCACACCGCGCGAGAACGGCAACTACTACAAACGCTCGTGGGAACAAGCGTTGACCAACCACACCCAGTTCGTTCAGATCGCCACGTGGAATGATTTCGGCGAAGGCGCGACCATCGAGCCTACCCGGGAATACGGTTTCTCTTATCTCCGGCAAACTCAGCAGTTCGCCGCCCAACTCAAAGGCGGCCGTTCTTTGCCCGGCGATATTCTGGAGATTCCTCTGACAATTTACCGTTGCCGGGTAACACTCCGCCAACAACTGTCCGCGAAGTTAAGCCACGAACTGGATCATGCGGTCGAAGCCTTCTGCCATGGTCACTACCATCGCGCCGCGGCAATCGCCCAACAAGTTCACGACGAAACACACCGGTGAACTCGGTTACGCGAGCGATGCCACGAGCCGGTTCATCTGCTCTTCCTGCTGTTCGATGGACTCGACGAGTTTGAACTGGGTGCGGCAACGATCAAGGTTGTGATCTTCCCGGTGGACCTTGAAGTAAACATCGCCCGCCAGGAAATCGGCGAGGAACCGGATGCCAATTTCGAAGGTAATAAGCTTGCCGGCAAAGGCGAGATGCTGCTTCTCTCCCGGCGTGAGGAAACCACCGGCGGTTTCGAGATAGCCGCGGGCCAGCGCTTCGAACATTGGCATCTGCATTTTGACTTTGGACAGGTCGCGCTCGTCTTCCTTGGCCGGGCTGGTGGTGGTGCGGACCTGATCGCCGAAATCGTAAAGCACCAGACCGGGCATGACGGTGTCGAGATCAATGACGCAGATCCCCTCCCCTGTGGCGTCGTCGAGCATGACGTTGTTGAACTTGGTGTCGTTATGCGTGACGCGCTCCGGCAGGCCGGCCTGGAGCAGAATGCCAGTGATGGGTTTATGCTGGAGGGCAAATTGAATTTCCGGTTGGCAAAGCTTGGCGCGGTTGGCCGTGTCAGCCGCAATCGCTTTCTCCAAGGCAGCAAACCGTTTGGGCGTGTCGTGAAAACCGGGAATGGTGTCGTGTAAGCGTGGGGCCGGTAAGTCGGCCAGCAGTTGTTGAAAGCGACCGAAGGCCCGGGCGGCTTGCAGCGCTTGGCCGGGCGATTCGACGGCGTCGTAGGTGCGGGCCTTCTCGATGAAGACGTAGGCGCGCCAGTGATTGCCACCTTCGTCCCGGTAGTACGCTTGGCCGGTTGCGGTCGGGATCAACGTCAGGACGCGGCGATTGATGTCCGCTTGACCGGCCAGCTTGGCGCGAATGTGGGTGGTGACGCGCGCCACGTTTTCCATGAGGGCGACCGGGTTCTTGAAGACGTTGTGGTTAATCCGCTGGAGGATGTAACGAACCGGCGTGCCGCTGGCGCTGAAATTGGCGCAGTAGGTGTCGTTGATATGGCCGCTGCCATAAGGGGCGGCGGAAATAAACTCACCCGGGATGCGGAACTGCCGGGCGATGGCGGCGATGTCGTGTTGCATGGGGTACGGTGATAGCGCCCACCCGAAACTTTTGCAAGGAGATGCGGCTCAACCCAGGTCGAGAAACACCTTGCCGGCTTCGACTTTGACCGGATAAGTCTTGAGGTCCACGCAGGCGGGCGCGCCCTTGGCTTGGCCGGTGGTGAAATCGAACCGGCCATTGTGCTTGGGACATTCGATGATGTGCTCCATCACGAACCCGCCAGCCAGATGCACCTTGGCGTGCGTGCAGTGGCCGTCGGTGGCGTAATATTTGTCGGCGGTGGTCCGGTAAATGCAGAAGGTGCGGTCGCCGTGATCGAAGCGGATCACGTCTTCTGGGGCAACGGCATCGGCAGCGCAGGCTTCAATCCAATTCTCGTTCATGCGGGCTCAAGTGCGGGGACGGGTTTCACGTGTTGGGGAAGCTCGCGTTTGACGAAGAACGTCGGGTCTTTGTGTTGTTTGAGCAGCGCGGGCACGATCTCGCAGTACGCGTTCCAAATGCTGCTGTACGGTTTCGGCATGTCGGACTTGATCTCCTGATGGAGTTTGCCGAGCGCGTGATACGGCACCATCGGGAACATGTGATGTTCGACGTGATAATTCATCTCCCAGTACAGATACCGGTGGATGCGATTCATGTACACCGTCCGGCAATTCAGCCGGTGATCCAGCACGTCCTCCGCCAACCCGGCATGTTGCGTCAGCCCATAAACCACCATCAACCACGACCCGTAAAACGTCGGCAACCCGATACACATCAACGGCAACACGCTGCCCGAATAAATCGCCAACCCCAGCACCGCCGCATAAATCGCCACATAGATCCGGGCGTTACGAAACACCTTCGGCTGTTCCTCCTTCGGAATAAACGTCGCTTCCCCCGGATCGAGCCGGCCTAGGAACGCGTGCCGCAACATCCGCGGGAACTCCTTCGGCGCGCTCTTCAACCCGAAAAACGCCAGCACAATCGTCCGCAGATTCGGCGGCCGCGGCACGGCGATCTCCGGGTCACGGCCCACAATGATCGTGTCCGTATGATGCCGGGTATGACTCCACCGCCACGACACCGATTCCCGGAACACCATGAACGATGCGAGCTCATAAAGCGCATCATTCATCCATGTCGTCTTGAACGCCGTCCGATGCAAACTCTCATGCCAGCGCGAGTCGGAAGTCGAACCGTAAATCACACCGTACACCAGGAAACACGGCACCGCCCACCACGTCCCCCACGTCAGGAAGCCGAGCACCCCGGAACCGATCAACAGGGCAAACCAAATGATCGTGTCACGCAGCGCCGGGCCATCGCGGCGTTGCATGAGTTCCTTCAACCGTTGCCGGGAGATCGGACAAGCGTACCACTCGGCGCTGGCCAACCCGCGTTCCTCGGCGAGTTTCGTATCCCGCCCGACGAGGCTGTAATCCCGTGGCGTAAATTCAACTGGCATGGCGTAATTTCTCCATCACTGGTTATGAACAGAACCTGCGACCTTCCATGCGACGGGCATAGTATCGCGTTTTCAGGCTGAACTTTCAACCCGATAATCCGCGCCTATTTCTCGACGGGGACGACGATGCCGCGCATGATGACGTTCTGGCAGATGGAGAAGATGAAGAACGTCGGGACGGCCGCGATCAACAGCGACGCAAAGATGACGCCTTGGCTACTGCGTTGTTGGAGTTGGTAGAGCCACGGCATGATCGTCCACATCTTTTCGTCCTGGACGATGAGCAGCGCGAACATGAAGTTGCTGTAGGCGGCGGTAAAGGCGTTGAGGGCGATGACGGCAAGGATGGGGGTGCTCAGGCTCATGGTGATCTGCCAGAAGATGCGGAACTCCCCGGCCCCGTCGAGCGCGGCGCATTCGTAGAGTTCGCGCGGCAGGGAATCGAAGAAACCTTTCAACAGGAAGATCGAGTAGCCGTTGGCGAGGCCCGGCAGAATCAACGCCCAAAAGGTGTTCAGCATGTTGAATTGGCGCAGCATGAGGAAGACGGGGATTTGGGTGACCATCGGCGGGAAGGCCATGGTCAGCATGAGCAGGAGGAGAATTTTGTAGGCCGAGGGGGGCCGGTACCGGCTGAGGGCGTAAGCGGCCAGCGGGTTGAAAATGAGGGCGCAGAGGATGGTCAAGGCGCAGTAGTAGGCCGTGTTGAACAGGGCGCGGCCGTGGAGGGCGAGATAGTTCCAGACGGCGATGTAGTTGCGGACGAGGAATTCCTTGCGGAGGTCGCCGCGGTGTTTGAGGAAGTCGAGGTACTGGAAATCCTGTTGGGGCGGGAGGACGTCGAGCCAGTTGGCGGCGTGGGTGCCGAGGGCGGCGTTGAGGTTGTCGAGCGTGTTGTACCGGGCGCGCAGCCAATCACGGAACATGAATTCGACGTCGTGGATGCGGATTGCCTCGGCCGGCAAGATGTAGAGCCGGCCGGTGTCCGGGTCCTTCCAGCCTTGCAGGAAGCTATCCCAGTCGGAACCGGCCAGTGTGCCAAACGGCGGTTCTTTAATCAGAGGAATGTCGTCGAAAGACCGGTAGGCGGTGTCGTAGTTGCGATTCAGCTCCTCGATGGTGACGTACTTGGCGCGGAGGAAATTCTGGTAGGCGGCAGCGGCGGATGGTTCGGCCCGGATCCAGAGCAGATTGAGCAGCGTGCGCACAAAACCTTCCCAGGTCTGGCGCTCTTCGTCCGTGCGTCCCGGCCCGGTCGGCAACTGGCGGTCCAGATGGACCTGCTCCCAACTGGCATAATGCGTGTGATGGGTGGCGTTGAAGCGGTTGATATCCCCGGCGTTCTGGGTCTTGAGATACCATTGGTAGTAGCCTTCGATGCTGAAGTAGTAGCGCAATGTGATCGGCTGCTGTTCCTTGAAGCTGCGGAAAGCCCGATTGAGTGGTTCCTGGCCCGGTTGATTTTGGCGTTCCCAGTAGGCCCCCGGCGAAAGGAAGATGACGTTCCAATCCACGTAGTCAGTTTCCAACGCGTGGTTGACCTCGCGAATGTCCGGGCCGTACTTCTGCGCCAATTCATCTTTGAAGCGGCGGAGCGAAGCCGGAAAGACACCGTGCGACTGCTGCACCGCCAGATTGGCGAGTCCGTAGGTGTAGGATGGCAACGGTTGCTCCTGCAAGAACGTCCGCCACACGTCGGTGAAATTCTGGTTGGGCGCCGGCGGTGCTTCGACCGCCTGGAAGGTGATGGCATCGTTGTGGTAACAAATCCGGTAAGTGTCCAGGGACTCGTTGAAGAACGCTTCCATGTCTTTTTGATAAAGCGCCCGGTCATGAATCAGAAAGGGCGGAATGATATGCGCGTCCGTCATGTCCGTCCCCGATTTGGTACTGCCGGCGATCATGAGCAGAAACGGATAGATCATCGTCACCGCCCCCACCACCAACAGCACGTAGATGACAAAAATCAGCACCCGCATCTTGAGCGACCGCCGACCGATCTGGGAGATGATCGCCATGCTACTTCTTCTCCTCCGTCGTGCGGAATTCGACCCGGGAGAGAATCCGCAGTTGGTAGATCGTGAACCCGATCAGCATGAATCCCAACGTCCACGCCATGGCCGTGGCGGGACCGAACTTCAAATACGTGAAGGCCGCATACCAAATGTGCAGGTCGGCCACCTCGGTGTTGGCGCCGCCGCCGGTCATCGCCAGGATGTTCCCCGCCGCGCCGTACCACGCGCCAATGAACACGCCGACAAAGTTGATGACCACCAACGCTTTGAGCGTTGGGAACACGACGAACATGATCTTGTCAATGAAGCTGGCCCCGTCAATGTCGGCCGCCTCATAATAATCGTCGGGAATTCCTTTGAGCGCCGCCAGGTAGATCAGACAACCCGGCCCCATGCCCGTCCAGACCATCGGGATCACGCAGGAAAGCATGGCGGTCCTTGGATCAATGAGCCACCAGTAGGGTTCCGGCGTGAACCGGAACAACCGGTGCGGCAACGCCGCCAGACTCGCTCGCAGCGCTTCGCCTGCCGGAAATAAGATCGGTTGCGCGAGGCCGGCCACGGCGCTGAACATCAGCAGGCCCGCGATCACAAACCCCCACGCCACCAGATACATCTGGTGCATCCACACGCGGCGCGCAAACATCAACGCCACCCACAGCAACACCAGTCCGGCCCCGACAAATCCAATAGCCGGGATCCGCAAGATCAACTGGTTGAGGACCCCGCTCTCTGACGGATCGTAGAACTGTCGCCAGAGCAAGACGGTCACGATGCCGGTGATGACCGCCGGCAGGTAAAACACGATGCGGAATAACAACTTCAAGCGCGGCACTTCCTGCAGCAGGATGGCCAGAATGATCGGCGGCAAAAACGTCAGCGCGATCACCAGAAAACTGTAACGGAGACTGTTCCACACGGATTGCCACCAAAAGCTGTCGAACAGCAGGTCGCCGAAATTATCCAGTCCCACCCACACGGACTTGCCCAACAACCGGTAATCAAAGAATGCCATGACCGAGCCTTGTCCCAACGGAACGTATTGCCAGATCAGAATCGTCCCCACCGCCGGCAGCAACAACACATAGGCCCAGGCGTACCGGCGGAAGTCCCACCCCTTGCGTTTTCCCATCCCCGGTTCCTGTGGTGGGGTAAACGCTCGCACAACGCGCAGAAATACGAGGGTAAACGTCACCGCAAGGCCTATCAGAACCAGCGCCGCCGCGATCCGTCGTTTCTCCCGTTCGGCGGGCGGAATGATCCCGATCATCACCTCATTGGCCCGTTCGTTCGCTTTGCGGAGCAGTTCTCGCAAGACTTTGAGTCGTTGTTGCCGGTTTGCCGGCAGTTCGCCGTGCAACGCCATCTGCTCGGCTTGTTCAATCGGGTACGTCATCATCTGGTAGGCGACATTGCTGTTCCGACCGTACGGCTCGGGCTGACCGGTGGCGATGGCGACATCAAACGTTTTCGCCCAGCCCTTCGGCGCGAGCCGTTCGATTTCCGGGTAGCCGAACATCTGGAGGTAATGGGGATTCACAAACTGCCCCAATCCCCCTTGGACCATGATGCCGGTTTTGATCCGGACGGCGTCCTCACAGTCGAAAAACCGCATGTACTCCCACGCGGCATCCCGCACGGCAGGGTCCTTGATCTCGGAAAACAGCCCCATCATCGTGCCGTTCAATTCCGCGCCGCGCATGCCGGTCGGGCCGAGCGGCACCGGGACCATGCCGGTCAGTTCCGGGTTGATCGTGGCGAAAATCCTCTCGTCAATGTAGCCAATCATCATCCCGACTTCCCCGCGCACCCATTTCGCCCCATTGCCCGTACCTTCCTTGGCGGTGTAGCCCCGCTGCACTTTGCCTTCACTGTCCACCCACTTTTCCGTGTCGAGTTGCACGTAAAAATCCAGGGCCACGGCTGCCGCCTCGCTGTCGAACATGCACCGCCATTGATCGGTCTTGTCGTTGTACTTCATCACTTCGCCGCCGGCGGACCACAGATACGTGGCCCACCACCAAGACTCGTCCTTGCCGCGTCCGGACATCAATCCGTAGATGCCGTGTTCGGGATCAGAGATTTTGCGGCACGCGGCCAACATGTCATTCCACGTCCAGTCCACTGTCGGATAGGGAATGTGATGCTTGTCAAACAACTCTTTGCGATACATCAACACCTTGCCCAGCGCACCGCCGTAGGGCAGCGCCCAGATGTGCTGCTGGCCGTCCGGCCCCCGGCGGCGGATGACCGGCCAAAGCTTGGAATTGATGCGGAACTTGATGTCTTCCGGCGTCAGGCTGGTGAAGTATCCATCTTCCGGTTTGTCGAGCGGATAGAGAAAATTATTCTGGATGTAATTATCCGACTTGCGAAAGATGACATACATCACGTCCGGCGCAAGTCCGCCGGCAATCGCCAACAAATCAGATTCGACCCCTAGGACGGAGAGGCCGCTGAATGGTTCCAGCGCGATCTCCACGTGGTCCCAATTATGGTGCCCGTATTTTTGCGGATTCGCCCGGTACTTGACGCGGTAACGTTGGGCAAAGATTTTGGGGAACTGTTTTTCAAACGCCCGCACGGCGGCTAAATCGCCCCGGTTGGCCGGATCCGTTTGGGCTGGGTGCGGCAGCTCGAACACCTTCACGTGGATGATGGTTGTATCACCACGATCCTCAATCCAGCCGGCCCGCGCCGTGGGCCATGCCAGCAATCCGCCCAGTAAGACCGCGACGGTTGCCCATTTCATCGCGGACCAAGTTCCAAATGGGGTGGCGGCACGGACGGCAGCTTCCACAAGATTTCACCGTGATTCGACGCGCCATGCATCTTGTTCGCGAGATCAATCCCTTGCCGGTAAAGCTTGTCAAATTCGGGAAAGTTTCTGGCGACGATGCGCGCTTCGAGCGGATCGAAAATCTTCTGCGCGTAGTCGTCGAGCATGCCGGTGTATTTCGGCCGGGTCATCTTCATTTTCTTCCACAGGCTGCGCAGTCCCCGCAACTGATAGGCCGCCAGGTCCCAGTTGCCGCCCTGGGCGGCGTAGTAGAGAATCCAAAAGCGGTCGCTGACATCGCGCATAAACGTTCCCAGTCCCGGCTGGAGTTCCGCGAGCTGATCAATTGTCAACTCGCCATGCTTGGTGCGTCCGCTGATGGGGTTCTCTTCCGGCATCTCAACCTGCGTTTCTGCTTTTAGGGAAGGCCCCGGTTCAAATCAATCCCAAAAAGAAAAACCCCGGCCGTTGGGCCGGGGTTTTTCGGAGGAATACTGCAGCTCTATTTGGTTTTCGTTGCCGGAGAGGCGGCGCAACCCGCCGCGCCTGGATGACACTCGGCTTTGAACTGATCCCACTGCTGGGCCGTCAGGATCTCCTTGAGCCCCGTCATGAACTTCGCATGACTGGCCTTGGAGCATTTGCCGCTCTTACACTCTTTCATCAACGCATCGACCTTGGTCTTTTGCGCATCGGTAAGGTTAAGCTTCGCAAGCATCGGGCTGCACATGGCCGCCCCGCCCTTCCCCATGCCGGCCTGCTTGGCAGCACAACATCCCGCACCGGCGTAAGCCAACGTCGCAACCGACATGGCCGCCACACTACACATTGCGATCACAATTTTGTTCATCAATTTCTCCTTTGTTTCGGGTGAACTGTTCGTTTCACTTGGACTGGAACATATCTGCTTTTGTTCAAATCGCCAATAGAAACCCCAGCTTTGAGTTATCCCGCTGCCATTGCCAGGATCAGTAGGTTCATTGGCCCGCGAACTGCCTTGGGGTGATGCGAGGCGTTTTGCTGTACCTATGAAGCTTGACAGAACAAGTGTCCTATGTTAAGAACATTCAGTTCAAATTGAACATCCATGAGCGGCTCTCTTCCCCCTCAGTATCTTCAAGCCCGACGGAAGTTCATCGAAGCCGGTGGTCAGGCGACTAACTCCTTCGGAATCGGCAGGATCCTTGGCCAAACCTTCGCCCTGCTCTATCTCAGCCCCAAACCTCTATGTCTCGACGATATCGCCAAGGAACTCGGCGTGAGCAAGGCCAGCGTCAGCACAACCGTTCGTCAATTGGAAAGTTGGTCTGCGGTCAAACGCGTCTGGGTCAAAGGTGACCGAAAAGACTATTACGAAGCTGAAACCGATTTCAGCTCCGTCCTGCGCAATGGCGCGCTCGGCCTCGTCCGCAAGAAGCTGAACACAGCCGGCAACCAATTGGCGCAGGTGGAGGAATCACTCGGCGAAGCACTCGCATCCCTCAATGGCGATGTTCATGAAGACATCGAAGTCGTGGCCCAGCGAATGGAGCAAGCCAAACAATTTCACAAGAAGCTCAGTGATCTACTCAGCAATCCGTTGATTGATCATTTTCTGTGACGTAACCGGCCCCAACAGCCGGGCAGACAAACATGCGGGCATACTCAGTCAGGCCCAAAGCTGGCAGATGCCGGAAGGCACCTGAAGGGCGGCAGCTTGCCCGCGTCTGATGACCCTCCATGAACTGGTACGCCATCCATACCAAACCTCGCCAGGAATCCATGGCCCAGCAAAGCCTTTTGCGGGAAGGGATCGAAACTTATTTCCCCAAACTAAAACGCCGGCGCACCATCCGCCGCGTCCGCAAGTGGGTGACCGGTCCACTGTTCCCCTGCTATATCTTCGCCCGATTTGACGCCATCCAGTCCGGCCGACTCGTCAAGTTCGCCAATGGCGTCACGAACATTGTCAGCTTCGGCGGCAAACCGGCTATCGTTGATGAGGCAATCATCACCGCCATCCACGAGCATTCGGAAGAAGATGTGGTGGTTATTCAGCCGCCCACGCTCAAACCCGGCGATGTGGTGGAGATTCAAGAAGGCCCACTCCGTGGTCTCCAAGGCGTCTTTGAACGCGAGATGAGCGACCACGAACGCGTCGTGATCCTCCTGCAAACTCTGGCCGGTGGCGCGCGAATGGAAGTCACTCTCGATCAACTGGAGAAGGTTTAGCATGCATTACGCGGATGAAACCGTCATCACGCCGGCCAGTCGCATGGGCTTCCGGCAGCTCATTAAAGACGTCTGGGATTACCGGGAAGTCTTTCTCTCGTTCATGAATCGTGACATCAAGATCCGGTATAAACAGACCGCGCTCGGGGCATTCTGGGTGATCATCCAGCCCCTTTTCACCACGGGCGCCTTCGCCTTGATTTTCGGCAAGATTGCGAACATGCCGACGGATGGCCTGCCGTACAGTTTGTTCTATTTCGCCGCGATGGTGCCGTGGGGGGAATTCTCCCGTGGCGTCTCCGGCGGCGCGACCTGTATCGAAGGTAATGTAGCCCTCGTCACCAAAATCTATTTCCCGCGGGTCGTGATCCCGGCCGCCGTATTGTGTAGCGGATTTGTGGATTTTCTGGCGGGCTGGCTGGTGTTCGTCATTTTCGTGGTCAAGATGGGGTATTGGCACTGGCAACTCTTGGCGATGACGCCGTTGCTGGTGCTCCTGACGGCCGGCTCAAGTTTGGGACTGGGCTTAGTGTTGGGGGCGCTGAACGCCCAATACCGGGACGTGAAGAACGCCATCGGCTTCATCGTTCAGATGATGATGCTCGCCACCCCGGTGATTTATCCCAGTTCGGTCCTACCCGTGTGGGCACGACCGTGGCTATTCCTCAATCCGATGGCTACCGTGATCAATGCTTACCGGGTGTGCCTCCGTGGCGGTGGATTCGACTGGGTGCAGATCGGGCTATCCGGCTTAGTCACCTTTGTCGCGCTGGTCTTTGGCCTTTGGTTCTTCCGCAAACGGGAAGGCCGGTTTGCGGACATTCTGTAGAACGTCATGAGTCAACCTGTCGTCATTCGTATTGAAAATCTGGGCAAGCGCTACCGTTACGGCGTCGCTTCCCGGAACAACAACCTGCGTGCGGAAGTCGCCGACTGGATGCGCCACCTGATGCGTCCCCGCCGGCAATCCGCCGTCAGGCGCGATCCCAACCATTCGGCGGAGTACTTCTGGGCACTGGAAGACTTCAACCTGGAGGTTCACCGGGGCGAGGTGGTCGGCATCATCGGCCGCAACGGTGCCGGCAAGAGCACGTTACTCAAAATTCTGGCACGGATCACGTTGCCAACGACCGGCCGCATCACCTACTCCGGCCGGGTAGCCAGTCTGTTGGAGGTGGGCACGGGATTCCACCGGGAACTCACGGGCCGCGAGAATGTGTTCCTCAACGGCTCCATCCTCGGCATGCGGCGTGGCGAGATCGCCGCCAAGTTTGATGAGATAATTGCGTTCTCCGGTGTGGAAAAGTTCATCGATACACCGGTGAAATTTTACTCCAGCGGCATGTACGTCCGGCTGGCCTTTGCCGTCGCGGCCCACCTGGAACCGGAAATCCTGCTGGTGGACGAAGTCCTGGCCGTGGGCGATATCTCGTTTCAGGAAAAATCGCTCGGCAAAATGAACGAAGTCGCCAAGCAAGGCCGCACCGTCTTGTTTGTCAGCCACAACATGGGCGCGATGCAATCCCTGACCACCCGGTGCGCCTACCTCAAAGATGGCCAAACGGTGGCCGTCGGCCCGACCGCCGACGTGGTGAAACAATACTTGGGCGACGTGCAGGGCGCCGACACATCGGTCCGCCCCGAACTGGAAACGTTCCACCGCGATTCCGTCCAAGCTGCGCCCGTCCGGTTTAACCGTGTTTGGGTCAACAACGCGCAATCCGACATTCCCCTCCTTGAAATGGGCGAGGACTTCACCATCTTCGCCGAGGTGGAAAACTCCATTGAAATTCGCGGTGCGGTCTGGGGCGTGGAACTCCGCAAGAAAGATGGCACGCGGGTTACTTCCCTACAATCCATTGACCATGAACACCGCTACTCACTGTCTCCCGGTCGCCACATGTTAAGTTGCCGCATTACCGGCCTCCCGACCACCCCCGGCGAATATCTCGTGACCGTGGGGATCAACCAATCCGACACCACCCGGGCGTGGGATGTGGTCATGGATTACCCCCTGTTCCATGTGACCGACACCAATGGGAAAATCAAGTACTGGCGGCAACGCGCTTGGGGCGCCGTGCATTGGGATCATGTCGCGTGGGGAACCGTCGCATGACCCCCACTCCCTTCATTAGTGTCATCATCCCGACGCGCAACCACGCCCGGCTGCTGGCCGACACCGTTGCCAGTGTCCGGGACCAGCAGTATCCGGCGGACCGGTACGAGATCATTGTCGTCAACGACGGTTCGACGGATCAAACCGAATCCGTCACGCAGCGCTTTCTCGACGGAAAATTGCCGGCTGTTCGCTACCTCTCCCAACCGCCCACCGGACTGAACACCGCGCGCAATAATGGACTGCGCCACGCCCGTGCTGACTATATTGTTTTTACCGATGATGACGTCGAAACCGAAGAAAATTGGCTGGCGGCATATGCCAACGCTTTCCAAACCCATCCAACGGCAGGGGCGTGGGGCGGACCGGTATATCCCCGAATCGAAGGCAATGACTTTCTCCCTCACGTTTGTGGCGAGTGCGGCAGCCTTGAGGAACTTGAGATGTTCGACCGCGGGAAGACAGACATCACGGTCGACTGGGTGATCGGTGCCAATTTCGCTGTGCCTCGTACCACAATTGATCAGATAGGTTTTTTCAATGAGGAAATTAGACTTGGGTACGCCGATGAAACGGAATGGATGATCCGCGTTCAGCGTGTGGGCTTGACCATTCAATACGTCAGCCAAGCACGGATCTGGCATCGCCGTCCAGCGGCCGAAGTCCGGCACATGCTGATCAAACGCCGTTTCCGCAAAAGCATGGGCGGGGTGTGGTACGCCCGGGAAGCGGGCGGGCCCCCGCCTAGTCCGCTGCGCGCGTTGCGCCGCACCGTCCGTTACGGCTACCACGCGTTGCGCCGCGATTGTCATGTCGGCCGTGTCAAAGCCGTCAGTGAACTGGGCGTCCTCTGCGGCCTCATCAAGTGGATCTGGTTGCGAACTCCCACTCCGGCTTCGCCGAGCGATGTCATGCATTCGGGATAAACCACCGCCCGTCGAGCTCGCAATAACAATCCGTGCGATTTCTCCTGAATCCCGATGTCCGGTCTGTCTGGGGACAAGGCGATGAAGCCGCCCTGCTCGCGGCTTATGAAAAAGTTTGGGAACGCAAAACCATCCTGCGGCAGTTATACGAAACCTGGTATGAACAAATCGCCCAAGCGCTCCAGCCGGGCAATATCGTGGAGGTGGGCGCCGGGACCGGCAACTTCAAACGCTGGTTGCAGCCCCGCTCCTGTTGGACGCTCGACATCTTGCCGGGACGCTATGTCGATGTACAGGCCGACGCGATGTGGTTGCCCTTCCGGGCGGGCACCGTGGCCAACGTGGTCATGATTGATGCCCTGCATCATTTCGCCCGGCCGTTTGCGTTTTTGGATCGCGTGACACAAGTGCTGCAGCCGGGAGGACGGATGATCTTGGTCGAACCGTACGCCTCAATTTGGGGCTGGTTCGTGTACCGGTACCTCCATCACGAGCGCGTCGATTTCAACTTTCGGGAAAGCGACTCGGCCAAACCGGCTTGGGACGGCAATGCCGCCATTCCGCGCCTCGTCCTTGCCCCGCAGAACCGCGAGCGACTGCCGCTGCCGGTACGTCGCGTGCATTACTGCGAATGGCTGGCCTACCCGCTCTGCGGCGGGTTTTCGTACCGGAGTTTGTTGCCCGCCGCGGTGCTGCGCGCGTTGCACCGGCTGGAACAATGCCGGTTGCTGCAAAACCGGTGGGTTGCCCTGCGGGTAATCGCCGTGCTCGAAAAACCAAGTCATGTCCACGCCTGAACGCCAACTGCTGATCGACTACTTTGACCGGATGGCGTCCGATCGCGACCGCTGGATCGCCAAGAACCGGTACTATCACGAGCAACTGGCGCGGACATTTGCCTTCCACATCCCGCGCGGCAGCGCGGTGTTGGAGGTGGGCAGCGGCACCGGCCATCTGCTCGCCGCGCTCCAACCGCGTCGCGGCTTGGGCATCGATCTCAGTCCGGGCATGGTGGAAACCGCGCGCCAGAAACATCCCCAGTTGGAGTTCCAAGTCGGCGACGCCGAAAACCTGACGCTAAACGAGAAGTTCGACTACGTGGTGGCGTCCGACCTGATCGGCTTCTTGCACGATGTCCAACAGGCGTTCACGAACCTCCAGCAAGCCTGCCGGCCCGATACGCGGCTGGTGATTTCGTACTACAATTTCGTTTGGGAACCCGTTCTCCGGTTGGGCGAACGCCTCGGACTCAAAGCCCGGCAACCACTGCAAAACTGGCTGGGCACCGCCGACATCGAAAACCTGCTCGATTTGGCCGGTTATGAAGTGATCCGAACGCAAATGCGCCTGCTCCTGCCCAAATACGTGCCCCTGCTGTCCGCCTTCTGCAATCGTTTCCTGGTTAACCTGCCCGGCTTCCGTAACCTCGCCTTGGTGACGATGGTGATCGCCCGCCCGAAACCCAAACCAGCCGCGCCAGCCACGGTCTCCGTCATCATCCCGGCCCGCAACGAACGTGGCACGGTGGAAGCCGCGGTGTCGCGCACACCCACCATGGGCGCGCACACGGAAATCATCTTCGTCGAAGGCAATTCCACCGACGACACCGCCGCCGAGATCCAGCGGGTCATCGCCCAATATCCGGACCGCGACATCCGCTGGCTGCCGCAAGGCAATGGCCGCGGCAAAGGCGATGCCGTCCGCAAAGGCTTTGCCGCCGCCAAGGGCGACATCCTCATGATTCTCGATGCCGATCTGACCGTTATCCCGGAAGAACTCCCCAAATTCTACGAAGCACTCGTCAGCGGTCACGGTGAATTTGTCCACGGTTCGCGGCTCGTGTATCCGATGGACAAGGAGGCCATGCGCTTTCTCAACATGCTGGGCAATAAATTCTTCAGCCTCGCGTTCACCTACCTGCTGAGTCAGCGATTCAAAGACACCCTCTGCGGCACCAAGGTCCTGCGGCGCGCCGACTACGAGAAAATCGCCGCTAACCGGAGTTACTTTGGCGACTTCGATCCATTTGGCGATTACGACCTGATTTTCGGCGCGGCGAAGCTGAACCTGAAGATCGTCGAAATTCCGATCCATTACCGGGAGCGCTCCTACGGCACCACCAACATCAGCCGGTTCCGCCACGGCTGGCTGCTGCTCCGCATGGTCGCCTTCGCCGCCCGCCGGATCAAATTCGTATGAGCAAGGTCACTTTGACAGTCAATAAAGCGGCAATGGTGTTCCTACTTGTGGTGGGCGCTGTTTGCCTGTCTTGGTGGTATTTCAACATCCACTCCCACATCAAATTCTATAACACGTGTGGCTGTGATGACTACGCACCCGACTCCCTTGCAGAAGCACTGAATGCAGAACGTCGGTGGCCAGGTGGGGACCGCAGTGACGTAAGCTACTTCCAATACGCGCACCCTGGAATTCCCTTTGAATTACTCAGTTGGTTCGACTTTCGTTTAGCCACTGCGCTGGGGGGATCTGACCGGGCCGATGTCCCCTTGAAGGTTCTTCGCGATCCCGAGATGTTCTGGTTGGCCAATCGTCTTTCGGCTTTGGCGTTGTGCATCATAGGCCTTTACGGATTGTGGCAACTCAGCCAGAAATCCGCTGCCGTTACCTTTACGGTCCTGCTCGTGTTCTTTTGTTTCCAACCTTCTTGGACGTATGGCTTTTTGCGGTTAGGCATCGAAAGTTTTGCTTTGCCGGTGGCCGTGGCATTTTTCGCGCTAACACGCCGCGCGTTCGACGACAAGCCGCATCTGTGGTTGCCGTGGACTGGCCTTGGCACTCTCGGCGGCCTGGCCTATCTGATGAAACTCAATTATCTGATGTGGCCCATGGCCGTCATGGTTGGACTGTTGTTTCAATTCTTCAGTCGCAGTATTTCTCTGCGACAGTTCTCAGTCCGGCTATCCTGTTTTGGCGTGACGCTGGTTACTACTGTGGTTGGCCTTGTCTGCGGGTTTCTGGGACGTGCTGCTTTCTTTCGGATGCTCCATGAACACTGGCGTATTCTGTTGCATACAGGCAAGTACGGGGGAGGTAGCCCCGGATTCATTAATGACAGCCAATTGATTCACAATCTCTTCAATATTCTCAAGCATCCGGATCTATGGGTGGCACCCCTCGTTCTTCTAATCTTAATGATAGTGACACTCGTGCGTCACCGGACCGAACGCACGTGGTTAAAACGGAATCTGCCGTATGTCATTTGCCTGACCGCCGCCGTGTTGTTGGTGTACGGTGCTGCGTTGAAACACTACAACGAGCATTACCTGATTCCCGCCGCTGCTGTGCTGCCGCTGATCGTTATCTGGTTGGGAAATGAAACCACAGAAAGAGTTCGTCGACTGCTAGCGATTGTGGTGATCGGATTAGTCGGCATCGCCGCCTTCCGCCAATTTGCGCAACATTCTGTCCTGCGTGCGTATGCTAACGCCGTTCAGCAAGACCACAAAACGATTCAACATTTGCCTCTGGCTAACGGAAACGTCCGCCTGTGGTCGTACCGGGTGGGATTACCCGAATACCAAGTCAACCAGATTGTGTCGTGGAGCACGCGCGGAAGTCATCCACTAACCGAATTTGCCAATATTTACCCCCGTGATGCGAGTTACGATATTTAGGACCGGCGCGTTTTTTTTCGGGGCCAATTCACCAGTTTGGATACTCTTCCATGGCAATATGCGATTTTTGACCGCCACTACTTTCCCGATTTCGCATCGCTCCCGGAACGATTCCGGCGATCAGGAGTTCCGCTGGCGGGCTTCGCGACCGTAATTGTGGTGGGAAGAAAATAGCGACCTAAACACTCAAACCCCATGAACGTTCCCTTGCTCGATCTCAAAGCCCAATACGCCACGATCCGCGACGACGTCCGGCGCGTGATGGACGAAGTCTGCGATTCCCAATACTTCATCCTCGGCCCGCAGGTCGAGGCGCTGGAGAAAGAAGTCGCCGCCTACTCCGGCTGCGCCCACGGCATCGGCGTCGCCTCCGGTACCGACGCCCTCCTCGTCGCCCTCATGGCGCTCGACATCCAAGCCGGCGACGAAGTCGTCACTACTCCCTACAGTTTCTTTGCCACGGCCGGGGCGATTGCCCGGCTGGGCGCGAAACCGGTGTTCGTGGACATTGACCCGCGCACGTACAACCTCAACGCCAATCTCCTCGACCGCGCCATCACCGCCCGCACCCGCGCTGTCTTGCCGGTCCACCTCTACGGTCAATGCGCCGACATGGACGCCATTTTGGAGATTGCCGGGCGGCACAACCTCCCGGTCATCGAAGACGCCGCCCAAGCCATCGGCGCGGAGTGTCCGGTGAGGAAGATCACAGACCAGTCTCCAGTCTCCGGTCTCCGGTCTCTGGTCTCACGCCGAGCGGGCTCGCTCGGCGTGATGGGTTGCTTCTCCTTCTTCCCCAGCAAAAACCTCGGCGGATTCGGGGATGGCGGCATGGTCGTCACCAACGACGCCGCGCTGGCCGAACGGGTCCGCGTCCTCCGCGTCCACGGCAGTCACCCGAAGTACTACCACAAATTCATCGGCGGCAATTTCCGGCTCGACGCCCTGCAGGCCGCCGTGCTCCGCGTGAAACTCAAACACCTCGACGCGTGGACTGCCAAGCGCCAACAACACGCGGCGTTCTACGACCATGCCCTTTCCACAATGGAGGGCGCGGCTCCCGCCGCGCCGAAAGCCATCTGGAGCGCGACCGGCGATCCGCATTTCCACATTTACAACCAGTACGTCATTCGCACCCCGCAGCGCGACAAACTGCAAGCGGCCTTGAAAGCCGCTCACATCGGCACCGAGATTTACTATCCCGTGCCGCTTCATCTGCAGGAATGTTTTGCCCCGCTCGGGTATCGCGCGGGGGCGCTGCCGGTGGCCGAAGCGGCCGCCCGCGAGACGCTGGCTTTGCCGATCTATCCCGAACTCAGCGCCGACCAGTTGCAATACGTCGTGGACCGGATTCAGGATTTTTGCGAAAGCGAACAATGAACGATGTTTTGAAACAGGAAGATCGGCAAGCACGGGAAGCACAACCGGCCACCGTCCGCCCCGGTCTTTCCGGTCTCCCTGTGAAAACCCCCTCCTTCTTCCTGCTCATGGAGGATTATCAGGACGCCTACAGCCGGGCGGCGGAAGCCGACCCGGAGTTTCGCCACCGGAGCTTCGCGGAAGCCTCCCGGATGTTGTTCACCAAAGGGATTTACTACGGCGACGCCTGGGTCAACGCCCTGCAAACCGCCGGCTGCGTGGCCCGGCAAACCGTGCCGATCTGTCTGCCGCTCCAATACAAGTGGGCGCGGGAAAACGGCGTGCCGCTGCCGCCCTCGTTCGTGTCGCGCATCCCCTTCCGGTGGTACTGGCAACTGCGACATGGCATGACCCCGACCCGTCACACCCTCTGGCGGATTGTCGAGGAGCAACTCGCACGCGAGCAACCCGATTGCGCCTGGGTGTTCTCCGGTGTCGAAGTCAGCCGGGAACAACTGCGGCGCTGGCGGCGGCACACCCGGCGCCTGCTCCTGTGGTGGAATTGCGCCACTCTGCCGGACTTTCCCTACGAGGAATTCGATCTGATCCTGTCCGGCGTCTCCGAACGGGTGAAGCAGTTTCGTGAACGTGGGTTAACCGCGGCACATCTGGCCCATGCGTTCGATCACCGGATCCTGGAGCGCCTGCCCGTTGCCGGCTCACGAACGCCGACGGTGGCGTTCATCGGCAAACTATCCGGCGCTCACCTGGCCCGGACCCGGTTCCTGGACGCGCTGGCCCGGCAGGTCGCGCTGGAATTCTACGGCGGCGGGACCGACTGTTTGCCGGCCGACAGCCCGTTGCGCGCGCGCGCGCATCCCGCCGTGTGGGGCGACGCCTATTACCGGCTGCATGGTTCGCTGTTGGTTGTGTTGCACAAGCCGGCTGATCACGAAGCCGGGCAATCTTCCGCCAAACGCCTCTTTGAAGCCACCGGCATGGGGGCGTGCCTCGTCACCGAACACACCGACGACCTCCGCGAGTACTTCGAGCCCGACCGGGAAGTGGTCACCTACCACAATCTGGAAGAATGCGTCGAAAAGGTGAAATACCTGTTGGCCCACCCGGCCGAAGCGGCGGCGATTGGCCAGCGCGGCCAGGCCCGGACGTTGCGCGACCACACGTATGCCCGGCGCGCCCGTCAACTCCTTGACATGCTGGAGTCACGCTCGTGAAACCTTCTGCCATCCTGCCGTCGCTCTTGCGCAAAGCCGGGCTGATTCCCGACGAGTTTGCCAATCATTACCAGATCATCGGCTCCGGCAACCAGCTTGAGGTCGGTGGTGCCAATATCAAAGGCACCACCTTCGACGTTGAAGGCAACAATAATATCATCACGATTCACTCCAGCGCCTCGCTGCGGCACGTTCGTTTTTACGTGCGCGGTTCCCATCACCAAATTCGCATCGGCGCGAGTTGTCGGTTTAACCGGGGCGGCTGCCTGTGGCTGGAAGACGACCACGGGATGCTGGAAATCGGTCCCGGCACCACCGTCGAAGACGCTCATTTGGCCGTGACCGAGCCCGGCTCATCCCTTCGGATCGGAGCCGACTGCATGTTCGCCTACGATATCGACATCCGGACTGGCGACTCACACTCGATCCTCGACTTGGCCACCGGCAAACGAATCAACCCCGCCCGTTCCATTGTGGTTCAGGACCATGTCTGGCTGGCGGCCCATGTGACCATCCTCAAAGGAGTCACCGTAGGCCACGACAGCATCGTCGCCACGCAAACAGTGGTGACGCAGGACGTTCCCTGTAACTCGATTGTGGCCGGCGCACCGGCGCGGGTGATCCGTACGAACATCACTTGGGACCGCGAGCGGTATGGCGATTTTGCCGTGGCTGATCCACCCACTCCTTGCGCGACCACACCTACCGGCAACGGGTGAGTCAACTGCTGGAGATACTCCGGAATTGAACCACAGAGCGCACAGAGACACCGATGACACGCATGAACCGCTCCGACCGCTCTGTGAACTCGGTGTGAGACACGTCGTCCGCCCATCCGCAATCGCAATTCGACATTCGTAACTCGTCATTGGCCATCATGCCCACCGTCCTGCGCATCGGCTCGTACCGGTTCCACTTCTACTCGGATGAACGGAATGAGCCGGCGCACATCCATGTTGCCTGTGGCGACGGAGAGTGTAAATTTTGGCTGGTGCCGGTGCGCCTGGCGCGAAACCGCGGCGTACCGGCGCATGAACTGCGGCGCATTGAGCAACTGGTTTATGAACATCAAACCCTGCTGAGGGAGAAATATGAAGAATTCCACCGTGATTGAACCGGTCGGCACGACTGAACCGGCCGCCCTGCGGGTCTGGATCACCGGCCGCACCGTGTATGTCGAACTGACCGACGGTCGCGTGATGGGCTTTCCGGCGGATCGGTTTCGCCGGCTCAAGGAGGCGACGACCGCGCAGTTGCAACAGGTGACGCTCCGCTTGGACGGCTACGCCCTGCGCTGGGAAGCCTTGGATGAAGACATTACCGTGCCGGGCATTGTGGCCGGTCGCTTCGAACTGCCCCTCGCCTGAGCGGTGCCGGGAAACGTTTCACCCCGCGCGCGCGGAGACACCGCTGACACGCCTGAACCGCTCCGACCGCTCTGGACTACGATCTGGCAACTTCCTGTTTTTCCGGCAAGATTGTGGAACCACTGATTACACGGATCACACCGATGTTAAAGGACTCTGGTCCCCCTGAGCCGCGCCATCCGCGTCATCCGTGGTCAACTCCGGTTTGGTTGCGGCCTGGCCGCTCCGTGAACTCGGTGTGAGACACGCCGTCCGCCCATCCGCATTCGCAATCGGCAATCGAAAATCGCAAATGGCTATTGCTCCCTCCCTTCCCGCCCCTGCTCCCTGCCGCCGCTGGCCGGTGGGGCGGATCGGGCTGGTGCTGCTTGGCCTCGCGGCGCTGGCGGCCGGCGCGTACAAGTTCAACCAACTCAATGCCCGGCAGGCGAAACAACAGCAAATCGAGGAAACCTATCAGCAAGGCGTGAAGTTGCTAAAAAGCACAGAATGGTGGACGGCGCTCCCGGTATTCGACAAGTTGTTGGCCCAGACCAATCTGCCGAAGGCCCGGATTATGAAGGCGGCCACGCTGGTGATGATGGGGAATGACGATGACGCTTTTGCGACGTTTGCCGGTGAGGACAACCGCACAAAGTCGGCCTACGCAAACGCGCCCAAACCAAAACCCGGTTGGGGGGAACGCGACGAAGCCACCCACTTGAAGCGCATCCAGATTTTGGATGCCGCGTTGAAGATCGAGCCACAGATCGCGCAGCTTTGGGTCCAAAAAGGGGATGACCTGCTACAGCTAGTTGTTCTCAAGGAAAAAGCGAAGAAGCCCTACGACCGGGAAAGCCTGATCGCGTCAATCCGGAATTGCTGTACCGAAGCGCTCCGGGCCGACCCATCTTGCCAATGGGCCTTGGACCGTAAGAAGGATGCTTGGTTGTTGTGGCCGAAACCTGCAAAATGAAGCGTCCCTACCCCATCGTCTTCATCCTCGGCATGCACCGCAGCGGGACCAGTTGTCTAGCCGGCTGCTTGGAAGCCTGCGGTCTGTATCTGGGCAAGGTGGATCGTTTCCGTCAAGATAACCGGCGCGGCAATCTGGAATTGCTGGCAGTCAACGACCTGCAGGATGAAATCTTCAGCGCCAACGGGGGCACCTGGTCGCAACCGCCCGACCAAATCACCGTCAACCCGGAACAACAACTGCGCCTGAAGCAGATTCTCGCGGGGTTCCCGTCGGACGTGATGTGTGGTCTGAAAGACCCCCGGATGCTCCTGCTTATGGACGATTGGATCAAGGCCGCCGGTGACTGCACGTTCGTCGGCATCTACCGGCACCCGCTGGCCGTCGCGGAATCGTTGGCGAAACGCAACCAAATCCCCGCCGACCAAGCTTGTCGGCTCTGGCTCCGGTACAACGCCGCCCTGATCCAGTTGCACCAGCAGCACCACTTCCCGCTTGTCGAGTTTGACCTCGGGGAATCAGAAACCTACGCGCAAACCGTGGCCGCCATCGCGTCGCACCTGGGGTTGACTCCGGCAATCAGCTCCATCCGCGCCTACCTTGATACCAAACTCGACCATTGCCGGACGCACCTGCCGGATGTGCCGAGCACCTGTCAGGAAGCCTACACCTATCTCAGAAGCAATCGCTACCGGCCCAACGATACGGAAATGAAGAAGCTGGAAACCTTACGTCACTCGACCGCTGGCCCGTCAACCTCCATCGGCCACAAGGGCCTGCTGACAACTCTGGGAACGTTGCGCAGCTATGCCGGCGCGTTGGAAAAAAGCAACTTGGAAAGGGGCGAATGGGGGCAGCGACTGGATGGCGTCGTGCGCCAGCAGGAAGGCCGGTTGGGCGAACAAGAGCGAACCGTCCAGAGCCAGCAACAGACCATTCAGAGCCAGCAGGCGACCATCCAAGGCCAAGAGGAACACACCCGGCAGTATCAAGATCAGGTTCGCCGGCTTGAGCAAGACCTCCTCGCCAAAGGCGAGGCGCTCACCCAACAAGCCAAAGAGTTGACCGCCCAAGCGCAACGGCTCCACGACCAGGACGAACGGATCAGTGAGCAAACCCGGACCATCGAGCGCCAAGCCCAAGACCTGACGGAGCGGCAGACCCGGCTCCAACAACAAGAACAGAAAGTCGCCGAACAGGAACATGCCTTGGCGGAACACTTGCGGGCCACCGAACGGCAAGTTCAGGAATTGGCTCGCTTGCACCAACAGGTTACCGAGCGCGAGGCCCAGCTCAACGACCAACAACAGAAGGCAACCGCTCTATCGGCCAGCCTGCAAGACCGGGACAAGACGATTGCCCAACTGGAAGAACAGGTTCTGCGGGAACAGGAACGGGCCATCCGCGACCGGGAAGCCAAACTGGCGGAGTTGACGCAACTGGCCAAGACGCAAGCCGAGAAGATTGCGTGGCAGGATGAGGCGTTGAAGGCGAAACGGGATCGCTGGGAGCGGCTGTATCACCACTGGCTGTTCCGCGCCTACCGCTGGCTCAAACGCGGCGGACATTCCGAACAGTAAAACACCACCAACCACTGCATGTCTGTTCCGGATTATAAACGGTTGTTCGCTCTAGGGATGAGTGATCCCGGTTTCCTTGAGCAGATCATCACGCGGATCTATTCGGAAATTTTGCAGTCTGGCGATGTGTGCGTGGACGGCGGAGCGGGAATGGGACTGCATACCATCCCGATGTCTAAGTTGGTCGGGACTCACGGCAAGGTTTTCGCCATCGAACCATCACCGGCAACGCGGGAACTGCTGCTCGCCGAACGAGCAGCCGCCCACGCCGATAACATCACCGTCGTCCAACAGGCGCTTTCGAATGAGGTGACGCGCGCCGCCTTCCACTTCGTGAAGACCGATCCGGCGCGGAGCGGCTTGCGCTTGGTGCCGGAGGCGACGGGATGCGCTGTCGAAGAACTCGAAGTGCATACAACCCGGCTGGATGACCTACTGGCTGCTGAATACCGGTGTCGCTTCTGGAAACTGGACCTGGAGGGAGCAGAGCTTCGAGCTTTACAGGGCGGACAAAACAGCATGGCACGGTTCTCACCGTTCATCGTTTTCGAGAACGGCCGCGAAGCGTCGGCCCGCAATTACGGATACACCGCCGCCGAGTGGTTCTCTTTCTTCACCAAGCTCGGATATAGTACGTTCGATCTGTTCGGCCGCCGGTTTGCCGAAGACATCCCGTGGTATTCGATCGCCGTCAAAACCAACTCGCCCGACGAAGCATTCGTGCAATCTAAGTTGCCAACGATCCTGAACGACATGCTGCGGCAAGAGATTGCGTTGCCGACGGACTCAGACGTCAGCGTACGTCCCCGGTCGGATGCACCTTCGCCAGGGGAAAAATCAAGGGAAGCCACCAAGGTCCGGTTGCTCGCGTTTTACCTGCCGCAGTTCCATCCCATCCCGGAAAACGACCAGTGGTGGGGCAAAGGTTTCACGGAGTGGACGAACGTGACCAAGGCCAAGCCCCTGTTTCGCGGACATGATCAACCACGCGCGGCGGGCGAACTTGGCCAGTACGATTTGCGGGTTGCGGCCACCCGGCAGGCACAAGCCGATCTTGCCAAGGCACACGGGATCGAAGGCTTCTGCTACTGGCACTACTGGTTTCACGGCAAACGACTGCTGGAGAAACCGTTCAATGAAGTCCTCAAGTCCGGCCAACCCGATTTCCCGTTCTGTCTGGCGTGGGCGAACGAATCGTGGTCCCGGCGCTGGCTGGGCGAGGACAAAGAAATTCTGATTGAACAAACCTACTCACCCGAAGACGACTTGGCGCATATTCGCTGGCTGGCCGAAGCGTTTGCCGATCCGCGCTACGTCCGGGTGGATGGTCGTCCGCTCTTTCTGGTTTACCGGCCGGCCCATTTACCGGATGCCAAACGCACCACCGACACCTTCCGCGCCGAGTGTGTTCGGCTGGGCCTGCCGGAACCGTATCTCGTGGGAATGGATGCCCATTGTGTCCGTCTTGACACTCGAACGCTGGGGTTTGACATCACCGAACATCACGCCCCGCAATTCGAGGCGCTACCCGGCTCACTGGTTGATGAATGGTCGGTCGAAAAGTTCGTCCAGAACCTCGGCTTTGGAATTCTAAGTGGCCGACGAAAAATCTACACCTACGAACACGCGGTGAAACGGATGGCCGCGTCCCGTCCCAACCATCCGTATCTCCCCTGCTTATTCACAGGCTGGGACACGACTCCACGTCGCGGACAACAAGCCATCGTGATGACCGAGCCAACACCGGCCGCGTTCAGGGCGTATCTAACGGAACTGGTCGAGTTGGCTTTGAGCAAACCACCGGAACAACGGCTCGTCTTCATCAACGCGTGGAATGAATGGGCCGAGGGGATGTATCTCGAACCAGACCAGAAACATGGCCGGCTCTACCTGGAAGAAGTGCGGGCTGCCGTGCAGAATCTCCGACCGACCGCTCGTCAAACCGACGACACAGCCATCAAGCCGAACTCGCCTTTGGTGAGCGTGGTCATGCCGACCTACAAGCATGAAGATTACGTGCTCCAAGCGCTGGATTCCGTGTTTGCGCAGACCTTTACCGACTACGAAGTGATCGTGATCAACGACGGCTCGCCTGACGGCACTGCCGAAATCCTCAAGCCGCTTGCAGCGGCCGGGCGCATCCGTTATTTCGAGCAGGCGAATGCCGGCCAAGCCGCCGCGCGCAACCGGGGGATTGCCGAGGCCAAAGGCGAGTTCATCGCCTTCCTCGACGACGACGACCTCTGGCCGCCCGACAAACTTGAATGGCAAGTCCGAGAGATGGAAGCACATCCGGAAGCTGCACTCGTGTACGGAATTATGGAGACGTTTGGATCGCCGCCCCAAGTCACCCACCCGCAAAAGTGGGCACCATCGGGCTGGGTAAAAAAGGCGTTTGTCGGCGCCGGCTGGATCCGGTCGCCCGGCCAGACCTTGATTCGCACGGCGGCCCTGCGTCGGATCGGTGGCTTTGACGTGAATCTATGGGGCACTGACGATTGGGACCTCTATTTGACGCTCACCGAGTTTGGGCAGTTCCGTTACTTGCCCCGGATTGCCTTGCGTTACCGGCAACATCCGAGCAACGCGTCCAAGTCTGTCTGGCGGATGTATCTGAATGCCTGCCGGACTCAACACAAACACCTCGGTTTGTTTCCTCGTCCGACAACCAGCATGGATTGGTTCGCTTGTCGCCGATTCATTCGCTTGTTCTGCGGTCACGACGCATCGTGGGCCGCCCGCGATGCGGTCGCCGAAGGCAAGTTAATGAAAGCGATCGGGATGTGGCTTTTCGCCACTTGGCTCGGATCACCTCACAAGACGCCCAGAAAACAGTTCTTTGCCAGTTGGCGCGCGTCGCTCTACAAGAAGCACCCCGGTTTCCACCGGTTCGTCCGGGCAGTATTACGTCGTGATCACCAGACCAATGCGCCCCAGGCGGCTGCACCTGTTTCGCAACCGGCAGTCACGATCGAAGCCCAGGCCAAGACTGCCGCAGCGACAGAAGTTCGCCCACAGGCCAACTCCATGAAACTACTGATCATCCACTGGCGCATCCCGGAACCGGACACCAACTCCGGCGACCTCCGCTTGTTTGAAATCATCCGGATTCTAGCGCAGGCCGGCCACGAGGTTACGGTTTTCGGAGCCACGGCCAGCAACCCCGCCTACGTGACCGATCTGGAGGCGCTTGGCGTGCGTTGTGTGGTCGAGCAACAAACACCGGAAATGAAGACGGGCGAAGGTTTGATGGCTTTCTACAAAGCCCAAGCGTTCGATTGTGCAATACTGACCCCCTACTCCACATTCAACGGCTATTGTGACTGTCTGTGGGCTGCCCTCCCGAATTGCGCGCTTATTTGCGACACGATTGATCTTGCCCATGTGCGGGAACAACGCCGCGCCGAACTGTCGAATGACCCGGAAGTTCACGCCTTTGCCAAACTGGTGGCGGAGCGGGAGTGGAAAGCCCTTCGGGAAGCCGACAGCGTCTGGGTGGTGACCGGCAAGGAACGCGAGCTGTTGTCCGGTAAGGTGACGCTTGTGGATGTGGTGCCGAACATTCATCAACTGTCGGGCAATCCGCCGCCGTTTGAAGATCGCAACGGCCTCGTCTTTCTCGCGGGCTATCGCCATCCCCCCAACGTGGACGCGGTCAACTGGTTCGTGGCCGAGATTTATCCGCACATCAAGCAAGCATTGCCGGGTATCACGTTCACCATCGCCGGCAGCGAACCGCCCGAAGAATTCCAGCAACTCGTGCGGCGCGACCCCCGCATCCGCGTGACCGGTTACATCAAAGATCACCGGCACGTGCTGTCCAGTCACCGCATCGGCCTCGCCCCGCTCCGGTATGGCGCGGGGATGAAAGGCAAGATCGGCGAGTACTTTGCCTGCGGGCTGCCGTGCGTGACCACCTCGATTGGCGCCGAAGGCATGGGCTTGGAGAACGGGGGCAACACGCTGATTTGCGACGATCCAACCGAGTTCGCCAAGGCCGTGGTCGAAGCCTACACCACTCCGGAGCTATGGCACCGGCTGTCAGCGAATGGTCTGGCTTACGTCCGCGACAAAGTTTCGCCCGAAGCGCTCGCTCCGGCTGTGCTGGATGCGGTCACCCGCGCGGTGGACGCACGGCGAACGAAGCAAACCCAAGCGGCAGCGGCTCCACAGCCAACAACGGTTGCTTCCGAACGGATGAAAAAGATTGTGGACCAGGAAACCCGGTTGCGGGAACTGGACGCGATGATTGCCCAGCAACAGCAGTTCGCTCAAACGCAGTGGGCGCGGATTGCGCGGCGTCGGGAACGGATGAAGGACGTGCAGGCCAAACTTGATCGAGTCACGAATCATCCGTTAGTGAGAGCGTATGCCTGGATGAAGCACGGCGGGCATCGGAATTCTAGATAAATTGCGAAAAAACATTTTTGGTCAATACCGTTCCGACAAAGCGATGAAACAAACTGAAACCACCCCATATCGGAATCTCATTAGGTACGTTTGGATCTTCCTCTCCACACTTGTCGCCTATGCAGTTATATTGCGCTTGGTTTATCCAGGCTTTGTTATGCCTTGGGTCCCATTTCACGCAGATTTCTGGGATGACTTCGTGGTTTCTCAAGATGGCCTGACTCCTTGGCCCTTCCTAGAACCACGGAGCCTCACCCGCATGTGGCTTCGAGTTGTTGGACTGATTCCGAATTTCCACTGGGTGATGATTGCTCGTGCGCTCATTCCCTTACTAAATATTACGTTGTCCGTACTTCTGTTTGAGAAACTTCTTGGACGTAAGATTTGCTTGTCTCTAATTCTCTTCTATGTCGTTGCCTGTATCGCCACGCCAACCTTTTACGTCGTTCATCAGTGGGATATTGGCGGCCAATTGGCACTGCTGGCCTTTCTCATCAGCATCCTGTTCTATTTGCGTCACGAGCAACAACACGATGCAGGCTCATTGATTGCGGCCATGTGCTTTGCAGTGGCCTCGTTCGACTTCAAACCGACTTTCATGGTCGCGATACCGGTATTCTATGGCCTCTACTGGTTGACCCGGAAAAGGAAATCCGCGCTGCTGGCCTGCGTCATAAGTGTCGCAGGTGTGATTCTGGTTCTCCTCAAGGACCGGTTGATACACAGTCCGTTCGTCAGTCAAGGCACCGGGCCAAACTATCCCTATTGGGTTGATCTATCCCCGTCTTCCGTTGCGCATGTCTTGGGGTTCTATCTTTACTATGCTTGGACGTGGCCAATTGTCATCACTGTGGTGGGCGTGTTGCTCCTACTGCTCCTTGGGAAAGCGAAGGATAACGTCAAGCTCGTTGGGATGCTCATTCTGACAGGACTATGCGCAATTCTCCCCATCTCCGTTTTACCCAACCACAAATGCCCCGAATATTCATGGATTGGTTCATTCTTTTTTTGCTCCTCTATCCTTTGCTTAACGTTTGAAGCGGAAAAGCTCCCAGCATTCTTACAAAGGGTTTTCCCAAAGGCTAAAACATTGGGATACGTCGCGCTCTGCTTGATGGTCTGGGCCTTCTGCCACAATACGCGTGGACGCGAGCCTGAATACATTGAGGAGCAGCAAACGAACGCGAGAGTTCTGAAGAGTTTTGCGTGGCTTAAGGAAAACGTCGCACCCGGCGAGAGAGTATTGTTGAGTGGGCTGTATTCCCCATGGCACCCCTTCATGTATCGTGGCTTGATCAATCATATGATTCCGATCGCCGTCCAGTGGGAAATGGTCAGGCTCCCATTCCAGAAATTTTGGCCAAAGGACTTTCGCGGGGTGAAAACGGTCCCGGCCGATGTCGTCAACCTTGATGATTACGATGCGGTTGCCATCTACAGTGATGGCACGCTCATGCGTTATTATTCTCGGTCTGAGCTTTCACAACGAATACTGGCGGGCTGGAAATTCCCAATCCCACCGAGTAGGACAATTGCTTATCCCGATCTAGTCACTTTTGCCGGCGAATGTAATGGCCCCCCAACAAATGCTGAACAGCAGATTAAACTGTTCAAGATTGGTGTGAGAATCGTCGACCTTGGGGACCCAAAATTCGCATTACGTCTCTTTGAACTGGCCAGAGGTGAATGGAGTGACAGGAACCAATGGTTCTACTTTTGGGCTGGGAGAGCATACGAGATCTTAGGAGATCAGGCTGAGGCCGTACGAAACTACCAGAGAGCTTACGACTTGGATAGGACCGACTTTTTCAAGAATGCGC
>JBBISF010000012.1:0-46419 GCA_037441425.1 Verrucomicrobiia bacterium
TTCCCCCGCACCCCCTTTCCCGCCACCGGTAACATTTATTGTGATTCAATTCGCCGCGCCGCACGACAGGAGAAACGTTTTGCCTCCGCCGGAGGTCTGTGGTAGTCTCCCGCAGTCGCGAGTAATCGAATCATGCGAATCGATCCACGATTCCTCAAGGAGGATGGCGTCGAGGTCTTCACAGGGAATGAGCTTCTCATCAAGGGAGCACTGGAAGCCGAAGGCGGCACGCATCTTCTGACGGGTTACCCCGGCTCTCCCATTGCCGGTTTCTTCGATTCGATGGAAGACATTGGCGGGTTGCTCACCGAAAAGGGCATCCGCGCCAACATTTCCAACAACGAAGCTCTCGGCGCGGCCATGCTCAACGGCTCGCAAATGGGCCCGTTGCGCGGGATTTGCGCCATGAAATCGGTCGGCCTGCACGTCGCCGCCGACGCGCTGGCGCTCGGCAATCTGGCCGGCGCGCACCCGGAAGGCGGCGCGCTGGTGGTCATTGGCGATGATCCGTGGAGCGATTCCACCCAGGTTCCCGCGGATTCCCGGTATCTCTGCAAACATCTCTACATGCCGGTCATGGAACCGTCCGACATGCAGGAGTTGAAAGACTGGGTCAATCTCGGCTTCAAATTCTCGCGTGAAGCGAATCTCTATCTCGGCTACATCGTCACCACCAACCAAGCCGACGGCGGCGGCACGGTAAAGGTTTTCCCGAATCATTACCCAGACGTCAACACGGCCCATCGGTATTCACTCGACACCGCCAAGATTGATCTCGAAAGCACCGTCTTACTTCCGCCGCGCACGTGGCGCCGCGAGGAAGGCATGCCGGAACGTTACGCGCGGTTGTTCGCCAGCGCGCGCCGGCTCGGCGCGAACCGCATTCTTAATCCGCGCACGAACATCCGTTGGCGCGCGGAGATTGGATTCGTGGCAGCGGGGCTGGGCTACTGCTATCTCGCGCACGCGCTCCAAGAACTCGGCGTGGCCGATCAGATTCCGATCCTGAAACTCGGCATCAGTTATCCGATTGATCCGGGGTTGGTTGAGGAGTTTGCCGGTCAGGTCCGCAATATTTTCGTCATCGAAGAACGCCGCGGGTTCATGGAAGAGCAGATCACCGAGATCACGCACCGGCTCAACCAATCCGCCACCGCCGCTGGCCGCACGTACGTCTGGGGTAAGAACTTCCCCGGCGATCTGCCCGGCATCCCCAACACCCGCGGGTTGAATCCTAGCATCCTGATCGACCGGCTTGCGCCGCTCGGCAAGGTGTTCAACGACCCCGACCTGAAACTCGACCAGCGGCAGATTGATGCCGCCGTGGCGTTATTCCGGGAGACCGAGACGTTCGACATTCACATCCCGCCGCGCACGCCGACGTTCTGCCCCGGCTGTCCGCATCGCGATTCCGCGAGTGCGTTGGTCGAGATGAAACGGCAGTTCATGGACGCGCATTACATGCGGCGGCATCACAACCGCGGGCCGGTGGACCTATTATTTCACGGCGATACCGGTTGCTACACGATGTTGATGTTCGAGCCGACCAAAGACCTGATGCACAACTACAGCGGCATGGGTCTCGGTGGCGGCACGGGTGCGGGCATTGACCCGTTCATCACCAATAAACAAGTGGTTTTCCTCGGCGACTCGACCTTTTTCCATTCCGGAATGCTCGGCATTTCCAACGCGCTGAAGCAGGGCCAGGACATCACCTACGTCATCCTCGACAATCAAACCACCGCCATGACCGGCCACCAGCCCACGCCCGGCATGGCCGTGGATATCACCGGCAATGCCACCTACCGGCAGAACATCGACAAAATCGTCGAGGCGATGCTCGGGCAGAATGTTCCTGTTGTCCGCGCCAATCCCGCTTACCGGGAGAACTGGACGAAGATGTTGGAGGAAACCATCCTCCGCGACGGCGTCAAAGTCATCGTCGCCGACAAGGAATGCGGCATCACCTATCACCGCCGGGAAACTCGCGAAGAACGCGCCGTCATCAAAGAGAAAGGTTTTCTGCCGGAAAAGCGCTACGTCAACGTCAACCCCGACGTCTGCGAGAACTGTCTCGAATGCACGTTGGCGACCGGCTGCCCCGGCCTCGCGGTCGTGGACACCCCGTTCGGCGCAAAAATCCAGACCGACCTTTCCTGGTGCGTGGCCGACACCGCTTGCACGAAAATTTACGCCTGCCCGTCGTTCGAGGAAGTCACCGTCGTCCGTAAACAGAAATTGCCGGCCCCGATTGATTCCGTGGACCTCACCGGTATTCCCCTGCCGGACCAACGCGACTTCGACGAGGTCTGGCATTGTTATCTGGCCGGTGTCGGCGGCATGGGCATTGGCGTCTGTACGGCTTCCCTGGTGCGCGCCGGTCACAAGCAAGGTTATCGCGTGTTGTTCTGCGACAAGAAAGGTCTCGCCATTCGCAACGGCGGCGTGTACTCCCATCTGCTCTTCACCAAGAACGGCACGCACGTCTCCAACTTGATCCCCTACGGCCAGGCGGACCTACTGATCGGGGTTGACCCGCTGGAAGCCGTCCGCAGCCTTGATCCGAAAGGCAACCAACGTTGCGGCAGTCCGACCCATACCGCCGCCGTCATCAACGCCTACAAAACGCCGACGATCATGACGTTGCTCGGCAAACACGACTTCGCGGTGCACGAATTGGAAGACACCCTCCGCCGCTTCACCCGCGCCGATGAGTATTTCGGCTTGAACGTTGCCGGCATCAGCGAACATTTCTTCGGCACGAAACTCTACGCCAACGTCGTCATGCTCGGCATCGCCTTCCAACGCGGCCAGTTGCCGCTCGCGCTGGAGAACCTCGAATGGGCGCTCCGCGAAACGATGGGCCGCGCCGCCGATGAAAACGTCAAGGCGTTCCATCTCGGACGGAAACTGGTGTTCGATCCCGGCCTCGCCCACCGGCATGAACTCCGCGAGACCTACGACGAGTTCATCTCCGAACGGATGGATGTTCTCAAACGCAACCATCGTTGGGGCCGGCGCTGGGCGTTGGAGTTTGCCCAACTCGTCCGCCGCAGCGAACGCACCATCAAACTCGGCGAACAAGTCGAGCGCGATCTTGTCTGGCGGCTCTACGACCTGCTCGAATACGGCGGCGCCGGCGCCTGTGCCCAACACTATCTCGATCTCGTCGAACGGGTCTATCAACAGGACACCCCCGACACCCACTACGCCGCCACGCGGGCTGTCATCCGCAATCTCCACAAGGCGATGGTCATCAAGGACGAGGTGTACGTCGCCCACCTCCTGACCAGCGAAGAAAAGACCCGACGCGACCGGCATCGCTACCACGTTGACCCCGCGCGCGGCGACAAGATCATCTACCACCACCTCAACCGCCCCGAGTTCACCGTGGCCGGGATGAACATCCGCTTCAAATTCAGCCCTAAGAAGTGGCAGCTTAATCTATTGAAGCATTTCCGCTGGCTGCGCCGTGTCCTTCCCGGCTGGCATCGCCGCGAACGTGAGTTCCGCGACTGGTACATCGACTTGGTTAAGGATTTCCGCAATATCAACGGCCACGAATACTACGAGCGCTACGTCCGCGCGTTGCGCTGTGTCGAGCAAGTCAGCGGGTACCGGGAGATTCGTTATCCGAAGATGGCCGAAGCCCGACGAAAGGCGGAAGAGGTGTTAATGGCCCGGACAGAGACAGAGACGCAAATGGCCTCGGTGGAGCCTTTACGCAGATAAGCGCTGCGGTTGGTTGCCGGTTCTCAATTCACAGAGAAGAACTTTTTGACAGCGGCGAAGTGGAAGCGGCGGGTCAAACTGAGGTAATTTCCTTCTCGCACCTAAACGTGCAGCTATTTCAGAGGATGCGTCCATCCGCAAGGCGTGGCTTTCCTTCGGCCCGCACCGACGGTACGATGCCGGAGAACCGATGAAGAGTTTCGTCAGACCATTCATTTCCTTCGTGGCAATCTTTACCGTGATCTACGGCGGGGCGCACCTGTACATTTGGTGGCGGCTGGTGCACCCGCTGCGGCTGACCGGCTGGCGACTGTGGTTTACACTCTTAATTTTCGCGCTCCTGTTCCTTTCGTTCCCGGTGATTCATTTCGCGTTCCGGCACGAGAACGGGTTCTTCGTCACCGCCGCCAATCTGATCAGTTCCATCTGGATGGGAATGGTCGTCTATTTCGTTCTGGTCACCTTTGGCGGCGATGTGTTGCGCCTGATGTTCTTGCGGTCGCTGCATAGCGGGCCGGTATGGACAACCATCGTGACCGCCGTCGTCGCCGTCATCACAATCTACGGGCTGCTGGAGGCGCGCGCGATCGTGGTCACCAACCTCCCGGTGCGGATGGCGCACCTGCCGCATCGCTTGGAGGGCATGCGCATCGCGCAGATTTCGGACGTGCATCTGGGCTTGATTGTGCGCGGCGAACGGCTGGAGAAGATCGTGACAATGGTCAACAATCTTCACCCCGACCTGATCGTCATCACGGGTGATCTGGTGGATGCGGAAGCGTTGCACATGGAAGAAATGATCCCGCCACTCCGCCGGTTGACCGCCAAGTACGGGGTCTATGCTGTTCCCGGCAACCACGAATACTTTGCCGGCATCACACGGGCCCAGGAATTCATCGAACAAGCCGGGGTGATCATGCTGCGCAACCGGTGGGTGACAATTGCGGATGGATTGCAGCTCGTGGGGCGCGATGATCCGGTGGCCACGCGCGTCATCGGAGAAAAGATTCCTCCATTGGAAGACATTGTGCGCGGGTGCGACCGTTCCAAACCGACGATTTTGCTGTATCACACGCCGGTGACCACCTTCGCGGAACTCCGGTCCTGCGGTATTCAACTCCAGCTCAGCGGCCACACCCACAAGGGCCAACTCTGGCCCTTCAACTACATCGTGAAGCTGATCTTCCAGACACCCTACGGAGAATTCACCGACCGGGAGACGACGATTTACGTCAGCCGCGGCACGGGCACGTGGGGGCCGCCATTACGCGTGGATGCCCGGCCGGAGATCACGTTGATTACCTTATCCGCACAACCCGTTGACGGACCATACCGATGACGCCACGGCGGCGATAAGTTGGCCGCCGCATCCGAGAATCAGATCGGCTTCACGCACAATGCGCACGTTGGGCATGGCCTGGGGCCGGATGCGTAAGAGATATTCAACGGCCTGATCTTCTGCGTCTTTACCGTAAAGCATCATGAGGATCGCGAGAGCGATCGCCGTGGAGCGACTCACACCCGCGTAGCAATGAATCAACAGATGCACCGGGACAACTACCGACTGCGCAATCAACTCCTCGCCGCCGACCATGGCTTCCTTGACATCCTCACGGGTCGGCGCCACACAGCCCTCCGAATCAACCTCCACGTCGTCAAAGTTGAGGTGATAATGATTGAGCGGCTCGATCCAGCCGGGCGTGGCGGGACAGTTGCGCCGGTGCCCCCAAATGGAGAGCAAATGCGTGACTTCCTTATCGGCAAACTCGGGAAGTTCCTGCAGCGCGCAAATCGAAAGCCGAAACTGGCGCAACCCAACATGCTCAGTGCAAATGATCGGATCGTCCATGATTATGGACGAATAAGCAGCCGGTAAGCCAGAAGTTGGCGCGGCTGGGCGCGTTACGCTGAACGCAAATCGACCCGGGTAATATCCACGCCTACGACGCACACATCGTCCGTGAAGCCGGCAACCGATCCGTAACCTTGGATTTCCGCCAACACCTCGTCAAACAACCGCTCGGTCGGCGTCGGCATCCGTTGCCGGACCGCCGCCAGCAAGCGTTCCTTGCCGTAGTCGCCGTCCGCTCCCGCCACCTCGTACAAACCGTCCGTGAACAACATCACCGCATCGTGGGCGGCGACCGCCGCCTCCGCCGTCTGATATTGCGACTCGGCAAACAAGCCCAGCACCGGTCCCGCCTTCCCATCCGGAAGCTCCAACAGCACGACTTCCTTCACGGCGCGCCGAATATGAAACGGGCGCGGATGACCGGCGCAGGCGTAGCGCAAGCTCCCGTTAGCCGTATCCACCACCATGTAAAACGCTGTCGCAAAAATGGTGCTATCGGTCTGCCGTAACACATCCACCAGCGTCCGGTTGATCTCCGCCAGTAGCCGGCCCGGATCGGTCGCCACCGGTTTCAATTCCGCGACCAAACCACGCACAATCGCCGTCACCAACGCCGCGCGCACTCCATGTCCCATCACGTCGCAGACAAAGACCCCGGCGGCACTGCCCGACAACGGCAGGATGTCGTAGAAATCGCCGCCGACCGTGCCGGACGGCCGGTAGCGGCTGCAGAACCGCAACGCGCTTTCCTCTGGGCGAACGCCCGGCGGGAAACCGGGGAACTTCTGCGGCAGGAAGGCGAGTTGAAACTCGCGCGCGATACTCAGGTCGGTCTGAATCTGCTCGTGCTTCTCGCGCAACTGGGCGGTGCGTTCGGCCAACGCATCCTCCGCTTGCCTGCGCTGCGTGATGTCCGTGGAAATACCAAATGTGCCCACAATCTTGCCGCGCGAATCACGCAACGGCATCTTCGTGGTCGAAACCCAAGTCACGTGACCGCCCGGCCAGGTTTCCTTTTCGTCATAGCGTAACAAGGGCTTGCCGGTGCGGATGACCTGCTGCTCGTCGTCATACGCCTGCTGCGCGTGCTCCGTGGTGAAGAAATCAAAATCCGTCTTCCCCAACACGTCTGCCGCGGACCGGCAGGCAAACTTGCGGACAATCCCGCTGTTGACGCGAATAAACCGGCAGGATTTGTCTTTGAAGTAGATTGCGTCCGGCACGTTCTCCATGAACGCTTCCAGCAGTTGTTGCTCCTTTTGCAGCGCCTCCTCGATCCGCCGACGTTCGACCACTTCCTTCGACAGAGCGGTGTTAGTCGCCGCCAGCTCCTGCGTCCGTGCTTCCACCCGCTGCTCCAGCGAACCGTACAGCGCCTCCAACTGTTCCGTCATCAAATTGAACGCCTGTGCCAGCCGACCCACCTCGTCCACGGAATGTGGTTCAACCCGCGTCTTCCATTCGCCGCGCGCCACCGCTTCCGCCGCCGCCGACAACTCCAGAATCGGCCGCGCCACCAACCGCCGAACCGCTGCCGACGTGAGAAACGCAATCAAACCGGCCCCGACCAGCACCATCGCCACGATGCGGGCGTACAACAACACCCCCGCGTCCACCTCCGACAACTTCATGCTTAAGAACAACCGGCCAATCGGCCGGCCGCCATAAAGAATCGGCCGTGATACATAGAGATAGCCTTTCATCAGCCCCTGCTCCCGAGGCGGCGGCGCGGCCGGTGTCGGCGACTCGCTCAAACCGGACCGACGATAGCTCGCCAACAGCGCGCCGTTGTTGTCGTAAAGGCAGCCTGAAGCGACCGACGGATAGGCACGCAGACCTGCAATCAGGCGCGCGGCCCTGACGGCTCCCGCTGTCGCCAGCGATTCCCCTTCGTGATACTCAATCGCGTCGGCCACCACCGCCAAGTCGGCGCGCGCCTTGGAGCGGGACGAATAGAACTCCACCACAATGATGACCGTGCCCGCCGCCAGCAACGTCACGGTGCTGGTGATCACCATCAGCGTGAGCAGCTTTTGTTTGATCGGCAGGTTTTGAAACCAGCGCATCAATTCACCACACGCCTGTGCGGAGATATTCGTCAATCGCGGCGGCGGCGCGGCGGCCCGCACCCATCGCCAGAATCACGGTCGCGCCCCCGGTGACAATATCACCGGCGGCAAACACGCCTTTCTTCGAAGTCTTGAGTTTCTGTTCGTCGGCGACGATATAACTGCCCTTCCGGGTTTTCAGATCGGGCGTGGTGGCTTCAATCAACGGATTTCCGCTCGTCCCGACGGCGATAATCACCATATCCAGCGGCACCTCGAATTCCGACCCGGGAATCGGTTTGGGACGGCGTCGACCGGATTCATCCGGCTCGCCCAGACTCATCCGGAGACAGCGGGCGGCCTTCAGCCAGCCTTTTTCGTCGCCCAGCAATTCGACCGGATTGGTCAGCGGCATGAACTGCACGCCTTCTTCGCGCGCGTGTTTGATCTCTTCCTTCCGCGCCGGCATTTCGGCCTCGGAACGACGATAGATCAGATAGGCGTTCTGCGCGCCCAACCGCAACGTGCTGCGGATCGCGTCCATCGCCGTGTTGCCGCCACCGACCACAGCGACGTTCTTGCCCCGGCAATCGAACACAGGCTCGTCGTATTCGGGGAACCGGTAGGCCTTCATCAGATTGACACGGGTCAGAAATTCATTCGCGGAGTAAACACCACACAAATGCTCACCGGGAATCTCCAGAAAATGCGGCAATCCCGCCCCCGTCGCGACGAGCAACGCCGCGTACCCTTCCACGCCGAGCAGCTCATCCACCGTGACCGTTTTGCCGACGACGACGTTCGTCTGGAATTCCACGCCCATCTTCCGCAGATTTTCAACTTCCTGGCGCACGATCTCCTTCGGCAACCGGAACTCAGGAATCCCATACACCAGTACGCCGCCGATCTCGTGCAGTGCCTCAAACACCGTCACGTCATGACCGCGCTGCACCAGATCGCCCGCCGCGCTCAACCCCGCCGGACCGCTGCCGACGACAGCCACTTTCTTTCCCGTGGCCGGCGCGCGCGCCGGCAAAGCCACCTGGCCGATCTTTCGCTCGTAATCGGCCACGAACCGTTCGAGGTAACCGATGGCCAGCGGGTCGAACTTCTTGCCCATCACGCACGCGCCTTCGCATTGATCTTCCTGCGGACAGACGCGCCCGGTAATGGCCGGCAACACATCGTCCTCGCGAATCTTGCGGGCCGCGCCGAGATAGTCACCTGCCAACACCAAGGCCACAAAGTCCTTGATCTTGACACCGACCGGGCAACCGCTCACGCATTTGGGATCGGCGCATTCCAGACAGCGCGTCGCCTCGCATTTGGCGACTTCGCCCTCCAACCCGAGGTTCACTTCGAGGAAATTCTGCCGGCGTTCCTTCGCTTCCTGTTCCCGCATTTTTTGCCGGGGAATTTTCAATCGGTCGCGCGGCGGGAGTGGATTGCGCTGGTTGCTCATCGCTCCCTCACTTCCGGATATGCCCGTTGCAACCGGCATTCGTCAAATTCATGCAACGACTGGGCCTCCGCCGTGCGGTACATCCGGTTGCGTTGCGCCAACACGCCGAAATCCACCTCATGCGCGTCAAACTCCGGGCCGTCCACACAGGCGAACTGGCTCTGCCCGTTGACCAACACCCGGCACCCGCCGCACATCCCGGTGCCGTCCACCATGATCGGATTGAGGCTGACTACCGTTTTGATGCTGTGGGGTCGAGTGACTTCGGCCACTGCCTGCATCATTGGAATCGGCCCAATGGCCAATACGAGATCGATCTTTTTCCCGGCCGCGATCAATGCCTTCAACGGGTCAATCACTAGCCCCCTCTGGCCGTAACTGCCGTCATCGGTCGTGATCAATAATTCATCGCTGCACGCGCGCAACTCGTTTTCGAGAATCACCAATTCCTTCGTGCGTCCACCGAGGATCGTGATGATGTGATTGCCGGCTTCCTTGAGTGCCCGCGCTGTGGGCAACGCGATGGCTGTTCCGACGCCGCCGCCGATGACCACCGCCGTGCCACACCGGTGCACCTCCGACGGTTTTCCCAACGGGCCGACCACATCGAGAATGCCATCGCCCACATTGAGCGCACACAAAAGCTTGGTCGTCTTCCCGACCGCTTGAATGATCAACGTGATGGTGTCCGTATCCGAGCCGGCGATGGTCAACGGGATCCGCTCGCCCTGCTCATGCGCGCGGACAATCACAAATTGGCCCGCGCGCTGTTTCCGCGCAATCTGCGGCGCCCGCACCCGCAAGAGCGTCACCGCCTGCGCTAACACCTGCTTTTCGACGATTTGAAACATATCTTTTCTGTATTTCTTCCGAGGCGAAAAGGTAATGCGTATATCACAAACCAGCAAACCGTGTCACTTGTTTTTCTGATCGGGCTGGCTCAATTCCCGATCCACCTGCCGCAGCAAATCGCTTCCTAACTGCTCGGCTTTTTCGTGACACAACTGCCGGGCCTCTGCCACCTTGCCGCCGGCCGCCAGCAACCGGACTTCGCGCAGGTACGCCCACGGCAGGTCGGGACTCTTCTCCGATTCCAACACCGCAATCTGTTCCTTCACCGACAGCTTGAAGGGCCGGTAAAGCGGGTCGCCCACGAACGTGGTTTGCCAGCTCAATGCCACCTGACTGTGATACGCCGCTTCCAGGAACGTCGCCCCCTCCAGCAGCGCCTTGAAAAACCGATCCACGTGCGGTGTCATCGTCAGATACGGCTCATACACGTTGCCCATCGTGACGTCCGCGCCCTTCGCCAATAACGGGCCGACCCAGTAGGCCCCCCGGCTGCGAATATCCGCCGCGCTGGCCGAGTGCAGGTGATAGGCAATCGCACCCGGGCGGAACCGGAAATCCTTCCGTTGAAACGGGCCGACCACATTCGGCGCATACCAGCCGGCATACACCGCCGCATCCGGCATCGGAAAACTCTCGGGAATGGTTTCCGGCTTCTCATCGAGATAACATTCGTAGCCGGCCCGCACAAACGCGTCGTACGCCCGCCGGATCCATTGATCGCCCGCCACATAACCGGGGTCGGTGATCGAACGGATGTCAAAGTACGCCCGCCCCAACAAACCATGCCGTTCCGTCGCCACCGCATCGTCAATCATGCGCCGGATGATCTGCGGGTCCGGCCCGTCCAGCCGGCCGGCGAGGATCATCTGCCGGTTGAGTGGCGGCCCAAAGTGCCAGCTGGCCGCGTTGAAGAACGGATTGCCGACCGGCCCAATCAGTGGCAATCCCGGCGACGGCAGCAGCGCCAATTCACTGTCCACCGCCGCTTCGTTGCGGCGCATCGGGGCCGGCAGCTCCTGCTCAACCACCGCTTCATTCAAGCCGGGATCGCGTTCGATGCGCACCGGCACGCCGTAGATGAGCACCAGATACCAGATGCGATTCTCCACCATCTCCACCCCCGCCACGTCCATCAGCGATAACCCCGGTCCCGACCGCACCACCTGTTTCCACAACCCCTGTTCCGTAAAAAACCGCGCGATGGGTCGCCGGATTTCCTCGTTGAACTCTTTGCGGGTGATCGTTTCCGCCGGGCGCACGCTGATCCGGCAGATCTGATTCGTCGGCACATCGCGTTTGGCGGCGTAATACTCGGCCAACCCCTGCCCCTCCGGCTGCTGATCGTTGTACACGATCACCACATTGCTGGCCGGGGCCGCGCCGCAGCAGCGACCGATGAGCAATCCCAGCGCGATGGCAATCAACTGCCGGCCATTAGCCATGTTCCATTCTCCGTTTCGATCTGCATTCCGTCGTAGGCAATCCGCACGCCTGCCGGCAGTTCTTTTTCTGTGGCGACATGCTCTACTTCATGGCAGAGATGCGTCAGCAACGTCAACTGTGGTTTTACCCGCGCCGCCACTTCCTGCGCCTGGGTAATCGTCAAATGCGTCGGGTGCGGCCGGTGCCGCAACGCGTCAATCACCAACACCGTCACGCCCGTGATCGCCTGCAGCGCTTCGCTTGAAACCGTGTTGCAATCCGTCACGTAGGCCAAATCCCGGCCGAACACAAATCCGTACACGGTCATGTACCCGTGCCTCACCGGCAACGTCCGCACCGGCAAATCGCCCACCGCAAACTCGGCTAACGGCGCGACCGGTCGCAACTCGAAACTCGGCAACCCCGGCCAGCGGGGTTTCTCCACGCAGGCGTAAGGAAAGATCCGCGCGATATCCTGCAGCGCATCCGGCGAACCATAGAGCGGCATCCGATGTCCCGCGCGTTCAGTAAACGCGCGCAGATCATCCAACCCCAAGATGTGGTCGGCGTGGGCGTGCGTAATCAACACCGCATCCACCTGCCGGATGTTCGCCCGCAACACCTGCGTCCGCAGGTCTGGCGTGGCATCCACGAGAACCTTGGTCGCCGGCGTTTCGACGTAAATGGACGGTCGCAACCGCTGGTTCCGCGCATCCGCGGACCGGCAGACCGCGCAATCACAGCCGATCATCGGGATGCCGTGACTGGTGGCCGTTCCCAAAAACGTGATGCGCATGCCGCGCATCATCGGCGAGCCACGCCGCAGCGTCAAGTTTCAGCGCACCGCGGGTAATCCCCAGAGAGAATCCGGTTTGTTGATTGTCAGATGGGCGGATGCAAAGCGCGTCCCGCCACTGCCGAGGGTACATGCTCCAAAAGAACATTGGTGGCTTGGCGGAGTTGGCCCTGCCGGGCCAGTTCGCCGGCCGCAAGGACTTCCATCGCGCGCGTGTTATCGTCGGTCTTAAAGACTGCATAAAAGCGGCCACCACCGGCATAGGAGGCGTATGAGTAATACAGGTCGATACCGGCCCGCAGCAAATCTTCGCTGATGCTGGCCACGGCCCCCACCCGGTCGGGTGCGCCAATCAGGATGACCAGCGTGGTCTGGCATTTGAACCCGTGTTGTTCGAGCGTCTGCTGGGCTTTCATCACTTCCTCTGTGACTAGGGAGACAAATGCGCCTTCGAGATCGTGGTAGGCGCTGTAGGCGATGATGTTGATCCCTCCCCCGGCAATCGCGGAGAGCACCCGGCACAGCGCGCCGGACGAATGGTCGGTCCGGACGGTTAGTTCCATCACCCGTGATAGTTTGATCATGGAGCTCCTTTCATTCGCGGCACCTCGGTCACAACCACCACAGCCAGATCGCGACGAGAATGGCGCCCACCACCAGACACAATAAGGTCAGCTTATCTTCCCGCGGCATCACACCCTGATCGTCCTCGTCGTCCGGCACGTCGGCTGCAATCACGGATAAGCGGCGCGGGACGGGGCGGTCTTCGTCAGAACGATCTTCTGGTTTCATCGTATTCACTCGTGTTCACCCCGTTCAACCCGCATCTTCGTCCTCCACCCAGCGACTGGCATGCTGGAGCAACGCGATACTGCTGGGCAGCGCCAATTTGCGTTTGATGTGCTCCCGGTGCGTCTCCACCGTACTGGTGCTCAAATGCAATTCCGAGGCGATCTGCCGTGTGCCGTTCCCCTTTCCCAACAACCACAAAATCTCCAATTCCCGGTCGGTGAGGCGGCCGGCCGTCAAACCGTTGCCGACTTTGTTGTTCTTGGGCGTGGCCGATAATCGCGGCTGCATCTTCGCGCTCAGGAACACTTCGCCCCGCAGCACGGTCCGGATCGCCGTCAGAACATTTTCGGTGGCCTCTTGTTTCATCAAGTAGCCCTTGGCCCCGGCGCGGATCGCCCGTTCCGCGTACACCGATTCATCGTGGATGGACAACACCAGGACCGGCAGTTGCGGGTGCATGACCCGCAAATTCTTGATCAATTCCAAACCATTGGCCCGCCGCAAGGTCAGATCCACGATTGCCACATCCGGTTTGATCGTCGTGATTTGCGTCAATGCCTGACGCCCATCGTCCGCCTCGCCGCACACCATCAAATCCGGTTGTTGATTGATGAGCTGCGCGATTCCATGCCGGACAATCGGGTGATCGTCCACGATAAAAACGCGCATCTTGCTTCGGCGAGTGCGCGCGGTAGGTTGTCTGCTCATAGCCATGCCAGTTTCCCCCAAACCCATCCAGTTCACTGAAATCTACCCGAACCCCCTGGATTTGGGTATCGTGGAAACCCTGATTTTTTGCTAAGGTCGTTTTCCTGCCCTAGCGCGCGGAACCGACCGTTAGATCGCCGGATTCCAACGGCAGCGCACCGTCGTTCCCCGGCCGGGTTGGGCGTCAATTTCCAGCGAAGCCCCAATGGATTTCGCCCGGTGTTTCATGATCTGCAAACCGATCCCATTCGTCGTCCGGTTGTCAGGAAGGAACCCACACCCATCATCCTGGATTTTCAACACGATTGCTTCAGCGCGGCGCGTGAGGGAAATCTCCGCTGACTTTGGATCACCGTGTTGAACCGCATTGCTGATGGCCTCCTGGGCGATTCGGTAGAGCTGCTTGGCCACGGCGTGATCTTGGACCTTCAACCGGTCCGCGCAATGGAAGGAACAGTGAATCCGAAACAGTTCGCCGGTGGTGACCGCCAATTCCTGCAGCGCCGCGCACAACCCATTCGATTCCAGTTCGACCGGATACAGGCTGCGCGCCAGATCCTTGGTATGCGCGATCGCCGTGGTCACCAATCGGGTGATCGCCTCCGCCTCGGCGGCGGCGGCCTTGGATCTTTTACTCAGCTTCAGCTGCAACGCCTTGCAGAGAAACGCCACGCCCGTCAGCCGCTGCCCCAGACTATCGTGCAGATCTTCCGCCAAGCGTTGCTGCTCGCGCTCGCGCGCGTCGCCAATCGCCTGCTCCAACTGTTTCTGCTCGGTTACGTCCTGCGCGTGGGCCACAAAATACACTGGCTGATTCGCCACATCGCGCACTAGCGAGGCGTTGACGTGCGCCCACTTCACCCGGCTTTGTTTGTCAAAATACCGGGTTTCAATTTCGGCGGTGGCGACCACGCCGGTGAGCATCTGCTCCAGCAAGCCGAGCATTTTGAACAAGTCGGCCGGGTGGATCAGGGATTGAAAATTCAGCCCCTGCAGCTCCGGGGCGGAATAGCCCCCCATTTCACAGAAGGCCCGGTTCACCTGCACGAACCGGCCGGTTGGCGCGATCAACGCCACCCCGTTCATGGCATTCATGAACGCATTGCGGAAGCGATCCTCGCTTTCACGCAACGCTTCATTGACGCGCCCCAACTCGTCCGTCCGTTCGCGGACCCGGCTTTCCAGGTTCGTGGTGAGCTGCCGCAATTCCTCTTCCGCCCTTTTTTGGTCGTCAATGTCGGCGGCGCAGCCGAACCAGCACAAGATTTTCCCCTCCTGATCCCTGACCGGCAACCCGCGCGCCAGGTGCCACCGGTAGTGCCCATCCATTCCCCGCCGCAGCCGGTATTCCGCCTGATAAAAGTCGCCCCGCGCCACGTCGTCCCGGACTTGCTGGAGCGTTCGCTGGACATCATCGGGATGAACGACCCGCATCCACCCGCTGCCGCGCGCTTCTTCGGGCGTCTGGCCGGTGTACTCGTACCATCGCTCGTTGCAATCCGTGGTCTGGCCCGCGGCGTCCGTGCGCCAAGTCAACAGCGGAATGGTTTCGACCATTAGCCGGTAGCGTTCCTCACTCTCGCGCAACGCTTGTTCTGTCCGCTTGCGCTCGGCGATGTCTTCCTGAACCGTCAACCAGATCTTGCCATAAAGTGGGTGATCCAGCGTGCTGATGTTGGCGTGCGACCAAAACTTCGTCCCATCCTTTCGGACGTTCAACACGTCGCCAGCCCACACGCCGCTATTCGTCAAGGCGCGACTGATCTCTTGGGCAACTTGGGACGGATCGCGTTCGGCCGACGCATGGAGCACGCTCACCGGCTGGCCGAGCAATTCTCCCGGCGCGTAGCCAAACAGCTTCTCGAATCTTGGATTGGCGTACTGAATGACGCTGTCGGCCGACCGAACCATGAGCACGCCCTCGGCGAGATTGCTCAACAGTTGACTGTGCAAGCGCAACTGTTCGTCGGCCTGTTTGTGTTGCGTGATGTCCCGGGCCTGCGCGACAAACCGCGCGTCCGGCGCGCACCACCCGGATGAATCCGCGCGCACCCGAACCGGCCGGCCTGTGCGATTCTTCTCCGTCACAACCCCTCACTTATAACACAGCGACCGGGTTGATTCACTCCCAAATTGGCGACCAATGGCACGGCGGCCTGATCCGGTGGCGGGACAACAACCGCGCCGTGCGCACCACCAAAAACAAAACAGGGGCCCGGCGCGAACCGGGCCCCTGTGAAGTGACTGCCGCTGGTTAGGCTTTGGCCTTTTCCAACTCGGTTTCCATCACCTGCATCTCCTCGGTCTCGTGCTTGGAGCGATTGACCGCCCACACGATGACCGCCAACGCCAGCACCGCGATGATCACGCCGACCGACGCCGGCCACATGTGCTCGATCGTAATGCCTTCGACGACGTGGAACTTCAACACGAGCGGCAGGATCAGCAAGCTCACCATGTTCATCACTTTGATGAGCGGGTTGATGGCCGGGCCCGCGGTATCCTTCAACGGATCGCCGACCGTGTCCCCGGTCACGCTGGCCTTGTGCCGTTCCGAGCCTTTGCCGGTATTCTTCGCGGGATCCTTCGGTTCGTCTTCGATCAACTTCTTCGCGTTATCCCACGCGCCACCGGCATTGGCCATGAACACCGCCAGCAACTGGCCGCTGAGAATCATGCCGGCCAGGAAACCCGCCAGCGCCAACGGCCCGAGCAGGAACCCCACACTGAGCGGCGCGCAAATCGCCAGCAAGCCGGGGCCGACTAATTCCTTCTGCGCTTCGTTCGTGCAGATGCCGACCACCCGCCCGTAATCGGGCGTCTTGCGGCCTTCCCAGATCTCCCGGTCGCGGAACTGCACCCGGCATTCCTTCACGATCAGGAACGCCGCGCGGCCCACCGCCCGAATCGTCATCGAGCTGAACAGGAACGGCACCGCGCCGCCGATCAGCAAGCCGATGAACACCATCGGACTGGCCACCGTCAACATGCCCGCCACCCGGTTGTACATCTCGGGCGCCATCTGGGCGATTTTCTCTTCGCTGCCGACGGTCATCACCGCGATGAAACTGGCGAACAGCGACACCGCCGCGATCACCGCCGAGCCGATGGCGATGCCCTTGGTCTCGGCCTTGGTCGTGTTGCCGACCGCGTCGAGGTCCGCGAGAATCTGCCGGGCGTTCTTGTATTTCTCCGCGCCCATCTCCTTCTCGTCGTACCCCATTTCGCCGATGCCGTTGGCGTTATCCGCCACCGGGCCGAACACGTCCATCGAGATCGTGTTGCCGGTCAGCGTCAACATGCCGATGCCGCACATCGCCACGCCGTACGCCACGAAGATCGGCGACGTGCCCGAATAGATGGCCGCCGAAGCGCCGACCGCGACGGCGATGATGATGATCGCCCACACGGTGGATTCATAACCGACCGCGAACCCCTGAATGATGTTCGTCGCATGCCCGGTCTGGCAGGCCTTCATCATGGATTTGACCGGCGCGTGCGACGTATGGGTGAAGTAACTCGTGCACTTGTTCAACGCCACCGCGAGGAACACACCGATCAAGCACGTCCACGCCGGCCGCAGATCCAACCCGGCCATGCCGAGGTTCGCCCAGGCCGGCAAGCCGCCCACGCCATGCGGGTAGCCCGCCGACGCCTGGTGATACATATTCAGATAACCCACATCAAACCGCAGATAGAACAACCCGATCAGGAAGAACCCGATCACGCTGATGACGCTGCCGATCAAGAACCCGCGGTGCACCGACGCCAACGCCGCGTCCCCGGAATCGCCTTCCTTGGACCGCACGCTGTACGTCGAAATGATCGAGCCGATGACGCCAATCGCGCGCACCAGCAACGGGAAGATCACACCTTTGTGGCCGAACGAGGCGTAACCCAGAATCATCGCCGCCACAATCGTCACTTCGTAGGACTCGAAAATATCCGCCGCCATCCCGGCGCAATCGCCGACGTTATCGCCGACGTTGTCCGCGATGGTCGCCGCGTTGCGCGGATCGTCTTCGGGAATCCCGGCCTCGATCTTGCCGACCAGGTCCGCGCCGACGTCCGCCGCCTTCGTGTAGATGCCGCCGCCGACCCGCATGAACAACGCGATCAACGTGCCGCCGAATCCGAAGCCGAGCAGGACTTCATACGCCTTGTCGCCGAACGCCATGAAGATCAGCGTCCCGCCCAACAACCCCAGACCGTCCGTCAACATCCCGGTAATCGTCCCCGTCCGGTACCCGATCTGCAACGCGCCGCCGAAACTCTTCCGGGCCGCCGCCGCCACGCGCAGATTCCCGAGCGTCGCGAACCGCATCCCGACGAACCCGACGCAGAAGCTGAACAACGACCCCATCAAGAACGCCCCCGCGCGGCCGAACGCCACCGGATACATATCCGCCGTATGCGCGCCCGACAACCGCGTCATGAACAGCACGACCGTCAATACCGCGATCAACACCGCGATCTTGCTGAACTGTTGCCGCAGATAGGCGTTCGCGCCGGCGCGCACCGCGTTGGCCACGCCTTCCATCTTCTCCGTCCCGCGGTCGGCGCCTTTCACCTGGCCGACCAGCATCAGCGCGTAGCCCAACCCGGCAAACGCCACGCCGAGCACGACCCACAGCGCGAGCTTCTCCATGCTCGAATAATCCGAGCTGGTCATGAAGGCGAACCATTGAAAGGGCTTCTGGACTTGTTCGCCCACTTGATTGGCCATTTGACTCACAACGTCCTGCGCGCGCGCCCAGTGCGCCGCCCACAACGTGATCGCGCAGAGCGCGACCGCCATCCAGATCTTCCGTCGTTGATCGCCTTTGGTAAGGCGATGCATCACACGATTTAATGAAGCAGTCATAATCTCCTTAGGTTTATCTCCTAGCACAACGAGGCGTCGGAAAACTACTAAACCAACCGGTGATTGAAAAGCGGAAAAATCATCGCTCCCCGGAGGCCAAGCGATTGTTGTCGCCGCGGTCGCCGCGCGCGGCTACAAATTGATCGGGAACTCGGCCACGGCGTCCAGCGTCGCCGTCACGCCGGACCCGCTGAAGTGGAGCTTATAGTACTCCGCTTTCCGGACCACAAACACCAAGGTCTGCCCGTGCGTGGCGTACCCGGCACTGATGTCCACCCGGCACCGTCCGCGGATCGTTGTCGGCGGATTCGCCGCGTCGGTCACGGCGTCCACCTGCCCGTTGCACGGCAGTTGATTCGTCAGAATCGTCACCCGGGCCATGACCAGCACGTCGTGCCACAAGCTCGGTTGCCGGACCGTCTCCAGCGCGGCAACCCCGGCCGCGTACGCGCCGCTGCGGGTATCCACGTAGGCCTGCGTGGTGCCGGCATCCAGTCTGGCTTTGTCACCCGGCTGGAACAACGCCGCTTCCGACGCCGTGAAGATGGGATCGGTCTCCGCCGCCGGCGCGGGCGGCGCAACCGGCCCGGAGGGGGTCAGCAATTGCGCGAGTTGTTGATCTTCGAATTCGTTCTTGTTGTTTTTAACGGCAGTATGATGATTCACGACAATCTCCTTTGGTTAATTGGTTACGATTGACCCCGTCGCGCGGGAACCGACGTTGTGGCCGGCTCCCGCGGCGACGTGGACCAGCCACATCTAGGCCGGCGCGGGGGTCGTCGTCCCGTTGGTTTTCCGGGTGAGGCCCGAGCCGCGTTCGCTTTTGCGAACGTAGCCCATCGCCTCGTACAACTCGCCGTCTTCGCCCTCTTCCGGGTCGCCCTTGACGGCATTCACCATCAACAAGATTTGCTTCATGGACTCGATATCCGCCGCGGCGCGCTGGTCTTGCGCGGCGATCAACTGGTTATCGAGCGAGTCGATGGCGTTGCGCGCGTCAATGGACGGCTTGACGGCCGCCTTGAACTGATCGAGCGTCATCCCGGCAAACGACTTGGCCGGACGCAGATCGCTCCACGCCTGGGTGACTTCCCCGATCTTCTCCGCAACTTCCTTTGGTCGGACTTGCATTTGTCTCACCTCCTTTCATAGTCGCCCGCCTCCTGTGCACCGCCGATGCCAGCCGGCGCCCCGGCCCCGCCCTCCGGCCCGGTGACCGTTGGCGTCCGGCACCGGATGACTTGACCGCTCCCGCGCATGGTCGTGCCACGACACTGCGTTGTTGTGTCACCGGGGAGCATTGTACTGCGGTTACAATGCGTTGTAATGCCACCGCAACGCATGGTACCGTGACGACAATGCGTTGTAATGCCACCGCCACGCATGGTACCGCTACGACACGGCATTGTAGTGTCACCGCCGCGCGGTGTCCTGCTCCCACCATGCACGGCGACGGCCCCAATCTGGCCGGTTTGGCTCGAACAACGCCCGGCCGCCGGCGAACTCCCCGGCGCAACAGCCCAACCGGCTTGCAATCCCGGCCGGCCCTCTCTAAACTGAAGCCACTGGAACGCCGTTATTCGTTGTCGTCGCAACCGCGCCGTCTAACTGGAGAACTGTCGCGCCGCGATTTTGGACCCGGAACGAAAACGCATCCTGGTGGTGGACGACCAGCCCTGCACGGGGCAATGGCTGACCCGGCTGCTGCACCGGCAACCGGACCTCGCCGTCTGCGCCGCCGTGGCCGACGTCCCCGCCGCGTGGGCGGTCATTGACCAGCACCGCCCCGACCTCCTCATCCTCGGGCTGGCGCTGGAACAGGCCCCCGGCCTCGACCTGCTCAAAGACCTTCGCGCGCGCGGGCAGCGGCTGCCGGTCCTGATCTTCTCGCAACATCCCGCCGCGCTCTATGCCGGGCTGGTCCGGCACGCGGGGGCGCAGGGCTATCTCAACAAACGCGCCGACGGCCCGGTGATCGTGGCGGCGGTGCGACGGCTCCTGGCCGGCGACGTGGTGTTCAGCGCCGCCGTGTTGGCGTCGCCCGGACCGGCGGCGGGCGCGGACGGCTACCCGGGCCTGACGGACCTCGAACGGCAGATGTACGCGTTACTGGCCCAAGGCAAGAACAATCAGGCGATGGCCGACTACCTGCGGGTGGCCCGGCAAACGGTGTACAACAACCTGACGAGCCTGTGCAAGAAACGGGGCGCCACCAGCCGCGAGGAATTGATGATCAGCGCCGTGTTGGATCTGCACCACGGGGACGGCGGCGGGCGGTCGGCACCGGGCGAGCCGTGGAGCGGTCCGTCGATCTGAGAAAAAGTAGAAATGTCCAACCCTGCCCGGTAGAAATGTCCACCCGTCCCCCCGCACAAAACTGCACGATCCGCTGCCCTTTCTCGGCGTTGCGCGGACAGAAGTGGCCGGAAGTGTTAACCACGGAGTTCGCTGATCGCACCGATTGAATGGCCGCGCGTTCGTACCGGCTGGCCTCCCCATTGGGGGGTTATGCGTTTGACGGTTTCCATGGGTTTCGCAATCGCTGATTGGATCTAGGGATCTTCAGGGCGAGACGGTGTTTCGTGATGGTTCGTCGGGGGACCAAGATTCCCGCTTGCTGGAGGTTTTCGTGAATCATCCGATCACTGAGCGGCGCCGCGGGGTCTTCGCCGGTAATCAACCTCGTAATGGCATTTCTGGCCGGCAAATCATTCATGACTTAATGACCGCCTTTCGTCAGCCGCGTCCCCGCAATCAACCCGAAGACCAGCGCGCACACCGGCAATTCATTCACCGGCCGAGTCCTCCACACACCGCCCGCCCCGGCGTGAACTCACTGGATTCCGACGACCACGCCTCGCGCAGTTCCACCTTTTTCAACCGACCAAGATTCTTGGAGTTCATAATCGCCTATTTGTTTCGCTTCTTCCCGGTCCAATCATGCTTGCGAGACTTGATCGCATGGCAGTTTGCACAGAGACACGCAAACGTTGCGTTGGCTATACGCCCTTCGACGTGATCGAGATTCAAGGCACGGACGTCTGCATACCCACACACTTGGCAGCGATACCGGCTGCGACGGGCGCACCGAAGAGCCGGTGGGCCGTAGGTCGCACGCAGACGGTTGTTGGTGCGATACTGCAGCCAACGAACTACAGTTCGCTCACCGGGGTCGAGATACCGTTCGGCGGTTCTCAGATAATCGCGAGACAAGTTGATCGGGCCGTCGGTCTGCCACGCGTGCCGCCTCCTCCAAGTCGGTGGCGAATCGGATGTGAGCCTCGGTGAGTGTGTCGCACAGGCTGTCGGCGTCGGCTTCGGCCACGCAGGCAAACACGCCCCATACTTGATCGGTTTTCAGTAGAATCGGCGTCACAACTCTCCCTTGAACGCCTTGTCCAAGATGGACGGCAACAACGCATCCAACGCGGCGGCGGTTTCGGACTGCAGTCGCGCCAGCGCCGCCACCGGCCCCGCCAACCCGTCCAGATACCCCACGATCCGCCGTTGCTCCATTCTTTGGCTTGATTTATCTACCGGGGAAACCATGCCATCAGTTGCTTGCGTAACCGAATGAACGCTTCATCAGCACAGCGTCGCAGGCTGATCCTCTCAGCAATGTGTTGGTAGAGTGCCGAGGAGCGCGGCAAGTCTGGCATTCGTAGTGCCGCCTCCAAAGCTTCCTTGGGCCGCATCGGCTTTCCGTTTGCCGCAAAAACAAAGCCCTTCTCCTGCAGCCATTCGCGCACACTCTGGCCCGCAGGCCATTCAATAGCTGCTGCGACGGCATTATCTGCACCCCACACCCACACGTCCAATTCTGGCTCAATGACGATTGCCTTCCCGGCTGTCTTCCATTGCGCCTGCAAGCGCCCGTCCAACTGTCCCTCCAACGCTACGGCATCCGGCAAGTCTGTCCCACAGCCCTCGAAATCGAGCACCAGCATGGCGTGCTTGAATCGCCGTTGTTCCAACGCCAACACATTAGGACCAGTCTTTCGTGCGCCACCATCTCGTCCGGGATGAACGCGGAACTCAAACTCAATCGGGCGAATCCCTAACGCTTCGGTCCTCCCCAACGCCCCCTTGAGAGCAAATTGAGCGTTCTTGTCCGCCACGAGGAGAACGAGATCCTTCATCGCCGTCGCTCAACTCAAAATTCCCGAAGCAAACAACACTCCGAGGTCGGGTTCGCCTTTCTTCCACTCTCGCAGTGCGGGATGTCGATCACCAGACACAATATCGGTCGCCCCGCTGGTGTCCTTGGCGAAACACAGCACATCGCGCGGCTCGAGCATGTTCAACGCGACAGGACTGTGCGTGGCGAGTAGCACCTGGCTCCGGTAAATCGACGACAATGATTGCAGTACCGTCTCGATGGCACGCGGATGAATCCCATTCTCTGGCTCTTCGATCAAGAACGTTCCCTCGATATCCGGGAGATACGCCGGTATCGTTAGTGTCAGCAAGCGCAGTGTTCCATCCGAAACCAGCCACGATGGTACTTTCGCCCCGTTCTGATATTCGACCACGAGATACCGGTGCTTATCCTCGGGACGTTCGATGGAATCGACATCCTTGATGTCTTCCAAAGCCGTGCGTACATGCTCCAGCCATGTGCGGAAACGCTTCTGGTCCTGCCGTAGTTCGGCGACGACCCACGGTAGATTCGAGCCGTCCGTCTGGAAGCGACGACCCAAACCCGGAGGACTCGGCTGCCGGATCAACTGGCTGTTCAGCACAAACGGCTGCACCCCTTTCTCCAGCAGATTCCGAAACCACGTGCTGACCGGGAAGCTTTCCTTGTCGGCCGGGATGTTCGCTACTGCGGATTTGCCACGTCCCAATTTGTACGACGGCATGTACGACTTGCGGCCTTCGGTGTAGTAGTTGTCGTTCCCGCCTGGCTTCTTGGTCAACGCCGCCTTCTGCCCCTTCTGTGAGCGGCTCATTAGATTCGGACTCTCGGGCTGCGGAGCAGGAAACAAATCGCGCTGCATGAGTTTCTTCTCTTGAGCCGGCTCCTTCAGCCAGAGCGTTTCGTAATCCAATCCAATTTCGTTGCTCCCTTCCTCCAGGCCCAACTGCACCTCATAGCGGACGCGGGTGAATCGTTGCTTGTCTTCGGCCATCACCTTGCGGACAGCTTCTGGTAGCTCCTCCTCGCCTGACACGCCGGGAGTGTAGGCGGGTCGGTCGCGGGCGACAAGCGCGGAGTAATGCGGAACGCGGGACAAGGCCGGCGCCGGGCCTCCCGCCGCGTTTCCCTCGTTCATGTGAAAGCCCTGACGACCTCCATCGGGCAGCCGCCAGATCGGGTTATCACCCGGTGGCCGGGTCAGCGCGCCAAAAACGCAAGCAGCTCTTGGTCGGCGAACATTTTGTTCAGAACTTCACTGACGGCGGCATTGATGATTTTCGCGTTTGTTTCCTGCGAGGCGACCCACATGGTGCGAATCTCGCCTTGTCCGCGGTAAACTTTTTCATAAGTCTTGCCGGCATTGTGGGCCAGCACTTTGATCGAAGCTTTGGCCAGATTACTCCCGGTCCACAACCCCATGGAAACATCATAGTCCAACGTGCGAATCTCCACCCGTAAGTCCGTCGGCCTCCCGTCCTCGAAGGGAATCGGCTCAAATCCCTTCTGACGCAAACCCTGTTTGATCGCGTTACTGAACAACTCGACGACATCTTGGCTGGTAGTGATCTTGGCCCCCGCGACCATCCCTGTCCCTCGTTTGCCAATCACGGGGTTCTCACGCTCATCCAAGACGTTAAGCGGGATCTGCTTCTGATGGCCGATCTCAGCCTAGGCAACGTCCACCTGCGGCGCAATTTGCACCTTTTGATCAATGAAGGTGCAACCAGTCAACCAGAGGGCCACTCCAGTCACGATCCAACGCGTCATGTCTGCCTCCTTTATTTCTGCGGCACGCTCAACGGGGTGTCGCTGACATTTTGATTTCTAACAGAAGCAACGGCGCGACACAACGGCAATCACTTGCAAAGCATCCCATCTTCTACTATTCCATTCCCGCATGTCGAACTGGCACCGTTGGGCGGCGATCGGCGTGTTCGCGCTCACCTACGTCCTGATCAGCGGCCGCCGACTCAAACTCCTGCCGCTGAACCGCCCGGCCGCGGCGTTGCTGGGGGCGGTGTTGATGGTCGCGCTGGGCGTGATGCCGCCGACGCAGGCGTACCGGGCCGTGGATTACGACACGCTGGTGCTGTTGCTCGGCATGATGATCATCGCGGCGTATTTTCATCTGGCCGGGTTCTTCGCGTGGGCCGCCGATGCTATCCTGCGGCGGGCCGGCACGCCGCACCGCCTGTTGCTCTTCGTGATGTTGACCGCCGGGATTCTGTCCGCGCTACTGGTCAACGATACCGTCTGCCTGCTGTTGACGCCGCTGGTCGTGGCGGTCATTGTCCGGGGCCGGTTGCCGTTGCTGCCGTATCTGCTCGCGCTCGCCACCAGCGCCAACATCGGCAGCGTGGCCACGCTCGTCGGCAACCCGCAGAATATGATCATCGGCAACCTGTCCGGGTTGCACTTCGTCCCGTTCACCGCGCATCTGTTGCCGGTCGCGGCCATTTGCCTGGCGATCAACTACGTCATCCTGCGCGTTGGTTTTCGCCGGGTGTTGCGCGAGGCGCGGATCGAACCCGGTCGCGGCGGGGACGCCGCTCCCACCTTGCAGAAGAAGTTGTTTTGGACGACGTGCGTCGTGCTGGTCGCGGTGTTCATCGGCTTCGGCGCCGGGTTGAACCTGCCATGGACGGCGTTGGCGGGCGCGGCGCTGATCATGGTGCTCGCCCGGCGCGACACGCATGACGTGCTCAAGCTGGTGGACTGGCATCTGTTGGTGTTTTTCGCCGGGCTGTTCATCGTGGTGGCTGGCTTGAACATGACCGGTCTGCCGGAAACCGCCTACGAGCAGGTGCGGGTGGTGTTCGGGCACAGCGTGCCGGCGCAGGCGTGGAATCTCACGTGGTTCTCCGTGGCCGGGTCGAACCTCTTCTCCAACGTCCCCTTCGTGCTGGTGGCCGGCAAGTGGATCGGCAACTTCGCCCACCCGGCGCTGATGTGGAAAGTGCTGGCGCTGGCGACAACCCTGGCCGGCAACCTCACCATCCTCGGTTCCGTCGCCAACATCATCGTCGTCGAGAGCGCGCGGGGCCACATCGAAGTCGGGTTCTGGGATTACGCCAAGTACGGCATCCCGATCACGATCCTGACCACCGCGGCCGGCGTGGCGGTGTTGTTGCTTCACTAAGCGCGCGCCTACTTCAGGCCCAGTTCCACCCGGCACTGTCCTTTTTCGGCGGGCAGTTTGACGGCAGCGACCGCGAGGCGCGACGGTTCGACTTTGCCGGCTTGAAGGAGATAGGCTTGCACTTTGGCGGCCCGGTTCTGGATCAACGCGCGGAGTTCGGCGTCGCTGACCGGGACGGCCTCGATCAACTTCGCTTCCATCTCGGCAAACGTGAGCGCCGTGAGGCTGGCCGGTTGCGCGGCGGTCGCGACCGGATGGACCGGCCCGAAGTTTTGTTTCACCGGCGGCGGTGGCAAGGCGGCTTTGTTGCCGGCAAGCGAGGCTGCATAAATCTCCCGGATCAAGCGCTCGTAATCCACCGGGTCGAGGATGAGACTCTCCGGCGTGGTGGTCGCGCGTTCCTTGGCCGGCAACTCGGCAATGCGACGCTCTTTCACTTGCGTGAGCAGTTTCGCTTTCGCCAGCGCTTGCCGGTCTTTCACGGGATCGGCTGAGCCGGCGATTTCCAGGCTCAGCGCAGGGCGTTCGTAAAGCGCGGTGGCCAACGTGTCGAGTTTCTTCACTTCACCTTCCGCAAAGTCCGTGCTGCCGGGAACGAAGGCAATGTAGCTGAGGTCGGCGTTGCCCCCGCCCGGTACGAGCGACGCTAACAGCGAGAACGGTTTCGTCACCGCCTTGACGAGGATATTCATGAAGACCTGGAAGATGACCTTGCCGACGTGGAACTGCGGGTCGTCGAGGCGGCCGCTGAGCGGGACTGCGAGGTTGATCACGCCATGCCGGTCCTGCAGGAGCGCGACGGCCAGTTTGACCGGCAACTTCGTGGCATCCGGACTGCCGCTCGCCGCGCCGAACCGGAATTGATCCACGCGCAACTTATTCTCCGCCTTCAACGCGCGTTCGGTGACGTGGTACTGCAGATCCAGCGAGACCGTCCCCTGCTCCACCGCGTAGCCGGCGTACTTCGCGGCGTATGCCGAGAGCGGTTTGAGCGCGTCGTCCTTGAGGAGGAACGTCAGGTCAAGCGACGCCAGTGCTTCGGCCGGGTTCAAGCGCCCGGCAATCGTGAACGGCGCGAACCCGTCAACTTTGCCCTTGAGATCAACGGTCGCGATGGCGTTGGTGCCCCAGACCAAACCGGCCACCCGCCCGTTGATTTGTTCGACGTTGACCACCGCCGGCGGCGCGACGGATTCGTCGGTGAACCGGGTGCTGGCGTTGTCGAATTGCACCGTCTGAACCTGCACGGCGAGCGGTTTGGCGATCAGCGTGATCAGCTTGTGAAACGAATCCGCGGCGAAGGCGAACAGACTTTGCGAGGAGGTGGCCGCCGCCGGTGGTTCTTTGGGCTGTTGGGTGGTGCCGACGACCGTCAACCCGGCCGGACCGCCGCCGATGTTCACTTCGTCCACGCTCAGCGTGCCGGCTTGGCGGTCGCCCGCGATACCGGTCACGCTGACGGAGAGTTTGTCCACCGCGGCGCGGGCTTGCGGGCTGAGTTGCACGTTGCCGGTGAGGTTGCTGAGTTCAACGCGGCCGACGCTGGCGGTTTCCTTGGTAACGCTGGCCGCCGCCTGTTTGACCACGAGCCGACCGATGCCGATGGTCGTGGCTTTGTCGTCGGAGCCGGCGTGGAAATTGGCCAGTTCGACACCGGCGTTTTGCACGTCGAGATCAAGCGTGCCGGTGCGGTAATCGAACCGGTAATCGGCCTGCCACGCGAGTTGGCCGTCGGTGACGGCCAGGCCGGTAAACTCCTGCGCGTAGGTGGAATAGGTTTTCAGCGTCAGGCCGCTGAGTTTGAAGGTACCGGCGGAGTGCAGTGGATTTACCGAAACGTCGCCCGTCCACTCAAACGTTCCGCCCGCCGGGGTGGTGGCGACGATGGAGTATGGGGCATCGCGTTCCGGCAAGGTGCTGAGGTTGGTGAGATGGATGTTGATCGGCTCGTAGCGCTGCTGGAATGGCTGTTTCCGGGTCAAATCGGCGAACGCGACCGTGCCGTTCTCGATGTTGAGCGCGCCGATGACGATGCGCGGCAGTTCGGATTTACCGGGTGATGTAGGTTTTGAGCCGGTGAGCAGGTTGGAAAAATTGAAGGTGCCGTTCGGCTCCCAGATGACGCTGCCGAGGGGGTTCTTGAGGTGAATCTCCCGAAAGACGAAGGCGCGCTTGAACAGCGACGACCAGAGCTGGAAGTTGACGAAGAATTCATCGAACGAGGCGAACACAGCGCCGTTGGTCTCGGTCAGCGAGAACCCCCGGATGGTCAGCGAGAGAACGTAGGGGTTGACCCGGACTTGCTGGACGTGGACGGCGCGGTGGGCGAGCGGCGGGATCTGTTTCCGCATCTGCCACTTGATGATCACCGGCAAGAGGAAGAAACCGATGAGCGTGTACGCGAGGACGAGGGCGGTCATGGTGATCGTCCATTTGGACCGCAGCCATTGCCGGTATGCCTCCACTTGTAGCTTCGTCGCCACGCCGCTCTCGCCTATACCATAGGAATCGTGGTAAGAGAAGCCGGTATGAGGCCGATTATCAAACGCCTACTGCTCATGGCGGTCATTGTCGGCGGGGTCGTGGTGTCCGGTTACTTCGCGCTGGCGTTGTTGACGCCGCAGTTTGGCCGGATTGTCGGTTACGCCAACCAGCAGCCGCAGTTGAAGATTCGGCAGCCCGGCAATGCGTCGCCCGCCGCCAACGTCGAACACATCCGGCAACTGGCCACCTTGCATCTCGATTATAAGCCGGAGATCCGCCAGTTCTACTGGCCCGAACCGAGCGTGATTGAGGAACACGACACTTGTTGGCTGGTCATCTTCACCCGCAAAGTGCCCATTTATCGGTGGTTAGGCTTCGAGGAGGTCGTGCGCCCAGTGGATCAGGTGATGTTTCTGACCATTGAGAAGAGGGACGAAACCGCCCGGCTGGGCCGATGGTGCGAGTAGTTAATCGATTTAGTTATTGACGAAATGACCCATCCTTGCTACCTATTCTGCCATGCTTCGGGCTTGAAGAAGTCCATTCAAAGTTATCGTCAGGGAAAGAATACAATCGAACTCGGCTATTTCTACTCATACATTCTTCACTCAAGCCGAGAACAGTTGCCTTCGGAGGGAAAGATGATTCGTTATTTGAAGACCTATATGCTCGTGGCCGGCTGCATAACGTTGGCAATGGTGGGCCAGGCTTTTGCCGACACTCATACTGCCGGTGTGCCGGTGCTCTCCAGTAACCCCAGCGCCGCCTACACCCTCTACCTCGACTTCTCCGGCTTTAACTTCACCGGCACATGGGGATCTTCGGGCTTAACTCCCGGCAACACGCCTTCCTTCGACGGCACCACCGGCAGTTTTTCCTTATCTGAGCAGAATACTATTAAAAACATCTGGGCAATGGCAGTCAACTCCTACGCTTCGTTTAACATCAATGTGACTACTCTTGATCCCGCCGTCACCGCTGGTCAAGCCGGCACAGACGCGCTACGTCAAGCGTACTACGACAGCCAAGCCCGGATGATGCACACGGTGGTCACAACCTCCTATGGCTGGTACGGAGCCGCTGGCGGCGTCTCCTATGTCGGCACCACTCCGAACAGCTACTCAACCTCAGCCAATGGCGGTGCCGGTGCCGGGTGGCACAATAACTGGGTCTTCACTCAAGGCGTGGGCTACGGCGTGGCAGCGGGACAAGCTACCGCCCACGAAAACGGACACGGCCTCGATCTCATCCACCAGAGCAACTACGAAACCGGCAAGGCAGGACTCACTGTTGAATACAGCTTGGGCGACAACAACTCCAGCCCAGGCACCTACGCCCCGATCATGGGAGCCGCCTACTATACCCAACGCGGTACATGGCGGAACGGCTCAACCGACACTGGTGCGTTCCAAAATGACCCTTTCATTCTGGCGAATGACCCTAGTATGGGCGGCTATCTCAATGATGGCATCAGCCACGCCTTCGCTTCCGCCACTGCCATGCCCCTTGCCGGCTCGTCCGTCAACTCTGTTTTGGCGCACGGCCTGATTAATCCTCTGAGCACCTCGAACCCCAACCCGATCGGGATCAATAACTACACCAAGGATTATTGGAAGTTCACCAGCGATGGTGTTAACCCCATCGCGTTGACGGTTTGGGACGGCAATGACCTTCTGGCGACCGGCGTTCAGGACCCCAGCCCCACGCTCCGCAGCAAGCTCAACATCCTCAACTTCAATGGCTCGCCGTACGCCACTGCCATTGAATCGGGCAATACCCTGTCCGAAACCTACTCTGCCCTCCTGCCAGCCGGCACTTATATTGCCGAGATCACCAGCTATGGCGGCCATACGCAAACGCTCGCTGATGGCAGCGGTGGTTACTTCGACACGACCTCCTACTACGACATGGGTGCCTACTTCATGACCGGATCGGGGTTTGCTTCCGGCTTGCAATCTGTTGGTGTTCCGGAACCATCCACACTGAGCCTGATGCTTTTGGCTGGTCTCTGGTTTTGGCTCGCTGAACGTCGCCAGAAATCCCCGATCCACTGCTCGTAATCCACGCCGCTCGAAGACCAATCGCGGAGCACCGGAAGTCTTCCTCACGGTCACACATCTTGCTAAATCTCTCGACGGTGGCATAATGCCGGCACGCGTCATGTGCGCCCGTAGCTCAATTGGATAGAGCTTCTGACTTCGGATCAGAAGGTTGGGGGTTCGAGTCCCTCCGGGCGCGCCAGTTTAGGGACGCCCGAACTAATCCTTTTCGCGAGCGCGGTCCAACCGATGTCGCCGCGCCAGCCGGTCGGTCTTGCGCTTCCGGAGTTGACGCTCAATCTTGGCGGCAGCGAGATCCAGCGCCGAGAGCGGGTCGGGACCAAATTCCTCCGCGCTCCGGTCGCGCCCCGGCAGTTCGCACAGCACCCGCACGCCGAACTGCTGTTGGGAATGATGCGCGCTCACCCGGCGGACGTACACCCGCGCGCGAATGGCGCGCGGCGCGTAATGTTCCACCCGGCCCACTTTATCTTCAATCATGCTGCGGACATCTTCGGCGAGAGTCACACCTTCAGAGTTGATTAGAATATCCATCGCACCCTCCATGATGTTTTCCTCACACCGGCAACTGACAATCCGGCCAACCGAAATGCTCATTCCAAGCCGCGCCGGACTCAATCCGGCAAGGCCGCTTCCACCCGCCACCGCGAACGCGCCCGATCCCACGCCACTTGCACGCGCGCCGTCAGCTCATCCATATCGAACGGCTTGGAAACAAAATCGTCGGCCCCGCGCTCGAACAGGTCAAGCTTGTGCGCATGGTCGTTGTGACCCGAAATGACCACAACCGGTGTCCGATTCAACACTGGGCTCCGCCGGATCATCGTACAAATATCCTGTCCCGGCAAACGGGGTAACCCCAAATCCATGACGATGATTTCCGGGCGCAGTTCCATAATCTCGTTAATCGCCGTGACTCCGTCGCGGGCCCACGCCACGCGGAAACCGGCCGCCCGCAAGTCCTCACAAATCAAACCGGCCAGAGTTTCGTCGTCCTCCGCCAAGAGCACCAAGGGATGGGAACCGTTCCGACTTCGCATGCGCTTATCCACAACCTTCTGTTTAGCAGCCCCGGTGCCAGCGCCCACGCCAACTCGCAGCCCAACAAGTTCTGGCGCAAAAGCTAGCGTTTCTCACCTGTCCGGCAAAATCCCGCTTTTCAGTCCTGCGTGACTATGACAGACTTCGTCCATGACCAATGTGCTCGCCGTCGATCCCCGCAAGCCGGCCCGGGAAGCCATTCAACGCGCGGCGGATATTCTGCACGCGGGCGGATTGGTGGGCTTTCCGACCGAAACCGTGTATGGGCTGGGCGCCAACGCGCTAGATCCGATCGCGGTCCGCAAAATTTTTGCGGCCAAGGAACGACCCGCCTGGGATCCGGCCATCGTTCACGTCCGCGACATCGCCACGGCGCACACGTTGATGCGCAGCAACTCCGCCCGGTTCGAGCAACTGGCCAGCCGGTTCTGGCCGGGACCACTGACGCTGGTCGTCGCCAAAGCGGCGCACGTCCCCGATGAAGTCACCGCCGGACGACCAACGATTGCCCTCCGCATGCCGTGGCATCCGGTGGCCGCCGCCCTGCTCAATGTGACCGGCCTGCCGGTCGCCGCGCCCAGCGCCAACCGATTCGGCCATCCCAGTCCGACTTGCGCCGCGCATGTTTTGCATGACCTCGACGACCGGGTGGATCTGATTCTGGATGCCGGCCCGACGCCACTCGGGGTGGAATCCACAGTGCTTGATCTCACGCAGACCCCCCCGGCAATTCTGCGCCCCGGCGGAATCAGCCGGGAACAACTCGATTTGATCCTTGGTCCGATTCAACTGACTGCCCCCATTTCCGACCAGGCGGCCCGGCAAGGCATAGCGGGCCCCGGCATGACCACGAAACATTATGCGCCGCGCGCGCCAGTGGAGTTGTTCGACAATGACCGGCAACTCCAGGCGCGCGCCGCCGAATTCCAACGGCTCGGCAAACGCGCCGGCCTGCTCCCCCACGACCCCAACATCGAACACCTCGCCCAGACGCTGTTCGCGCAACTCCGGCAACTCGATGCCGACGGTGTGGAGGTGATCCTTTGTGTGCTGCCGCCCCCGGAAGGATTAGGGCTGGCGGTCCGGGACCGGTTACAACGCGCCGCCGGCCAACCGCCGGTCTAATCAGCGGAATCCTCGAACGGTTCCAGGTGCGTGATGATGTGCGAACCGGGTTCGAGCGCGGCTTTCACGGTTTTTTCAACCACCGTGGCGATCCGGTGCGCTTCATGAATCGAGGTCTCTCCCGGAAACTGCAAATGCACTTGAACCCAATGCGCATCGCCGATGTTGCGGTGCCGCAGGTCGTGATAGCCAATGCCTTGTTTCCGGCTCTCGCCTTCCAGCAGCTCCACCAACCGCCGATGCGTCCGGGGGTCGGCGGCATCCATCAAGCCGCCGATGCTCCGCCGCACCAGTCCCGCGCCGGAGATGAGGATGTTGCTCGCCACCAGAATCGCGAAAATCGGGTCGCAGGGCAACCAACCGGTCAGCTGCGTCAGCACCAAGCCCACCACAACGCCGAGACTCGTCCAGCAATCGGTCAGGACATGTTTGCCGTTGGCGACGAGAATGATCGACCCCTTTTGTCGTCCCAACCAGATCAGATAACCGCCTAATCCGCCATTAATGATGACGGTGGCCACGGTCAGCCACGTACCGGCCCCGAGGTGCTGCAAATGCAGTCCCTCCCGCCATTTCGCGATGGATTCATAAATGATGTAGAGCGCCGCGAGAATGATCATCGCCCCCTCGAAGCCGGCCGAGAAGAAACTGATCTTCGTGTGCCCGTACAGATGCTCGTCATCGGCGGGCCGGAAGCTTAGGCGCAAACTGTACACGGCAAAGCACACCGCCGCCACGTGCACCACGGATTCCGCCGCGTCACTCAGAATCGCCGCGGACCCGGTCAGCAGATACGCGCTGACCTTGATCACAAACATCAAGATTCCCACCACCAGCGACACACCCATCGCCGTGCGCAACGTCCGGCGATCAGTTTCGCTGTGACGGGTCGGCAAAGCGGCGGTACTCATGTGAATGAGCACGCTAACCCAAATCTCCCCCACCCCGCAACTCCCGGATTGCGCACCGCCAGCGAACCGGCTACTGTCTGGCCGTTCACGAGCCGGAGGGGTGGCAGAGTGGTCTAATGCGCACGCCTGGAGAGCGTGTGGAGTCGCAAGGCTCTCGCGAGTTCGAATCTCGCCCCCTCCGCCATTTCATTGCGCTGAACGGCCCAACCTGCTAGATTTCGCCCATGCCAACGCCTCGCTTGAAGATCGCCACGCTGGATGAAACCACACTCGACAAGGTCCGGCTGATGGAGGAAGAACTGGGAAGTTGTATCGTCGCTCTGGAACCGTACCTGCCGGCGGCCAACCTGACCGAGGAACAGTTGCAGCGCCTCAGAGCTCTGGAAAAGGAACTCGGCGTCGTCCTGCTGGCGTACAAGGCGGATTAAACGCCATCCTGGCTGATCTCCAAGTCCAGCGCCTGCAGCGAGATTGTAAAGTCGTAAATAAACAGCACCAGCGCGCCGATCAGAAACAGGAAGCTCGTGAGGAACAGGAGAATCAACACCAGTTCCCAGGACAGTTTCAGCACATAACTCAGAAAAAGCAGGATCACCAACAGGCTCAAACACAGGATGCTGATCAAGGCCAGCGTGATGGATTGCCGGAGAATGTGCGAACGCCGATGCAGAATCTGCACCTGACCGGCCACGACCTCCCGATTGGTCAGTCCGCCCGATTGTAGTTCACTGGCCAACTCGCGTGCCCGGTCCACCGTCCGTGAAAACCGGTTGGTCATGGACAACAACAGCAACCCGATGCCGGAAATCAAAATCACCGGCGACACCGACGCCTGCAAGATGCTGGTCAACTCCGCAATATTGTGGAATGGCATGTCCATCTTATTCACCGGGCGCGGGCGTGATGTCTAGCGGATAATGTGGCTCGCGGTGTCCACAAACTGCCGGTGCAGGCCGGCGTACACACCGTCCGCCGCCACCAACTGTTCATGCGTGCCGCGCTCCACGATCCGGCCGTGATCGAGCACCAGAATCAAATCCGCCTGCCGAATCGTGCTCAGCCGGTGGGCCACCACAAAACTCGTTCGCCCCTTCAACAACTTCAGCAGCGATTCCTGAATCCGCGCTTCCGTCATCGCGTCCACCGAACTCGTGGCTTCATCGAGAATCAGAATCCGCGGATCGGCAATGAACGCCCGCGCGAAACAGATCAACTGGCGTTGACCGAGCGACAACCCGGCCCCGCGTTCCCCCGCCTTGGTCGCCAGTCCGGCCGGCAACGCGCCGATCAGATCGAGGAATCCCAGTTGCCGGACCGCCGCGACCACTTCCTCATCAGTCGCGCTCGGACGACCAACCCGGATATTGTCCATGATCGTGCCGGTGAATAGGAAGTTCTGTTGGCTGACCATGCCCATCTGCCGGTGCAGGGAATCGCTCCGGATGCGGCGCACGTCCGTGCCATCAATTAACACCGTGCCGGAGTCGGGTAGATAGAATTTACTAATGAGATTCACAATCGAGCTTTTGCCGCTGCCGGTATGACCGACCAACGCCACCGTCTGCCCCGGTTCCGCCACGAAGCTGATGTCGTGCAGCGCCGACCGGCCTTTCACGTAACCAAACACCACGTGGCGGAATTCCACCCGGCCGCGAACTACCGGCAACGCCCCTGCGTCGGGCGCGTCCTCCCAATCGGGCACGGTATCGAGCACCTTGAACACGCGCTCCGCGCCCGCCATCGCGGCCAACGCCTGGTTGTACTGATTGCCGATGACGCGGATCGGATCGAAAAACAGGTTCGCTAGGAAAAAGAACTGCACAATCGTGCCCACCGGCACGTGGGTCGTGGGCGACAACACCCGGTAGCCGCCGAGCACGACCAGCGCCGCCATGAAAAATTGCGTATTCAGTTCCAGCAACGGCAGAAAGATGCCGGAGGTCCGCGCCACGCCGAGATTGTACTTCGAATGGTCGGTCACCAACTCGGTGAAAAACCCGGCATTGACCTCCTGCCGGACAAACCCCTGGGTCACCCGAATCCCGCTGACCGACTCCGCAATCGTCGCTGTGATCCGGCTCCAGCTTTCCTGCACCACGCGATACGCCACGCTGAGCCGCCGCCGGAAGAACCGGTTGATCAGCCAGACCAACGGCGCAAGCCCGAGCACCACCAGAAACATCACCCAGTCGTACCACGCCATCAACGCCGTCGCCACGATCAGTTGCCCGCCCTGCACCAGGCTGACAAACAACACATCCTGCACGCCCGCGCGCACCGCCTCGATATCGCTCGTGAACCGGCTGATGATCCGCCCCAGCTTCGTCCGGTTGAAATAACTCATCGGCATCCGCAGGAAATGCCGGAACAACGTGTTCCGCAGATCGTGCACCACCGCCTCGCCCAACTCCAGCGCCAGCCGTTGCCGGAAATGAAACGTGACCAGCGTGAAGACCGCCAGTCCGAGAAATCCCAAACCCGCCCCCAACACCCCGCGCGTGTCGCGATGCGCAATCGGCCCGTTGATCGTCGCGCCGATGGCCCAAGCCAGGGCCGGCAACTGCAACGCCCGCAACACGACGGTAAACAGCAGCCAGTTCCGTTTCCGGGCGTGCGGCCGCGTAAAGGCGAACAGCCGGGTCAACAACGCCAGCGAGAGCGGCCGTTTGTCGGCCTCGTAGTCCTCGTCGCGGATCAGCCGGGTAACGGGCACGGCCTTCGCGCTCACATGCCCCTCCCCGCCGCAAATTGCAGTTCCGCCGTCTGCCGGTAAAGCCCCGGCCGATTCATCAATTCCTGCGGCGTGCCCATCTGCACGATCCGGCCATGGTCCAGCACCAGCACAAGATTGGCCCGCTGCAACGTGCTCAGCCGGTGCGTCACCATGAACGTCGTCCGGCCGCGCATCGCGTTCTCGATGGCCCCCAGAATCTCCTGTTCCGTGTGCGGATCCACCGCCGCCGTTGGATCGTCCAGCAACAAAATCGGCGGATCCACCAATACCGCCCGCGCAATCGCCAGCCGTTGCCGTTGGCCGCCGGAAAGATTCGCGCCCCCTTCGCGCAACACCGCGTCGTAACCGCCCGGCATCTCGCGGATGAACTCGTCCGCCGCCGCAATCTGCGCCGCGCGCTCGATCTGTTCCCGGCTGGCGTCCGGATGTCCGAACGCGATGTTGGCCGCCACGGTGTTGCTGAAGAGAAAACTCTCCTGAAACACCAGCCCGATGTTGCGCCGCAAATCGTCCAGGTCCAACTCCCGCACATCCACGCTGTCCACCCGGACACAACCACGCGTCGGATCGTAGAACCGCGGGACCAAACTCAGCAGCGTGCTCTTGCCGGCCCCCGTCGCGCCGAGAATCGCCACGCATTGGCCGGCCGCAATGTCGCAATGGATGTCTTCCAACACCGGTTCGTCCCGTTCGTAGGCGAACGACACATGCTCGCATTGCACCGCGCCGCGCGCGCGGGGCACCCGGCGGGGCGCGGGCCGGTTCTGGATCTCCACCGGCGCGTCGAGCACCTCGAACACGCGTTGCGCCCCGGCCAGGCTTTGTTGGGCCGTATTGGCCAAGCCGGCCATGTTAGCGACTTGTCCCGAGAACTGTTGCAGCAACCCGGCCAGCACCACCAACCCGGTGCCCAAGGCCAGTTGATCGTGAATCACCAGCCAGCCGCCGTACAACAACAGCACCGTCAGGTTCACCTGCGTGAAGAACGACACCGTCGGCGTGAACAGACTCACCTTCCAAAAAATATTCTGCTGCTGGTCCCGCACCGCGCGATTGGCCGCCGCAAACCGCGCAATCTCTTCCGGCTCGCGCGCGAAGCCTTTCACCACCTGAATGCCCTGCACCGTCTCGGCCAGTTTCAGAATCATGTCGTCCACCAGATCCCGGTTGCGCAAATACGCGGGATGCACCTGCCGCGAGAAAATCAACGACGTCCACCACAACAGCGGCGTCGTCGCCAGACACGCCACGGTCAGCCACGGATGAATGCTCAGCATGTACACCAGATAGACGATGAGCGACAACGCCGTGATCACCCCCTGCAACAACACCTGTTGAATGAAATTGCCGATGGCCCGCGTGTCGCCGGTGACGCGATTGATGATCGTGCCGCTAGCGTTCGCGTCGAAGAACCGGAAACTCAGCCGCTGCAACTTCGCGTACACATCCGCGCGCAACGCCGCCACCACGTCGGTTTCCACCAGCCGGGTGGACTTGACCGTGAACAGATAATTCAACACGCCCCGCGCCAGCGCCAAACCGAACACCCCGACCGCCAACGCCAGCAACACCAGCATCGGCGACCAACGCGCCGGCGGCGACCAGCCGAACGGCCAATGCGGCGCGCGCGCCCCCGGCATCACCTGCGCGTAGAGAAAATCAATCGCCACACCGGTCAGGCTCAGGCCGCTCAACCCCAACGTCAGCAGCACCAACTGCAACATCAACACCCGGAGACACCCCATGCGAAAACGCCAGGCCAGCGACAACAAACGTCGCGTCAACGTCCGGTTGGAGATTCCCGCCGTCACGCCGGACTGATTGAAGGCCGAGGTGAGGCGTTTTTTGGAGGGACGTGGCATGAAGGGTCTCCTTATGGAAATGTGTGGCCGGGAGGCGCGGCGGTGGTCTGGAAGTTCTTCATCACGCTCCTTTCGGCCTCTGACGCCCACCCCTCGCCTTCGCTTCAATTGTTCGACGCGTTTTCATGAGTTCCCGGAGATGCCCTATAGTGACTCGCGTGGGAAACCGTTCACGCCCCCATTATGGCGGCCGTGTCAAGATGCGCACCAAGAAAAGGAGCGCGCACAAAACCCCTTTACACAAACCAGACTTGTAGTTATACTCACGCTCACAGTTGTAAGAGTGGAATTCTGGAAGGATTCATTTTAATAGAGACCATGATTGCTGTCGCGAAAAAACAAGAGATTACCAGACAATTTCAGCTTCATCCGAAGGACACGGGTTCGGCGGACGTGCAGATTGCGTTGTTGACCGCTCGGATTAACGAATTGACCGAGCACCTCCAATCCAATGTCAAAGACCACAGTTCGCGTCGTGGTCTGCTGAAGATGGTTGGCGAACGGCGGCGGTTGCTGGATTATTTGTCCCGCACCGACACCAAACGCTACCAGGAACTGATCAAGAAACTCAACCTCAGAAAGTAAGCCGGTTGTTCGCCAGGTTGTGGCGGATTGATTGATGGACTGAAGCCGGTTATCCCGCTTGCGCGGGATGGCCGATTTCATTCCATTAGTCCCGCCTCGCCCGACTTCCGACTTCGTAACAAGGAGCATTATGCACCATCGTGTAGCGCCACAAGTTGGCAACAAATCCCTCATCATCGAAACCGGCAAGCTGGCCAAACAGGCCGATGGCGCCGTCACCGTCCAGTACGGTGAAACCATCGTCATCGTCACCGCTGTTTCCAGCGCGCCCCGCGCAACACTGGATTTCTTCCCGTTGACCGTGGATTACCGGGAGAAAGCCGCCGCGGCGGGTAAATTTCCCGGCGGTTACTTCAAACGCGAAGGCCGACCAACGGAAAAAGAAATTCTCACCGCGCGCATGACGGACCGCCCGGTGCGTCCGTTGTTCCCGGAAGGTTTTTATAACGACACCCAGATCATTGCGATCCTGCTCAGCACGGACGGCGAGAACGATCCGGATATGCTGACCATCAACGGCGCTTCCGCGGCATTGGCAATCTCGGATATTCCGTGGGCCGGCCCGGTCGGCGCGGTGCGCGTCGGGCGCGTCAACGGCGAGTTCATCGCCAATCCGACCCATGAGCAGCGGAAAGAGAGCGATCTCGACCTCGTCTATGCCGGCAGTCAGCACGAACTCGTGATGATCGAAGGCACCGCGCAGGAAATCACCGAAGCGGACATGATGAAAGCCATTGCGTTCGCCCATGGTGAAGTGCAGAAAATCATCGCCGGCATCAAGGAACTCGTCCAAAAGTCCGGCAAACCGAAGCGGGAAGTGAAACTGTTCACCGTCCGCCCGGAAGTGCTCGCCACCGCCGAGGCCACCATCGGCAAGGAAATCTTGCCGGCGATTCTTATCGAGAAGAAACTTGAACGCCAGAAAGCCGTGGCCGCGCTCAAGACCAAGATGACGGAAGCGCTCAAAGCGAAATTTGCTGACGTCTCCGACTTCGAAATCAACGAGTCGTTCTACAAGATGCAGTACGAGGCGATCCGCATCGCCGTCCTGCGTGACGGCAAACGCATGGATGGTCGTGACGCGAAATCCATCCGGCCATTGCACTGCGAAGTCGGTCTCCTGCCGCGCACGCACGGGTCGGCGATTTTCCAGCGCGGCGAGACGCAGGCGTTGGTGATAACCACGCTCGGCTCGAAATCCGACACGCAGGAGATGGACGCCTGGACCGGCGGGCCAACCGAGAAGAAATTCATTCTGCACTACAACTTCCCGCCGTTCAGCGTGGGCGAGACCGGACGCACCGGCGCACCCGGTCGCCGCGAGATCGGTCACGGCGCGCTCGCGGAGCGCTCCATCGAACCGATGATTCCGTCAGAAGAAGAATTCCCTTACACCATCCGGGTGACTTCAGAAATCATGGAGTCCAACGGATCCACCTCCATGGCCACTGTGTGCGGCGCGACATTGTCGCTCATGGACGCAGGCGTGCCGTTGAAGGCCCCGGTGGCCGGCATCTCGATTGGGATGTTCACCGATGAAAAAGGCGGCAAGGCGTTGACCGTGACCGACATCATCGGGTCGGAAGATCATTTCGGTGATATGGATTTCAAGGTGGCCGGCACCCGCGTCGGAATTACCGGTTTCCAAACCGACCTGAAGCTGCACGGTCTGAGCTTTGAGCTGACCCAACAGGCGTTCGAGCAGGCCCGGGAAGCGCGTTTGTTCATTCTCGACAAGATGAAGGAAGCGTTGGCGTTGCCGCGCAAGGAACTCTCCAAGTATGCGCCGCGCATCACCACAATGAAGATCAACCCCGAGAAGATCGGGGCGGTCATCGGGCCCCAAGGCAAAGTCATCAAGGGCATTGTGGATGCCACCGGCTGTCAGATCGACATCGAAGACGATGGCTCAATCCATATTTTCTCGACCGATGCCGCCGCGGCGGCGCGCGCGATTGAGGAGATTGAGGCGATCACGGCGGAAGCGGTGGTTGGCAAGATCTACCGGGGCAAGGTGGTTGGCATCAAGGAATTCGGGGCCTTCGTGGAAATCATGCCGGACAAGGACGGCTTGCTCCACATCAGCGAGATTGCTGATCACCGCATCCAGAAGGTCGAAGACGTCCTCAAGATGGGCGACGAAGTCGATGTCAAGGTGCTCGGCATTGACGATCGGGGTCGGATCAAGTTGAGCCGCAAGGCGGCGATGGCGGAGAAGGACGTTGCCGCGCGACAACATTAAACGGCAGGCGGTGTCGGCTGGACGGAAGTTTGTGTAGGGGCGCGGCTTGACCGGGTTGAGATCGTCTCGAAAGAGTGAGTAGGCGGCGGAAAGTTGTTTCGACTCAAATATATGGTTGCCATGTTTGTGGTGAACTCATATAGATGTTCTGTCATGACATCGTTTCGTCTGAAATGGAGGTTAACCCAATGCATCTGCAGTTGAAACGTTTCCTGTCCGTGTCCCGAATGAGCCGGCTCTTGTTGGTCGGCTTCCTGTGCGGCGGTCTGGCCCTCACCGCGTTCGCTCAGGAGAACAATCCCAAAGAAGAAGCGGCCCCGGAGATCAAGACCCAATCCGCCTTTGATATGATCAAGCACGGCGGGATCCCTTTTATGATTCTGGGTTTGTGTTCGGTTGTGACGCTCACCTTGATCATTGAGCGGTTCATGTTTTACCGAAAAGCCAAAGGCAACGCGGAAGAGATTGTCGCCAAGGTGAAAGCCGCCGGCACACTGTCCGAGGCGCTGACGGCAATCGAGAACGCGCCCGGCGTGGCGGGTCGGGTGTTCCGCTCGGCGATTCAGGCGGCGCGCGACGGTTATCCACCGGAGCACGTCGAGCAGCTCGTGCAGGGTAATGTCACCAAGGAATTAATCGGCATGGAGAAATTCCTGCCGCAGTTGGACACGATGGTCACCATGTGCCCGTTGATCGGGCTGGCCGGAACGACGCTCGGTATGATTCGCTCGTTTAGCATTGTGGCCGCCATCGGCATGAGCGATCCGACCAAGCTCGCCGGTGGTATTTCCGAGGCGTTGATCAACACGGCCGCTGGGCTGCTCGTGGCGATCCCCGCGTTGTTTTGCTACAACTGGTTTACCGGCCGCAAAGAAGCCATCCTGATGGAAATGGAAAAAGGTCTCAGCGAGTTGATGGTGATCCTGAAGTCGTCGGTCGAACATTAACCACCAGCCTTAGCTCGCAGCCATGAAGCTGAAGCGCCGCAGGGTCAAACGTGGTCGCGTCGAGATCATCCCGATGATCGACACGATCGTCATTCTATTGATCTTTTACATGACGTTTTCGCGCTTTGCCTCGGCCTCTCGGGAAGCCAACATCAAGCTCCCAACCTCGGTCGCGGGCGACACGGACCGGCAGCAACCCAATCAGATCATTATCAACATGTTTTCGACGGACGACGTGACGGTGGACGGACATCCGTTCAAGGTGGTGGATATTCCCGGCCTCTTGCGCGCCATCCGCCAGCACGACGCCGCCAAGAGCAACATGTCCGTCATTCTCCGCGGCGACCGGAATATGACCTACAAAGATCTCAGCGCGTTCATGAAAGCGTGCGCGAAGGCCGGGATCATTGATGTCACTTTCGCGACGATTGGCGAAGAAAGCAAATGAAGCTTCAACGACGCCATGCCAAGCGGGGCCGAGTGGAGATCATCCCGATGATCGACACGATCCTGATCCTGTTGATCTTCTACATGTCGTTCTCGCAGTTCAAAGTCGAAGAGAAGCGGATTGACGCCAAGTTGCCGGTCGTGGCGAAGCCCTCGGCGATGGCGCCGGTTAAGATGGCGCTGGACATTACGCTCAAGGTCAAAAACAAAGACGCCGTGGTGGTCAACGGCGCGAACACCCTGTCCTTGGCGGATCTGCGGGGTTACATGGCCCAGTTTGCCATGGTCGGCCAGGAAGATATTACCGTGGTCATTGACGCGGAGCCGGCCACCTCGTATGAAGACGTCATCGGCGCGTTGGATGCCTGCGCGTTGGCCAAATTGAAGAAAGTCGCGTTTCGTCCCCTGCCCGACCAGCCGGCGGCCCCGAAATGATTCGCTCCCTCCAGCGACAACTTTGGTGCGGGCTGATCGCGACAGTGATCGTGTGCGCCGGGGGGGTGCTCTGGCCACGCGCCGCCGCCGCGGAAGAAGAACTTTCCGCCACACAACGCGCCTTCAAGGCGGCGGAAGACCTTTTCCAAGCCGGCCAGATGACCGAAGCGTTGACCGCTCTGCAAAACTTCGAAAAGACCTTCGGTTACAGCACACTCATCCCCCAAGTCATCAGCTACGAAGGTTGGTGCGAATTCAATCTCGGCCAACACAAAGAGGCGGCGGCCAACTTCGAACGCCTGATTAAGAACTATCCCAATTCCCCCATCGTGCCGGGGGCGGTGCTGAAGCTCGCCGAGAGTTACCGGGAGCTCAAGGACATCCCCAAGGCCTTGGCGACGTATCATCAATTCGAAAAAGATTACCCGGACCACGAATTACTCCCCCAAGCCTACTTGGGCGAGGCTTGGACGTTGTTCAAGCAGTGGCAAGCCGGTAACACCAAGGAAAAGCGCAACGACCCGAAGCTGCTGGAACCGGCCCAACAACTGGTCGAAGGCATTGCCCGCAAGTATGACAATGTCATCCCGGTCAAACTCGACGCGTTGTTTCTGCTCGGCCAGATTTACAATGAACGGGGTGATTTCGAAAAATCCCGCGCGGTGTACGATCAAATCAAGAGTCTGCGCAACAATCCGCGCGCGGCGGAAGCGTTGTTCCTCGCGGGCGAAGCCATGTACGATGCCGGACGGGCGATGCAGGACGCCAACCGGCCGGCGGAGGCCCTTAAACGCTTCAAGGACGCCATCGATTATTACCAGCGGGTGCCCTCCAAAGCCTCCCTGCTCCGCACCGTCCAGCGCCAGATTGATGAGTTGTCCGCCCGGATTCCACGAGAACTGAACAACCGCGCCGCCTTGCAGCGCGGCATTCAGAGCCTGCAGCAGCTCGCCCAACAAATCAGCAGCCAGCCGGATTTGCGTCCGCTGGCCCTGTTCCGCACCGCCAACGCATACCAGTTCATCGGCTATGCGGATGAGAGTGTGGTCGTGTACCGGCATTTCCTGCGGTTGTACCCGGACGACAAGCTGGCCCCGCAAGCACAGTTTGGGTTGAGCCAGGCGCTGACGCAGGCGGGACGCTCGGCGGAAGCCAAGGTGGAACTCGACAAGTTCAAACAAAAATATCCCGAGCTGAAAAACATGGGCGAGTACGTGGATTTTCTCGTCCCGAAGAACGAATTCGATTCCGGCCAGTACCCGCCAGCCTTGGACGGCTTCAAGAAATTTGTCAGCCAGACGAAGGACGCAGAACTCAAGCAAACCGGTCAATTCTACATCGGCGCCTGTTACTACGCGCTCCAGCGCTTTGCCGAGGCCCGGGATGCGTTCGCCCAATTTCTGAAGGATTATCCCGCCGGCGCGCTGGCTCCGGATGCGCTATTCCGGCTCGGCCGCGCCAACTTCGAAATTTCCCAGCGCACCGACGATCCGAAAGTGAAACAGGCCAGTTTGATGGAGGCCGTCCGGTGCTTCGAAGAGATTCGCAGCAAAAAACTTAAACCGGATTTACTGCCGGACGTGACCTTCCAACTCGGTTACCTCTACTCATTCCTTGCCGATTTCGACAAATCCAATCTGGAGAAGGGCGTCGCAGCGTTTCAGGACTACGCTGCCAAATGGCCCGACCAACCGTTGACCTGCGAAGCCTTGTTCCAATCCGGCGAGTTGCTGTTGAAGATGAGCAAGATCGATGAGGCGGTGACCGCCCTCAAGAAGGTGGTGGCCCAATTTCCCGACACGAACTATGGCCCTTCCGCCGCCTTCGAGATTGGCCGCGCCTACGCCATCGCCAAGCGCCACGATGAGATGATTGCCGCCTTGCACGCCTACGTTGAAAAATACCCCACCCACGCGCGGGTCAACGACGCCTTGTTTGCGATCGCCGCCGATCTGGAAGGCCGAAACAAGATTCCCGAAGCCCTCGCGGCTTACCGGCAGCTTGTGGCCGCCGCCGCCAACGCGGCGGAATTAAACGACAACTTCCTTAATTCCGCCATCGCGGCGGAAGTGAAAATCGTCACCATCCTCGACGGCCAGGATAAATTCGCCGAGGCGGTGGCCGACTGCGAGCAGTTCATTAAACAATTCCAGAAATCTCCAGCGGCAATCCGTTCCATCGTGGCCCAACTCGCCTCGCTTTACCGTAATGCGAAGAAGATCGCCGAAGGGAAAGCGGAATTGACCAAGCTCGCCCACGATTACGCCGCCGTGGACGACATCCGCATTGCCACCAACACCGCGCTGCTCGAATTGATTCTCTCCCAGAAAGACCGGCAAGCCGCCTATGCCCAAGCTCTGAAGCTGCTGGCCGACCCGCAGCACGACAAGCTGCCCGGACCCAGTTTCCTGGCCATTGGCAACGCCTTTCTGATGAACAATCGCTACCCGGAAGCCCGTGAGAATTTCGCCAAGGCCTTGGCCCAATCCGCCGATGACCCCCGCGTCACCTGCCCGGCGCTCGTCGGCGTCAGCCAGGCTTATCTCGGACTGAAACTGCTGGATGACGCCGAAACCGCTGCCACCCGGATGATCAAGGACAAGGAATGCGCCACCCTGACCTCCACGGCGGGCGCCTACCCGGCCGCGGCCGATGCGTCGCTCGTGCTGGCCAAGGTGTACGAGGCCAAGGGCCGCACCAAGGACGCGCTTGCCTTGTACACCGCCGTTATGCAGCAAGCCAAGGGCGACGCCGCCGCTGATGCCGCGTTGTCAGCCGGTAATTTCTTCCTGTTGCAGCAGAAAGATCCGAAGACCGCCCTGCCCTATTTCCTCCGGGTGACCTTCATGGCCGGTGGCAGCCTCGCCGAGGAAGCGGCATTCCGCATCGGTCAATGCCAAGAACTGATTTTCACCGCTTTGCCGGCGACTACCGACAAGGAGAAAGCCACCCGCGCGGCCGCTTATCATGCGGCGGTTAACTCCTACAAATCGTACCTCAGCCGTTACCCCGACGGCAAATTTGCGACCGACGCCAAGACCCAGATCAGCAATCTGGAGTCACACCCCCCCGCCTCCTGAGTTTTTCCGGAACATAACCGGAACGGATGTGTCAAATACCGGTAGCGGAAGACGCCGCGCTTGAATCGGCCATGAAAGCTGCCACCAAGAAATTCATCGCCTGGTTGATGGGCCTGACGGTCATCATGCGCTATTTCGTGATCGCCGTCCTGTTTCACGTGGCGCTGTTGATGGTGCTGGCCTCCATCAAGATCGTGGCCATCGTCCCGGCTATTGTCGCCTCTTTTACTAACACCCCGTTGCCGCCGGCCGCCAATCTCAATGACGTGCCGGAAGACCCCTTCGCCGCCTATCGCGATTACGACTACAAAGGCCCCGATCTCGGAGCCGGGGGCGGCACCGGGCAAAAAGGTCCTGGCGGCACGCCGACGGCCGGCAATACCGCCTCGATTCTAAAATCCGATACGCGGGGTGAAACCCCGGCCGTCGCGGAAGTGATTGGGGTCATGAGCGACACCGCCACGGCGATTACCCGGCCTTCGGTCAATCCGGGCGGTGTGGGTCTGGAATCCATGGAGGGGATGGGCGGCCTCAGTGTCGGCACGCCCGGCGTCAAAGGGCCCGGCGGACCGTGGTTGGGAATGAGCCGCATGGGACCGCAACGGGCCGTCAATCTGGCCGCGCACGGTGGGAGCGCCGCGACGGAACGCGCGGTATT
>JBBISF010000013.1:0-45403 GCA_037441425.1 Verrucomicrobiia bacterium
TCGCAATCAATCACTTGCACAGACGGAATCAACTCGGATTAGTTAACGGCATTGAAGCTAGGGTACAAACCGGACGCGATAATAGCGGGCAGGCGTGTTGGTGTAACTGCCGCCGGGAGCGCCATCAGTGGCTTGGAGCGCGTTGGTGCGACCGATGCCGGTATTCCATGTAATCAGGATGTCGTTGTTGGTGGCCGCGATACCGAGAATGCGCGCCACCAAAACAGGGAAGTCTTTACTCAACGAACCCGGAACTGATAGTAGCGGGCATCCGGGTAGTGAAAACTGGCCGGCTGTTTCGGGATTCCCCACGCGAACGGTGACTCCAATCGACTCCAGTCGGTAACACGGATTTGACCATGAACGGTAAAGCAAGCTCGCACGCTCCAGAAATATCGGCCACCGCGCATCAACGGTTGCTCCACCCGGTGGGCTGGGGCTGGCAAGGCCGCTCGCGCATACACCAACTCCACCGGAAACTCCCCCTCATTTCGCCAAATCCGCAGGTCGTAACTGACGGCGGTGATTTGCGAGAGAACGTTGTTCGTGTCCGCCGCGATGTCGGCGGAACGCGGAAAGGCCTCCCAGCGCAACGTCGGTTGCGCGTCCAACACGGGCCAGATGTAAGAATTCCCACCGCTCCAGGTGTCGAACGGCTGGTAGCAGAGCGCCGGCTGTTCGGGCCACAGGCCCACCACCTTCACCGTCGCCGGCTGCGGCGACCGGCATGCGGCCAGCGCAACCAGAAGGACAATCAACGTGGTTTTGATGGTGGCCATGGTAGCACTCGTTGTTGCGCCGGACTGTCCGGCAGTGGATAAACCAGAAACACTTGTTCGACGATTAGCGCGGGCAACCAAGCGCACGTCTTGGCGAGTTCGTCACGAAAGGCCGCACCGTCCTGCGCGGCCCATTCCCGGAGCGTGTGCTGCGATCCGGTATAGCTGAATTCCGCGACAAACAATTCCGTTTGATCGGCCGTCCGACGCACCCGCGCCTGCACGACGCACTCAAAGATCAACGGTGGCTCAATATCCTGCGGACCGACCAACCCGATTCGCTTGGGAATGATCTCCAAAGTGGCCAGCAGGTTTCCAGATTGGGGAGTCAACGGGGCCAGCTCAGTTGCCACCGCGGCGCGCATCCGAACCGGCAAATCGGTTTCCTTGAGCGTCTTCTGCAACGTGTCACAAACCTGTGCGTATTCCTTCTGACTCATGCCGGCCACCACGCCGTAGATCGCCCCGGCCGTCCCCGTCACCGGCGAGAGAAACAACCCGGCAACCGCTCCATAACCTTCACCCACCGCCGCCCCATAGGCGGGTGCCGACCAGAATCCCACCCACCCGCCATGTCCTGCCGCCCGCCCCTTGCCCATCGGCTGTGTGAAGTTCGCCGTTGCCGGTTGGTTTGTGGTGATGACGGTGATGGCGCCGAGCTGCGCCCGCACTTCCTCGGAGGGCGGCGGCGGCAAGAGCACATAGGTCGGCGCGCGCGGGCTGGCGCAACCGACCACGGCAATCAGCGCGATGATCACCCAGTGTTTCGTTGACTCACTCCTTCTTTTCGAGTTCCTGCCAGTCGCCTTTGAGTTCGACGTTGGGATTGAAATTGGGATTGTCGGTGACAACGTATTCGCCGTTGCCGTTGGCCCACGCGTGACCGTAACCACTGGGCAGTTCCACCGGACGCTGGGCGTTCCTCGTAACTCTTCGTGATCATGTCGCTGATTTCGTTGTGCGTCTGGCTGATGTACCGGCTGAGTTCGCCGGCGGCCCGAATCCGCTGCATCTGTTGCTGCTGGAGAAACTGACAGAGCTGCGTGTAGCGATTGAACCATTGGAGGTTCATCCGGTGGGAATTGATCATCGTCTGGAGGATTTTGTCTTGATCGTCCAATTTGCCCTTGGGCGCGCGCACCGCCGTGCACTTGTCAACAAGCTGGATGATCATGCGAACGGATGGCACCCGCCGTCCAGCGGCAACAAACCCCACACGACCATGCAAGCCAATCGGCATTTCATCGCGCTTCTTCCTGTCCGCGACCCGAAACCGTTGTGACCTCGCCCCCTGTATGCAAACACCAAGCCTTCCGTCTGTCGAGCAAAGATTTCTTGAAAAACCCGGCTGACCCCCTACCATCCCCCTCCCGTGAAGCCATCTAAACCGTTCGACCTCGACCAGTATCTCGCGCGCGTCAGCAAACAAGTGGACGCGGCGCTCGACAAACTTTTGCCGGCGGAATCCACGCCGCCGCCGACCATTCACAAAGCGATGCGGTACTCCATCTTTGCCGGCGGCAAACGCATCCGCCCGGTCCTTTGTCTCGCTGCCTGTGAGGCCGCCGGCGGCAAACCGGCGGCCGCGCTGCCGCTCGCATGCGCCGTCGAATGCATCCACACCTACTCCCTGATCCACGACGATCTCCCGTGCATGGACGACGATGATCTCCGTCGCGGCCGGCCCACCTCGCACAAGGTCTTCGGCGAAGGCATCGCCGTCCTGGCCGGTGACGCATTGCTCACCCACGCCTTCATTCTCGCGGCCCTCAAAGCGGAATACGTCAAGGAACTTGCCTTCGCAGCGGGCAGCGAACGCCTCATTGCCGGTCAGGTGCAGGATTTGGAAAACGAAAACCGGGAATCAACGCTCGATGAAGTCAAAACCACCCACCTCAACAAGACTGCGGCTCTCATCACCTGCTCCATCCGGTTGGGGGCAATGGCCGGCCAAGCGACGCCGCCCGAACTCAAGAAGCTCACCCGGTACGGCCAAGACCTCGGCCTCGCATTTCAAGTCATTGACGACATCCTCGATGTCACCAGCACCAAAGAGATCATGGGCAAGAGCACCGGAGCCGACGCCAAGAACCAAAAGAGCACCTATCCCAAGCTGCTCGGTTTGGAGAAGAGCCAAGAATACGCTGCCGAGTTAATCGCCGACGCGCACAGGCAACTCAAGTCGTTCGGGAAGAAGGCCGCCCCGCTCGCCGCCATCGCTGATTTCTTCCTCACCCGGAAACACTAACCGAAATCAGTTCCGCCGCGCGTTTACTTGCGCCCGGACCACCCAGGCTGCCGACGACCTGAGCGAGATCGCGCTGCATCTGTTCGCGTTTGCCAGCGTTTGTCAGCAATTCGTTGGCAGCCGCCGCAATCCGCTCCGGCGTTGCCTCATGCTGGATGAACTCCGGCACGATCTCCTTACCGGCAATCACGTTCGGCATCCCCAACCAATTCACCTTCACCACTGACCGCCCGACCAGGTACGTCAGCCAGTTCACCTTGTACACGACCACCATCGGACAACCAAAGAACGCACATTCCATGGTCGCTGTCCCGCTGGCCGTGATCGCCAACGTCGCGCGCGGCATCCAGTCGTGTGCATTACCGGTTTGTACCTCAATCCGTGGATGGCGCATCAGCTTGGCCAGCTCGTCGGACGCTGCCACCGCAACGAACTTCAGGTCCGCCGGCAACCGCTCCACCACCCGCGTCAGAATGGGAAAAATCTTCGCCACCTCGCGCTCCCGACTGCCCGGCAACAACAGAACCAACTTCTCTTCCCGCTTCCCGCTTTCCGCTTCCCGCAGTCGTTCGGCCAGCGGATGTCCCACAAATTCAACGGGAAGTTTCGGCGCGTGCTGCTTGTACCAAACTTTCTCGAACGGAAAGATGGTCAACATCAAATCCACATCGCGCTCGATCTGCTTCGCCCGGCTGGCGTGCCACGCCCAGAGCTGTGGCGAGATGTAATAGATGATCTTGATGCCGGGAAAGCGTTGCTTCACCGCCTTCGCAAACCGAAGGTTGAAACCGGGAAAGTCCACCAGCACGACCGCTGCTGGTTTGCGTCGCTCCACTTCCGCCAGCAATTGATCGAAGATGCGTTTGAATTTTCCGTAATTCTTGAGCACCTCAACCAACCCCACCACCGCGTGCTGGGTGAGGTCGAGCACCAACTCCATTCCGGCCGCCTTCATCTTCGGCCCGCCGGCCCCGAAGACTTTCGGCTTAGGCACTTCGGCACTTAGACACTTGATGACTCCTGCCGCGTGCGCATCTCCCGACGCCTCACCGGCAATGAACATGAGTGTTGATGTTGCGTTCATTCGTTCACAGGCTTCGCAATGTATCCGCTCTGACTTCACTAGCTAACACGCCGGCTTGAACACCTGCGCCAACAGCCACCGCCATCGTCGGGTCGATGTAGGGAACCGGCGACAAGTTCGTCATCTGCATTATCCGGTGACGAATGTATGGAATGTGCGCCGTGCCCCCGATCAGGATCAGGTCAGTCAGCTTGGATCTCCTAGCATCTTGGATCGCTTTCTCGACTAGCTTTACCGCGCGGTCGTGAAGATTTTGGCACATACTCTCAAACGCGGCCCTTTCGAGGGTAACGTCCAAGTCGAAACGACGGTTACCAGCGGAGAGGAACCCCGGGAAAAAGAGTCTCGCCTTCGAGGAACTACTCAGTTCGATTTTTAATTTTTCAGCCTCAGCCTTGAGTACTTGCCGACGCACGGGATCGAGATCATCACCTCTACAGATACTCTTGATATGATTGATCAAGTGATCGTGAACCGCCTGATCAAAATCATCGCCGCCGAGTCGATCATCGCCGACCGTCGCGAGCACTTCGCAGACGCCGTCACCGTACGCCACGATGGATACGTCCAATGTTCCTGCTCCAAAGTCGAACACGAGAACGGAGCCATCGCGCTTGGAATGAATCTGCGTGAATCCAAGTACAGTCGCGGTCGCTTCATTGATTAACCGCCCAACGTTCAACCCCGCGATCTCTGCAGCCTGAAGCGTCGCCCATCTTTGGTTGATATCAAAATGCGCTGGTACAGCGAGGACAGCCGCGTTGATTTCTTCGCCACAAAACGTCTCTGCCTGAATCTTAAGGTGTCCTAAAATCAGTGCGGATATTTCCTGTGGGTATGTTCTAAAGCGCGCCCAACTTGTTTCTCCGGCCTTGCCCATTAAGCGCTTGATCGAGCTAATCGTGATGTGCTCGCTCTCATAACGGCGCGGATGTTGACGGGCCTCCCAGCCTACCGAGATATTCTCATCTGGATCAACCATCACCACCGATGGCATCGTGAGCCGACCCTCTTGATCAGGAACAACGGTAGAAATTCCATTCTGCATTACGGCAACAACAGATTTGCTGGTGCCGAAGTCGATGCCTACAATCATAGACGGTTACTTGTCCTGAGGTCCTTCTTCAAAGACTCCACAATCTTCACGCCGCGCAGTTCGCGAATCACGGCGGCGGCATGGGCATCCCCCGACGCCTCACCGGCAATGAACATGAGATTCTTCATGCTCGCCGTTGAATGTGACCGGTAATCTCCATTGCCACCTCCAGCGCCTGCTTGGCGGCTTCGCCCGTGACGAGCGGATCGCGGTGCTGCCGGACGCTCTCGACGAAATGTTGCAACTCCAGCTTCAGCGGTTCGTCGCGCTCGATGGGAACGGGTTCGCGGACGATCTTCTTGCCGGCAAATTCACTGACAATGCTCGCGTGCTTGCCGGCCAGCAGTTTCTTGAGCAAGGGCGATTCTTTCTCGGCGTCGGAAGCGATCCGGTACAGCTCGCCTTCCTGCTTCATGTAGTCGAGCGAGATGTAAGCGGCACCGATGTCGGTGCGGCCGAAGATCCGAATCTTGCGCATCCGCTCCGGCGAAACGCGGCTGGCCGTGATGTTGGCCACACAACCGTTGGTGAACTTGAGCCGGGCGTTGGCGATGTCTTCGCTGGTGCTGAGTACCGGAATGCCCACGGCATCCAGGCTGGCAATCGGCGATTTGACGAGTGAGAGCACCACGTCGAGGTCGTGAATCATCAAATCGAGCACGACGCCGATGTCGGTCGAGCGACCGGGATACGGCGAGAGCCGGTGCACCTCGATGAACCGGGCTTCCGTGAGCATCTCCGTGAGGTAACGCATGACCGGATTGAATCGCTCAACGTGGCCGACCTGCAACACGCACTTGTTTTGCCGGGCGAGTGCCACGAGTTCTTCGGCTTCGCGCAAATCGTCTGTGATGGGCTTTTCAATGAGAACATGTTTGCCGGCCTGCAAGAACTGGCGGGCCACCTCGAAATGCGCGGCGGTCGGCGTGGCGATGCTGACGGCGTCCACAAAGTTGCGCAGTTCTTCGGTGGACATAAACGCCCCGCTGCCGGTTTTCTCGGCAACGGCGCGGACCCGGATGTTGTCGGTGTCGCACGCACCGATGAACGCGATTTCCGTCGGCGCGCGCTTGGCCAGTTCCGAGTAGATGCGGGCGTGCTGCGAGCCGAGGTGGCCCACGCCCACAACGCCGACTTTGATGGTCTCACTCATTCCGCAGAAATCGCCACGACGCTCACTGCCTGTTGTTCCGCCGCCGCCAGTACGGCTTCGCGATTCAACAGCAGGCTCTTGCCGGCTTCCACAGCCAACACGCCAATCTTGCCGGCCGCGCAGGATTCGATGGTCTTGATTCCGACGCAGGGAATGTCGAACCGGAAATCGTGATTGGCCTTGCTGACTTTAACGACGACCGCGCCGCCTTTCTCTCCGGCCAGTTGGCCGCCGCGGCGGATGCATTCGTCGGTGCCCTCAAACCCTTCGACCGCGAGCACCGTCCCCCGCTTCACCACGACGGTTTGGCCAATATCGAGCGCACTGACAGCTTTGGCAATCTTGAGGCCGTAATCAATATCATCGCGCTGATCGCTGGTGGTTTTGCGACGGGTGAGCGTTCCCACCTTGGGCACCGCCTCGCCGAGGAACGACCGGGGATCGACGAGTTCAACACCGTCTTTGTTGAGTTCATCCGCAATGGCGCCGAAGATGGTCTCGGCGTTGCGCACTTTCAACCGGGCGGCAACCGCCACCATCCGGAAATCGAGCCGCAGATTCGCGAACAGGTTCGAGGGCGTAATACCTCCGGCCATGACAGCGCGCGTGATCCCGCGTTTGGTGAAAACTTTAATCAGCCGGTCGAGTTGGCCGATGCGGATCCATTCCAGCTCGTCCACGAGCGGCTGGATTTCCGGGTTGGTCTCACCTTCAAACGCGGCAGCGATGAGGCGCGTGACGCCGTTCTGCCGCGCCGTGCGCGCCAGAAAGAGCGGGAACTCGCCGTTGCCGGCAATAATCCCAAGGGCATCCATCGGATTGATTGTATTGGGGGACGCGGTGATTTGTCACCGCTTTTTCGAGGCTCATGCTCCAGCCGGAGCAAGACCCGGCGGTGGAGTCGGGCGGAAGACACGCGCAAAAACTTTCTGACCGAGCGACATCAGGCCGACGTAAAGAAAACCGGCTTGGATGAGAACGATAAATGGCAGCGTGGCCCACTGACCGGCTTTGATGAATTCCCCAAGCAGATAGCTGAAGTAGGCGGCAAATCCCAATTCCACGTACGGCACCAGTCCACGCAACGCCTGGTAGGCGCTGTGGGTACGTTCTTTGGCTGTGCTGACGGTGACGCCATACTTTGGCGTGCGGATAAACTCGCTCTGGTGGTTGAAAACGGCTTCGAGCACGGCGCGGGCGTTGTTAACCGACAGCCCCACGCCAATCGCCATCATCAACGGCACATACGCGAGGCGTTTCCACCATGCCGCGTGCAATTCCTTCTGCGCGCAGATGTAGAACGCAATCACCGATACCGACGCCGCCAGAAACAGTGGCACATCCACCAACATCAACCGCGTCCACGTGTTTCCGCCGGTCGCGTGTAACGTGCTCGTCGCCGCCGGCGCCCGCAACAGGCAGCACAACAGCAGGAGCAACACGTAGGCGAAGTTGCTCGTCAGATGCACGGCACCTTCGATTTTGATTTTCACCGGCAGCGGACTGCGCCAGAGGACCGGCAACATCTTCTTGCACGCTTGAATTGAACCTTTGGCCCAACGATGCTGCTGGGTCTTGAACGCGTTCATCTCGACCGGTAATTCCGCGGGCACGACCACGTCCGGCAGGAAGAGGAAGTGCCAGCCCTTGATTTGCGCCCGGTAACTGAGATCGAGGTCTTCCGCCAACGTGTCGTGCGACCAGCCGCCGGAATCCTCGATGCAGCGGCGGCGCCAGATGCCGGCCGTGCCGTTGAAATTGAAGAACCGGCCCGAACGCGACCGGGCGGTCTGTTCGATGAGGAAATGGCCGTCGAGGAAAATGGATTGAATGCGGGTCAATAACGAATACCGCTCGTTCAGATGGCCCCAGCGGGTCTGCAACATTCCAACGCCCGGATCGGTGAAATAGTGGATTGTCCGCTGTAACAAATCCGGTTGCGGCACAAAGTCCGCGTCGAAGATGGCGATGAATTCGCCCGTGGCTGTCTGCAATCCGTGCTGCAACGCCCCGGCCTTGAATCCCACCCGGTTGCGACGGTGGATGTGATGAATGTCACACCCGCGGCGGCGGAGCTCGGCTACTTTACGGGCGACGATCTCGGTGGTTTCATCGGTGGAATCGTCCAGTACTTGCACTTCCATTTTGTCGGCGGGGTAGTCCAGCGCGGCCACAGCATCGAGCAGACGGTCCGCCACGTACATCTCGTTGTACAAGGGCAACTGGATCGTGATCCGCGGCAGCGTCGCGAATTTTTCTTTGGGATCCAACCGCTCCCGCCGATGCTTGTAGAACAAGCTGATCATCAAGTAGCGGTGCAACCCGTAGCAGGACAAAACAATCAGCAACGCAAAGTAGAGAATCGTCCCGCTTAATTGAAATATGTGCATATGCGTATTTTCTCTGCGTCCAGTTCAGCCAGCCACTATTTCCTCAATGAGCGACTGTCCTCCGCGAACAAAACTGGCTTGACCCCTCGTAGCCGTTGGGTCATCGTGCCGGCATCTTCGCAAAGCCCGAAGGGGAATCAAGCCTAAAAACTTATGGCCACCTGCACTACCGGCAAGGTCTTAACCCTCGCTCAATCTGCCCGTTGGGCCACTGCTGTTCGGCGTCGGGGAAAACGCCTCGTCGCCACGAATGGCTGTTTTGATCTTCTGCATTACGGCCATGTTCAATACCTACACCGCGCCCGTCAATTCGGCGATTTGCTGGTCATCGGCCTCAACTCCGACCGTTCCGTGCGCCAACTCAAAGGGCCCACCCGCCCTCTCGTTCCCGAACGCGAACGCGCCGCCTTGCTCGCAGCACTGCGGTGTGTGGATGCCGTCGTCATCTTTCCCCAAAAGCGCGCCAACCGTTTCCTCGCCGCCATCAAACCCCACGTCTATGTCAAAGGCGGCGATTACCGGGTCGCCACACTTGATCCTCAAGAACACGCCCTCCTCGACCGTTTCGGCACCCGCATCAAAATCCTCCCGTTCATCCGTGGTCTCTCGACCACCGGCCTGCTGAAGAAACTGAAATCCCTGTAACTGTCGCCGGATTTGCTCCCGGCCAGATTTTCGCTACAATACCGGCATGAAACCCTTCTTGATTTTACTCGGTCTGGCTATGCTCGCAGCGGGCTGTGCCACGCCCAGACCGCGTCCGACTCCTATGCTGACGGTGGATGTCATCTCCATGGTTAAAGCCGGCGCGACCGATGAAGACATCATGCGCCGCATCGACGCCACCGGCACCATGTTCAACCTCAACGCCGATGACGTCGTCCTACTCCGCAAAGAAGGTGTCAGCGACCGGGTTGTCACCTACATGCTCGATACCAAGACCCGCGCCGCCGTCGAAGAACAACGTCGCCGTGATACCGACGACATTCGCTGGCACTACGGCATTGGTTTCGGCTTTGGCCGGCACTGCTGGTGACCCGGCACTTGCGTTCTCGGCGACCTTCGTTTAGAAACTGCGCGTGAGTCGTGCAGAATTGCGCATCGGCGTGCTCGGGTCCGGCTCGGGAACGAATTGCGAAGCCATCTTGGAAGCGTGTGAGACGGGCCGCCTCCCGGGCCGGGTGGTGATCGTCGTCAGCGACATCGCGGACGCGTTCATCCTCGAACGGGCGAAAAAGCGCGGCATCCCGGCGGAGTTCGTCGGGCCGAGCCGGTACAAGACGAAGCTCGAACCGGAGTTGGAGCAACGGTTGGTGCAGTTGCTCCGGCAGGCGGACGTGCAGTTGGTGGCGCTGGCCGGGTACATGCGGGTGGTGAAACCGCCGTTGTTGGAAGCGTTTCCACAGCGAATTGTGAACGTGCATCCGTCGTTGTTGCCGGCGTTCCCGGGGCTGCACGCCTGGGAACAGGCGCTGCAGTACGGCGTGAAGGTTACCGGGTGCACGGTGCATTTTGTGGATGCCGGGGTGGACAGCGGGCCGGTGATTTTGCAGCGGCCGGTGCCGGTGTTCGCGAACGACACGCCGAAGTCGTTGCACCAACGGATTCAGGTGGCCGAACATGAATTATTGCCGGAAGCGATTCGCTTGTTCGCGGAAGGCAAATTGCAGGTAAATGGAAGAACGGTAAGAATTTTGGAGTGACATGACGGAAAAGAAAAGCAACGTGCTGCGCCTCGGCTTGCCGAAGGGCAGTTTGCAGGATTCGACGTTTAATTTGATGGCCAAAGCCGGCTGGAAGATCGCCAGCAGCAGTCGCGGGTACGTGCCGCGTTCGGACGATTCGGAACTGGAACTGCGGCTCATTCGCGCGCAGGAAATCAGCCGGTACGTCGAGCATGGTTATTTGGATGCCGGGCTGACGGGCGCGGACTGGATTGCAGAGAATAACAGCGATGTGCAAGTGGTTTGCGAGGTGGCGTATAGCAAACAAACCACCAACCCGGCCCGCTGGGTGTTGGCGGTTCCGAACGATTCGCCCATCAAGTCGGTCAAAGACCTGCAAGGAAAACGGATCGCGACCGAATTGGTGGAGCATACCCGCCGGTGGCTGAAGAAAAACGGGGTCAAAGCCGAGGTGGAGTTTTCGTGGGGCGCGACGGAAGTGAAAGCGCCCGATCTCGTGGACGCGATTGTGGACATCACGGAAACCGGTTCGTCGTTACGGGCAAACAACCTGCGAATTGTGGAGACGTTGCTGGCCAGTTTTCCGCAGTTGATCGCCAACCGGGAAGCGTGGAAGAACGCTTGGAAAAAACAGAAGATTGAAACGTTGGCGCTGATGCTCCGCGGAGCGTTGGCCGCCGAGGAAAAAGTTGGGTTGAAGATGAACGTGCCGCGCGCGAAGCTCGACAGTCTGCTCAAGAACCTGCCGGCACTGCGCAACCCGACGATCTCGGCGCTCGCGCAGGAAGGTTGGGTGGCGGTGGAGACGATCATTGATGAGCGCGTCGTGCGCGAAATCATCCCGCAACTCAAGGCCGCCGGCGCGGAAGGCATCATCGAGTATCCGTTGAACAAAGTCATCTATTGAGAAGGAGACCCGCATGGGTTCATTAAAGAAACGCCGCAAAAAGAAAATCGCCAAACACAAGCGCCGCAAACGTCTCAAGGCGATGCGCCATAAGAAGCGCATTCGCTAGGACGCGCTATATTAGTTGGACAATGCAGCGTGTGATCAACATGGCGGCCGGTTGGACTGCCGCATGGGTGGTGGTGGTTTGTCTCCTTCAGGGCTGCGCGACCGGACCGACGCGGGAGACCCACACCACCCCAACCGTCATGGTCACGGCGGGGACACTCGATCCAGCGACGAAACGTCTGGCCGAGTCGTTGGCGCATTACGCAGCCGGGGTGAGCCGGGAAATCACGGGCGGGCCGGAAGCCGCCATCAACGACTATCAGCAAGCGGCGGCGTTGGCGCCCGGCAATCCCGACGTGGCCATTCGGGTCGCCAACGTTCTGATGAGCCGCCGGCGGTTTGCCGAAGCGGCGACGGTCTTGGAGAAAGTCGCGCGGACCAATCCGCGCGTCGCGGATGTCTGGTTCTGGCTCGGGATTGCCGACAAGGCCCAAGATAAATTGACCAACGCGGTGACGGTCCTGAATCGCGCGGTGCAGTTGGAACCAACCAACCTGAATGCGATTCAGGTATTGCTCGATATCCATCTCCGCCAGAACGCCCTGCCGGCGGTGATCGCGTTGCTGGAGCACGCCCACCGGCAAAAGAGCGTTGCTGCCGGGTATTGGATGCGGTTGGGTGATTTGTACGCGCTCACCCTCAAGGAAAAGAGCGAACTGGAAAAACAAATCCCGGCCGACCGGGTTTTGCAGTGTTACGAAAAAGCGCAGCGCTTCGCGCCTGATGATCCCGAAGTGCTCCAGCGGCTGGCTGCTTACTATGAAAATGCGCAAGACCCGCAGAAAGCCCTGACGTATTACTCGCAACTGGCCAAGTCGCATCCCGACAACCTTGAGGTGCAAATCAAAGTCGCCAGTCTTGACCTCCAGGCCGGCAACAAGGAACGCGCCATCCGCGAGTTCGAGCAGGTTCTCAAACTTGATCCGTTACGCTTCCCGGTTTACAACCTCCTCGGCGAACTTTATCAGGATGCCGGCAACGACGACCGCGCGCAGGACAATCTCCAGCAGTCGCTCGTCATTAATCCCAACCAGATCGAACCGCGACTCAGTCTGGCGTTCATTGCCCTGAAGAAACAGAATCCCGCGGCCGCGTTGCGCATTCTGGCCGAAGCAGAAGGCAAGTTCCCCACCGACTACCGGATTCCGTACGTGCGCGGCATTGTGGACAGCGAGAAACACGATTATGCCGACGCGCTGACCGCGTATGCGGACGCCGAAACGATGGCCGGTCAAACCGGCGAAAAAGCGAAGCTCGACGCCAATTTCTTCTTCCGCTACGGCGGGGCGTGCGAGCGAACGGGCGAACTTGACCGGGCGGAAAAGTTCTTCCGCAAAGCCATTGAATTGGATCCCCAAAATCACCTCGCCTACAACTACCTTGGCTACATGTGGGCCGACAAAGGCATTCACCTCAATGAGGCTTATGACTTCATCAAGAAGGCGCTGGCGCTCGATCCCGACAACGCGGCCTACCTCGATAGTCTCGGGTGGGTGCTGTTCAAGATGGGACGCACGGAAGAAGCGCTCCTGCCGTTGCGCCGCGCCGTGGAACTGCTAAAAGAGCCGGATGCCACGGTGTTCGGGCATCTCGCGGATGTTTTATCCAAGCTCGGCCAGAAAGAGGAAGCGCTATCCTATCTGAAACGCGCGGCGCAGCTCGATCCAACCAATAAAGAGCTTGCGGAGAAACTCAAAAGCCTGGCCGCCAGCCCCGCGCCCGCCACGCAGTAGCCCGCTTATTTCGCCGGCACGACCTGCACCTCGACCACCACCGGCCCGACCCTCTCCTTCGCGGCGGTGATTGATCCATCCGCAATCTCTGCCTGTGCCGCTGTGGCCGTGACCGTCGCCGGCAATCCGCCTTGGGCCACCGCCGGCGTCCCCATCAACGACCGGGCTTGCCCACCCACTCCCGCCGTCGCGAACTGACTTCGAAACGCCGCCACCTGACCAGGCGGCAACTGCACCTGAAACGTGTAAACCACCCCGCCCTTACCGGTCAGTTGCGATTCGGTTCGGGACAGCACCTGGCCGCCCATCCGCACCGCCGCCGTTTCCACCTCCCGGCGCACCTTCGTGAAATCGCCCGCATGAACGATGATGATCGGCGCAATTGTCGGTTTCGTAACGGCTACCGGCGCGTTCGTCTCCGGTGGGAGGGAAGCAACCGATGGCGGTGTTGCCGGCGCGACTTGGGGAGGAGCCGGCAAGTTGTAGTATAACTTGTCTTTTGCTGCTTCCGTTTTCGCCGCCGTTAAATCAGTGGCCACCGCTGTGCCGGTTTCTCTGGGCAGGACCGGCTGCGCTTCGTTCCGCGCATCCCCCGCCAAGACCGGCGCCGCTCCGCGAGCTTCCAGCCTTTCGATTTCGGCGGATTCCATCAAAATCCGGGCCTTCGGCGCACGATCAAAGTTTTGTTCACTTCTCTTGGCCGCAAATTCTTGTCGCGGTGGCGGTCGTTGCATTACCAGGACTCCGGCCGTCACCGCGATCATCGCCAACGCTTCTAGGGGCACCTTCAGCCAGACCGGACGAAACATCAGGTCCACCCAATCCGGTTTGGGTGCCGGCTCGCCGCTGGCCAATTTGCGGCGGACTTCGCTCAGGAACTGCGGTGCCGGAGTGAGTTTCGGCAACGCCGTCACGCCCGCCGCCACACGCCGCAATCCAGCCAGCTGTTGCCGGCATTGCGGGCAGCCAACCAGGTGCGCCTCCATCTCGGCACGCAACCCGTCACCAACCTCGCCATCGAGGTAGGCCGACAACTCCTTTTGGATTTCCTGGCAGTTCATCCTTCCGTTTTGATCCTTCCCCGGAGCGCTTCCCGCGCCCGGGCCATCCGCGATTTCACCGTGCCGACCGAACAATCCAGCACCCGCGCGATTTCGTCATAACTCAATTCTTCAATATTCCGCAGCACCAACACTTCGCGAAACCGGCGCGGCAACCGCTCCATCGCCGCGCCAATCTCGCGCACAAATTCGGTTTTCACCAGCACCCGGTCCGGAGCGTCTTCACTCGACTCAAATTCGCGGGCCAGCGCGCCGTCCGCCGTGGCAACCGGTCGATCCATCGAAACCGTCACCGGCCGGCCGCGGCGTTTCCACCACCGGTGTTTATTGCGCGCCAAGTTCAGAACGATCTGGTGCAACCAGATCCGAAACTCACTCTCGCCGCGAAACTCGTTGATGTGCCGGTACACATTCACAAACGCATCCTGCGCCACCTCGCACGCGTCTTCGTGGTTGCGCAACACCTGGTAGGCGACGTTGAGCGCCCGGTGTTGATGCCGCAGCACCAACTCGTCAAACGCCCCTTCATCACCCGCCCGGCAACGGGCCACCAGTTCCTGGTCGCGCGCTGCCTCGGTTGGTTCGACACGCTCCATCGGGGAAAGTTCCCGTTAACCGTCGCCAAACTCCGGTTTCGCCCCGCGGGACATCAAATCGCGCACCGCCTGCCGGGGTGATTTGCCTTCATAGACAATGGCATACACCTCCCGGGTGATCGGCACATCCACCCCATGTTGCTGAGCCAACTGCCATGCCGATTTCGCCGTCTTCACCCCTTCCGCCACCGTTTTCGTGCTCGCCAGAATCTGTTCCGCCGTCTCGCCGCGTCCCAGCCGTTCGCCAAATCGGCGATTCCGGCTGTGTTGACTGAACGCCGTCACGATCAAATCCCCCACCCCGCTCAATCCGAAAAATGTTTCCCGTTTCGCTCCGCACGCCTCGCCCAACCGCGCCATCTCCGCCAACCCGCGCGTGCACAACGCCGCCTTCGTGTTGTCGCCAAACCCAATCCCATCGCACGCCCCGGCGGCGATGGCGATGACGTTCTTCAACGCCCCGCCCAGTTCAACGCCGATCACATCGTCGTGCGTGTAAATCCGGAACCGCTCGTTCATGAACGCCTGTTGCACCTGCGCGGCCCGACCGGCGTCTCCCGACGCCACCACGACGGCTGTCGGAATCCCGCGTCCCACTTCTTCCGCGTGGCTCGGTCCGGACAGAACCACGACGCCGTGGTGACCAAGCTCCGCATCAATCACCTCGCTCATCCGCGCGTCCGAATCCTGTTCGATCCCTTTGGCCACGTGCGCCAGCGTCGCGGCCGCCGACACATGCGGTTGCACCTGCCGGCAAATCGCGCGCATCCCGTGCGAGGGCACCGCCAACACCACCAACTCCGCGCCCCGTCCGGCAACGGCGAGGTCCAACGTCACCGTGATGGCTTCGGGAATCTTCACCCCCGGCAAGAGCAGCTTATTCTCGCGTATTGCCAGAATCGGATCGACCTCTTCCGGCAACCGCCCCCACAACGTCACCCGGTGCCCGTTGCCGTGCAGCAACACGGCCAGCGCTGTTCCCCATCCGCCTGTGCCGATGACCGTGATGTTCATGCTTTCTTCGTTCCCACGCGATTCTCCGTGCCGGCAAGCAATCGTTGGATATTAGACCTGTGTTTATAGATTACGAGCGCCGCCACCACCGCGGTAAAAACCAGCAGCGCCGGATTGCGGGTGATGAACCACGTCGCCACCGGCAGCACCGCTGCGGCGCAGATCGAGCCGAGCGACACGTACCGCCCCATGCCGAACACGACGCCAAACACCGCCAGCGCGCAGAGCAACGGATACGGAATGAACGCCAAAAGCGCCCCCGCACTGGTCGCCACGCCTTTGCCGCCTTTGAACTTCAACCAGCACGTCCAGTTGTGGCCGGCGATCACCGCCACGCAACAGCCGATCTCCAACACGGTGCGCTCCACATCCGGCAACAAACGCGGCGCAAGAAACACCGGCAAGAACCCTTTCGCTGCGTCAATCAGCAACACCGTGATGCCCGGTCCCTTGCCCAGTGCCCGCATCACGTTGGTGGCGCCGATATTTCCGCTGCCCACTTTCCGGATATCGATCCCCTTGGCCCGCGCCCACAGAAAGCCGGTGGGAATCGATCCCAGCAAATATGATCCGACCGCACACCCGATAAAGATCGCCGCCGTCATGTGCCGACGACTCTAGCGAATTTTGTCCCGCCGGGAAAACAAAAACGCGAATGCCAGTCCGCTCACCACCACACACCCGGCCAGAAACACATCGCCATGCTGGACGTAGAACGTTTGGCGGGGGGCGGCCGGTAATCGAAGGGTGCAGGTCAACGTCCCGGACGTGAACGGCTCGAGCCGCGACTGGATGACGCCGAACTCGTCCACCACACAGGTGATGCCGTTGTTGGTGCAGCGCACGAGCGGACGCCGCGTCTCCACCGCGCGAAACCGCGCGTTGGCGAGGTGCATTTCAGCAGCGGGCGAATTCTTGAACCAGGCATCGTTGGTCAGATTCACCACGAAATCCACATCGCGTTTCACGAAGTGCCGGTACAGCTCGGGCACCGTGTCCTCGAAGCAAATGACGGTGGCAAAGTGCCAACCATCCAACTCAAACACCGTGTAATCCTGGCCCCGCTCCAAGCTATCGCCGATGGGGGTGAGCCATTTCATGAACGGGAAAATTTTCCGCAGCGGCACGTACTCGCCGAAGGGAACAAGATGCAACTTCCGGTAAATCGTCTGCACGCCCTTGCCGGGTTTGATCAGAAACGCGGCGTTGTAGGCGTCGTTGCCGCGCAGGTCGAAGCTGCCGGTCAGCAACGGCACGTGTCCCTCGGACAACACCTGCCGGACCAATGCGATGGATTCCTTATCGTAGAGAAGCGCGCCCGGCGTGGCGGTTTCCGGCCAGACCACCAACTCAGGGTGCGCCGCCAGAGCGGCTTTCGTCAACGACCCGTACCGCTCGATGATGAGCGCTTTCTCGTTGGGATCGAACTTCAACGATTGCGGGATATTGCCTTGCACAAGCGCCAGACGGAACTGTTGTCCCCCCCGGGGTGTGTCGCGCAGCCCCCGCATCCCGTAGATAAAGGCTGCGCACAACAACAGCGCCGCGATGTAAAATTCCCAACTCAACCGGCGCAACGGAATCTGCCGGGTCACGTGATCACGAAACCGCCGCACGGTCGCGTAAAAAAGGACGTTCACCACGCACACCGCCGCCGAGACGCCATAGATGCCGGTGTATTCGGCGTACTGAATCAGCACGGCAAACGAAGACTGACTGGCCCCCAGATAATTCCACGGGAAGCCGCCAAAAATGAAATGACCGCGGATCCACTCCAACGTCACCCACCCCGCCGCGCCGAGCACGGCGAAGAGCAGATTGCGAAACACCGACGCACCGGCCTTACAAGCCCGTGAGATGAACGCCAGCCACATCCCGCCCACGCCGAAGTACAACGCCAAGAACGCCACGAGTGCGATCATCCCGGGCAGGCTGACGTGGATAATCCACCACACGGTGCCGCCGAAAAACACCAGCCCGGCGATGTAGCCGCGCCGGAAGGCCTCCCCAGCCCGGCAATCTTCCAGCGCGAACAATAACGGGATTAACGCCAGCCACGCCGTCTGCGCGGAGTCAAATGGTGGAAAACACAATACCAGCAAAAAGCCGGTGGCCAGCGGAAACAGCCAGCGGAAAAGCAGAACGTTCAGGCGTTCTTGCCGCAGCATTGTTTGAATTTCTTCCCGCTGCCGCAGGGACACGGCTCGTTGCGGCCGACTTTGGGAGCGTCGCGACGGATCGGCGTCGCGGCTTTCTCGATGGCTTCCTCAACGACGTCACCGCCCTTTTGGGCAGTGGCGGCCGGTGGCGCGCCGGCGGGTGGGCGACCGAACGCCCCGGGCTGGTTGGCGTCCGGCGCGCTGAGTTGCACCGGCAACGCGCGCAGGAAATTCTCGAAGGCAGCGAGCGAACTGGCGGAACGGAAAACGTTGTTGGCGATTTCGTTCTTCACGTTGCTCATCATCTCTTCAAACATGTTGAACGCTTCCGACTTGTACTCGGTGAGCGGGTCTTTTTGGCCGTAGGCTTGCAGACCGATGCCGGTCCGCAACTGATCCATGTTGTAGAGATGTTCCTGCCAGAGCCGGTCGAGCGCGTTCAGGACGATGAGCCGTTCGATGGTCTTCAACGTCTCCGGATTTTCGTGGGCGACTTTCGCTTCGTACGCCTTGCGCACCTTGTCCAGCACCGCCTGCCGGATTTCGTCGCTGGCCTTCATCGCCACCTGGTCCTGCCGGAGACCGATCGGGAACGCGTGATTCGCCCAGCGCACCAAACCCGGCAAATCCCATTCATCCTCCGGTTTTTCGGCCGGACAGAATTCCGCGACGCGCGTCTCGCCGACTTCTTCGAGAATCTCCATGATCGCTTCGCGCGGATTGTCGCCGTGGATGATGTCGTTGCGGAAGCCATAGACGACTTCACGCTGTTTGTTCATCACGTCGTCGTATTCCAGCGTATGTTTGCGGATGGAGAAATTGTGTTCCTCGACGCGGCGCTGGGCGGTCTCGATGGATTTATTCAGCCACTTGTGCTGAAGTTCCTCGCCCTCCTTCATGCCGAGTTTCTCCATGATGGTAGCGATCCGGCCGCTGCCGAACATCCGCATCAGATCGTCTTCCAACGACACGTAGAACCGCGAACTACCGGGGTCGCCTTGCCGGGCGCAACGCCCGCGCAACTGCCGGTCAATCCGCCGCGCTTCGTGACGTTCGCTGCCGATGACGTGCAAACCACCCGCACCCGGCACGCCTTCGCCGAGTTTGATGTCCGTACCGCGGCCGGCCATGTTGGTGGCGATGGTGACCGCGCCGCGCTGCCCGGCGCGGGAAACAATCTCGGCTTCCTGCTGGTGGTATTTCGCGTTGAGGACATTGTGCGGCACCCCCTGCCGTTTCAACATCCGGGACAACACTTCGCTGGCGTCCACGCTGACCGTGCCAACCAACAACGGCTGCCCCTGTTTGTGACGCTCCACGATTTCCTGAATGATCGCGTTGTATTTTTCGCGACGGGTTTTGTAGACACGATCGTTCTCGTCCGCCCGGACACAGGACCGATTGGTGGGGATGACGATCACGTCGAGTTTGTAAATGTTGCTGAACTCGGTCGCTTCGGTTTCCGCGGTGCCGGTCATGCCGGCCAGTTTCTTGTAGAGCCGGAAATAATTTTGAATGGTGATCGTCGCCAGCGTTTGCGTCTCGCGCTCGATGGTCACGCCTTCCTTCGCTTCCACGGCGCCGTGTAAACCATCACTCCAACGGCGGCCCGGCATGAGGCGGCCCGTGAACTCGTCCACGATGAGCACCTTGCCGTCCTGCACGACGTACTCGACATCCTTTTCAAACAGGCAATAGGCGCGGAGCAACTGGGAAATGTTATGGATCGCTTCGCTGCGTTGATCAAACGCCTGCTGCAACTGCTGTTTGCGCCGCTCTTTCTCGTCACCCGGCAATTCCTGCGCGTCCAACTCCTGCAAGGCCGTCGCCAAATCCGGGATGACGAACGAATCGGAATCGTTCGGCGCGAGTTGCCGGCGCCCTTTCTCGGTAAGATCGGAATCGTGTTGCCGCTCGTCGATGGTGAAGAACAGCTCCTCCTTCAACTCGTGCAACTCCTTCTTGCTGGAGTCCTTCAACGAGTCCAACTCGGCCTCGTCAATCAGCTTGCGGACTTCCGGCTCCTCCATCATCTTGAGCAACTGCTTGTGCTTCGGCATGCCGAGTTTGACCTGATAAAGCATCCGGCCCGCTTGCGCTTCCCGATCCAACTCGTCGTTCACCTTCTCGCCGTTGCGGCCATCAAGCAGTTTGCGCGCGTCGTCCACCAACCGGTTGCACAACATCGTTTGCGCCCGGACCAACGTCGCCACGCCGGGTTTGAACTTGTCGAACTGATGCGTCGAGACCGTGGACGGCCCGCTGATGATCAACGGCGTGCGCGCCTCATCAATCAGAATCGAGTCCACTTCGTCCACGATGGCGAAGAAATGTCCGCGCTGCACTTGGGTATCCACGCTGGTGGACATGCCGTTGTCGCGCAAATAATCGAACCCGAACTCGGCGTTCGTGCCGTAGGAGATGTCACACTGATACTGTTGCCGGCGGATCGGCGGCGGTTGATCGTGTTGGATAATGCCGACGGTCAGTCCGAGGAATTTATAAATTTCGCCCATCCATTCCGCGTCGCGGGCCGCGAGATAATCGTTCACCGTGACGAGGTGGACGTTGCCGGCCAGCGCGTTGAGGTACAACGGCATGGTGGCGACCAATGTTTTGCCTTCACCCGTCGCCATTTCCGCGATCTTGCCTTGATGAAGAACGATGCCGCCTAGAATCTGCACATCGAACGGAATCATGTCCCACTTGTACGGATGCCCGCGCACGGTCCATTCCTTGCCGACCAGTCGCCGGCACGTGTTCTTCACCGCCGCAAACGCTTCCGGCATGATCGCGTCGAGCGTCTCGCCGTTGGCCAGCCGCTGCCGGAACGCGCCGGTTTTCGCCTGCAACTGCGCGTCGCTGAGCGACTGGTATTCCTTCTCGATCTCGTTGACGCGTTCCACCAGCGGCCAGAACCGCTTCACCTCGCGCTGGTTCTTCGAACCCATCATCTTTTTGACGATCCAATTAATCATAATCGCATCAACTTCCCGGCTTCACCGGCTTCGAGCCGGCCCGGCATATTGGACACGCCGACGGCTCGAATGTTTCGATCTGCAACTTTAACAAACTTTCCAGTCGTACGCCAAAATCCACTCTCCCGTCCGACCGATCCACTAACGTCCCGACGCCCACCACCACGCCGCCCTGTTGCCGGACGATGTCGAGCGTCTCCTGCACCCGCCCGCCCTTCGTCACCACATCTTCAACCACGATGAACTGCTCGCCTTTCCCAATCGTGAAACTGCGCCGCAATTCCAACTTACCGGCGGCATTCTTTTCGACGAAGATGTGCCGGACACCCAGTGCCCGCGCCACTTCGTGTCCGATGAATAACCCGCCCATCGCCGGCGAAATCACCGTTTGCGCTCCGGCGTGCTTCAATTTCGCCGCCAGCGCCGTGCACAGCGTTTCTGCGTGATGCGGGTACTGCAACACCAGCGCGCACTGAAAATATTGCCGGCTATGCAGCCCCGACCGCAACAGGAAATGCCCGTCGAGCAACGCCTGCGTGTCGCGGAAAATCTGAAGGACTTCCGAATCGGTCATGCCTTCACCACCCATTTTGCGTTCGGCTTGCCGGCTTGATCAACTTCGCGTTTCTTCGCCTCGAAACCTTTCCGGCCCATCAATCCATAGGTGAAATCCTTGCCGAGCTGCACGCCCGGCTGGTCGTAGGCGTTCACGTTGTACAGCTCGCCGGCATATGCCGTCTGCATCTCCAGCAGATACAACAACGCGCCGACCGTTTCCTCGTCCACCTTGCCTAGCCGGATGGCGCAGTTCGGCTTGCCAACTCGCGTGAGCGCCAACTCTGTCGCGCGCTGCTCGGCGTTAATCAACCCATTCATCGTGTGACCGCCGAGATATTTGACCGCTTCAAACTCCTCGAACGCCGACGGAATCGTCACCGTCGTGTTGAAATCATCCACCGTCAGGAACGTCACGACCTTGTCGAACGGCCCTTCGATGTAAAGCTGCATGACCGAATGCTGATCGGTCGCGCCGACCGCCTTTTCCGGTGTCTGGCCGTTGTGAACGACCTTGCCGGCGCGATCCACGCACTTGCCGAGGCTCTCCGCCCAGAGTTGCCGGAACCAATCCGCCACGTCCCGCAACGCGTGCGAATACGGCATCATGATCTGGACGTTCTTGCCCTTCGCCTTGTCCATCAGGTAATGCAAGGCCGCGCCCGTCAAGGCCGGGTTCGTCCACAACCCTTTCGATTCTTGGCACACCCTGTCCATCGCCGCCGCGCCTTTGAGCAGCTTGTGGATATCAATCCCGGTCACCGCCGCGCTCAATAACCCCACCGCGCTCAACACCGACCACCGTCCGCCCACATCCGGCGGAATCGGCAACGACGCGTACCCGTACTTCTTCACGATCTCCCGCAACTCACCCTGTTCCGGATCCGTCGTGATGACAATGTGTTCGACGTGCCGTTCCTTGCCGAGTTTCTTCAGCACCGCGTCGCGAAAGATCAAAAACTCGCTCATCGTCTCCGCCGTGCCGCCCGATTTCGTGATGACGTTGAACACCGTGTCGTCGAGGTCCACCGCGTCGAGCAACCCGGCAATGCGGTCGGGGTCCACGTTATCCGGCACGAACAACCGCGGGCCGCGCCGGGGCGGTCGGACCAGATGATTGTATTCCGGGTGGTTCAACGCCGAGTGCAACGCGATGTTGCCCAGCGCCGACCCGCCGATGCCGACCACGACGAAATTGTCGGCCCGTTCCTGAATCTCGCTGGCCAATGTGGCAACTTCGTCGGCGAGCTTCGTGTTGTACGGCAACTTGCGGAAGCCGGGGGGATTCTTCTCCATCGCCTCCCACGCCGCCGCAACCTTCGCTTCCAAGGCGTTCAGTTCCGCGTCGGTGATGCCGTGATCCCCCACGCGCTCCGCCATCAAATTATTGAAATCGTAACGTAAATTCAGCACAACCCAACCTCCTGATGCGCGGGCTTATATCGCACACTCATCCCGGACGGGCAACCACAATGTCACCAACCTTCAGTCCCAACTCCCGCGCCGCGCTCCCGCCGTTCACCGCGATTTCCAGCAAGCCGGTGGAACTGATCAGCGCCAGCGGCTGGCCCGCCGGCACATCGGCGCTCCCACGCTGGCGGGGGTGTTGTCGATCACCTCTGCGAGGCGGCATTCGCAAAATCTTCGGCAGAAACTACGCGGCAGCTTTCGCTCCGACAACCTTCTGAGCCGTGCGGAAATGCAGCTTCGCCACTTTGCCGAGCACTTCCGGGCCGTGTTGCTCAACCAACTTTCGCCCGGCCGCTTCGACTGCCGCCGAAGCGCCTTTCGGCATTTCGACGCCGTACTGTTTACCCTGCACTTTCAATCTTCGCACAAATTCGTCGCGGGCCAAAATCGACGCGGCCGCCACGGCCAGATCGCTCTCCGCCTTGTGGCGCTGCACCAATTCGATCTTCTTCCCCCGCTCCATCAACGCCCGCAGCACGATCCGTTTGTTGCCGAACTGATCAGAGATCGCCTTGGGGCAATCCGGTTTCTTGGCGAGCATGTTCTCGATCACCCGCGCATGCGCCCAACCGAGAATGTCATTCACGTTGCGCATCTTGGCGTGCAGCCGGTTGTACGCTTCCACACCGATGGGCACCACGTCCCACACCGTCCGGCGGCGAATTTCCTTGGCGAGTTGCTCAATGCGGGCGTCACTCGTGATGAGTTTGCTGTCGCGGACGCCGAGTTCCATCATCTGCCGGGCGGTTGACTCGTCGAGATAGACACCGGCGGCGACGAGCGGGCCGAAGAAATCGCCTTTGCCGGATTCGTCCACGCCGATGCGCCGCTCCAACATCGTCGGGTCGAGGATGTGTTCGTAACCGAGCCGGGCTTCGCCGAGCAGGATCGGTTCGAGATAAAACTGGATGAAATCCGTCGTCCCCTTCCCTTGAATCACCAACTTGCCGGATTCGTAGGCCGTGAGGTTCACCTTCTCGCTGTCGGACACCGCGCCAAAATGCGCGTAAGGCACGTCGCGGAACGCGTAGCCTTTCTCCCGCAAATCGCGTTTCAACTGCGGCAGCTTGTCAGCCGGCACGGGACACGTATAGGATGTGCGCTCGACCATGCCGACACGATTAAACCCGACGCCCGCCACGGTCAATGCCTTTCGCCGGGCGCTGCCGCGGTGGTACGCGCGCCACAAACGCGATCTCCCGTGGCGGCGGACACGCGACCCGTACAAAATCTGGGTCAGCGAAATCATGCTCCAGCAAACCCGGGTGGATGTCGTGAAAGATTACTACCGCCGCTGGCTGCGCATCTTCCCGACCGTCGAAGCGCTTGCCCGCGCGCCGCAAAGCCGGGCGCTGAAACTGTGGGAAGGACTCGGATATTATTCGCGCGCCCGGAATCTGCACCGGGCGGCGCGGACGGCCCGGCAATCCATCCCGACCAATTTTGCCGCATGGCAGGAACTGCCCGGCATCGGGCGTTACACCGCCGCCGCAATCGCCAGTATCGCGTTCGGCGAACGGGTGCCGGTGGTGGACGGCAACGTGGCCCGTGTGCTCGCTCGGGTCTTCCGTCTGCGCGACAACGTGAAGTTGCCGCGCACACTGGACAAACTGTTCGTCCTTGCGCAATCGCTGATGCCGGATTCCCATCCCGGCGACTTCAATCAAGCGATGATGGAATTGGGCGCGCTGATTTGCACACCGGCCAATCCGCGTTGCGACGATTGCCCGTTGCGGCGCGTCTGCCGGGGACGTTTGCTGGTTGATCAACTGCCGAATCGCGGCCCGCCCTCAAAACCGATCCCGGTCACGCAAACTGCCGCGCTGGTGCGTCGCGATTCGCGCATCTTGCTGCGCCGTCGTCCCCACACGGGCTTGCTGGCCGGTCTGTGGGAGTTGCCGGCTTGGGATGAAAAGCTGTTTACCCCTGGCAAAGAACGGCTGGTGATGCGCCACACAATCACCCACCGCCGCATCACGCTCCGGGTGGTCGAATGCGGCTTACGGCGGGCGACCCGCGGTTGCCGGTGGGTGACGAAACAAACGGCCGCGCGGCTCACGATGCCGGCCGCGCACCGGCGCGCGGTGCGCGCAATTCGCTTTTGACAATGAGCGACGCTGCTGACACACTCCGACGCCAAAACCGGATGGCAGCCGAACCAACAGAAATTGTCGCCGCACCGCCTGCGCCCGCGCCGGTGACGCCGTCTGAACCCCTGCGTCCCCGGCTCTGGCCGACGACGGGGTTGCGCATTCATGTGGCGATGATTCTCACGCTCGGGACGGCGGTGTTGCTGGCGTACAGCAATTCGTTCATTGCCGGGTTGTCGTTCGACAGCCGGCAACTGGTACTCGACGACCCGCGCGTGCAGGCGGCCGGCAAGAGCAATCTCCGTCTCATCTTCCGCACGGACTATCAATATCCGCGGGCGGTCAGTGGCGTTTACCGGCCCATCACCACGTTGTCGTATTGGTTCAACTACGCCGGGTTGGACGGTGGCACGACGGCGGCGGGCTATCACTGGTTCAATTTCCTGCTGCACTGGGCCAACGCGACGCTTGTGTATTATTTATTACTGATGCTGACCGGCAATGTGTGGCCGGCCTTTCTCACGGCGGCGTTGTTTGCGATGCACCCGGTCGCGACCGAGGCGGTCACGGACATTGCCGGGCGGGCGCAGGAGTTGGCAGCGGCCGGCGTGTTGGGCGGGATGTTGTTGTACCTGCGCAGCCACGTGCAAACCGGCCGGCGGAAGGTGTTGTGGTTGCTGGCGTTGACGGCGGTGGCCACGCTGGCGGCGTTGGCGTGCGAGAGCGCGCTGGTGCTGGTGGGACTGATGCTGGTGTATGACTTGGTGATCCGGCTGCCGCGGTGGCGGGAAGAGAAACCGGCCCCGAAGTTCTGGGATGTGGCGGCGGGGTATGGGGCGTGGTTGCCGGCGGGCTTGATTTGGTGGTTCGTGCGGGCGCGGGTGTACGCCGGATTGCCGGCCGCGCAGATATCATGGCTGGATAATCCGCTGCTGAAAACCGACGCGTGGACGGCGCGGCTGACAGCGATCAAGGTGATCGGCAAATACCTGTGGCTGCTGGTGTGGCCGCAGACGTTGTCGTGCGACTATTCGTTCAACCAGATTCCGCTGGCGACGTGGCGGTTTACGAATTGGGAATCGCTCAAAACACTCATCGCCTTGGCGGCGATGGTCTGGCTGGTGTTGGTGGCCATCCGGTTTGTGCGGCGGAATCGGCCGCTGGCGTTCTGTCTGTTCTTTTTCGGCGTGGCGTTGTTGCCGGTTTCCAATTTGTTCACGCTCCAGGAGCAGATCATGGCGGAACGCTATTTGTATCTGCCGCTGGTGGGATTTGCCGGGGCCGTGGTGTTCGCGGTGTACGGTCTTTGCCGGCTGCTGGTGGCGCGGCTGCGCGTGATCTGGCTGGGGCCGGCGGTGTGGTTGCAGATGATGGCGCGGACGGTGTTGCTGGGGTTGGCGGCGGGGTTGGGCGTCCGCGCCTGGCAGCGGAACATTGATTGGGAAACGAATCTGCAACTCTGGACCAGCGCGGTCGCGGCGGCGCCGGATAGTTACAAGACCCATCGTTCGCTGGCGTTCGCCATGTACGAGAATGACCGCAAGACCGGGGACGACAAGAAAAGCATTGATGATGTCATTCAGGAAGCCGAGTTGGCGCGCGGCATCACCGACGAAGACCTGACGACGCTGGTGCAACTCGGCCATTATTATGTGTTGAAGGGCAGCACGGTGTTGCAGCGCGCTCCCGACGGCACCGTGACGCAAACGCAGCCGCTCAAACACTGGTACGGCAAAGCGATCGAGGATCTCACCCGCGCGGCGCAATTGGATTGCGCCGCCAACGTCCGTTACCAGGAACAAGAGCGTCGGCTGGGTCGCCCAACCGACCAGATCCGCGATATCGGCAACTTCAACATTTATTGGAACATCGGCGCGATCGAGGTCCAGTTGCAGAACTACGAAGCGGCACTGCGAGCCTACCACACCATGCGCCATCTGGCCCCGGTCAATCCGGATTCCTATTTGGGATTGGCGTCGGTTTATCTGGGGTTGCGCGACTACGAAAAGGCCGCCATCCCGTTGCTGCAAGCCTTCCTTCTGGACAACAGCCGGTCGGAAACGCTGCAATCCTTGGTGGATGTTTACCGGCGGGTGGACCGGGAAGGCTGCGCGATCGAATTCAGCCATGGCGAACCCAAACTCGACTACGATTGCCAGATCGTGCGCAACAATCTGTGCGCCGCGTACGCCGGCTTGATTCAGGCCCTGACAGACGCCAAGCAATACGCCAGCGCCAAATCGTTCCATCAACAAGCCATCCAAACCGGCAACTGCTCCGCCGAACAGCTTGCGTCCCCGGCCCCGACTGCTACAGTGACCGCACCGTCAATTCCATGAAAATATATTCGCTGATCGTTGCCGGCTTGCTCACCACCGGCCTTGTTCCACTGTCGGCCCAAGTGCCGACCTCGTTGGACCTTGACCAATCCATCAAACTGGCCCTCAAACAAAATCCCGCGATCCTCAAGGCCCAAGAAGAACTCCGTCGCACCCGCGGCCTCATCGTCGAGATCCGCGCCGACGCCCTGCCGCACCTCGATGCCAGCGGCAACTACAACCGGATCGACCGGGACTTCATCGATACCCTTCCGGGCACAACGCTCCGCAAGAATCAGGAGCAACCCTGGAGTGCCACCGTCGAACTCTCCCAGCTCATCTACTCCGGCGGTCGTGTCCATGCGGCAATCCGCGCCGCCCGGTTGACCGACCAAATCGCCGTGCTCGATTTCGACAGAACCGTGGCGGACACCCTCCTCAATGTCCGCAACACCTTCTACCAGATTCTGCTCAACGCCGAACTGGTCATCGTGCGCGAACAATCCGTCACCCTGCTCGAACACCAACTTGACGACGCCAAAAACCGGTTCGCCGCCGGCACCGTTCCCCAATTCAACGTCCTGCGCGCCGAAGTCGAACTCGCCAACGCCAAACCGCCGCTGATCCGCGCCCGCAACGATCTCCGGCTCTCCAAGGAAGCGCTCGCCAAACTTCTGGCGCTCGACACCCCGGTTAAGCCGCACGACTTTACCGCGATCAACTTCGTCGGCAAACTCACTTACGAGCCGCGCTCGTGGACGCTGGCCGACGCGTTGGACAACGCCCTCGCCAAACGTCCCGAACTCCAACAAGCGGAAAAACAGGTCGGTCTCCAGACCGAACAGATCAAAGTCGCCACCGCCGGCTACAAACCGTCCCTCTCCGTGTTTGGCGACTACGGCGTCCGCAACTCCACATTCTCGGATCATCTGGATCAGACTATTCACGGTTGGACGGTCGGCGCCCAGGCGACCTGGCCGTTGTTCGATGGGCTGCTGACTCAAGGCAAAGTCCAACAAGCCCGCGCCCAGCTGGCCGAGGCGGAGATTGACTTGGCGGATACCCGGCGGAGCATCGAGTTGGAAGTCCGGCAAGCCTACTCCGATTATCTCCAAGCGCTGGAACTGATCGAAGCCCAGAAAAAGACTATCGAACAAGCCGAAGAAAGTCTCCGCCTTGCCGAAGCCCGGTTCCGGGCGGGCACCGGCACGCAACTCGACGTGCTCAGTGCCCAGACCGCGCTTACCGATGCGCGCTCCAACGAAGTCCAAGCGTTGCACGACTACAACGTCGCCCTCGCCACGCTCGACCGCGCCACCGGCACCACGGTCCGCAATGCCGACTAACCGGCCATGGAGTTTGAGACTTTCGCGCCGTTGACCGAACTTCCGTTCGTCAAACACCTCTTTACTCTGCGCGGTTATGCCGGGATTCCGCCGCACGCTGTCTCCGCCGAACAAACCCACGGTAATGAAGTCGCCGTCGTCACGACTCCCGGTAATGTCCCGCGCGTGGATGCCCTGGCCACCCGGCAACCGGGTTTACCCTTGTTGATCCGCTGCGCCGATTGCGCGGCGGTTTACATTGTGGATCGCCGGACACCCGCCATTGCGCTCATCCATTCCGGCAAGAAAGGCACGGAACTCAACATTACCGGCAACACGGTTGCCGCGATGCGCGAACGGTTCGGCACTGATCCCACCGCTTGCCGGGCGCTGATCAGTCCGAGCATCGGTCCATGCCATTATGAAATGGACATCTGGGCCAGTATTGAGTCCCAACTTCAAGCGGCCGGCATCCGCGACATTCAGAATCTCCGGATTTGTACAGCCTGTCATCTCGATCGTTATTACTCCTACCGGGCCGAAAAAGGGCACACGGGCCGGATGTATGCCTTACTTGCCCTGTGCCGACGGGAGATTTGTCTCAAAATCGAGATGTAACCTCCCGTTGCTGTGTGTGGTTCGTGAGCCCCATTCAACTAGACTTGGCGGCCTTTGTGATATATTCTAGCATGGAAGTGGCGGGGAGGGTGGAAGAAAAATGGTGAGGTTAGCGAACATGACGAGAAGGTCGAGCCAAACGATAGTTGAGTTCGCATTGGTAATCCCCCTGTTGGCGTTGATGTTGTTTGCGATCATCCAATACGGGTTCCTTTTTGCGGCGCAGATCACCGTCCGCAACGCGTCGGCGGTCGGCGCTAGACGCGCGGTGTTAAGCGGCGGATCGGCTGCCGACGCCCAAGCCATCGCGCAGCAGGCGGTCGCCCCGCTGCTGAATCCCCATCTGGTGACAGCCACCTTGCAGGCAACGAACATTGCCGGGGCGACTGCGCAAAGCATGACCGTCAGTTATCCGTATCCGTTGATCATCCCCTTCGTCATTCCGGGCGGTGGTAAGACCCGGACGCTTACGAGCACGACCATCATGCAGTAACAACTGGGGAGTACTCTATGAAGCACCGATCATTTCACGCGCGCGAGACTGGCACAACACTGGTGTTGTTAGCGGTCTTCATCGTGGCCCTCTTTGGGTTTATGGCACTCTCTGTGGATGTGGCCAATGTATTGAATCGGCAGCGGGCGGCCAACGTCGGCACCGACGCGGCGGCCTTGGCCGGTGTGGCACTGCTGACGAATTCACCCCAATCATCCACTGCCGTGATCGCTGAGGCCACGACTATTGCGGCCGCGAATGGCGTGACGGCGGCGGAATTGGCGGCGGGTGGCGGAATCCAACTCGGCGTATGGACACCCGCCTCAAATCCAGCCCCCGGACAGCCGTTGGGCACCTTTTCGGTATCCGGCGCGCCGTGGAACGCGCTGCGCGTCGCGGCCAAACGAACGGTGCAATTGGCCTTTGGAACGGTTGTTGGAATGACAGCGATGACACCCGCCGTCCATTCGGTCGCGCAGATCGGCTCGGCGAATAACGTGCCCGGACTGATTCCGTTCGGGGTGACGACAAACGAATTAAACGGCGTTCACTGGGGAGACACGATTACCGTTAATTGGCAGGGCAGTGGCAACTGGGGCAAGCTGAATCTCTGTGATATCAACATGTCGTCCAACCCGAACTTCAACAACTACATGACCAACGGTGTTCCCTGTTCCATTTCGATTGGCCAACAATTTGATCCAGGCACCGGGAATGCCGGTGTAAATAACGCATTTAACGCCCGGATCGCAGCCAATCCTCTAGTGGTGATCCCGGTCGTCAATGCCTTCGGTAACGGCAAAAGCAGTAAGGTGACAATCGAGGGGTTTGTCGTCGCATTGCTGGTCAGCTCCGGAAAAAACGGCAGTGGATGGAGCGGGCAGATACAGATCCTGCATGGTTTCACGGGTAATACTGCAGGAGGATCATCAGGTCCGCCCTACGCGCTTGCCCGAGTATTAGTTGAATGACCGCGTTGCCGTGGCGTTTCCTTAATCGCCGTCGCTCCGTTCATTCTTGAACAGGCGGTTGCAGGACCGAGATGCGTTCTGCAGTGCGGGTTACCGGTCAGATTTTCACGCTAGACTTGACACAAGTTGTGGTATATCGTGCGGCCATTGACGACGGGTGTCCTGAACGGGGTGAGGTGTTGGACGGATGACACAGACCGATTCGGACAGTGAACGGGCCGTTTTGGCAATACCAGCGTTGGCATTGCTGTTGCATCCGGGTCAACAACGCAAATCGATCTGCGCCACTGGGACGGGACAGGGCGAAAGGATTTTGATTGCAACTAAATGAAAGTCGGAACAACATCTGCTAAAGCAGTGCCGACGCAAGGAGGAATGTAATGGCAAAACGACCTGGGGCAGGAGGGATCATCTTATTGGCGGCGGTTCTCGGTCTCGTGACGGCTTATCTCATCTGGGCTAAGTTTCGCGATCTTGAGAAATCGCAACGACAAAATTGGAAGCCGGTCGTCGTGGCGCGCGAGGACATCTCCGCCCGCAAGAAGATCACGGATTCCATGGTGGACCTGATGCCGGTGCCGCCCGAGAACCTCGCGCCCGGCGTGCTCACCAATAAAGAGGATGTCGTGGGCCGCTACGCCAAAGACCTCATCCGGGCCAAGGATCAAATCCGCGGCGCGGATGTGATCAAGGAAGGCGAGATTCCCGGTCTGGCTGACGAGATTCCACCAGGATTTCGCGCGATTGCCATCGGTGTGGACGAGGTCAAAGGTGTTGGCGCCACGATCCAGCCGGGCGACCACGTGGATATTTTGACCACCTACTCCGATCCCGTTCTGAAACAGGAAGTCACCAAGATCATTCTGCAGAACATCGCCGTGCTGGCTGTGGATCACGGTCGCACCGATGCCACGACGGGACCGGGGGCGACGTCCTCAATCACGTTGGCGCTGCGCCCGGAAGACACCGAACTGGTCAAAGCGGCGGAGCGCGCCGGCGTACTGCAAGTCGCTTTGCGCCCGAATCAGGAACAGGCGCAGGTGGAAAGCGCTGGCGTGAAGATCAGCGACATTCTGCCGAGTGGGCGCGCCATTGAGCCGGCAACGCCGGCGCCAAACGCCACGCCCGTCATCATCAGCCCGCCGGCACGACAAACCCGACCTGAAATCAAAATTTACCGAGGAAACACGGAATCGGTTGTTTCCTCGTCGCAGCAATGACCCGAACCAGTTTCAACCAAAGAAAGGATGCCTGTATGATCAAGACCACAATGAACGGGAGGATGACGTGGGGGGGCCTTGGATTATCGATGATGGTGGCGAGCCTGTTGTGCCTGACGATTGTGTTACCGGTGCGGGCCGATAACAACAAGGTGTTGCAGGTGATTGCGGGCGAGTCCGTGCCCATGACCATCGAAAATGTCGCGGCCATCGCCATCGCCGATCCGACCGTCGGCGACGTGGTGAAAATGGGCGACACTTCGGTGTTCAGCATCATCGGCAAAAAACCGGGGGTGACCACCCTGACGGTGGTTTATACCGACGGCAAACCGACAGATTTGTATCGCGTGGAAGTCTCGCAAAGCGCAGGTGTCCGATCAATTCACCAAGCGATTGGGTCTCCACAAATCAGTGTTGAAGAGGTCGGTGATGCGGTGGTGCTGCAAGGCAAGGTCAAGACCCAGATGGATTCTGATCGGGCGCAGCAGGTTGCCGCCGCCTACAAGGGCAAAGTGATCAATCTCATCGAAGTTACCAACCCGAAGCGGGTGAAGATCCGTACCCGCCTTGTGGAAGTGAATACGAGTGCGATCAAGAACCTAGGGATCGAATATTTTGGACAAAACGGGGCCGTCACCTATGGATTTTTGTTGGGCGGGATTGACAATGCCCTCGGCCCGATCACGCATGGTTTTCAGTTGGGCGCGAATCCGGACCCCAATCAACAGCAGGGATATGTCCAAGCGACTCTTCATCTATTGGCCTCGAAGAATCTTGCCAAGACGCTCTCGGAGCCGACCATGGTCACGCTGAGCGGCAAGGAAGCCTCCTTCCTGTCTGGCGGCGAGGTGCCAATCGTCCAAACGCTAGCCAACAGCTCGACCGTTCAATATAAGGAGTACGGTGTCCGCTTGGCGATCAAGCCGGTGGTTGATAGCGAGGACAATATCAGCAGCCACCTCATGACCGAGGTAAGTCAGGCAAATTTCGCGCAGACAGTCGCCGGCGAGCCGACATTCGTCACGCGCCGCGCCGAAACGGAAGTGCAAGTCAAAGACGGCCAGACCATCGTCATTGGGGGGTTACTGCAGAACACTTCGGCTAACGTCATTCGCAAGGTGCCGTGGTTGGGGAATATCCCCGTGCTGGGGATTCTATTCCGCAGCAAGAGCTACCAGCAGGGCCTCAGCGAGTTGTTGGTGTTTGTCACGCTGGAAGTCATGGAAGATGTGCAGGCTGACGCCATCCGCGCTCCCCAAACGCCGGAACTGAAGATATGGAACGGCAAAGAGGCGGACCAGGAACTGCGTCAACGCCCCGAGCCGGATCCGAACTGGCAAAAACCATTGAACGTCGATGAGTTGACCATCCCGGAGAAACAGCCCGCCGTGCAGAAGGTCCAACCGGTCGCGGCGCCGAGCACGGGAGCAACGGAACCGAAGGCCAACTTCGGGAAGTAAATCCACATTCATGCAGCGCACCATCAAAGTCCTGATTGCGGAAGCGGACGCGGGTGAACGCGAACGGCTGTGCAAGCTGTTCGAGAACACCGAAGATCTCGAAGTCGTCGGGGAAGCGCGCAACGGCAAGGATTGTCAGGAAATGACAGCCCGCTTGCGGCCCACCGTCGTCGTGGTCAATCGCGAACTGCCGGGCGTGACAGGCTTGGATGCCGCCGAGAAGATCACCGCCGAGATGCCGGAAATCGGCATCATTTTGATCCTGAACGGCAACGAGCGGGAGGAAGTCTTCCACAAGATGCTGCGGGTGGGGATCCGGGACTTCGTCACCCGGCCCATCGACGCCACTCATCTCGTGGAAGAAGTTCGCCGCATTGTCAAACTCCGGACGGATACCGGCTCGAAGAACGGCAACGCGGACAAAGCCGCCGATGGCGAGCCGAAGCACAATCAGATTATTGCTGTAACCGGCCCCCGGGGCGGGTGCGGCAAGACCGTGCTGGCCACCAACCTGGCCGTTGCGCTCGCTGGCCTCAGCGAGAAAATCGCGTTGCTCGACCTCAATCTGTGGGGTGGTGATGTGGCCATGCTGCTGGATTTGACGCCACGCCGGACGCTCGGGGATTTGCTGCCCGGGTTCGGCGGCATCGATCACGACGTGGTGGACAGCGTGGTGGCGAAGCACAACTCCGGTTTGGCCGTGCTGGCCGCGCCGCTCTCGGGCACGTTCGACGGGACGACGCTGTCGAAGTACATGGTTCAAAGCATCCTGGACGCATTGCGCGACCAGTACGAGTGCGCCGTGGTGGATACCGGTTATGCCAACTTGGAATCCACGTTGGCGACAATGGACGGGGCTGATCTCATCCTCGTGGTCATCGGCAACGACCTGCCGCGTTTGCGGGACGGCAAGCACTACCTAAAGAACCTGATCGCGGCCAACTATCCGAAGGAGAAGATCCGGGTGGTGATCAATCGTGCGGCCACTTCCCGGGAAATTGCCCCTTCGGAAATTGAAACGATCCTGGAGTTCCCGGTGACCACCCGCATCCCGAATGACGAGGCGGTCGTGAGTTCATCTGTCAATTTGGGGCAGCCGTTCGTTCTGGCTAATTCGCAGCGGCAGATTTCAAAAGCCGTTCTCGCGCTGGCGGAGTCATTATTGCCGGGTGAAGGCAAACAGACCGCCGCGCGGAAAATGGCGGGGGCGCGCTGGTTTTCCTTTTTGCACTAGTGATTGCATAAAACCCATGGGGGGGATGTGAGCGATGGCAACCAACCCTGAAATCAGTTCACAGTTGTACATGGAGTCCAAGAACGCGATCCTCGCGTACTTGGTCCAGAACATTGACCAGAAGCTCCTCGAAAAAGGCGACGAGGTGCAGTTGCGCAGTCGCGTCGAGGAATTGGTTGAGGAAAAGCTGCGCGCCGAGAAAGTCCCCTACTCTCGGCAGATGCGCAACCGGCTGGTATCCGACATTGCCGACGAGATTCTCGGCTTCGGCCCGGTTGAGCCGCTTTTGCGCGATCCCACCGTGACCGAAGTCATGGTCAACCGCCCTGACCAGGTCTATTGCGAACGGTTCGGCAAGCTGGAGTTGACGGACATCCAGTTCCGCGATCATGAGCACATCCGGCATGTGATCGATAAGATCGTGACGCCGCTGGGCCGGCGGGTGGACGAATCCAGTCCCATGGTGGACGCCCGTTTGCCGGATGGCTCGCGCGTCAACGCGATTATCTCCCCGCTGTCGCTTAACGGCCCGGTGCTGACGATCCGGAAATTCTCGGTTGATCCGTACACGGTGGAAGACTTGATCGGCTTTGGCACCATCTCGCAGGGCATGGCGGCGTTCTTGGCCGCCTGCGTCAAGATCAAGCTGAACATCCTTGTTTCCGGCGGTTCGGGCGCGGGCAAAACCACGTTGCTCAATGTGTTGTCCTCCTTCATCCCGGATGGCGAACGCGTGGTCACGGTCGAGGATGCGGCGGAGTTGAAATTGCACCAGCCGCACGTCGTGCGGTTGGAATCCCGTCCGCCCAACATCGAAGGCAAAGGCGAAGTCAAAATCCGCGATTTGGTGCGCAACTGCCTGCGGATGCGCCCCGACCGGATCGTGGTTGGCGAAGTTCGCGGTGGCGAGGCGCTGGACATGTTGCAGGCCATGAATACCGGCCACGAAGGCTCGATTTCCACCGTCCACGCCAACAGTCCCCGCGATGCGTTGGCGCGTCTGGAAACCATGGTGATGATGGCGGGAATGGAGCTCCCCTCCCGCGCCATTCGTGAACAAGTCGCTTCGGCCATCCATTTGATCGTGCAGATTTCCCGGCTCAGCGACGGCAGCCGCAAAATTATCAGCATCAACGAAATCGAGGGGATGGAAGGCAATGTCATCGTAATGCAGGAGTTGTTTGCCTTCCGTCAGAAAGGCATTGGCGAAGGCGGTAAGGTACTGGGCGGTGTCCAGGCCACCGGCATGGTGCCGCGCTTTATGGATCGGTTTAACGCTGCCGGGATCCACGTCCCGACCGACATCTTCCGTTCACCCGAAGGAGCCAGCCGGTAAATGCAGATCGAGCCGATCTTCATCATCGCCATTTTGGGCGGGGCCACGGTGCTCCTCGCCGCGTACGGATTTTACCAGTACGCCACGCGCCGGCGCGCCATTTTAGCGGATCGTGTGCGCACTTATGCCGGCGTGGAAGCCGAAGCGGCCTTCGCGGCAGAACGGGAACTCAGCAAGCAAAGCCCGGTGGCCCGGCTGATTAATATACTGATCGGCCGGGGGTACATCGAAGGTGTCGAAAGCAGCCTGGCCCAAGCGGATATTCCACTGCGGGCTTCGGAATACATCTTGATGCGCGTGGTTTTGGTGGGGGTCGGATTGATGGCCGGTCTGTATGGGATTGGGAACTTGCGGAGCGGTCTGATCCTTGGCGTATTTGCGTTTTTCATTCCGCCCATCTATGTGCGGGTGAAACAGAATCAGCGCCGGGCGAAGTTTGTCCGGCAATTGGCCGATGCGTTGATGCTGTTGACCAATTCGCTGCGTTCCGGCTACAGCTTCCTCAAAGGCTTGGAATTGGTGGCCAAGGAAATGGATGACCCGATTTCCAAGGAATTACACCGCACGTTGCGGGAGGTCAATCTGGGAGCAACCATTGAGGAGGGGTTAACCAATTTGGGGCGCCGGGTGAACAGCCCTGACCTCGACATCGTGATCAGCGCGTTCCTTGTGCAAAAGGACGTCGGCGGCAACCTGACGGAAATCATGCAGAAAGTCGCGGAAACCATTCGCGAACGGTTGCGTATCCAAGGCGATATTCGCGTATTGACGGCCCAGGGCAGGATTTCCGGTTTGATTGTCGGTTTGTTGCCGATCGTGGTGTTTTTGGTCATTTACATGAAGAACAAGGACTACTTCGCGGTGTTGTTTACCGATCCGAAGATGGAGATGTTTGGCTACCCTATTCCCTATGGGATATTGATGCTGACTGGCGCCGCGTTCTGGCAGATGATTGGCGGTTACCTGATCTATAAGATCGTGTCCATCAAGGCCTGACTCTATGCTACCACTGATTGCCATTCTCGCGGTTGCCACCTGCGTGTTGCTGTTCATGGGCTTGTACCGCGCCTCGACCCGGTATGCCGTCGCCCAGCGGATCGACAAAGTAAAAGAAGAAAGCCAGGAGACGTCGGAAGAGGAACTCCAGAAGCCATTCGCGCAGCGCGTACTGCTGCCTTTGGGTGAAACAGTCGCCAAACTCTTTCGCGGTTACACACCGGCGGAGGTGGCGGAGCGTAATCAGCGCAAACTGGTGCGCGCCGGACTTTATCCCCGCGTGACACCGCCTCAGTTTCAGGGCCTTTGTTGGGTCAGCGCGGGAATCTGTCTATTGCTGATGGCCATGGTCATCATCACCATCGGCAGCACTCAGGGCAGCGCGGTGAGGTGGGATGATCCGATCAATGTGATCTACCTAATCATTTCCGTGCTGGGCGGCTACATGCTCCCGCAGTTCATCTTGAGCAAAAAGATCGCCGCCCGGCAATCAACCATTCTCCTATCCCTGCCCTACTCGATTGATCTGTTGTCCATCAGCGTCGAAGCGGGCTTGGGCTTTGACGCCGCCGTCGGTTACACCATGCGCAAGATCAAGGGCCCGCTGGCGGACGAATTTGCCAAAACCTTGAATGAAATCCGGCTCGGCAAACCCCGGTTGGAAGCCCTCGAAGAATTCGGCAACCGGACCGGCGTGGAGGAATTAAAGATTTTCATCACCGCCGTGGTCCACGCCAGCCGGCTGGGCGGCAGCATCACCAACACCTTGCGCGTGCAGGCCGATTCCATCCGGGTGCGCCACCGGCAGCGTGTGCAGGAAATGGCCATGAAAGCCCCGGTGAAAATGGTGTTCCCACTGGTGTTCTTCATCTTTCCCGCCTTGTTCGTCGTCATCCTCGGCCCGGCATTGATCTCCATCTACAAGTACATGTTCTAGCCCGGCCTTCTCATGGTATTGATCAACGTCCAAAAAAAGACCGTGGTCAGCGACCACTGTCACTTTGCGGGCAGTGCGCTCAAACGCATGGTCGGCCTCCTGAACCGCACATCACTGGCCCAAGGCGAAGGCCTGTTGATCGACCGCTGCTACGGCATCCACACCTTCTTCATGCGTTTCCCCATCGACGTCTTGTTTCTCGACAAAGACTACCGTGTCATGAAAGCCGTCCGCTCGCTGCCCCCGTGGCGCACCTCCATCGTCAAACAGGCTGTCTACGTGTTGGAACTGCCCCCCGGCACGATCAACCTCTCCCACACGGCCGAAGGCGACCAAATCCAGTTGCGCGCCACGGCTCCCCAACAACCCCCTCCCTTTGGGGTTGGCGCACCGGTTAAAAGCCCGTAGCAGCCCGGTAATCGGCCGCCACCCGGCAATACTTCTCCGCCCACCGGCGAATCTGCGCCCGTTCGCGCCCATCCAGAGAACTGACCACCTTGGCCGGTGATTCGTACACCAATGATCCCGGCGGCACCCGCAACCCCTCCGTCAACAACGCCCCGGGCGCAACAAACACTTCCTGCCCCAACCGGGGTTGCTTGTTTCGATACGGCAAAATGTTATTCATCAGTCTTGATTCTCGCCGTCCGCTCGGCAAAATTCAAAGCGGATTTGATTATTCATATGGCGTCACCCCAACCCACCAGCCCGCATTGGCTACTCACCCGACTCGGCGACGATCTCAACTGGTGGGTTGCCGAAACCAACCCCGGCACAACTGCCCGACAACGGAGCATCCTCGATCCCCGGCAGGTAGTCCATCTGATCGAATCGCTCGACCGATACGAATCGCATGGTGTGACACGGGAACAAATCGCTTCTGCCTTTCAGGTGTACGCCGCCGAATCCGAACTCGCGGACGGTCGGCTGCGTCTGACCGCCGTTGACGAACCCATCCATCATCCCGGGGAGCAACTGTTCGCCCTGCCCCTCCTGACCGACGACGGTGAAGGTCCATACACCGAGTTCCTCGAAACGCTTGGCGTCGCCCGCATCCAGCTCCTCAACGCCACCCACGCTTACGCCCGGGACTGCACCGAGTCGGAAATGTACGACGAACTGGACACGCTCCACGCCGACCGGTACTTCGGTGACGACACTCTCCACGTCTTTGACGAGATCAACGAAATCCTCACCTGGAGTCCCGCCGAATGGGACGACTCCGCATCCTGATGCCCGCTCCCTGGACCAAGCTCGACCGTTATCAACACGCCATCACCCGCGCCGAGTTCGACGATCTCATCTCCCGGGTGTACTGCCCTTCCGGGGCGCTCGCTGACTACCTCACCTACTCCGCTGACGCCGTCACCATTCATTCCGCTTCTTCCCGGACCAGTCCGCTTTTTACCTTCCGTTTCGCTTCCGCCGCCACCCATCATGAACCATCTCCCATCCGGCGGATCGCGCTGGATCCCGGCCATATCGGCGGTGACTGGGCGCCACTTGAAGAACGCTGGTTTCAACGCGACCACGATCAACCGATTGCCGAAGCTGCGCTCAATCTGACTGTCGCCCGGCTCCTTAAACCACAACTCGAAGCGGCCGGTTTCACCGTCCTCCTCAGCAAAGACGATTTCCAACCGGTCACCGATCAACGCCCGGCTGACTTTCCGACGCCGATCCACTTCTACCGGCACGCCGAGATTGCTGCCCGGACCCGCAAGCTCAACGAGCAACTCCACCCCGACCTCACGCTCTGCCTCCACTTCAACGCCGCGCCATGGGACGACCGCCAGAACCTCGTCACCGACAACCGCCTCTTACTCTACATCCACGGTAACTATCTCCCGTCTGAACTGACCGACGACGACCAAAAGTATTGTCTCTTTGCCAAGCTACTCGAAGGTTCCCACGCCAGCGAAATCGCCATCGCCGAAGCCCTTGCGGTCGCACTGGCCAAAGCCACCAACCTTCCGCCTGTGGGACATGACGCGACCGCCGTTCGGGTCGGTCCCAATCCCTACATCTACGCCCGCAACCTCGCCGCCAACCGGCTCATCAGCGGCCCGGTCGTTTATCTTGAGCCGTATTACATGAACAACCGGCTCGTTTATCAACGCCTCCAACTGGGCGACTACGCGGGTGAACGCGCAATCGCCGGCCACCGATACAAGAGCATCTTCCGCGAATACGCTGACGCCGTGGCCGACGGCCTACGCTCGAAACTGCTGCTGTAACCGGCGGAACCGACTTTCGTACAACATGTCGTAGAGGTGATACTTATCGGGAAACAACCGCGCCGCTTCTGTGCGCAAATGCAATCGTTCGATCTCAAGTTCACGGTTCGAGCACCGCGTCGCCACGATCAGGAAACACAACCGGTCCACCCGCCGTTGAAACCGCCGGTATTCTTGCTCGCCACCAACCACACGGTCAACCTACCACGATTAATCAGGCCGGCAACCCCCCGCCGCGCGCGCCGGCCGCCGGAGCAAATGAACGACCATCGGTTGAAAGTTTGACAGCGACAGAATAAGTTGCCGCCATGAACGTGAATCCTTACGATTGGGCGGAGACATTCCGGCAGTGTTACGACAAGGCGGTGACCTTGTATCGGCTCGGCAACCGGCAGGCGAACTCTTATTTCAACGCCGAGGAAACGGAGTTTCTTGCGGCCCTCGGACACACGGCGCAGGAGGTTTATGACTTCGCCGAGGACTGGGTGAAGTATGAAGCGCCGGCGTTTGCGACGGTTGTGCTAATCGCCGCGGCGCGCCGCGATTTCTTTATGACCATTCAGAAATGTCAGCCGCCCGCCCGCAAGATTTCCATGAACGAGCTGCCCGCCAAGGAGGCGGCGGTGGCCGGGTTCCGCTGGTTACCGCGAATCATGGCCAAGGCCCGGTCCAAGTTGCGCGGCGAGATGCCGGATGATCTGATGTATGGTTGCGGCGGTGACCGGGCGTTTCTGCGGAGCGTCAACATCCATCCCGCCGACTTTCTCCGCGTGGTCTGGGCGGCCCACGACGACGATCACAAGATCATCGAGTACGTGAAGCAGCGCGCCGGTTAGCGCACGGAACTGTGGCCGCCGGTGATGTAACGTTCCAATTCGCGAATCTTGAACTCGCGATCGGAAATGACCGCCCGCACAACGTCGCCGATCGAAATCAGGCCCACCAGCTTGTTGCCATCAAGTACCGGTAGGTGGCGGGCGCGCTTGTCAGTCATGATCGCCATGCAGTCTTCGATGGTGTCTTCGGGACGGACATACAAAACATCGGTAGTCATCAACTCACCCACTGATGTCGTTCTGGACGTGCGCCCTTTGAGGATGACTTTGCGGGCATAGTCGCGTTCGGAGAAGATGCCAACCACCTTGTCGGCTTGGCGCACGACGAGCGCGCCGATGTTCTGCGCCGCCATCAGCTCCAGCGCCTCGTAAACCGTCGTTTGCGGCGCGACCGACCAGACGTTACCGCCTTTTTCCTGCAGCAAATGATTGACCGTGTACATGGATTCCGCCGTTGCCTTTCGCCGTCAGTGTACTCCCGGCCGCCTCCCTCACGCAAGAGTGCAAATGCGCCGGCCATTTGCTAGAGTGCCGCCCATGATTCATCCGAGCGCGATTGTCAGCCGGAAAGCCGAACTCGATTCCTCCGTGGAAGTCGGACCGCATGTCATCATCGAGGACCACGTCCGCGTGGGTGCCGGCACGACGATCATGGCCAACGCTTACCTGACGGGGCACACCGAGATCGGTCGCGACAACCGCATTCACATGGGCGCCGTGCTGGGACACGAACCGCAGGACACTCATTTCAAGCCCGGCACACGCAGCTACCTGCGCATCGGCGACCGCAACATCTTCCGCGAATACTGCACGGTCCATCGCGGCACACAACCGGACAGCGCCACGATGATCGGCAACGACTGTTTCCTGATGGGATTGTCCCACGTCGGCCATAACTGCGTCATCGGCAACCAGGTGATCATCTGCAACTGCGCGTTGGTGGCCGGACATGTGGGGGTTGGCGACCGCGCCTTTATTTCGGGCGGCGTGGTGATTCACCAATTCACCCAGGTGGGCCGCTTGGCGATGTTTTCCGGTAATGCGCGCGTTTCGATGGACGTGCCGCCCTTCCTGATCGCGGCCGAACGCAACGAGGTGTACGCCGTCAACCTGGTGGGACTGAAGCGGGCGAATTTCTCCGCCAAGGCCGTCGGCGAGATCAAGAAGCTGTTCACACTCTTTTACCGGTCGGAATTGAAGATCTCCACCGCGCTGGAACAGGCGGGCGACTTTCAGACAGCGGAAGCCCGGGAATTCCTCGATTTCGTCCGCACTTCCCCCAACGGAATCTGCCCGGCTCCGCGCGCCAATCACCGATAAAGATCTTTATGTTCCGGGCTGTAGATGGGGTACGTAAACAGATCATCGGCGGCAAATCCCTCCGGCGGCTTCACGTGCGGATCGCCGAGTTTTTGCAGTGACTCGGCTGCCACCGCCCGCACAAACGCGCTTTCGTCGCTGAGCAACGGCCGCAACGCTTCCATCACCGACTTGTCGCCGGTCAATCCGAGCGCATACGCTGCCGAACCGCGCACGTGTTCGTCCTCATCCTTGAGTGCCGGCCGCAAGGCCTTGCTCGCGGCGGCGATGTGCAATCTTCCCAACGCCAGAGCCGCTTCGCCCCGGACCAATGCATGACTGTCACTCAATTTGGCTTCCAGCGCCGGCACCACCGAGACATCACCGTACTTACCGAGCAAATACATCACGATGCGCCGCGTCCCGGGCCGCGGATCATCCACCATTGCCAGCAAGCGTGGCAGCAACGTTTGATCATGCAACGCCTCGATGGCCAGCAGCGCGCCGCGTTCGCGCACGGACGGATTCACATCCTCCAACGCTTCGACGGCCGCGGGCAACGCTGACTTGTCGCCGATCATTCCCAGCGCCCAGACCGCCCGGAACCGCACGACCCCGGAGTCATCGTTGCGCGCCGTGCGGAGCACATCCGGTAAAACCGTCTTGCCACCAACATAACCGAGTGCCCAAACGGCGGCCCCGCGCACGTCTTCGTTGGGGTCCTTGAGCAGTGCGCGCAATGGTTCAATCGAGCGCGGGTCATTGCGGTACTTGAGTGACCGGGCTGCCGTGGCCCGCACAGCGGCTTGAGAATCATGAGTCGCGGCGATGAGTAAATCCACCGCGGCCGGGGTCCGCACCTGTCCCAGTTCCTGCACGGCGCTCATCCGCACGGTGGTATCTTCCGATTTTAACCACCGGGTAATCCGTTCCATGCGGGCATCCGGTCGGGCGGGAACGGGCGGTTCTGTGGCCTGACCTGCTGCCACCAGAGAAAACGCGCACAGCAGAGCGAACGTTGTCTGGCGAAAACGGCGGCCGGAAAGCGGGAGGGAGGCGAACACGACCAGCTCGCTAGTCTTTCCCCTTCGCGGTCTTGGGGCCCTTGCCGCTGCCGGTTTGATTGGACGCAGCGCCTTGGCAACTGTTGTTGTACGTGTTCAGCGTCGTGGCGAGGTTCGACATTTGAATACCGGCTGGCGAACTCGGCGGGATGCGGAATGGCAATTTGCCGGGGTAAGAACAGAACAGATTGTCCGCCGCGGTGATGGCATCCAGTTGCGCGCCGCTGGCGGGCAGGCCAACGGTTTGATTGAGCCGGGCGGCGACGAGTTGATGCGCCAAATCGAGACTGACATCACTCGCGTCAACCGTGCCCAACAACGTCAGACATTGACCTTGCGTGTACACCCGGCAGCCCAACGGCAACTTGGTCACGTTGGATGGCCAGTGTTCGACCTTGTTGTAATACGCCTGATTACAGCCGCCCACCGTGCTCCCGCCAGTAGCCGTATCCCCACCACCACCCGCATGACAACTGTTGTTGTAAATATCCAGTATCGAGGCGAGGCTGGTCATCTGCTGACCCACGGGCGAACTGGTAGCAACATGGTAGGGCAATCCGCCGGCGGAGGAGCAGAACAAATTGTCGGCATCTGCAATGGCCTGCACTTGTTGCGGCGTGGCCGGCAGGCTGACCAATCGGTTGATCTTCGCGGCGATGAGTTGTTGCGCGAGAGCAACGCTGGCATCATTTCTGACCGGTGTCACGAGCAAGGTAATGCACTGGTCTTTCGTGTAAGTTTGACAACCCAGCATGAGTTGCGTCACGCCCGACGGCCAATGCGCCGGCGTCTTGTAGAACCCGTGACTACAGCCATGCGCGCCGCCATGGCCGGCAATCTCTTTGGACACGCGCACGACGGTCTTGGATGGGATTTTCGCCCCCGTCAACACCCAATCGCCTTTGACTTCAACGGTGCTGTCTTCCAGCGATTGGCGCAATGGCAGGCCGGAGCTGTGTTTGGCATACGTGTTGGCCAACGTCATCGCGATCTCACGCCACGCGGCGACCGTGTTGCCGACCTGCTGCGCGGTTTCTTCGCTATCCGTTTCCAACGCGACTTGGCTGCGCCATTCGGCGAACGTTAATTCCGAATTCATTACCACGCTTTGCACGCGCGCCCGCAGGCTGCCGGGCAGAAATCGCGCGGCGCTCGGCATGACAGCCACGACGTGCAACGGGTCGATCGTCTGCTCGCGCAACAACGTCAGATCGCCTTCGATGGCCGCTTGCACAGCGCGTTGCTGGAGTGCCACATCGTCGGCGCTGCCCAGATACGTCACGCGATTGTACAGCAATTGCATCAGGTTTTCCGCCGAACCAAACAGATCGTCCCCCAACCGGGCCCGCACCACGCCATCAGGATTCAAGACCTCGATCGTGCCGGCCTTGGGCGATTGGTAGATTTGCACGACGACATTGATCACGTTCTTGTCGTGCTGCCGGTAGCTCACGACCATCAAGGATGGTTCGGCTTTGTTCAGTTCCAACCCATTGCGCTCGGCGTCGTCCACAAGACGCTGCACTTGTACAATCAGCGACGGATTATCCGATTCGTTCTTTTTGAGCAACGCCAAGCACTGACCCAGAGTGGTCTTTGTGCCGGTTGCGGAATGATCGGTCCGGCTGATGGAATCCCTACGGGTTGAAGATAATCTGCGCGAAACTACCCGGTAGGCCAGCGCCCCAAAAATCACCAAAAACAAAACACCCACCCCCACGCCGCGAAGAAACCGGCGGCGTTTGGCGTGGGCTACACGGTCGCCCTGTTCCCCATTGTTATGACTGACTTCCATGTTTCCCTCTACCCCTCGGGTACATTACCGACGGCAGTAGCCGTAACCGAGATTAGACCAACAGGTTGAAATGTCAAGCGGCTCATTCTCGTCAAAGGACACCGCGAATTGAATCACAATAAATGTTACCGGTGGCGGGAAAGGGGGTGCGGGGGAAA
>JBBISF010000014.1:0-44165 GCA_037441425.1 Verrucomicrobiia bacterium
CGTCTGGGCTTTCCGGGCGCGCCGCCGCGCGCTGGAACATTTTGCGGCCGGACTGCTGGCCGACAAGTTGACGACATCCGTTAGCCGGTCGGCGCGCCGATGGAAGGCGGTGTTGCTGGTGGGCGCCGTGTTGTGCGCGTTGCTGGCGTTGGCGCGGCCGCAGTGGGGGTTTGAGTGGCGCCAGGTGAAACGGCGCGGGGTGGATGTCTTCGTGGTGCTGGATGTGTCCAAGAGTATGCTGGCGGAGGATGTGCGACCCAACCGGTTGACCCAAGCCAAGTTCGCCGTGGAAGATTTGCTCGGCAAGCTCGCGGGCGACCGGGTCGGACTGATCGCGTTTGCCGGCAGCGTGTTCGTGCAGTGTCCGTTGACGATTGATTATGAGGCCTTCCGGTTGGCGCTGCGGGATGTGGATCCGAATTCGATCCCGCGCGGCGGGACGGCCATCGGCAACGCGATCAAGGTGGCGCTGAAATCGTTCGAGGCCGGCGAAGGCGGCGACCGGGCCATCGTGTTGATCACCGACGGTGAAGACACGGAAGGCGATCCGTTGGCGGCGGCCGCCGCAGCGGCGAAACAAGGTGTGCGCATGTACACCATCGGCATCGGCACGAGCGCGGGCGATTTGATTCCGATCCGCGAACCGGGCAAGCCGATGGAGTTTCTGAAGAACAAAGCCGGCGAAGTGGTGAGGTCCCGGCTGAACGAAGAGGTGCTGAAACAGATTGCGTTGAAGACCGGGGGCATCTACGTCCGCAGCGCCGCCGGGGATTTTGGGATTGATACGATTTACGACAACGGCATCGCCCGGTTGAAACGCACCGAACAAGAAGCGCGGTTGCAAAAGCGATACTTCGAGCGGTATCAATGGCCGCTGGGAATCGCGTTTGGATTGCTGGTGATTCAACTATTCGTGATTGATCGGAAGAAGATATTGGGCACCGCGACGCTGTGTGCGCTATGTCTGTATGGATTCGATTCCCGGGCCGCCAGCGTGAACTGGCCGTTGACGTACAACCAAGGCGTGACGGCCTACCGCAGCAACGATTTCCTCTCCGCGTCCAAATCCTTCGAGCAGGCCACCGCGTCGCGCGACCGGCACCTGCAAGCCCGGTCGTTTTACAACTTGGGCGACGCGTACTACCGGCTGGGCCAGGCGGCGGAAAAATCCGGGCCGCAGGCGGCCTTGCCGGCGTATCAGCAATCGCTCAAGGGCTACGAAAGCGCGCTGGCGCGGACCCCGACGGATGAAGACGCCAGGTTCAATCTCGCCCTTGTGAAACAGAAGATCGAGGAGTTGAAGGAGCAGCAGAAACAGCAACCAAAACAATCCGAAAAACAAAACAAAGATCAACAGAAGAAACAACCGTCGTCGCCACAAACGCCGGCGCAGCCCGAACAGAAGCCGGCGAATCAAAAACCTGCCCAGCCGGCCCAACCGCCGCCGGCCCAACAACAACCCGGCGGCGAAGCCCAGACCAATCAACTGGATAAAGCCGAGGCCCGCGCGTTGCTCGACAATCTCCGGGAAGATGAGCGAAACTGGAATTTCTTCCCCGAATTGCAGCAGCGGGCCGGCACAGAGAAGGAGCCGGAGAAGGATTGGTAGGATGAAACGCGCCTTCTTCCTCATCTTGATGGCCGGTTGGGTGAGCGTTTGCCGCGCGGACATCTCCGTCACCGCCTCGGTGGATCAACGACAGGTTGAGTTCGGCGAGTCGCTCACGTATTCCATCACGGTCGAAGGCGCGACCAGCGATGTGAATCCCGCCCTTCCGGCCGTGGACGGATTGCAGTTCGAAGGACCATCCGTCAGCACCAGCGTGCAGATCGTCAATATGCAGATGTCCCGGTCGGCGATCCTCGCGTACCGGGTGATGCCGCAGCGCGTGGGTGAGTTCACCATCCCGGCAGTGGATGTGGATGTGGGCGGCCAGAAGTTCAGGACCGAACCGATTACGATCACCGTCACGCAGGGGACCACGCCGGCGGACACCCGTGACGAGATGTTCGGCGAAGTGGATCTTGGCGCAACCACGCTTTATCTCGGACAGACGGTGCCCGTGCGCGTTCGGCTTTTTGCGCGGCAGAATGTTCCCGTTCACGGCATCAGCGGGTTTCAATGTGCGGCGGACGATTTGGGATTTCGTTATCTCCCCAACCTGAAGCAAGGCACAAGAACCATCAACGGCGAAGTGTTTCGCATCTTTGCCGTGGACGGCGCGCTCACGCCCACCAAGACCGGCAAACTGACGTTGGGACCAAGCGTCTGGCAGGTTCAAGTAACACAATCGCAGCGGCGGCGCTCCAACAATCCGCTCGACGACGGGTTCTTCGATTCGTTTTTCAATCGGGTTCAGGTTCGCGAAGTGCCGGTGACGGTTGACGCTGTGTCCGTCGAAGTCCTGCCCTTACCGGCCGAAGGCCGGCCCGCGGGTTTTGCCGGCGCGGTCGGTCAATGGACGTTGCAGATGACCGCCAAACCCCAGGCCGTTTCCGTGGGCGACCCGATCACGGTCAACGTCCACATCGCCGGCACGGGCAACATTGATCTCGTGCCCGATCCCAGCCTTGGTTCGCTGGATCGTTTCAAAACGTACGACCCCAGCCGGACCACCACCAACAACGAGCTGCGGACCGAAGGCGCGCGCGATTGGCAACAGGTGCTCGTTCCGAAAACCACCAGCGTGAAGGAAATCCCGGCGGTCCATTTCAGCTTCTTCGATCCCGTCACCAAACAGTACCAAACAGTCGCCGCCGGTCCGATTCCCATCACCGTTAAACCCGGCGGCGGCGGCGAGACCGCCATCGTGGCCGGAAACACCCGCTTGCCGTCTGTCACGAAACTCGGCGAGGACATCGTGTATTTGAAAGGCGACCTCGGTCCGCGCGCCGAAGACGCCGCGATGATGAGGTTGCCGGTTTTCTGGACGTTGAACTTCGTGCCGGTGGTGGCGCTGGCCGGTAGCGTGATTTGGAAACGCCGGCGCGACAAATTGCGGGGCGACATTGCCTACGCCCGTCGCAGCCGCGCCGCGCGGAGCGCCCGGAAACTGCTGGCGGCCGCCGAGAATTACGAAGGCGTCCAGCACGCGCTGCAAAGTTACCTCGGCGACCGGCTCAACATCCCCTCGTCCGGCATCACCGCCTCGGTGGCCGAGGAACGCGCCTTGCCGGCCGCCGTGCGGGAGATTTTTGAGACCTGCGATGCCGCGCGTTTTGCCGGCGCGTCAACGGACTTGGCGGCATTGAAACAAACCGTGGAGCGAACGATTGATGAATTGGAAGACGCCCCTTTCTAGCCTCTTTCTGGTCTTGCTGACGCTGGCGGCCGCGGCCCAGGATTTCCAGACGGCCAATCAATTGTTCAACGCCAAGCAATACGCCCAAGCGGTGGCGGCGTACGAAAAGATCGAGCCGAAGACGGCGCACGTATATTTCAATCTCGGCAATGCGTACTTCCGGCAAGAGCAACTCGGTCGCGCCATCGTCAATTACGAGCGCGCCCGGCGCATCGCCCCGCGCGACCCGGATATTCTGGCCAACTTGAAGTTCGCCGAAGACCGGTTGGGCGTGATGGCTGTCAATACGCCGCCGCGACCGATCGTGCGCTTCTGGCAATCGGCGATTGCGAGCCGCACGCTCCGGGAATGGAGCGGGTACGCGCTGGCGGCGTTGTGGCTGCTGCTGACGGCCGTGGGCGTGGCGATTTGGGTCCCGAAGTGGCGCCCGGCGTTCATCACGACGGCGGTCGTGTTGATGGCCGGTTGGGCGTTCGCGGCGGCGGCATTGAACGCGCGGTTGACGGAGTCCCCGGAAGCGGTCGTCTTGACCCCGCGCACGGATGCCCGGTTCGCGCCGCAACCGGAAGCGACAGTTTATTTCCCGCTCACGGAAGGCACCGAAGTCACGGTGCGTGAAGACCGAGGCCAGTGGTTGTTCGTGGAGCGGGCCGATGGCCGGCAGGGTTGGGTGCCATCGTCAGCCGTTGAGCGCATCTGATCAGCGCCCGCCGCGGCCAGTGTCTCCAATGCCCGCAGGTGGGTCGGCTTGATGCTGGTCCGTTCCGGAACCTCCAGCGTGGCCAGGTGGATTTGTTCAATTTGGGCGCCGCTGAGCACATGCATTTTCGGTCGGAAACGAAGGTCTGGATAAGTCATAGATATTGCCTTGTTGTTATTGTTATGGCGACGACTTCCAGTCGCGCAACGCTCGGCGGATGGCATCGTGCACTTCGGTCAACGGAATGCCGGCGCGGGTGAGCTTGCCGGTATCGAGCACACAGTTGGAGCGGGGAGTTTTTGCCGCCAATCGCATGAATTCCTCTTCGCTCGCGAAGAACTTGAATTCTTTCCGGCACACACCGCTTTCCTTGATCAACTCGACCACTTCCCGGGTGGTAACGCTGCCGGGTTGGGTGACGTTGTAGATGCCGAACGGCACGCGTTTCGCCCAACACTGCCACATGGCGCGGACGCATTCGTGGAGTTCGGAAAGTGAATTGCGCGCATCGAGCAACCGGTCATACTGCATCACCTTGGTCAGATAGTTGCGCGGGTGATCGAGATTGTCGAACGGAATCCGAATGCGCCAGATGTAGCATTGCGCCGCGCCGGCCAGCACTTCTTCGCCGAGCGCCTTGCTGCCGCTGTAGAAACTGCAATTGTTCTGCCGAAAAGTGAAATTCGGTTCGTTATCCTCGGTGAACCCGGCAGCGCCGGTATAGATGCACCCCGACGAAATATGTCCCCACGGAATGTCCGCTGCCGCACACGCGTCGCGGACGATGCCCGGCAGGACGGCGTTGCCGAACAGACATTCGGCTTTGTGCCATTCGCACGCATCCACATTGGGTTTGCCGGTATAGCCGGCGCAGTTGATGAGAAACTCCGGTTTCTGTTCCCGGAGCAACTGGGTGAGCGCGTCGCGGTTGGTGTAATCGAACTGCCGGCGGCTCAGATTCCGAAAGGCCAATCCTTGTTTCTGAAAAAACTGCTGATACGCCCCGCCCACGAATCCCGTTCCGCCGAGCAGATAAATCATGCCTTTCAGTACCAGTTTTGCCGATGCGCATCAAGAGAATGCCGCCGCGCCTTAATGTTGGTTCACCACATCAATCAGCCGGCGGAGGCGGCCATAACTGCTGCGGTTGAAGGGACAAATGAGGCGGTGCAGATCCGCCAATTCCGGCTCGTCTTCCTGCCGGGGCAGCTTGGCGGCCGCGTGAATCTTCTGGCCGTTGACGCAGATGTCCGCGAAACGGTCGTTCAACGTGCGCAACAGGCTGTCGGTGATCGGATGTTTCACGCGCAGACAAAGCTCGTCGCGGAGGTACCGGCTTGAGTGGTAGTTGCTGTAGAACTGGCAAATCTCGTCGCAGGCATCCTCGACATCATCGGTGACTTTGAACAGGGCCAGGTCTTCCCGGCTGATCAAATCCCGGTCGAGGAGTTGGTCTTCCACGAACCGCCACCACGTCTTCCAATAATTGCCGCGCGGCCGATCAATGAACACCAGCGGTTTGGGTTGGCTCTTGCCGGTTTGGATCAGCGTCAGCGCCTCGAACCCTTCATCGTGCGTGCCAAAGCCGCCGGGGAATAGCACCAGCGCGTCGCTTTCCTTGATGAAGCTGAGTTTGCGCGTGAAGAAGTACTTGAAGTGAATCAGCTTGGAATCGCCGGCAATTTCCTCGTTGGGTTCCTGCTCGAACGGCAGGCGGATGTTCAGGCCGAAACTGTTTTCCCGCCCCGCGCCGCGTTGGGCCGCGCCCATGATGCCTTCGCCGCCACCGGTAATGACCATGTAGCCGCGGGCGACAATGGCTTTGCCAAACTCGACCGCTTGCCGGTATTCGAGCGCCTCCGGCCGGGTGCGGGCCGAGCCGAAAACCGTCACTTTGCGTTGTCCGCGAAACGGCCCGAACACTTTCGCCGCGTACCGCATCTCTTTGAGCGCGGCGGTGATGACTTTCGCGTCGAGCCGGTCGGCTTGGTCATCGAGCAACCGCAAGGCGTTCTCGATAATGTCCTCGGCGAGATCGGCGTTCTCGCCGCCGCCATGGAGCGCGACGAGTTGTTTGACCAGGGCTTGATCTTGTTTGGAAAACGACATCGCGGCGAATCCTAGCCGAACGGGATCAGAACCGCCAGCGCTGATAACGCTTCACCAACCGGTGCTCGCCATAGGCTTTGCGTTTGTCGCGGGCGGCGCGAAAGGTGGGATTGGTCAGGCAGAGCCAGACAAATTCCAGCCATTGCAGCGGGTGGCGAATGGTCAGAAAATCGTGGAACTCCTCGCGCATGCCGCTGCCATAAGACTGCCCACAGGCAAAAGCAAGCCGGCACGCGGTTACCACCGTCGCTTTTTAGCAGAAGTGAGAATCGGGAGGCGCCCTCAATACCGGTAGGCCGTGAAACTCTTCACCATCAGATGCTCGAAGTAGGCTCTCCGTTTGAATTTGGTCGCGCGGAACCGCCGATCCATCAGGCACAACCAACCAAACTCCACCCACTGCAATGGCTGCTTGGCGGTGAGCATTTCGGGGGCATCATCATCAAGTTCAGGTTGGCGCATGGGGGACCGAATAAGCAGCCGGCGTGCTCAGCCTTTCACCGCGCCGGCCATCAAGCCGACGCTGAGCATCTGCTTCCACGGATCACGGTGCCACCCACCAGCGCGATGGCACATTCTTCACCAGAAATCTCACTATCGTCGTTCACATCCACCACCGGCAACAACGTCCGGCCGTGGGCGCGGCCATACGTTTTGATCTGCTCGCACGCCGCGATGAACTTCCGAAAGTCATGCAGCGGTGCCGCCAACCCCGTTGCTTCCCGGAACAGCGGCTTGTTGTAGAACAACCGCACAGTGAACCCGGAAACCGGTACCTGACCTGCTCCCACAGAGGTGTTGCCGGACTGGGGTTTCTAACCCTATGCTGCGTGACAAACGACTGCTGGCCGACCACTATGCCGTTACCGGCTCAGATCATTCAGAAGAAACGCGACGGACAGCCGCTGACCGAAGGAGAGATTCGGTTTTTCGTGTCCGGATTCACCTGCGGCAAGATACCGGATTATCAAATGGCGGCGCTCGCGATGGCCATTTGTTTTCAGGGAATGAATTTCGCGGAGACGATGTATCTCACGCGGGCAATGGTGGAGTCCGGGAAGGTTGTGAAATGGAGGCCGGACGTGTTCTGCGTGGACAAACACAGCACCGGTGGCGTGGGTGATAAGGTCTCGTTGATTCTCGCGCCGCTGGTCGCGAGTTGCGGCGTGAAGGTGCCGATGATTTCGGGGCGCGGATTGGGACCGACCGGCGGGACGCTCGACAAGTTGGAGAGTATCCCCGGTTTCCGGACGAATCTGTCGTTGGCTGAACTCGTGGAGGTGACCAACCGGGTGGGGTGTTGCCTCACGGGGGCAACGCCGGAGATCGCACCGGCGGACAAGAAGCTGTATGCGTTGCGCGATGTGACCGCGACGGTGTCGTGTTTGCCGTTGATTGTGGCCAGCATCATGTCGAAGAAACTGGCGGAGAACGTGGACGGGCTCGTGCTCGACGTGAAATGGGGCCGCGGCGCGTTCATGCGGACGCGAAAGGCGTCGCTGGAACTGGCGCGGGCGATGGTGGAAGTCGGCAAGCGGTACGGGAAGAAAGTCGTGGCGTTACAGACGGACATGAATCAGCCGCTCGGCCGGTGCATTGGGAATGCGTTGGAAGTCCAAGAGAGCATCGAATGCCTCAGCGCCGCAGGGCCCGGGAGTGGAAGCGCGGACCTGATGGAAGTGACGCTGGCCCTCGGGGCGGAAATGTTGGTGATGGCCGGGGTCACGAAAAAGATTGCGGACGCGCAGAAAATCCTGCAAAAGAAACTCGCGAGCGGTGACGCGCTGAAGAAATTCGAGGAATTGGTTCTCGCGCAGGGAGGAGCGCCCGGCGCGGCGTTGCCGGTGGCGCGAAATCGGCGCCCCATTCCTGCGACGCGAAGCGGGTATGTGCGCGCGATTGCGTGCGACCAGATCGGGTACGCGGTGATCGCGTTGGGTGGTGGACGAAAAGTGGCGAGTGAGCAGATTGATGTCGCCGTCGGGTTTGAGCAGCCGAAGAAGATTGGCGATGCGGTGAAAATCGGTGAGCCGTTGATGGTGATGCATTACAACGATGACGAACGCGCGGCCGCGGCCGAGCGCATGGTCCAACAGGCGTATGACCTCGGCCGGAACGCGCCCCGGCGATTGCCCTTGGTGGGGCAGCGCGTGAGCTGAAGAAGATGGCCGACCTGAAGGCAACGAAGGAATTCCTGGAGAGCAAACTGGCGGGCTTCAAGCCGGAAGTCGCACTGGTGGTGGGGTCCGGTTTGAGTGGGATCACCAAAGACGTGATCAAGCCGGTGGTCATTCCGTACACAGATATTCCGCATTTCCCCAAGCCGACGGTGGCCGGTCATGCCAGGCAATTAATCTTCGGGGAACTCACCGGCAAGAAGTTGCTGGTGTTGAGTGGCCGGTTTCACTTCTACGAGGGCCGGCCACTGGACGAAATCGTGTATCCGATCCACGTGGTGGACGCGCTCGGCATCAAGACGGTGATCGTCACCAACGCTGCAGGCGGGATCAATCCGCGGTTCAATCCGGGCGACCTGATGCTGATCGAGGATCACATCAATTTCATGGGGGTCAACCCGCTCATCGGCAGTGGCAATGGCAACCGGTTCACAGACATGTCGCAGGCGTACTCCACCCGGCTACGCGAAAAAATGGTCGCGGCGGCGGAGAAATCGCAGATCCCCGTCTGGAACGGCGTCTATCTGGCGACGACCGGGCCAACGTACGAAACGCCGGCCGAGGTCAAAGCGTTTGCCTGGTGGGGCGCGGATGCGGTCGGCATGAGCACGGTGCCGGAAGTTATCATCGCCCGGTTTCACAATATCGAAGTGGCCGGCATCTCGTGCATCACAAACCTGGCGGCCGGGATCAGCAGTAAAAAACTTTCGCACGAGGAAGTCCTCGCGGTCGGCAAGAACATGCAAGACAAGCTCGCCAAACTGCTGACGGAGTTTCTGGGGATGTTGTGAAGCTCGCCCCCGCCGACTTCCGCCGGTTGCTGGCAGCCGCCCGGCGGGCGCAACGCCGGGCGTATGCGCCGTACTCGCGGTTCAAAGTCGGCGCGGCGGTGCTCACTGTGTCCGGCAAGATTTTCACCGGCGGCAACATCGAGAATGCCAGCTACGGACTCACCCTCTGCGCGGAGCGCGTCGCAGTCGCGCAGGCGGTTAGTGCCGGCCAGCGGCGGTTTAAGGCGCTGGCGATTGTGACGTCCGCCGCCGGGGCCACGCCGTGCGGGGCGTGCCGGCAGGTGTTGGCGGAGTTTGGCGATTGCGTGATCCTTTGCGCGGCAACCGGCCGTCGTCAGGTCCAGCAATTGCGGCTGGCCGAACTGCTCCCGCGCGCGTTTCGTTTTTAAGCGCGCAACTGAACGGCAGAGATCGTATGATTGTCTGACAGCAGGACCGGAGGAGGATGCGAACCGTAATCAAATGGATGGCCGAACACAAACTGGCAGTCGGCGCGCTGGCGTTGGTCGCGGCGTGGACCATGATCCGGTTGTGGTTTGGTTCATCCATTGAACTGCTGCCCGAAGAAGCCTACTACTGGACGTACACCCAGCATCCCGCGCTGAGTTATTACGATCACCCGCCGATGTTGGCGTGGATGATTGCGGCTGGCACGGCCTTGTTGGGGAACACCGAGCTGGGCGTGCGCGTGGGGTTCATCGCGTTATCGGTCGGCTCGTCGCTGTTGATCTTCTTGCTCGCGCGGATTTGGTTTGATACACGCGCCGGGTGGGTTGCCGTGATCATGTTTAATCTGTTGCCGGTCTATCTCGGGTTGGGACTGCTCGCGTTTCCGGATGGGCCGCTCGTGTTTTTCTGGTTGTTGACGCTGTATGCCGTGTCGCGCGCCCTCGGTGCGAACCGCACGGATTACCGGATCCTAGCGGGCGATCAAAAGGTACGCCGGCAGTCTGCGGCGTTCTGGGTGCTGGCGGGCGTGGCGTTTGGCGGGGCGATGTTGTCGAAGTACACAGCGGTGCTGCTGGCGCCGTCGCTGGTGTTGTTTCTGGCCCTGTCGCCTGAACACCGGTCGTGGTTGCGGCGTCCGCAACCCTGGATCGCCTCGGCCATCGCGGCGGCGATGTTCAGTATCGTAATCATTTGGAACTGGCAGCATGGATGGGCATCGTTCGCCTTTCAGTCCACGCGCACCGCCGGGGCGGCGCGCAATCTGACGCTGCATGTCCTGATGTTTTGGGTGTTTCAACTGGCGGTGTTGACGCCGTTCGGGTTTGCGTTGTTGGGCTGGGCGCTCGTTCACGGAGTCCGGCAGGCCTGGCGGGAACGAAAAGAGCAATGGACTTTCGCCGTGGCGTTTGCGCTGCCGTTGTTCCTGCTGTTTCTGGCGGCGAGCCTCAAGACGGAGGTGCACATCAACTGGACGGCCCCGGTGTTTCTGTCGCTGGTGGGTGGGGCGGCGGCGCTGCTGGCCGGCCAGTGTGAGCAGGGGGTTGCCTGGCGGCGGTGGGCAACGGTGGCGGCGGCGGCGGGCGTGGTGGTGGGCGGGATGGCGTTGGTGAGTTTGCGGTGGGGTGTGCCGCGGTTCGTCACCTACACGCATGCGGGCGGTTGGCGGGAGCTAACCCAGCAAGTGGAAGCCGCCGAACACCGGCTGGCGCGGGCGACGGGCCAGGATCCGTTCATCCTCGGCGCGGACAAATATAATCTGGCTGCCGAAATGAGCTTCTATTCCGGCGAGCCGGAAGAACAGTTGAATCAATTCGCGCTGGGGTCACAGGGCTTGGGGTTTGCGTTCTGGACCGATTTGAAGCGTTGGGAAGGTCACCCGGCAGTCGTGGTGGTGACGCAACCGAAGCCGGCGCTGCTGGCGGAGTTGCGCCGGCACTTTGACCGGGTGGATGAACCCGAACGTGTCGAGGTGCCGGCGCTCGGCACGCGCACGCGGGTGGTGCACCTGCTGAACTGCTACGGGTATCATCCGAAAGACCGGGAGCAACTGGCCGCCCAACCGTGAATCCGCGCCGCCGATTGTTCCGGAAGTCTGAAGTTTTTTCCGGCCCACCATGCTCCCCTTGTGCCCGTGCGCGTCTGCTGCTAGGATAGCGGGCTATGAGATCCGATACCGTCAAACGCGGGGCCGACCGCGCGCCGCATCGCAGTCTGTTGCGGGCGACCGGCTGCATTGAGTCCGAGGACGACTTCAACAAACCTTTCATCGCCATCTGCAATAGTTATACCGATTGCATCCCCGGCCACGCCCATCTCAACGAGATCGGCGCGCTCGTCAAACGCTTTGTTCGCGAGGCCGGCGGCGTGCCGTTCATCTTCAACACCATCGGCATTGACGATGGCATCGCGATGGGCCACGGCGGGATGAAATACTCGTTGCCCAGCCGCGAACTCATTGCCGATTGCGTCGAGAGCATGGTCCAGGCGCATTGCTTCGACGGCATGGTCTGCATCCCGAACTGCGACAAGATCGTGCCCGGCATGTTGATGGCCGCGATGCGCGTCAACCTTCCCACCATCTTCGTCAGCGGCGGTCCAATGGCCGCCGGTATCGCCGAACAAAAATCCGAAACGTTGCCGGACTACCTCGGCGCCGCGACAAAAACCGCCGACCTCATCACCGTGTTCCAGGGCGTCGGCAAACTCCAAGCCGGCCAGATGACCGCCGAGCAGTTGGCGGCGCTCGAACAATCCGCCTGCCCGACGTGCGGCTCGTGTTCCGGCATGTTCACCGCCAACTCGATGAATTGCCTCTGCGAGGCGCTCGGCATGGCGTTGCCCGGCAACGGCACGATCCTCGCCGTCTCGAAGGAACGCGAGGCGCTCTACCTCCGTGCCGCCCGCGCCATTCTGCATCTCATCGCCCAAGACATCAAACCGCGCGACATCGCCACCCTCGAAGCGTTTGACAACGCGCTCACGCTCGACGTCGCGATGGGCGGTTCGACCAACACGATTCTCCACACTCTCGCCATCGCCCGCGAAGCCGGTATCCCCTACGACATCGGACGCATTGACGCCATCAGCCGGCGCGTCCCGTGCCTGTGCAAAGTCTCGCCGTCGTCGGACTATCATATTCAGGACGTCCAACGCGCCGGCGGCATCCACACCATCCTCGGCGAGTTGAAACGCATCGGTGCGCTGCAGACCGGTTGCCGCACCGTGACCGGCAAGACCCTCGGCGAGAACATTGACGAATGGGATGTCCGTTCATCGAAGTGCACCGATTGGGCGAAAGCGGCACGCGTGTCCGGCGCGTCGGCCATTGTGGTTGACCCCCGCGACAAACTCGGCCCGGCCGCGCGCACCGCGTCCGGCAACCTCGCGCCCAAACCGTTGCTGTTCCATCCCGGCAACGAGATCGCTATCACGCTCTGGCGCAAGGCCGCCGCGTGGAATGCCGGCGACGTTGACGCGGAAGTCGCGCTCTACAGCGACAAAGTCGCCGTCAAGATGCCCGATGGCGCGGCGTTGAAAGGCAAAGACCAGCTCCGTGCCGTCATCGAACAGCGTTACCGGGATTCGCAGGGTCTCGTCCGCGCCGAACTCGGCGATTACCGGGGCGAGCCGGTGCTCTTGTTCTGGAAATACCAAAAGACCGGCACGCGCGAGAAGACCGGCATGGTCCGTGTGAAGAAACTTAAAAACTGGGTCATCACCCGCGCCGAGTTCGACACCAATCCGAAGCACTTGGTAAAGGTTCAGTCCAGCGGCCTCATGCCGCACGACCCGGCGTTCATGTTCAAGGCTGAAGACTGCATCCGTGCCAAAGCCACTGCGTATCTGACCGAAGGCGGCCTCGCCATCCTGCGCGGCCAACTCGCCCCGCAAGGCAGCGTCGTCAAGACCGCCGGTATCAGTGACGCCTTCAAGCAACGCTGCGGTCCCGGCTTCGTCTTCGAAGGCCCGTGCATCATTTTCGAAAGCCAGGAAGACGCCTGCGCCGGCATCCTCGCCGGCAAGGTCAAGGAAGGCAACGTCGTCATCATCCGCAACGAAGGCCCGAAAGGCGGTCCCGGCATGCAGGAGATGCTCAGCCCCACCAGCTACATTGTCGGCATGGGCTTGAGCGACAAAGTCGCGCTGATCACCGATGGCCGGTTCAGCGGCGGCACGGCCGGCGCGTGCATCGGCCACGTCAGTCCCGAAGCGGCGGAAGGCGGGCCGATTGGTCTGCTGCAAGCCGGTGATCGCATCCGCATTGATTTCCCCAACCGGAAGATTGATATCCTCGTCTCCGAATCCGAACTCGTCGCGCGCCGCCGGACATTCGTGCCAGTGAAGCGCGACCTGACCGGCTGGCTGGCCCGCTACCAAAAGCAGGTCGCCAACGCCAGTTCGGGCGGGGTGCTGGCTGTCACATAACTGCCACACAACCGTCGCCATTCCGTTGCGGGTGTGTTACAAGCTTGGGGCATGGCGGTAACGATTCTTGTCGTGGACGACGAGCAGGACGTACTCGATCTCGTCGTGTACAATCTGCAAAAAGCGGGCTACCGGACGGTCGCCGCCCGCGAAGGCGCGGGCGCGCTGCAGAAAGCCCGTGATCTGTTGCCGGCCTTGATCGTTCTGGACGTGATGTTGCCGGAGTTGGACGGAACGGAGGTCTGCAAGTGTTTGCGCGCCGAACCGAAGACGGCCGGCATCCCGATCATCATGCTCACCGCGAAGGCGGAGGAAGTGGACCGGATTGTCGGATTGGAATTGGGCGCGGATGATTACGTCACCAAACCGTTCAGTCCGCGGGAGCTCGTGTTGCGCGTGAAGAAATTGCTGGGTCGCACCCGCAGCATCACGGCGGCGAGTGAGGTGTTCAAGTCCGGCGATCTGCTGCTGGACACGGCCAAACACGAAATCACGGTGAAGGGGAAACCGGTGGAGTTGACGGCGACGGAGTTCAAGCTGTTGGAGACGTTGATGGAGCGGCGCGGCCGGGTGCAGACGCGGGACCGGTTGTTGCAGGACGTTTGGGGTTACGAAGGCGACATGGACACGCGAACAGTGGATACGCATATGCGCCGGTTGCGGGAGAAACTCGGCAAAGCCGCCGATGCCATCGAGACCGTGCGCGGCATCGGCTACCGGTTTGCCGATTCGCTCTGAAGCACCGCGCTATCGGAACTGGTTCAACATCCAATACGCCCCCGCCGCGACAACCGCGGAACAAGGGATCGTCAAGATCCACGCCCAAACGACTTGCCGCGCCACACCCCACCGCACGGCGGATAACCGGTTGACTGAGCCCACACCGACAATCGCCCCGGTGATGGTGTGTGTCGTGCTAACCGGGACGCCCATGGCCGCTGAGGTAAACAGCGACGTGGCCGCCGCCAGTTCCGCGCAAGCGCCGTCGAACGGACGAAGTTTGGTAATGCGCATGCCCATCGTTTTGACGATGCGCCAGCCGCCGGCCATGGTGCCCAAGCCGATCGCGAGGTGACAGACCAGCACAATCCAGAACGGGAACTCGACCTTGCCGGCGGCGAACGCCGCCTGTTGGCTTTTCCAAACACTGGCGTAAAGCAGCGCGGCGATGATGCCCATCGTTTTCTGGGCGTCGTTCGTGCCATGTCCCAGACTGTAGGCCGCGGCGGATCCCAACTGCGCCACGCGGAACCAGCGATCCACTTTGAGCGGCGTGACCTTCCGCAGCAACCACATGAGCAAGATGATGAAGCACAATCCCAAGGCCAAGCCGAGCAGTGGAGCGATCACAATGAATTCGACTGTGACCACCGCCTTGGCGGTGTAAAGCACGCCGCCAAACTTGCCGGCATGCAGGATCGCCGCTCCGCCAAAACCACCCAGCAACGCGTGGGAAGAACTCGAAGGCAATCCGCTGTACCACGTGATCAAATTCCAGATGATCGCGCCAAGCAGCCCGGCAAAAATGACTTCCGGAGTCACGTACTCAGCGTGCACCCACTTGGCCACGGCGTCGGCCACGTGGACGCCGAAGAACCACGCCGCCGCAAAGTTCCACCACGCCGCCCACGCGACGGCCTGAAACGGGCGCAACACCCGCGTGCCGACGACCGTGGCAATCGAGTTGGCGGCATCATGGAAACCGTTGCTGAAATCGAAGATCAGCGCCGTGACAATGATCAGCGTCACGTATGGATGGTGCAGGATCGCCGCTACGTCTCTAAGGAAATCAGCCATGAGCTTGCCCGCTTAACTCATCTTCACAATCACGCCCTGCATGACGTTCGCCACGTCTTCCAGGCGGTCGGTGATCTTCTCCATCGTCTCGTAGATGTCTTTCCACTTGATGACTTGGATGGGGTCTTTCTCGGAGGCAAACAACTCCGCCAAGGCCGCGTGCAGAATGTCGTCGCCCGCGTTCTCCACCTCGTGCAGCGCGATGCAGTCGCACATGACCCGGTCGTAGTTCTTGGCGGAACGCATTCCGTGGACGGCTTCCGCGAGTTTCTCGCAGCCGCGCACAACCTGTTTGGCCATGTTGACCGAATGGACCGTCGGGTTCGCGATGTGATAAAACGCCATCCGGTTGGCGGCGGCGTTGGTCAGATCCACCACGTCATCAATTCGCAGGATGATCGCGTGAATATCTTCCCGGTCCAACGGCGTGATGAAGGACTTGTTCAACCGTTCGATTGTCTTGTGGGCGATGTCATCGCAGGCGTGTTCCACGGCTTCCAGTTCACGCGCGAGCGGATCAGCATCCCCGTAGTTCTCCGTCAACTTCAACAACAACTTGGCGGCATTGACCGATTGATCAGCCGCCTCGTCGAAATACACGAAGAAATCGTACTCCTGTGGAATCAGTCGCTTCAACATGGGAATCTCCTAACTCCAGCCTGTGTAACCAAAATGTCGCCAATTAGCAACCGCTTCTTCACGGAATGTTCTCATTGACGACGTTGCCAAGCCCCGCGCCTCTCAGGTATGCTGCCGGCAGTGAAGTTGCCCCTCCAATGGAAGTGGTTTTTCGGCCTGGTGGCGCTGCTGACCGCGTTGCTGGTGCTCACCATTGTTGGCATTGACGTGACGCTGCCGCCCTACCTCGTCCACAAGATTCAAGAAGATCTGGAGCGCGACGTTCATCTCATGCAATACGCTTTTACCGGGCCGGTGACGACCACCCCGGTCTCCCCGGCTCAGATCAATGTCTTGGCGCACGACTTGGGCCAGCGAACCGGCCTGCGCATTACCGTCATCGCACCCGACGGTGTCGTCTGGGGCGAATCCTCGCCCGATCATCAACCCAACGAAATGGAAAATCATTTGCGCCGCCCGGAAGTCCAGCAAGCCCTCCATACCGGCCTCGGCAGCAACATCCGCCACAGCCACACGCTCGGCGTGGATTTGATGTACGTCGCCACCGTCGTCCGCACCGGCGAACCGACCGGCCCCGTGCGCGCCATCGTCCGCGTGGCCCTGCCGCTGCATCAGATCGCCCAAACCACCAGCCGCGTCCGGCGCACGGTGGCGATTGTCGGAATCGTTGTGGGGTTGATTGCCGTTCCGTTTCTCTTCTGGCTGGCGCGCCGGTACAGCCGCCCCATCGAAACCATGCGGCAAATGGCGGCCCGCGTGGCCAGCGGCGATTTTCACACCCGCGCCCCGGAACGCATCGGCGGCGAACTCGGCGAACTGGCCGATGCGCTCAACCAAATGAGCCACCAACTCGAAACCCGGTTGCGCGAACTGGCCAACGAAAAAGCCGAATTGACGGCGATCCTTTCCGGCATGACCGAAGGCGTTTTGGTGGTGGATGCCGGGGGTCGCATCCGGCTCATGAATCAAGCGCTCCGGCAACAATTTCAGCTTGGTGACGAAGCCACCGGCAAGACCGTCCTCGAAGCGCTCCGCAACGTCGAACTCGAACAACTGATCGCCGTCCCATCCGCCAAAGAAATGACGGTCCTGACCCCCACCGAGCGCGTGTTTGTAGTCAACGCCGCCGCGCTCCGCAATCGCGCGGGTACGGTGGTCGTCTTCCACGACATCACCCGGCTGAAGAAGCTGGAGAACCTCCGCAAAGAATTCGTCGCCAACGTCAGCCACGAACTGCGTACGCCGTTGTCCATCATCAAAGGCTACATCGAAACGCTGCTCGAAGAACCCGCGCCCGACGCCGCCATCGCCCGGCAATTTCTCCAAACCATCCAGAAAAATTCCCGGCGCCTCGAAACGCTCATCGAAGATCTCCTCAGTATTTCCGCGCTGGAGTCGCAGCAGGCGCAGTTGACGAAGTTGCCGGTCACGCTGGCATCCGCCGCCGCGGCCGCGGTCGAAGAACTCAGCCGGCAAGCGCGCGCGAAATCTCAGCGCCTCACGGTCAACTTGCCGGCCAGCCTCCCCGCCGTGGCCGCCGACCCGCAACGCTTGCACCAAATCATCATCAACCTCCTCGACAACGCCATCAAATACACCCAACCCGGCGGCCAAATCACCCTTTCCGCCCGTCCGGTCGAACACGAAGTCGAAGTCTGCGTTTCGGACAACGGTCCCGGTATCGCCGCCGAACATCTCCCCCATATTTTCGAGCGGTTCTACCGGGTGGACAAAGCCCGCAGTCGCGAATTGGGCGGCACCGGCCTCGGTCTCAGTATCGTCAAACACATCGTCCAGGCCCACGGTGGCCGCGTGTGGGTTGAAAGCGCGGTCGGCCAGGGCAGCGCCTTTTACTTCTCACTCCCGCGCGCTTGACATATTCGCCTAGGCGAATATGATGGGGGCATGAAAAAACGCACAGTTGCTCCTGACACCGAGGCGATCCGGGAAAATGTTCGTAAAGGCTACGGCCAAATCGCCCAACACGGCGGTGGATCGTGTTGCGGCTCGTCCAGTTGTTGTGGCAATAACAACCTCGCCGAAGCCGTCGGGTATTCGGCAGCGGAACTGGCCACATTGCCGGAAGGCGCGAACATGGGATTGTCATGTGGCAATCCCACCGCGATTGCGTCGCTCAAGAAAGGTGAAGTAGTGCTCGATCTCGGCAGCGGCGGCGGGTTTGATGTCTTCATCGCCGCGCGGAAGGTTGGTCCGAAGGGCAAAGCGATTGGCGTGGACATGACCCCGGAAATGCTCGCCAAGGCGCGCCGGAACATCGCCACGTCGGGCTTGAAGAATGTTGAGTTTCGGTTGGGCGAGATCGAACATCTTCCCGTGGCTGATGCCAGCGTGGATGTGGTGATTTCCAACTGCGTTATCAATCTTTCCCCCGATAAACCGCAGGTGTGGCGCGAGATCGCCCGGGTGCTGAAACCGGGGGGCCGCGTGGCGGTGTCGGACCTCGCGGTGTTTCAGCCCTTACCGGCGGCGGTCCAGGCCTCCGTCGAAGCGCTGGTCGGCTGCATTGCCGGGGCGGTCTTGATCAGCGAGACCGAACAGATGGCGAAGGCGGCTGGGCTCGTGGACATCGAGTTGACGAAGAAGCCCGGTTACACCGATTCGATGGCCGACTTCCAAGACCCGCTCTACGCGAAGATCGCGAAGGAGTTGCCGACAAACGCCAAGCCCGGCGATTACATTACCAGCCTCGAAATCAAGGCGCGGAGACCAAATGGATAAGTCCGATCAACTGTTCAAGGCGTTCGCCGATGAAACGCGGTTGCGGATACTGAATTTGCTGGCGCAGGGCGAGCAATGCGTGTGTGAGTTTCAACTGGTCTTGCAGGTGCCGCAACCGAAAATCTCCCGGCACCTGGCGTATCTGCGGCGGATGGGATTGATCCAGGAGCGCAAAGAAGGCAAGTGGGTGATCTATGCGCTCGCCAAAGCGCGCGACCCGGTGCACGCCGCCCTGCTGCGGTGTGTGCGCGGCTGTTTTCAGGAGATTGAAGTGTTGAAAGACGATTTGGCGCGGCGGGCAGAAGTGAAGTCGCCGCGCTGCTGTTCAGGAGAGAACCCATGAAGAAACTGCAAATCTTCGGCACCGGCTGCGCCAAGTGCGCGGCGCTTACGGCGAACACCGAGGCGGCGGCCAAGGAGCTCGGCATCGCCTGCGAATTGGAAAAAGTCACCGACTTACAGCGCATCATGGCGTTCGGCGTGATGACGACGCCGGCGCTGGCTGTGGACGGCGTCGTCAAATCCGCCGGCAAGGTGCTGTCGGCGAAGGAAATCAAAGCGTTACTCGCCTGAGCGCTACCGGAGAAAATCATGAATCATCGCATCCTGCGAATCATGTCTTTGGCGTTCGCGACAGCGGCGTTCAGCCTGGTCGCGGCAGAAACTAACACCGGTACGACGGCCGGCCAGAAGCTGCCGAAGCTGCTCGACCTCGGCGCGAACAAATGTATTCCGTGCAAGAAAATGGCGCCGGTGTTGGAAGCGCTGAAAAAAGACTGCGCCGGCAAGCTGGACGTGGAATTTATCGACGTTTGGAAAGATGAGAGCGCGGCGAAGAAGTACGGCATCAATCTCATCCCGACGCAAATCTTCTACGACGCCAGCGGCAACGAGCGTTACCGGCACGAAGGCTTTTACGGGAGAGAGGACATCCTCGCCAAGTGGAAGGAACTCGGAGTGACGCTGGCCGAGGCGAAGTGATGGAAGACCTGTTCACATCGTTGAGCCATGCCGTCGAAGGCGCGCCGGCCCTCGCGCTGGGCGCGGCGGCGGTGTGGGGCGTGTTGAGCATCGTACTCAGTCCGTGTCACCTCGCGAGCTTGCCGTTGATCGTCGGGTTCATCAGCGAACAGGGTGAATTGACCGTGCGCCGGGCGTTCTGGACGGCGACGCTGTTCGCGGTCGGCATTCTCGTGACCATCGCCGGTATTGGCGTCATCACGGCGGCAGCGGGGCGGATGCTCGGCGACGTGGGCCGGTGGGCGAATTACGTGGTGGCCGGTGTTTTTATCGTGGTGGGGTTGCATCTGTTTGGCGTGATTCCAATGCCGTGGTCGGGACCGGGACAAGTGAACCTGAAGCGCCGCGGACTGTTCGCGGCGTTGCTTCTCGGCTTGATCTTCGGCGTGGCGCTTGGCCCGTGCACGTTTGCCTACCTCGCGCCGATGCTCGGCGTGACGTTCAAGCTCGCGAAAACCAATCCGGTTTACGGCGGATCGTTGCTGTTGGCGTATGGAGTCGGCCATTGCGCGGTGATCATGCTGGCCGGCACCTTCACGAAACTCGTGCAACGATTCCTGAATTGGAACGAACAATCGAAGGGCGTTGCCATCATTAAGCGCGTCTGCGGCGTGCTGGTCATCGCCGGCGGCGTGTGGCTGGTGTACTCAGCGCCATGAAACGGCAAACGCTTATCGGCGCTCTCGCGCTCGTCGCGTGGTGTTTGGCTTACCGGCATCTTGAACCGGCGGCCAAATGGTTCACATATTCCGCGCTGCAATTGCCGGTCAATTCGCATTTGGGTGCGGCGATGGAGTTCTTCGTGTATGAAGCGCCGAAGGTGTTGCTGTTGCTGACGCTGGTGGTGTTCGGCGTTGGCATCGTGCGGTCGTTTTTCACGCCGGAACGGACGCGGCGCATCCTTACAGGCAAACGCGAGTCGGTTGGCAACGTGCTGGCGGCGATGCTGGGCATCGTGACGCCGTTTTGCTCATGCTCCGCTGTGCCGCTGTTCATCGGGTTCGTGACGACCGGCGTGCCGCTCGGCGTGACGTTTTCATTTCTGGTATCCGCGCCAATGGTCAACGAAGTCGCGCTGGTGCTGTTGTTCGGATTGTTCGGCTGGAAAGTGGCCGGGTTGTATCTCGGCACCGGCCTGTTGATCGCGATGGTTTCCGGCTGGGCGATTGGCCGGCTGGGCATGGAGCAGCATGTCGAGGATTGGGTGTATGCGACGAAGACCGGCAACGGCGTTGCAGAAGAGACGCTGGATTGGCCGGCGCGCGTCCGGTACGGCGTTGCGGCGGTGAAAGACATAGTGGGGAAAGTCTGGCTGTACGTGCTGGCCGGCATCGCGGTTGGCGCAGGGATTCACGGCTACGTGCCGGAGAATTTCATGGCGTCCATCATGGGCAAAGGCGCGTGGTGGAGCGTGCCGTTGGCCGTGTTGATTGGCGTGCCAATGTATTCCAATGCCGCCGGCATCATCCCCGTCGTGCAAGCGTTGCTCGGCAAGGGCGCGGCGCTCGGCACGGTGCTGGCGTTCATGATGTCGGTCATCGCGCTCTCGTTGCCGGAGGCGATCATTCTCCGCAAAGTTTTGAAACCCCGGCTGATTGTCACTTTCTTCGGGGTGGTGGCTGCCGGGATTGTGATGGTGGGCTACATCTTCAACCTAGTCATGTGAATTATGAATCACACGGGGCAAAGACCATGGCAAGTGGCGTGGCAATCAACAGCGCTGATTCCTCTGCTGCTGGCGGGCTGCGCGGTGGGACCGGCCTATCACCGACCCCTCGCCGTTGCCACGATGCCCGCCAGTTATGCCGGCGCGACCAACGAGTGGAAGGTCGCCACGCCACAGGCGCATCTGAACAAGGGGGCTTGGTGGAAAATCTTCGAGGACGCCGAGTTGGACCGTCTCGAAACCCAGGCCGCCACCGCGAACCAACAACTCCAAGCGGCCGTCGCCCGCTTCGCGCAAGCCCGCGCCAGCGCCGACGTCGCGCATTCAGGGTTATTCCCCCAAATCAGCGGCGGGTTCAGTGCTACGCGGCAGCATGATTCGGTCAATCGCCCGCTCTTCATGACGGGCAAAGCCGCTGGCGAGGCGTTCACGCATACCTATGACAATTTCTCATTGCCGTTTGATCTCAGCTACGAAGTGGACCTTTGGGGCCGGGTTCGCCGTCAGGTGGAATCGTCGCGCGCAGAAATGCAGGCCAACGCCGCCGACCTCGAAACCATCCGGCTGGCGATTGCTGCCGAAGTCGCGGCCGATTATTTCACCGTCCGCGCTCTCGACGCGGAAAAGTTGGCGCTGCGGGCGGCCATCGCGGCGCAGCGAAAATCGCTGGAATTAACCCGCGGTCGTCGCGCCGGTGGCCTCGTCTCCGATCTGGACGTGGCGCAGGCCGAAACGGCGCTGGCAACCAGCGAGGCCCAGCTGCCGGCTCTCGTTCTGAGCCGGGCGCAATTCGAGCACGCTTTGGCCGCGTTGACAGGCGAGCCGGCAAGCCGCTTCACACTCGCCGAGAATCCGCTGCGCCATGAGCCGCCCACTATTCCGCCCGGCGTGCCCTCCGAGTTGCTGGAGCGCCGGCCCGACATCGCCGCGGCCGAACGGCGCATGGCGTCGGCCAACGCGAACATCGGCGTGGCGAAGGCGGCTTTTTTCCCCACCATCCGTTTCAATGGGCTGGCAGGTTTCCAGAGCGTGGATGCCGGCACGTTGTTCGACTGGCCGAGCCGATTTTGGGCCGTTGGTCCGTCGCTGTCCGTGCCGGTGTTTGAGGGCGGCCGGCTGACGGCAAATCTTCGTGGCTCGAAGGCGGTTTACCTAGAAGCTGTCGCCCAATACCGCGAGAGCGTACTGACTGCATTTGTAGAAGTCGAAAACAACCTCGCGGCCCAACGCCTGTTGGCCGAGCAATCGGCGCGCGAACAGTCGGCGTTGCGGTCGGCGCGCAAGCAACAGGAGATCGCGACCGACCAGTATCGCGGCGGGTTGACCGATTATCTGGCGGTGGCGATTGCCGACGCGGTGGAGCGGGATCACGAGCGGACCGTGGCGCGTTTGTGTGGCCAACGCTTCGTGGCGGCCGTGGCATTGATCAAATCCCTGGGCGGCGGCTGGCAGCGTGACCAAATAAAGGAATCAAGATGAGTGATACGAGTGAAAACAACACTGAGGCGAAGGCACCGGCGCAAGCGCGTTCATGGCGGAAGCTGGTGAGAGCGGCGTGGGCGCTGTTGGCAATCGCGATCGTCGTTGTGGTGGGCCGGAAACTGACCGCGCCGGCCGAGGTGCGGGTGGTTCATCCGCAACGCGGTGCGCTGGTGGCGGAAGCCTTCGGCACGGGCACGTTGGAGGCAAAAGTGGTCGTGGCATTGAGCGCGAAGATCACCGGCAAAGTGGTCGAAGTGCTGGTGGATCAAGGCGACACCGTCACCAACGGGCAGGTCGTGGCGCGGTTGGAAGCGACCGACTACGAAAACTCCGTTCGCGTGGCCGACGCTCAAGTCAAACAAGCGCAAGCTGAGTTGGTAAAAGCCCGGTTGGATTGGGAACACGGACGCTCCGTTCCGTCACAGGCCATCTCCCAGATGCAACTGGACGCCTACGAGGCCGCCTATCGGGTGGCCGAAGCGACCGTGCACAGCGCGGAGGCGAGTCTGGGTTTTGCCAAGGCCCGGCTGGCCGACACCGTCATTTATAGTCCGGTCACGGGGCGAGTGCTCGTCCGCAACCTGGAGGTCGGTGATACGGTCGTGCCGGGCACGCCGATCTTCAGCATCGCCGACACGCAGCAACCGCTTTGGATCGCCGCGATGGTGGATGAACGCGTTGCCGGTGGGCTGCGCGTTGACCAATCGGCGCGCATCACATTCCGCGCTTATCCCGGCCAATCGTTTCCGGGCCGGTTGGCCCGGCTGGCCCAAGAAGCCGACCGAGTCACCGAGGAACGCGAAGCAGACGTGACGGCAGACAAGTTGCCGCCCGACTGGTTTGTCGGCGCGAAAGCAGACGTCTACATCGAAACCGCGTGGAAGGCGGATGCGTTGCAGATTCCCCGCAGCGCCATCGTTCGTCGCGGCGAACAAGCCGGCGTGTTCGTCGTCAGCGGCGGCCACGCGCGCTGGCGGCCGGTCGAACTCGGCTTGACCGGACGCGACAGCGTTGAACTGGCCGGTGGCGTGGCGGCGGACGATTGGGTGATCGCGAATCCATTTGCTGGCAAGAAACCCATCGCCGACGTCCAACGCGTCGCCCCGGAGCAACCATGAATCTTGCCGTCCGCGATCTGCGCCAGCATTGGGGCCGGTTCGCCTTGTCCTGTCTCGGCGTGGGACTGTTGCTCTCGCTGGTGTTGTCGTTTGCCGGTATCTACAACGGATTCATCGCCGACGCGCTGGCGTTGATTGACAGTTCCGGCGCGGATTTATGGGTCGCGCAGAAGGACACGCGCGGGCCGTTCGCCGAATTGTCGCGTCTACCGGACGATGTGCGGTACCGGATCGCTGTCGTGCCGGGCGTGCGCGAGGCCAGTCCGTACATTTTTTACACGGTGCAACGTCCGTGGCAAGGCCGGCTGCTGCGGTTTGTCGTGGTCGGCTACGATCTCGGTACCGGGATGGGCGGGCCGGCGCAGGTGGTGGCCGGGCGCGGCATTGGGCAGGCGCATTATGAAATGGTGGCGGACCAGAAACTCGGTTTGCGCGTCGGTGATGTCGTTCATTTGGGATTGCATGATTACACCGTGGTCGGCCTGACGCGCGGCATGGTCGGCTCGGGCGGCGATCCGGTGGCGTTCTTCTCGTATCAGGACGCCGAGGAAATTCAGTTCGTCAAAGACAACTGGGCGATCCGCAACGCCCGGCAGCGGGCGCTGGCCGCGTACACGCAAGCCTTGCCGACGCAGCCGATGCTGGTGCCGGGCTTGGTCCAGAGATTTGCCGACAATCCCGAACTGCACAACGTCAACGCGATTCTCGTGCGCCTCGCGCCGGACGCGGACCCGGCGGCGGTGGTGGCGGCGATCAACCGGTGGGAGTATTTCACCGCGTCCACGACTGCCGAGCAATCGGCGTTGATGTTGCAGGGCAGCGTGGCGCTGGCGCGACGGCAGACGGGATTGTTCCGCGTATTGCTCACCATCGTCACGACGGTGATCGTCGCCCAAATCATCTACACGATGACGCTGGAGAAACTGAAACCGATTGCGCTGCTGAAACTCATTGGCGCGCCCAACCGGCTCGTTACCGGCCTAGTGCTTCAGCAGTCGCTGGCGCTGGGTTTGATCGGCTACGTCATCGCGCTGGTCGTCGGCAATCTGACGTACGACAAATGGCCGCGCCGCGTGCTGGTGGGTCTGCCGGATCAACTGCTGTTACTGGGCATCGTGATCGCGATTTGTCTGGTGGCCAGCGCGATGGGACTGCGCAAGGCGCTGCGCGTGGAAGCCGGTGCGGCCCTGGTGGGATGAAATCATGGAAGTCGTCCACATCGAGAATCTGACCAAGGTGTACGGCGAAGGCCACACCGCCGTGACCGCGTTGCGCGACGCGAACCTTACCGTGCGGCGCGGTGAATTGACGGCGCTTCTCGGCCCGAGCGGGTCCGGTAAGACAACGTTGCTGACCAGCATCGCCGGCATCATTGAACCCACGCACGGCCGGGTTTGCATTGCCGGCACCTGCTTCTACGACAACGGCTGGCGGGTGCGCGACCTGCGAAAGTTCCGGCGCGAGCATCTCGGCTTCATTTTCCAGTCGCACAACCTCGTGCCGTTTCTGACCGCGCGGGAAAACGTGCTGGTGGCGCTCCAGATCAACGGCGTCACCGGCGCGAAAGCCGTGCGCATCGCCCAGGAACTGTTGGATTATCTCGGCGTCGGCGAGCGTCAGAGCCATTTGCCGGAGAAACTTTCCGGCGGCGAGCAACAGCGCGTGGCCATTGCCCGCGCGCTGGCCAACTCGCCGCCGGTAATTCTAGCCGACGAACCAACGGCGGCGTTGGACACCGAGCGCGGTCAGAGCGTGATGGCGTTGTTTCGCCAGATCGCCCGCGAGAAAGGTAGTGCGGTGATTTGCGTCACGCACGACCACCGGATGATCGAAGGCTTCGACCACATTTACCACGTCAAAGACGGCCGGGTCTCCGACGGCCAACAAACAACTGAACGGTGATTCAATGACCCAACACATTTCACGCAGACTTTCCTTTCTCGACCGGTATCTGACGCTATGGATTTTTCTGGCGATGGGTGCCGGCGTCGCGGCCGGGTACTTTGTGCCGGGCGTCGAGAAGTTCATCAACCAATTCAATGCCGGCACGACCAATGTGCCCATCGCCATCGGGTTGATCCTGATGATGTATCCGCCGCTGGCGAAGGTGAAATACGAGGAACTCGGCGACGTGTTTGGCAACTGGCGCGTGCTCGGTTTGTCGTTGGTGCAGAATTGGGTCATCGGGCCGGTGTTGATGTTTGCGTTGGCGATTGTGTTTTTGCGGAACCATCCGGAATACATGGTCGGGCTGATCCTGATCGGCTTGGCGCGTTGCATCGCGATGGTGATCGTGTGGAACGAACTCGCCAAGGGCGATACCGAATACTGCGCCGGGCTGGTCGCGTTCAACAGCGTGTTTCAGGTGTTGTTCTACAGTTTGTTTGCGTGGATCTTCATCACGAAGCTGCCGCCGTTGTTCGGACTGACCGGCAGCGTCGTGAACGTAAGCATGGCGCAAATCGCCAAGAGCGTGTTCGTGTATCTTGGCATCCCATTCCTGGCCGGCTTGGCGACCCGCGTCGTCGGCCTGAAAACGAAGGGCCGGCAATGGTACGAACGCGAGTTCATCCCGCGCATCAGCCCGGTGACGTTGGTGGCGCTGCTGTTCACCATCGTGGTGATGTTCAGCCTCAAGGGTGACCGGATTGTCCGCATCCCGCTCGACGTCTTGCGGATTGCCGTGCCGTTATTGATCTACTTCGTGGTGATGTTTCTCGTGAGCTTTTACCTCGGCTGCAAGATCGGCGCGGACTACTCCAAGACCGCCACCTTGTCGTTCACCGCCGCCAGCAACAATTTCGAGCTGGCCATTGCGGTTGCGGTAGCTGTTTTTGGCATCCATTCCGGCGCAGCGTTTGCCGCGGTGATTGGCCCGCTGGTGGAAGTGCCGGTGTTGATCGGGCTGGTCAATGTCGCGATCTTCTTCCAACGCCGGTATTTTGCGGCGTCGCTGGTTGTGCTTGCTTAACCTAAGCCGGAACGATTCAGTTTGAGATGAGGCGCACCAAACGGCGGGCCTGAACATTGACACGCACCACGGCCCGTCGTCCATCCGAATCGGCTTTACCGATCAGCGCCTCACCGCCCATGGCGGGTTGGTCGTGTGGAGCCAGTTCTTGCACCAACAGCACTTTGACCAGCAACTCCAACAGGTCTTGCCGCATGCGCCCACCAGTCCCAATGCGTTCGCCCCGGCGGACATCGTGTTGGGTTATCTCGGTGGCGTGCTCAGTGGCGCCGACAAGCTCTCGCGCGTGGCGTGGTTGCAGGCGGACCCGGCCGTGGCCGAGGTGCTGGGCATCGAAGCTGTGCCCAGTGACAAGGCTAAGATTCCAATCTGAAATCTTAAACGTCCCGCGCATCGTCGGGCCCGGAAGGGCGCTCTCCTTCCGGCTTGCTTCATCCCGCATCCTTCGGCATTCATCCTTGCCGTCATGGAACTGATTTTAGCCAGTGCGTCGCCGCGCCGGGAACAGTTATTGCGGGAGATGGGCGTGCGGTTTCGGATTGTGCGCCCGGACGGTGTGGTGGAGGAACAAACGGGGGCGGCACCGGAGGTGTTGGCGTTGCAGAATGCGCAACGCAAGGCGCGGGCGGTGGCGGCGCGTCACCCGGACGCGCTGGTGCTCGGGGCGGATACGATTGTGGTGCTCGCGGGCGATGTCTTTGGCAAACCACGCGATTGGGCGGAAGCGACCGCGATGCTGGGGTGGTTGACGGGGCACCGGCATGAGGTGATCACGGCGGTGTGCCTGATTCACCGCGCATTGAACACGGAGATCACGTTTGCTGATCACACGGGGGTGTGGATGCGTCCGTTGAACGGCGCGCAGATTGCCGAGTATCTGGGCAAGATCAATCCGCTCGACAAGGCGGGGGCGTATGCCATTCAGGAACACGGCGAAGGGATTGTGGAGCGGATCGAAGGCAGCTTCAGCAATGTGATGGGATTGCCTGTCGAACGCCTACAGGCCACGCTGCAAAAGCTGGGGCTGGCGGTTGGTTGAAGCAGGCGGGCATTCTGTTATCATCCTGACGGATTGTGACGACAAACCGGTATAACTTTCAGATCGAAGTGGCGGTGTTGGTGTCGGTGCTGTTGCACGCGCTGACATTCGGGCTGTACCAGACACGAACATTCTGGGAACGGTTGCCGCTGATCCGGTCGTTGGCGGAAGCGCGCCCAACCCTCACCTCAAAAGCGCCGGTCATCCCGCAGATTACGTTTGTGGAAGCGCCGACCCCGAAACCACAGCGTCCGCCGCCACCACCGGAGCAACCCAACATCTATATGGAGACGCACGACAATCAGGCGTCGGCCACGCCGCCGGAGACGGATTTCTATGGGACGCGCAACACGGTGGCCGCCAACCCGGAGAACCCCACGAAGAAGGAAGGCGCGACGCCGTACTTGAAAGGGGAGAAGACCGGGGCGTTGGCATCGGAGACGGTGCCGGTTGCCAAGCCGGCATTGATGTCGCCGCCGGCGCCACCGCCGGTCGCGCCAACTCCGAAACCTGCGCCTCCGGCAGCGCGTGGTACTCCAGAACCGCCGGCCGAGAAACCCAAGGAAGTGCCAAACGAAGGTTTGGCGCAAGCGGAACCGCCAAAACCGGAACAACCCAAGTTCGCCATGCTCGGCAATCAGGAACCGAGCATGATAACGCCTCCGGCACCACCGTCAGAACCGGCGCCGCATCCGACGCTTGCTGCCGGTAGCGCGGGCGGCGAGGTTTCCACAGTCCGGTCGCGGTTGACAGCTTCGGGCGTGAGCCGGCAGGGCGTGGCGGCGTTCAACGTGGCGGAGAGTCCGTTCGGCGCGTACGACCGGGAGATCATTCGCGCCGTGCAGAGCCGGTGGTACAACATTCTGGATCAATTTGGGTTGGATACGAAGGGCGGGACGGTGACGTTGTATTTCGAGTTGTACGATGATGGACACATCGGTAAGGTGCAGCGCAAAGAGAATACCGCCGGCGAGATGAACGCGTTGTGGTGTGAGAAGGCGGTCACGGAGGCCGCGCCGTTTGAGCCGTTGCCGGACAAGTTGCGGTTGTTGCTCGGTGGTCAGCCGCGGGATGTGACGTTCACATTTTATTATTAGGAGGTTTGGAATGCCCGAGTGGTTTATCAAAGGCGGAATTGTCATGTGGCCGTTGCTGATTTGTTCGATCAGCGCGGTGGCGATCATCATCGAGCGGGTCTGGGCGCTGCAACGCAAACGGATCTTCTCACAATCGTTGATGGCGGAGTTGCAGCGGCAACCGCGCCCGGACGATCTCACCGACCGGGTGAAGACGTTGTGTCAACGGGACGAGACGGTGCTGGCGGAATTGATGCGCGTCAGCTTCGCGCATTCGTGGTTGCCGAAAGCGGAAAACCTCGAAGCGGTGCAAGCGAGCGCCCGGCAAATCCTGTCGCGGCTGGAGCGCGGACTGACGACCTTGGCGCTGGTGGTGGAGTTGGGGCCGTTGCTCGGTCTGCTCGGCGCGGTGTCCGGCATGGTGCATGTGTTTGGCGACGTGGCGCAACACGGGTTGCGCGATCCGTCGCTGATTTCCAAAGGCATCTCGGAGGCGTTGATGGCGACGTTTACCGGGTTGTCGGTCTCAATTCCCGCGTTGGTGGCCTATATGTATTTGCGGCGGCGGATTGATAATCTGGCGTTGGAGCTGGAGCGTTACGTGGACGAATTGCTCAAGCACCTCTATCACTAATCAGGATTTATGCGCATCTTCGATGTCTCACGAGCCGGGTACACCCCTAAAATCCGGATCATCAATCTGGTGGATATTTTGTTGGTGTTGCTGCTGTTTTTGTTCGTGACGACCACGTTCCGCGCGGAAGCACCCTCCGCGGTTAAACTGGCTCTACCGGAAGCCAAGACCGCCGAAGCGCTCGGCAAGGAGAAGGTGGCGCGGCTGTTGATCACGGTGGCCCCGGACGAGACGATTTACGTGGATAACCGGCCCGTGAACCTGACGGCGTTGGAGCGCGCCATGACTGAAGCGAAGAAGGTGAATCCGCACGTGACTCTGGAGTTATCCGCCGACAAGAAGGTCAGCTACGGCCGGGTGGTGGCAATCGTGGACGCGGCGCGCGAGGCCGGGATTGAGGAAATCACGGCGTTTACAAAGAAATCGGTGCCGTAGCCGTTGCTGGTTGTCCCCACTTTTTCAAAAGAAAAACGGCCGGGCTGGAGGGCCCGGCCGTTTTCTTTCGTTCGCGAAAGATTCGCGGTTACTTCTTGCCGAGAACGGCTTCCTTCGCCTGCTTGGCGATCCGGAACTTCAAGACGCGCTTGGCTGGGATCTGAATCTGCTCGCCCGTGGCCGGGTTGCGGCCCATGCGCGCGGCGCGATTCACGAGCACCAACTTGCCGAGGCCTTGAATCGTGAAAGCATTCTTCGCTTCGCGATAGGCCAGCTTCACCAATTCTTCCATAAACAATCCCGCGGCTTTCTTCGACACGCCGGTTTTATCGGCGAGGTGCTTCAAGATTTGCGACTTCGTCATCTTAGCCATAGACCTGTTGTTCCTCCTTGTTAGGGTTAAAGGTTCTAGGTTTGGCGTATCCTATAGGGAATCGCGCGCAGCCTTGCAACCATTATTTTTACATTTTCAGGCCAAAAACGGGTTATCTCGTTTTTCCCTCCCGAGCGTCGTCGGTGGCCCGTGACCCGCCAACACCCGGACATCGTCGCCCAGCGGCAGCAACTTTTCGTGGATGGACTTCAATAACGTCGCGTAATCGCCGCCCGGCAGGTCGGTCCGCCCGATCGAACCGGCAAACAACACGTCCCCCACAAACACCACGCGCTCTGTCGGTTCGAACAACGCCACGCTGCCCGGACAGTGACCGGGACAATGCCGAATCTCAAACCGCAAATCGCCGACCACCAACGATGTCCCTTCCTCCAAAAAGAAATCGGGCCGGCTCGGCTCAATCTCCAAGTTCAGCCCGATCATGCGCGTCTGCGGCAACGTCAACAACGGCGCGCTTTCCCGGTGAATTCCGAACCGCGCCTGGGTCTTGCGCAACAACGCCGCGTTATCCAGAAAGTGATCCCAATGCGCGTGGGTGTTGATCAGGTATTTGATGGGCGCTTGCCATTTTGCCGCGCACGCTACCACGTCGTCGGTGACGCCCAACGGCGCATCAACCATCAGCGCGCTGCCGCCCGCGTGGTCCGCCACCAAATACCCGTTCGTGGCCGCCGGCCCGGCTTCAAATGTCTCCACCAACATGCTGGCCGATCCTAATCCTCATCCTCGTCTTCGTCTTCGTCGGCCTCGTCCTCGTTATCCTCCTCGTCGAGATCCTCGTCCTCTTCCTTGTCCCAATCTTCCTCTTCCGCATCGCTCATGTCGTAGCCGCAGGTGGGACAATGCAGGTTGTTCCGACGCAGCTCCTCGCGGTCAACGTCCACGTTGCAATTCGGGCAGGTCAATTCTTCCATTCGTCCGGCTCCTCCTGTTGCCGCCGCAAAATAGTGAAAAACCGGCCCCGTGCAAGCGCATTTTGAAGTTCCCCCTAACACCGCTCCGGATTCAGTCGCCAGCCCCTTGGAAAACTCACGGGGAGCACTATCCTCCGGGAGTTCCGGCTCGCCAACGTTGTCTGCAGTCGCCGTCCCGGCCCAAGTTGACGAGAAAAGATGTTGAACCGTTGACGGTGCGTTGATAGATTCCCGTCCGCAATTTGCTCTTTGAGAGCTTTCGCTGGTCTTTCACGGTAGGGGATTCCGATCAGTGATCAGAGCAGTTTGCAAGATGTTTATTGTCAAGAGCATGGCGAAGATTTTTAGACGCAGTCAGTGATTGGCGATAAACAACGTCGCGCCCATAGCTCAATTGGATAGAGCGTTGGTCTACGGAACCAAAGGTTGCAGGTTCAACTCCTGCTGGGCGCGCCATTTATTTCATGGGAATCGTGGAGATTCACATGAGCCAAAATGCCAGCCTATCAAGCGCACCTGTCAAGCTCTGCCAAAAGCTGCGCCGTGTAGCAGATAACTGACAACAAATGTTCGTGGGCCTCTTCCATGTTCACACCTTCTCAGACGGGCCTCCCCACATACCTTCTCAATTTTTCTCTCGACGCCTTTCCTCATCCTGAGGCGCGGCTACGCAGATGGATCGCCTGCCGTTCCGCTGACGGGCTACAGCAAATACCGCAGCTTCTCCCGCAACGTTTGCTTCGCGCGGTACAAACGCGATTCCACAGATTTTTCCGAACATTTCATAATCCCGGCAATCTCGGCATAGCTCATTCCGTGATATTCGGCCAGCACGAGCGCCGTGCGCTGATCTTCCGGCAACTCGGCGACGGCGGCGGCGATCAACTGGCCGGTTTCGTTTAGCTCCACTTCCCGGTGGCTGACGATGGGTTCGGGCGCGGTTTCCAATGGCACTTCGGGATGGCGTTTCCGGGCGCGGAGCCGGTCCAGACAGGCGTTGCGGGTGATGGCGAACAGCCACGTGGAGAACTTCTGGCGCGGGTTGTAGTCGTCCCAGTGCTGCTGGACGCGGACAAACACGTCCTGCGCCACGTCCTCGGCTTCGGTCGCGTTGCCGAGGAGGCGATAGGCAAAGTTCAACACCGGGCGCTGGTAGCGCCGGAGCGCTTCATCAAAATTCGTTGGTTCAGGTTCTTGCATGGCTGATTTGAGACGGACGACAGACGCACCGCACGCATGGCGGGTTGTCACTCAGATCAGAGACGCATGTGTGGGAGTGTACAACGACCGGGCTGGGACGGGAAGCCCGACGGCGGCGCAAGCACCGGGATTGCGCGCCCGGTGGTGTCCGCGTAGACTGGACGCAAACGATCGCCCAGCCGACCGCGACGGTTGAACGTTGCGCGGCCGGCGGAAATCCAATATGGGATTGTTCATCATGACCTTGCGTTTGGCTGGCCTTTTCATTCTAGCTGTGAGCCCGGCGTTACCGTCCCGCGCCGCCGATGGGGTAGATACCAACAAGATGACCAACATCGAAATTCGCGCGGCCGTGCCGGCACCCGCGTTCAATCTGTTGGATTGGGAGGGGAGAAGATTTTCTTCCACGACGCTGACCGGGCAAGCGGCGGTCGTCACGTTTTGGGCCGTGGGCGACAAACCGAGCGAACGGCAGATGGCGGAGTTGAACGCGCTGCAGAACCGGTTCCCGACGGAGAAATTGAGCGTGGTGAGCATGGTGGTGGTGGATAACCCGGCGGGGCTGCGGAAGTATATGACGGAACATCGTCCCCCGTTCCCGGTCTTGCTGGCGGACTTGCCCACGATCGAGGCCTTTGGCCGCCTGCAAGCCGTGCCGACGACGTTTGTGATTGATAAGAACTACAACATCATCCAGCAATACGTCGGCTTTACCGGCAAGGCGGACATCCAGAAGTACGTCGAAGCCGTCCTGAAACAATGACCATGCGACTACGGTCCATCATCTTCGTCTGCTTCCTGCTGGCGACAGCCGTTCACGTTCGCGCCGCCGAAGAACTGCGTGCGAAACTGCTGGCCTCACCGGATAAATTGGTGCCGGGTGGCGCGGTGCAGTTGACGGTGGAGATCGAAATCGTCAAGCCGTGGCACATCAACGCCAACCCGGCCAGCGCCGACCTGATTCCCACGGAAGTGAAGTTCGACCTCCCGGCCGGGCTGAGCGTCACCAAGATCACGTACCCACCCGGCGAGTCAGTCCGCATGAGTTGGAGTGATACGGTTGTGGCGTTGTACACCGGCAAGATCGTCATCACCGCTGCGGGCCAAGTCCGGCCCGACGTGCCGCCCGGACCGCTCACCATCAAAGCCGCGGTGAGCTATCAGGCGTGCAACGACAAGATTTGCGTCGCTCCGCAGACGGTTCCGCTCACGTTAAACGCAACGGTTGTTGCCGGGCCATCTGGTGGGAACGGCGTTCCCGCCGCGACCGGGCGTGCTGACAGCGAAAATTCCATCGAATCCCTCGTTCACGAACGCGGTTGGGCGTTGGTATTTGTGTTCGTGTTTCTCGGTGGGTTGGCACTGAATCTGACGCCGTGCGTTTATCCGATGATCGCCATCACGGTGAGCTATTTCGGCGGCCAAGGTGAACGACGCATCAGCACGGCATTTGCGCGAGCGCTGACGTACTGCCTGGGCATTGTGCTGACCTACTCGGCGTTGGGGTTGGCGGCGGCGTTGACGGGTGGGTTGTTCGGTGCGTTGCTGCAAAGTCCGGTGGTGCTGATCGGGATTGCGGTGCTGCTGGTGGCGCTGGCGTTGAGCATGTTCGGATTGTACGAATTGCAGCCGCCGTCGTTCCTGATGCAGCAGGCGGCCGGGCTTTCTTCGAAAGCCGGGTACATCGGCGTGTTTCTGCTCGGCGCGACTGTCGGCATTATCGCCGCGCCGTGTCTCGGGCCGATCATTCTCAGCGTGTTTGTTTTCGTCGCCCAACGCGGTGATCCGTGGCTGGGGTGGTGGCTGTTCTTCACGCTGGCGTGCGGACTGGGATTGCCGTACGTGGTGCTCGGCACGTTTTCCGGATTGCTTGCGCGACTGCCGAAGTCCGGCACGTGGATGGTCTGGATCAAACGCGTGTTCGGCGTGGCGTTGATCGGCGTCGCGATTTGGTTTGTGATGCCGTTGCTGAGCACGAAAGCGACGACTGAATCACCCATCAGCTGGCAACCGTATTCGGCGGAACTCATCGCGCATCCCGGCCGGCCAGTGTTGATTGATTTCTATGCTGACTGGTGCATCCCGTGTCATGAGATGGACAAACGCACCTTCACTGATCCGCGGATCATCGAAGCCTCCAAGAAGTTCCTCATGGTGCGTGCCGATCTGACCAAGACCACTTCGCCCGAAGCGCAGAAGTTGACGGAGCAATACCAGATTGCCGGTGTGCCGACGTTTGTGTTTCTTGATCCGGCTGGCCACGAGCGGACCACCTTGCGCCATGTCGGATTCGTGCCGGCAACCGAATTGCTGGCAGTGATGAATCAGGCGTTAACCATCGGGGCGGTCACGACCAACGCGGCCAGTAATCCCGCCGCCGAAATCCCAGCGTCGTTGCTCCGGCAGTTTTAAGACTGCGCCTTCTCCCGCTGGCCGCCGATTTTGACGAGGACTTCTTCGAGCACGAGACGTTCATCGAGGCCGGTGGAAGTAAGCTGCCGGTTGGCTTCCACCAGCAGTTCCATAGCGCGGATGAGTTCGGTGGTGGAGAAGTTCCGGGCAGCGAGCGCGCACCGATGCAGTCGCCACGGACTGGGCAGCTTGCCGTCTTTGGTGCGGGGGAGATGCGCCACTTGTTGTTCCGGCAAGTGCTCGAACGCTTTCATATATTGAAACCCGCCACCCGGTCCGTCCTGTGGGACGAGGATCTTTCGGGTCATCAAATCGCGCGCCAGTAACATCAGGCGGAACTGGCCGACCAACATCATCACGACGCCAATAGCGTTCTCGCCGCTGGCAAGCAGGTTTTCCAAAGCGGCAATCGCCGCCGACAATCGCCGCGCGCCGAGTGCGTCGGTCAATTCCCAGATCACCGCTTGCCGGGAAGCAGAACAAATCGCGCGGACATCCTCGGCGGTGATGGCCGGGCGTTTGCCGACATAGACGAATACCTTTTCCAGTTCGTTGGCCATCTCGCGGAATTCCGGGGCGACAAGGTCTCGGAACATTTGCACGGCGTCCGGGGTCATCTGCTTTTTTTCCTCGCGCAACCGGTTTTGGATGAACGCGGCAAATTCCTCGTCGCTGACGCTCTTGGTGGGATCGGGCGCTTCAAACAGTTTCACCTCGGCGAGTTTTTCCAACGTCTTGTAGAACGTGCGTCGCCGATCGCAGCCGATGGCGCTGATCACCAAGGTGACGCCGTCCGGCAATCCGCGTTTAAGCTGATCGCCGAGTTCGTTGAGCGCGTCTTTGATGGTTTCCGTCCGGGTGGTGACGTTGTCGGCCAGCAACTCGGTGTTTTTTAGCCAGACCAGTTTCTCCCCGCCAAACAGACCGACTGTGAACAGCGCCTCGCGCAGTCGGCTGATCAGTTTCAGCGCCAACTCTTGGTTGGAAGACTCGCCTTCGATGATTTCCACGCCGAACTCCCCGGCCCCTTGGGGGGCGAGCTGCTCCGCGAGTTTGGCGGCTTCCTGCTTGATGGTGAACTCGTCATCGCCGCTGAGCAGATGGATAGCTTTGGTTTGGGTGCGCGTCGCCGGCATGAGAAAGTTTGTAGTCGGTGCTTACCGGGTGTGTCAAGCCGCGCGGACAAATCAGATCAATGACCGGCGATGCCGGCGGAACTCAGCCGGCGACATGCCGACATGGTTGCGAAACAACCGGCTGAAGTACGCGGGGTCATCGTACCCGACCATTTCGGTGATTTCGCCAACAGTGTGTTCGGGTGACTGCAAGAGTTGCCGGGCTTCTTCCAGGCGCAATTGGATGAGATAATCGATCGGGCTGCGGCCGGTGTAGTCGCGAAAGACCGTGGTAAGATGGTTGGGACTGAGGAAAACCTGTTTGCTCAGCATCTCCAAGGTGATGCGTTCCCGGTAATGCTGGCGCATGAAGGCGATCAGTTTGAAAACACGTTCGCCGTCACGATCAACCGCGGTCGTCAGGCCGCGCAGCGGATAGAACGCGTGGAAGAACTCGTGCATCAACGCCAATTCCTTGAGGGCGTGGCCCGGCGGTTCCTGCTTGTCGAGCGCGCACAATTCGCGGCCAATGTGCGTGAGTTTCGTCCAGAGCGGTTGATCGGGAATCAGAATGGCCGGGAAGCCGAACGCTTCGAGGTAACGCCGGCCGCCGGGGAAGCGGGCTTGGAAGTGGATGACGGTCAGATCAACGTATGCGGGGGAGACGCGCCGGACACTCCACTCGATGCCGGGCGGGCAGAAAGCGACTTGGCATGGTTGCGCCCGGTAGAGCTTGCCACCGATGGTGTATTCGAGTTTCCCGGTGTGGATGAGGTGCAGTTGCTCATCCGGCAACACGCGGGGAATGGCTCGCCATTCCGGGCCGCAGTGGTGGAAGATGGCGCTGCCGTACTCGATTCTTAATTGATCCAGCAGGCTTTCCCAGGAAGCGCTCGGTTTCATCGGTTAAACGATATCATCCACAAATTGTCCAACAAGTCCGTGGTTCTGTCCATTCCAATTTGCGCGGTTTCCAGTAGGATTGAAGAATGAAAACAACGGCTGAAGTCCTGGAACGCCCGCGGACGTTACGGGCGATTACGACGGAACAATGGGAGCACTATCAGGAGCACGGCTACATCATCGTGCGGGATTTGTTTTCGCCCGGCGAGGTGCGAGAGATGGTGGCGGAGTGCGATGCGATTCATCGGGGCGATTACGGCGAGCTGTTTGCCGGGTCGGCGCAGATCGAGCCGGAGTTTGCCGAAGCGGCGAAGAAGGATCCCGCGGTGGGAAGACTGGCGCGCAAGTTTGGCGCGGTGGTTGAACGGAGTGCGATTTTTCGCAAGTACCTGTTGAAGGAGAAGCTGGTGCAGACCATCACCGACATCCTCGGGCCGGACGTCATGTTATTCCGCGACATCCTGATGATGAAGCCGGCCAAGGTCGGCTCGAAGATGCCGTGGCATCAGGACTCCAATTACTGGCCGATTCGCCCCACCGATTTGTGTTCGGTGTGGACGGCGCTCGACGAAGCGACCATCGAGAACGGCTGTATGCGCGTCGTGCCCGGCAGCCACAAGCTCGATCTGATCGAGTCGAAACAGAAGGGTTCGCCGTTCCTGCTCGACGAACAAATCGAGATGGACAAGGTCGTGGATGTGCCCCTGAAGCCCGGTAGCAGCTTGTTCTTCCACAGCCGGTTGTTGCACGGCAGTGAACCGAACCACAGCGACAAATCGCGCCGGGCGTTCATCACGTCCTTCATGAGTGCCCGGTCCACGCAAATCCACACCAACGTCCGGGCGCGGTATTTCCTCGTCAGTGGCCGGACCTATCCCGGCTGCATCGCGAGCACGATGGAGGCGTTTGCGCAATGAAAGGTTCAATTGAACGAGTGCGCGCGGTCCTGCGGGGCGACATGCCGGATCGCCCGCCGCTCTACGACTTATTGCGCAACGACGCGGTCCTGAGCCATTTTGCCGGGGAGAAGTTGACCCTTGAAAACGCCGCGCGCATTGTGTTCGCGGCATACGAACCGGCAATTGACGCCACCCGGCCGACGGTGCTCTTGCCGCAAGCGGAGAAACAAGAAGTCCTGCCGGACGGTCGCGCCCAACACTCGTTCCGTTGGACGACCTGGACTGCCCAAGCGACTTACCCGGATGCGGCCGCGTATATCGCCGCCAAACGCGCCGAGATCGATCTGACTTGGACTTCCGGCCATCAGGCCACGATAGATCAGGCCATGGCGTCCATCGTGGAACACCGGCAGAAACTGGGCGAGGTTTTCCTTTTCCCGACCGGGCCGGGAATGGGGTTGTTGTGGTTGTACGGTCCAGTCGGATTGGAACAATTTTCCTATTACCTCGCGGATGAGCCTAAACTGATGGAGGAACTACTGGAATTATTCACCCAGCAATCCGTGATGTGTATCGAGCATCTGCCGGACCACCACGGGATTGAAGCGGTATTTTGCGGCGACGACATCGCCTTCAAGAGCGGCCCGCTACTCTCACCGGCTTGGTTCAAGCAGCACTATTTCCATCGGCTGGCCCGGATTTGCGCCGCCTACCACAAAAAGGGCATCAAGGTGTTGTTCCATTCCGACGGTAACCTCAATCCGATCCTCGATGGTCTGGTCGAAGCCGGCATCGACGGCCTGAACCCCATCGAGGTCCTCGCCAACATGGACGTGGGCGACATCCATCGGCGACACCCGCACCTCTTCCTGGCCGGCGCGATTGATGTTTCCCAGCTTCTGCCCTACGGCAAACCGCAGGCAGTAAAAGACGCCGTCCGTCGCGCGCTCGACGCCGCTGAAGGCCGGCTCATGGTGGGTTCGTCCACTGAGTTGAACGACGAAGTCCCCCTGGAAAACTTTCTTGCGATGCGTGAAGCGGCGCTGGAATACCGGTACTGACGTAGCCGGTCGGGAGGGTAGTTTGAACAGTATCGCCGTGGAGCTGGTCGGAGGTGTGAGTTGCGTGGCGAAAGAAAACCTTGCTCCACATGATGAAACGTCTGTTGATTTTCGGTTGGGCGGTCGGCTGGGCTTTGGCTCCCGCCGGTTGGTCGGCCACACCGCCATCCGCCGCGTTCCGCGCCACGCTCGATAACGGACTGCGCGTCATCATTGTGCGCAACCCGCTCGCGCCGGTCGTCACCACCGTCGTCAACTACCGGGTCGGCTCGAACGAAGCGCCGCCGGGATTTCCCGGCATGGCGCACGCCCAGGAACACATGATGTTCCGCGGCAGCCCGACGCTGTCCGCCGATCAGTTGGCCAATCTCACGGCCGCGATGGGCGGCGATTTTGATGCCGACACGCAGCAGGAAGTGACGCAGTATTTCTTCACCGTCCCGGCCGAGGACCTGGCGGTGGCGTTGCGGGTGGAAGCCGACCGGATGTGGGCCGCGCTCGACACCGAAGCGCTCTGGTCGAAGGAACGCGGCGCGATTGAACAGGAAGTCGCCCAAGATCTCTCGAACCCGGAATACGTCTTTTACACGCAACTGCTTAGCGCGCTATTCAAAGGCACGCCGTACGAACACGACGCCCTCGGCACGCGCCCGTCGTTTGACAAGACAACCGGGGCGATGCTGAAGAAGTTTCACGACACATGGTACGCACCGAACAACGCCATCTTGATCATCGTCGGCAACATCAATCCGCCGGCGGTGCTGAAAACGGTGCGCGCGTTGTTCGGTCGTCTCCCGCGCGCGAAACTGCCGGCGCAGCCCGCCGTGAAGCTGGCGCCGGTGCAGCCGGCATTGCTCCACGTCACCACCGATCTGCCATATGGCATGGCCGTAATCGCGTTTCGGTTGCCGGGTTTCGACAGCCCGGATTTCGCCGCGGCGGATGTGCTCAGCGATGTGCTGGGCAACAAACGGGGCCGGTTGTACGCCCTCGTGCCCGAGGGTAAGGCGCTGGACGTCGAGTTTGAGTACGAGGCCCTGACCAAGGCCGGTATCGGTTACGCCATCGCGCGCTTCCCGAAAGGCGGCGACGGCGCAGCGCTGATCGCGGAAATGAAACAGGCGTTGGCGACGGATTTGAAGGACGGTGTCCGAGCCGATCTGGTGGACGCGGAGAAACGCCACGAGGTGGCCGATGCCGAGTTTGAAAAGAATTCCATTTCCGGCCTGGCAATGATTTGGTCGCAAGCCGTCGCCGTCGAGGGCCGGCAATCGCCCGACGACGATATCGCCGCCATCCGGCAGGTCACAGTCGCCGATGTGAACCGTGCGACGCACACCTATCTTGATTTCGATCACGCCATCACCGCCATCCTCACGCCGGAGGCGTCGGGCAAACCGGTTTCGACGCAGGCATTCGGTGGCCGGGAATCGTTCACGCCGAGCGAGACCAAGCCGGTCAAGCTACCCGCGTGGGCCGCTCACGCGTTGAACAAGCTCGTCGTACCAGAGTCCACCGTGCATCCGGTCGTCACCACGTTGCCGAACGGTCTCCGTCTCATCGTCCAACCGGAGACGATCAGCGGCACGGTGAGCGTGTACGGCCACATCAAGAACCGGTGGGAACTCGAAACGCCGAAGGGCCAGGAAGGCGTTGCCGACGTGCTCGACAAACTATTCCGCTACGGCACCCGGTCGCTCGACCGTGTCGCGTTCCAGAAGGCGCTCGATGACATCGGCGCGCACGCTTCTGCCGGCACGGATTTCTCCCTGCAGGTGCTCGCCGACGACTTCGACTGCGGCCTGCAACTGCTCGCCGAGAACGAACTGCATCCCGCCCTGCCGGCGGCGGCATTCAAGGTCATCCAACAACAAGTGGCCGGCACGGTGGCGGGGCAACTCCACAGCCCCGACTACCTGACGCGCCGCGCGTTGCTGGCGGCGCTCTATCCGCCGCTCGATCCCAAACAACGCGAAGCCACGCCCGCCACGGTCACCGGGTTGACGCTGGACGACGTGAAGAACTATTACCAGCACGTGTTTCGTCCCGACCTGACGACGATTGTGGTGATTGGCGACATCACGCCCGCGCAAGCCCAGAATGCGGTGGAAAAATATTTTGGCGACTGGAAAGCCGAAGGTCCGAAACCGGCCACGCTATTGCCGTCGGTGCCGCTCAACCACACCGCGGCCACCGTCGTACCCGACGCCAGCCGGGTGCAGGACAAAGTGTTGCTGGCTGAGACGCTCGGTTTGACGCGTTCCAACCCGGATTATTACGCGCTCGAACTCGGCAACCACGTCCTTGGCGGCGCGTTCTACGCCACCCGCCTGTACCGCGATCTGCGGAAGGAAGCCGGCCTCGTTTATTTCGTGGATTCGTCGTTCGAGATTGAGCAGACGCGATCCGTGTACATCGTCGAATACGCCTGCGACCCGCCGAACGTGGGCAAAGCGCGCGGCCTGGTGATCCGCGATTTGAAAGCGATGCAGACTGCGCCGGTCACTCCCGCCGAACTTATCCAGGCCCAGACGCTGTTGTTGCGCGAAATCCCGTTGCACGAATCCAGCATCCCACGGATTGCCCGCGGGTTGCTCGACCGCGCCACGCGCGACCTGCCCCTCGATGAACCGACCCGCGCCGCCCATCGTTACGTGGCGCTGACCGCCGACCAAGTCCAAGCCGCTTTTGCCAAATGGCTGCGTCCGGACACGTTGGTGCAAGTGATCGAAGGCCCAACCCCGCCCTGAGCGACACGAAAAGGCTGATGGTCGAAGTGATCTCTCCGCCCAGAAAAAAAACGTGGGCGTTGTCTGCGACCGATCAACGCCCACGTCAAACAGGGAGAACAGGTGTACTCTAGGGTGGACAGCCGGTTTCCCCAAGGGCAATATCTTCCCTAAACACCGCATGATGAATCCGGCTATTTCATGAGTCCGTCGAAACCACGTACAGAGGGTCAGTTGCGTTGGGTAAGCGCACCCGTCGCGGCAATGCCGTTGATGTACCTTTCGTGGGGCCGGCCGTTCTTGGAAAAAACTCCAGCCCCGATCGCGCGGCATGCCGGCTGGGTGTATGTGTTCGTGCAACGCGGTCATCCCCGCCTCGTATTGTTGGACCGCCAGGTGAAACTGGCGGCGGGCGATTACGTTATTCTCCACCCGGATTGCTTAAGCGATTGGGCCGGTGAAGCTGATTTGTTCGGGTGGACTTGGCGTGATCAACCTACCTGTGGAGCTTGCCGGCCGGAGCGCGGTGGTTACCGGCGGTGGACGCTCGACCGGACCCGCCGACGCGAAGTTGCGCGGCTGCACTCTGAGACGCGCCGGGAGATCGAACACCCGGACAGCATCACGCCGCAGGCCGTGGCTCATCTGCAGGGCCGGTTGGATGTGTTATTGGCGCGGGCGACTAACCGGCAGCCAGCGATTTCCGACGCGGCTTTGCGGATGGAACTGGCCACGCGATGGCTGATGGAGAATCTCGCCGTCCGCCAACCGGTGCGCGGCCTGTGTCATTACCTGCAAGTTTCCCCGGCCACGCTGGAGCGATTGTTCCGGCAGCACTTGCAGATTGCGCCCTTGGATTATCATCGGCACCTGCGGTTGTGCCGGGCGCGGGAGTTGTTGGAAGCCGGAACGCACTCCGTGAAACAGGTTGCCTACGCCGTGGGCTACCGGCATCCGCACGATTTCACGCGGGCCTTCACCCGTTGGGCCAAATATCCGCCGCGCCTCTTTTCGCGCACCCCGACTTCCTAGACCGTCACCGGCGCGAACGCAGCCTCGGGTGAATGTAGCGCCGGTGGGCACGCAACAACTCATCGGCCATCTTCCGAATCTGATCGGGGTTGAGGTGTGAACAAATCGGATCCCGGTAGAGCGCATTGTAGAGTAATTCCCGATTACCGGTCCGGCTGCCTTCGGTAATCCATTTCTGGCAGACGGCGTGTGGGCGCATTAGTTCGAGCAGTGTGTCCGGCACCTGTTTGACGGTGATCGGCCGGACGCCGGAGCGGTCAATCGTGCCGAACGTTTCCACGCACGAACCCATCGGCAACCCCGGAATCTGGCCGACGTTGAGATGGTTGACCGCGTCGGTAATCGGTTGGTTGTACAGGTAGGCCGCCACCATGTCGGCGACGGTCTCGCGCGACTTGGCGAGATCAAGTTTCTCCCGGCCTTGAAGCACGCGCTCCACCCAACGTTGGGCATGGGCGTAGTAGTTACGCCGGTTCTGGATGGAGGTGCACTGGAGGTGACAGTAGTCGAGCATCTGCAGCCGGCCTTGAACGGGAATGCGGACCATGCGCGTCACCCGGCGGTTGACCAACGCGAAGGAAACAAACTCACTGGTGTGCCGGTCGGCCGGGTAGCACAGATAACCGTAGGCGTCGAAAAGCACCGCGCAGAGTTCATGGGCCGACCGGTAACCGATTTCGTCGTTGGTGATTTTCGGCAGCACCGCGCGCAAGGAACGTCCGCGCAGTTTTCGGCGGAGGAGGGGATAGCCGGGGTGTTGGTCCACCGAGAAATCGGTCACCCACGTGAAATGGTTGAGACCGGCAATGGTCACGGTGAGCCGTTTCCAGTCCGGCAATCCAAAGATGCCGGCAATCACGTCTTTGGTCTCAAAATAGGCGTGGCACAGGCCGATCACCGGGTTGGCGCATTCGAGTTGGAGCGTGGCCGTCAGCGCAGCCATCGGATTGGTGTAGTTGACGATGAACGCTTCCGGGCAGTACTTGGTGAAATCGTGCGCGAGCTCGACGAAGACCGGGATGTTGCGCACCGCGCGCGCCCAGCCGCCGGGGCCGGTGGTGTCGCCGACCGTCGCGAGAATTCCGTAGCGCTCGGGGATGCGGAGGTCGTGCTTCATCGCGTCAAGCCGGCCCGTGGAGACGGTAATGATGACCGCGTCCGCGCCGCGCAGGGCTTCCGCGCGAGACGCGACGGCTTGGATGTGGTCCTTTGGTCGTTGGAGTTGTGTGCTCATCAACGCGCAGACGCGCTGCATGCGTTGCGCGGCCGGCAGGTTGAGGTCGTGCAGCCGGATTTCCAGCGGCTCGGTGAACACGTGCATCAGGTCTTTGACGATGGTGTGTGTCCACGACAGACTCCCCCCGCCGATGATGCAGATCTTAAGGGAACCTCCGATAACTGCTTTTCGGAACCCCGTTGTGGGTTGCGGAACGTTTT
>JBBISF010000015.1:0-12686 GCA_037441425.1 Verrucomicrobiia bacterium
ACCACCGGCTGTCCTCGTTCCACGAGCGCCTTCGCCACCAGCAGCGTCGGTGACACTCCAGCGGCTCCTTCTCCGCGCACATCAGGGCCACACGGTACTTGGCGGCGCCCTGCAAGACCCGCTCCAGTCCGCCCCGGAACAATGCCGTCCGAGCCAGGCGCGTATATTGCACTTGCCCGTTCTCGTAGCAGGATTGGTCCTCGGAGCGGGCGCCGAGTTCGCGGCCCAGAAACACATACCGGATGCCGTTCGTCTTGAGAAACTGCTCCAGCGCCTCCCGGTTGAACTGTGGGTTGTATCGGCTGAATGGAGACGAGCGCACGTCGACCACGGCCTCCACACCATGCAGACTCAGCAGCGCAAGGAAGGCATCCGGCGTGTGCGTCGAGTGCCCAATGGTAAAGACTGGATGTTCGGTTGCGCTCATCTTGCTTAACTCTCTCTCCGCTCGATGACGCACGCAATCAGTTTGTAGGCGTATCCTTCGTATGGTTCTCCCAAGCTGATGGTCAGACAGGATTCGCCCAATTCATAATTTCCATCCGCTTGCGCCAGGTAGCGCTGCTCGTAAACCGGGTCCGTGATCCAGAGGTGGTATCGAGTCCCCGCATTCTCGAATTGTCCCTGCACACGCCGCTTGGGGTTGCCGAAAGCCGCCCCAGGGCGAAACACCCGTATGGTCAAGCGATCCACATGAATCAGGCGCAGCGAACTCGTGAGCTGATTTGCTTGCGCGAGGATGATCCGGTCGTTCAGTCCGTTACCGCTGTTCTGGTGGTTAATCCATAGCGGAACGGCTGGATCGAGAAAGCGCTGGAGATCGGCCCACCCCAAATGCCCCGCCTTCTGCCAGTAGAAATTGGGATCAAGAAGCCAGTCCTCCTGCTGAAAGCTGTGGGGGCGTGGCTCAACGAGCGGCACACGAATCACATCCAGTACCGCTGGATCGCTCCCGTCTTGATACCGGCGTTCCTCTTCCGACACCTCCTGATGCTCCCGGTCGCTGATGGGACGAATCCATGCGCCCGGTTGGCCGTCGATGATCTCTCGGCCGGCGATGCAGCGAACTCCACAACCGGTTTGGTGTCTGGATGGTGCTTCGCCGCGGCCACCAAGTTTTCCGACGATGGGAACAACTGCAACGAGAACGAAAGACACTCCCGCAGACAGAATTTCGCGCCGAATTCCTTCTCTAGCATCTCGTCGAAATTTAGTAGCATTGCCTGACACTCGCCAAAGATGCTTGCGTCCAGTTCCGGCATTGATCGGTGTTCGATCTTGTTCCGCAACGGAATAAAAAACTCCAGGTTCTTCCGCACCGCGTTCATCGTTTCGTTGCCGTAGTACTGCCGTAAACACTCATCCAACTCCCAGTACCGGTAATCGCCTTCCGCCTTGAAGTACCGTCCGCTTGGTTTCTTGTAGAACGGCTTTCGTTTCCTCTTAAAGAAGACGGCGTGAAACAGAGCGGTCCACGCGATGACCATCAGCGCGATGTAGCCGCCTGATTTGAACTTCACGGCGGGCTTGTTGTAAACCTCCACCGCCAACAACGCGGAGTCGTGCGCTTTCTCCAAAGCTGATTTTACCGCCCTGGGCATTCCCCTCATTCGTCACCCTCCGTCTTGTCATCGCGACCGACGCGGGACTTGATGTCGTAGTTCGGCATGAGATCGAACTCCTACAAATGCGGAATCGCCCGCAACATGAACTGGTCAAACAGCGGCACGGTGAACGCCATGTCGCCGTGCGCCGGGCTGTAGATCATTCCTTTTTGGAGGAGTTTGGCACGCACCGGGCCGAGACTGTTGACGGAGACACCGAGTGCCCCGGCAATGTCGCCGCTCCGGTGTGCGCCCGGTCCAAGACCGGCCATGGCGCGCAAGAAACGCTTCTCGCTTGGGGTGAGCCGGTCGAAGCGCACCCGGAAGAAGTTCGTATCCAAGCGTTGCACCACGGTCGCCGTGGCGTCTTGAACCACGCGCAGGGTGATGGGCGAGGCCGTGGCTCGATTCCATGATTGATACCCCCACTCTTGGAGGAAGTAGGGATACCCTTGCGTCAGCCGGAAAATCTCTTTCAGAGCCGCCTTTTCAAACGTCACACCGGCGGCTTTCACCGGATCTTGCAGCGCCTTGTTTGCGTCGGGTTCGGAAAGCGCCCCGATGTCCGGGAAGTTGAACAGCCGTTCCGCGTACGATTTCGATTCACCGGCCAGTGCGGGCAGGATGGGCAAGCCCGCACCAAGCAAGACCATGGGCAACTGCCGCTGCTGCATCTTGTGCATTGCCATGATCAGCGCGCTGAGTTCTTTCGGGCTGAAATACTGAAGCTCGTCAATCAGCAACGCCACCGGCATCCGCCGCTCTTCGGCGGCCTCGGCCACCGACAGGAACAAGTTCGGCAGGTCGCTTTCCAAGTCACCGCTGTCCGCCGCGCCTTTCTCCGGGTCAATATCCAATCCCACTTCCAGATCGCCCAGCGTGACCTTCACGCCATCCATGAATCCCTTGAGCACGGCCAACGCGCGCTTGGCTTTGTCACCGGCACCGGCCACGCGGTCCAAATCGAACAGCAGCTTGCGCAACGGCGGCACAAGCAGTGCGGCCAGCGATTTGTCCTCGTGCGCCTCCAACGCCAAAGTCCGGTACCCCGTCTTGGCGGCCAGCCGCTCAATTTCGTTCAGCAAGACCGTCTTGCCGACGCCGCGCAACCCGGTCAGCAGGATGCTCTTTTCGGAGCGCTTCTCCTTGATCCGCCCAAGCAGAATCCGCGCTTGTTCGAGGATTCCCTCGCGACCAACCAGTTCCGGCGGCGGCGAACCGGCACCGGGAGAAAATGGGTTCTTGATGGCGTCCATGCAGTGCCTCCACGAATTCTAGCTGTTTATATCCATGTATAGCTGTTTTCGACTAGAACCGAGTATACATGGATATAGTTCGCCGGCAAGTATCTTCAGTCGCCATCCTCGCCGGCATCGCGGCCGAGGCGGTACTTGATGTCGTAGTTCAGGATGAAATCCAACTCCTCCGCCGTCAACCCGTAGTGCCCCGCCAACACCCCGTCAATCTCGTCAATAATCGGCTTGGACAAGCCGGGGTAGAACTCGTCGTAGCGAACTCGTCCAGTTGTCTTGTACTGACAGTCCTTGCGCACCTTGTGCTTCTTGAAGTCTGTCATCAACCGTTCGGATGTCTTGGCTAGCCGTCCACCTGCGCCGCGAGCGCCGGGATGTTATCGTCGGCGACATCGGCCACCATGGTCATGATCATGTCCACGGCGCTACCGGTGCTGCTATCCGTCAAGGCTTGGCGCATGCCCGCTTGATCATTTTCCAGCAAGGCGAGCGTGAAACGTTGCGGTCCGATTGACGATGAAAAGCCAACCCGTTCGGTCACAAGTGGCGCCACTTGCTGGTAGAATCGTTTCGCGGACGTGTAGGCGTGGACTTGAATGTATTGACTGAAAATCGGCGGATAACCGCCGCCGCCGGGCTTCTGCCAGTAGAGTCGTTCCAGGGCTTGGGCGCGCGCGAATGGCGGCGTGTCCTTGTGCGTCAGGCTGTACACCTTGATCTGGATGGAGACCGCGTCCGGCAGTTTCGCGGCCAGATGGGTGATCAACTGCTCCCGGTCCGCCCAGTTCTCCGGGGCGCGCAACAACACGTCCGACAGCAGCCGGGCCATCGCCCGCCGACCACCGCGAACTTCCGCAAGTTGCGCCAGGCTCTTGAACGTCGGCCAGTCCCACGCGGCGACCAACGCGGTCCCTTCCGAAGGGACCAGCAGTGGCCGCAGCCAACACCGGGACATATACAGCCGCACATTGTCGCGGCGCGGCCAGTTCTTCACCGCATACGTGCAATAACTGCGCACGAACGCATCCTGAAGCTGCCAGTAATCCACCGCCTCCAACGGGTACAATTCACGGAACGGGTAGAGTTCCGTGCCGGTGGCCGTCATGTCATAGAACGGCCCCATTTCCGGGAGCGCCTTGAGCACCGTTTCGGCAAAGCGTTTGGCGGATTCCGGTACGCCCAGCATCGTTTCGAGAAAGTAGTACCGCGACGCTAGTTGGACGGCGTTCATTTCCCAGCCGTACCGGAGCAAATCCCCGGCATTCACGCTGGCCACCGGCGTCAAGGCGCGCGCGAAACGGCGATCCCAGCCGAATGACCGGGAGCGCCTCCTTGAAACCAATCAACCTGGGATCGCCGACGTCTTCATCCGGCGCCTGCTCCGCCCGCTGGGCCGTCTCCACAGACGCGAGTTGATTCGTCTCACCCGGCAGAAGTTTCCCCAAAGCTGTCAGCGCCTTGAGCCAATCTTGGCGCGCGATGAATCCTGCCGCGGCGGTCTCATGTCCGGCGGCGACGCCACCGCTGCCCACCAGAAACGGAGCCATTTCGTAACACTCATTCAAAAATTCAGCCGGCTGACTCGCATAGGCCGGCAACACGCGCGCCAATACGGCGACATCATCAACATCCAGTTGTGCGCAGTACGCCAGGAAGGGCACGGCTTGACGGCGATGAGTCTCCTCCGCGCCAAACGTGAACGCTTGTTGGGCAGTCGGTTGCCGGGATAGCAACGCCCACCATTCCGCCGCCGCACTGTGCGGCGGCTCATGGCCTTGCCAGAGATAATTCGCGGCGCGTTCCCGTCCGGCAAGAAACAGTGCCGGGGCCCAGAGCAAATCATCGGCGGGCGCGCCCGATTGCGTTTCGGCAAGACACAACCACGCCGCCCCGCGCGCGAGCAACTGTGCGTCCAGAGTCAACATGCCCGCCAAGCCCGGCAGCGCGGCGTGCGTGAGCAGCCCACCGATTTCGGCCATTCGGTCCGGGGGGAGATGCTCGGCCGGAGCAACTGTCAGCTTGGTTGCTTGGAGCACGCCGGCCAGCCGCCTTGAACCGGCCTGATCAGCGCCACGCCAGTAGGCGTCCCCCAAAAGAATCGCGGGCTTGCCAACCGGTGCGGACAAATACTTTCCCGCCAATTGACGAAACACCTCGCGGTAAAATGTTGCTCCCTCATCGAGCAGCTCGGTTGGATAGACGACGGTCGCGGTGCGCCACGTCGCGCCGCCGTGGTCTAACCACCGTACCACCCAGCGCCATTTGCCGTCCGCTTCCTGATGCACTTCGTAGCGGACTTCACCCACCTTGGGTTCGGCGCGGTTCCAATACCAAGCCAGTACACGCGCGCTTTCGACGACAAAGACTCGCTGGGCCGCGTCGTGATGCTCCGTTGCCGGTAGGAACGTCGGGTCCGCCGTATCAACCGGTGTTGACGGGGGCACGAACACCACAGAATTGTAACCACCAAAACCATCGTTCGCTTTTTCCGTGTTGGCCGGGTCGGGCTGCCACTGGCCGTCCACGATGAACTTGTAGCCGTTGTACACGCCCGCCGAGAGATGGAGCGTACAGGTCCACACGCCGTGCCCGTCGGCGCGCAGCGGATGACTGGTTTTGTTCCAATCGTTGAAGTTCCCGGCCACAAAGACCGCGTGGGCTTGTGCGTTGGTATAAGTCAGTGTGACCGGTACGCCATTGGTTTCAGGCGGTGCCGCTCGCGTTACTCCAGCGGATTTCACCGTCACGGCGGAGTTTTCAATTCCACCCACCTGTTTGCGGGCCGGGTTGGCGGGATCAAAAACCCACGTGTTGCCGTTGACGACAAACTTGTAGCCGTAGTCACCCGGTTGCAGCGCGATGGTGAGCGACCAATCGCCGCCCCGGCCACCATGATTGCCAGTGGCCCCACCAGCAGCATCCGCAAGACAGGCTTGACGGAGCGATACATGATCGGCGCCTTTTACTCCACCAAGAGTTTCGCGACTTCCTTGCCCAAGGCCGCGCCGTGCAGATCGGCAGCGCGCAGTTTGCCGGTTTTGTCCAGCAACCACGCGGTCGGAATCGAGCGCACTTCAAAGCGCTGGCTGATGGCGTTCTGCCAGGCTTGACCATCAAAATACTGCGGCCACACCATTCCGTTCTCCTTCGTGAAGGCGAGCAGCTTGTTTTTGTCGCGGTCGAGCGAGATGCCGACGATCTCGAAACCTTTGTCGTGATATTTCCGGTAGGTGGCGACCACGTTGGGCATTTCGGCCCGGCACGGCGGACACCATGTCGCCCAGAAATCCAGCAGGACCACTTTGCCGCGCCATTTATCCAGGTTCACCTCGCGGCCATCCACGGCGGTGAACTGCAGTTCCACCGGTTTCTTGCGCAACTCCAGCAGCTTGAGGCGTTGCTGGACCTCGCCCTGCAATTCCGGGTCGGGATCTTTCGCCAGTTCCTTGAGCAGCGAGGCCGCCTTGTCGGGATCGGTTTGCTCGAACAACCCGACCCGCATCAGGCTCAACGCCGTGGTCCGCGGGTCTTGGGGATAATCCTTCTGAAACGCCACGATCTCCTTTTCGACGGCGGCGCGGTCGGCGGGTTTGCTGGAATCATCCAGCCCATCGTTCTGCAACTCGATCAACGTGCACCGCGCTTCTTTCCGGACCTTCTCGGGCGCGGCGGCGGCGTTGATGATCTCGTTCAATTTCTTCTCGGCGGCAGCGCGGTCGGGGGTCTTGTCTTCCACCTGCGCGCGGAACAACCCCACGGCCACCCGGGTATGCTCCGCTTCCCAATGCCGTTCGTCCTGCGGATAACGGTCGATGAACGCGCCGAGCGCTTGATCCAAGTCCGTGAGGAACGCGGTCATCACCGTTTTGGCCTCGTCTTGACTGGTGGGACGCGCGCTCGGGCCTTGCTGCAATTGCTGAATGTGCTGCCAGAGTTCGTCGGCGGTCTTGTATGTGGCAAGATCAGCGGCGCGCAGGGTTACCGTCAGCGCCACAGTGATGCCCAAGGTGATGATGATTCGTTTCATAAGGGGATTGGTCCTTGCCTACCGGCCCAGCGCCAACATCCGTTCGATGGGCACGAGCGCGCGGCGCCGGAGGTCTTCGTCCATGTCGATCTCTGGCGCGAGATTCTCCAGACAGGCGACGCATTTCGCGATGGTGTTCTTCTTCATGAAACTGCATTCGTTGCAGTGACAGGTATCGGTCGGGCCGGGAATGAAGACTTTGCCCGGCAACTCTTTCGCCAGCCGATGCAACATGCCGGCTTCGGTGACGATGATGAACTCCCGCGCCGGTGATTGCCGGCAATAGCTGACCATTTTCTCCGTGGAACAGACTTCGTCTGCCGTCATGCGCACCGCAGGCAGACATTCCGGGTGGGCGACAATCTTCGCGTCCGGGTGTTTCTGTTTCAGTTCAAAAATCGCTTTGTGGGTGAACAACACGTGCGTCGAACACGACCCCGGCCAGAGGATCATCTGGCGTTTGGTCTGCGCCATCACCCATTGACCAAGGTTCTGGTCGGGCACGAACAGGATTTGTTTGTCGGCCGGAATGGAGTTGACCACTTTCACCGCGTTGCCGGACGTGCAGATGATGTCGGTCAACGCCTTCACTGCCGCGGTGCAATTGATGTACGCCACGACCACCACGTCCGGGTGGTCCTGCTTCCACCGCGCCAGCGCCTTGGCGTCGCACGAATCCGCCAGCGAACAGCCGGCGTCCAGATCGGGCATGATGACCGTCTTGGCCGGGTTGACGATCTTGGCCGTCTCCGCCATGAAATGCACGCCGCAGAACAGAATCACATCGGCGTCCGTTTCCTTGGCCTTGAACGACAAGCCGAGCGAGTCGCCAACGAAATCGGCCACGTCCTGGATTTCCGGGACTTGATAGTTGTGCGCGAGGATGACCGCGTTGCGCAACTTCTTCAGTTCTCGCACGCGTTCCTGCGCTTCCATGATGTCAGCCGTGGCAATCATTGCTCGCAATTCATCGTACCGGAAACGCCGGGTTTGTCAACGCGACCACGCGGGCTGATGGTGTCCCAATTTACGAAATCAGGCGAATTCCGCCCCGCGCAGAGCGGAACGCGTGAGCATTCCGTCTGCCGAATTAAGGGGATCCCTTGTCTCAAAAGAGGTTGGGGATATACTCCGTCCGCACAGGCTTATAGTGCTCCCCGTGAATCAAGCGGCGATTTGCAGAGTCTGATACCCTTCCCGACGTTATTCGCAATCGCGCGGAGCGAGTCATCCAACGGAGCGCAGCGCGATTGTGAATAACTCGGCGGCGGAGATTGCCAAGGATTCGGCGTTGCGCCATAGTCGGCGCGGCGCGACCGGAGTGCGGGTTCACTGCAACACCAATTCGCGCTCGGTCTCGGCCGGCAACACACCCAATTCGCGGAGAGCTTCGCCGACCAGAAATAACGAACCGGTGACGACCGCCACTTCGTCGGGTCGGCGTTGGGCCAGCGCGGTGGCCACATCCGGGCCGACTGTGGCGGACGGAAAATATGGCGCCACGTCCTGCGGCGCGCAGGTGCGTTCGCTTTTGACCGGGACGCAGATGACACGAGCCGCGAGCGGCGCGAGGATCCGGCACATCTGCGCGTAATCCTTGTCCTTCAATACCCCTAGAATCAACAGCAACGGTGTTCCCGGATACCGGTCCCGCAGGTTTGCCGCCAGCAACTCGGCGGCCGGCGGATTATGCGCGCCATCCAGAACGACGCGGCCCACGACTTGAAAGCGACCGGGCCATTGAGTGCGCTGAAGCCCCTGCCGCAATTGATCGTCGGTGATTGGCCAGCCTGTCGCCCGGAGCGCGGCCAAGGCGACGGCACAGTTGACCTTTTGGTGTGCGCCGAGCAACGGGAGTTCGTCGTCGGGCCACGGCGGCGCGACGATGGTCAACGGACAACCGCGTTCGGCGCAGGTTTGCCGGATGATGGCCAGGACTTCGTCGGCTTGCGGGGCGCTCACGACGGGCACACCCGGTTTGATGATGCCGCATTTCTCCCGGGTGATGTCGGCCAGCGTCGGACCGAGGTATTGGGTGTGCTCGATGCCCAGCGCAGTGATGACGGAAACCAGCGGCGTGACGACATTCGTGGCATCCAGTCGCCCCCCCAAGCCGGTTTCCCAGACGGCGATCTCCACGCGTTGTTCGCGGAAATAACCCAGTGCGAGCGCGGTCACGACCTCGAAGAAGGTCGGCTGCCGGAATTCCGGTAAGGCGCCGACCTGATCAGTCAACGGCCGGAGTCTCTCGACCAACCGGACCACGTCGGCGGGGGCGATGGGCTGTTGGTTGATTTGAAAACGTTCACAGAAGGAAACGAGGTGGGGCGAGGTGTACAAGCCTGTCCGGTAGCCGGCGGTGCTCAGCACGGCATGGCACATGGCGGCAACGCTGCCTTTGCCGTTGGTGCCGGCAATGTGGATGAACTTGAGGGCGCGTTGCGGCTCGTCCATGCGCCGCAGCAGTTCGCGCATTGTCTCCAGCCCGAGTTTCAGGCCGAAGAGACGAATGCCGAAGAGGTAATCAATGGTTTCCCGGTACGTCATCAAGCGGCCGCTTTGTACTTCCGGCCGCTGCGCCCGGAGAAATAATCCAGCACGCTGCCCAGGATCGACTTGAGTTGTTTGCGTGGCACGATCAAGTCCACCAACCCATGATCCAATAGAAATTCACTGGTCTGGAAACCGTCCGGCAATTCCTGCTGCGTGGTCTCCTTGATCACGCGCGGCCCGGCAAATCCGATCAACGCTTTTGGCTCGGCGATAATCACGTCGCCCAGCGAAGCGTAGCTGGCCATCACACCCGCCGTCGTGGGATGCGTCAACACGGAGATGTAGGGTAACCCCGCCTTGGCGTGGACCGCCAGCGCCGCGCTGGTCTTGGCCATCTGCATCAGACTCAAAATCCCTTCGTACATGCGTGCACCGCCGGAAGTGGAAACAATGATGACCGGTGTTTTCAGTTCCGTGGCTTTCTCGATGCACCGGGTGATTTTCTCGCCCACCACCGAACCCATGCTGGCCCCAAGAAATTCAAAATCCATGGCGGCGAGCGAAATCTCATGACCGTCCAACTTGCACTGGCCGGTAATCACGGCATCCGCCAACCCGGTTTGCCGCCGGTACGTGCGCAGTCGTTCGGTATAGGCGGCGACGCCGGTAAACTTCAGCACGTCCACGCTGACCATGTCGCCGTCGGCCTCGCGAAACGTGCCCTCATCGGCCAGCGCGTTGATGCGTTCCCACGCCCGCATGCTGAAATGGTAGCCACACTTCCGGCAGACTTTGAGGTTCGAGGCCAACTCCTTGGCGAAGAGCATTTCCCCACAGCTCTTGCACTTGACCCACAACCCTTCCGGGATCTCGTGCCGCCGGGTCTTGGTTTCCGCAATCTTGGGTTTCTGTTCCTTTTCGAAAACGTCCATCGTCACACTTTCCGCGCCACCGTCAGCGCAATGATGTTCTGTGCCCCCTCGACACGCAACACCTTAGCACAACTGTCCAGCGTTACGCCAGTCGTAAACACATCGTCCACCAACACCAGCCGGCGACCCGCCACCGCCTCCGGCCGCCGCACGGCAAACGCACCCCGCAGGTTTTGCCGCCGCTCCCGGGCGGTCAACCGCGTTTGCGTCGGCGTATCCTTGACCCGGCACACGACATTGCACAATACCGGCAAGTTCACCGCCCGACTCAAGCTCCGCGCCAAGACTTCGGCCTGGTTGAACTCCCGTTCCCGCTGTTTCCGGGAATGTAGCGGCACCGGCACAATGGCATCCACTTCGCACCATTCGATCCAGCGCCGCGCTGCGCCAATCAACCAATCCTCCAAGTGCCCGCCAAAATACATCTGCCGGTTATACTTAAAGCGATGGATGGCTTCCCGCACGACGCCTTCGGCCCGACAGGCGGTCACCGCCCGGCTGAAACTAAATTTCAAATCCTGGCAGTAACCGCACGAAAAGGTTTCTTTCGGTTCGCCGTCGAATGGCAACGCGCATTGCCGGCAACACGGCGGTTCGATCCGCTTCGCCGTGCCAAGACAAGCCCCACAAATAACGCCGCGCTCGTTCTCCGCCAAAACCTGTTCGCAGATCTGGCAATTTCGTGGATAGACGAGATCGACTGCCGCTCGTACCCAGGATCGCCAGTTCTCCGTCATGACTTCCGTCGGGGACACAGACGCGCGACCACAAGCCAGACAACTACCAATACCGGCCAAGCCAACCAATCTTCCATGATCGGTCCGCCGCCCAATTTGCGCACCAACTCATTGGGCAGCACCCAGCCGGCATGGATCCCGATGGAAAGATACAAAGCATCGGTCCGCACCAACGCCGAACCGAGAATTAACCCGGCCAGAAACAACGTGACAAACCCGACGCCGGCCCCGGGAGCGGTCAATGACTTGGAGACGATGTGGCCCAGACAATCGAATCCGCTCCAGCACGTCACCGCTGCCGGCAAGATTCTCATGCCGGACGGTTTCAGAAAGTGCACGACCGAGTAGATCGCGCTGCTGATCGCCAGTGCCACCGGCACGGGTGACGCCCGTCGCAAGGCCTGCAACAAACCGCCCCGGAAAAAAGTTTCTTCAATCAAAGCCACCACCACGGCGGTAATGGTCAGTTTGCCGACCAAAGCGGGCAAGCCCGGCAAATTGAAGTCCAACGTGCGCCGACCCAGGACCACTGAAAGCGTCACCGCCGCGGTTAACGAGCCGAGCCCCAAGAGCACCCCGAATAGGAGTTCGCGCCACCAGCCGGGCCGTTTCACCCAACCAGTTTCGCTCCACGAGCGGAGGCCCAAAGCGCGCAATAGTGGCCAGAGACCGATGAGCGCGACAATGAGAAGAGCCCGGTCAAAGATTCGTGGAAAAGGATAGTCAAACCACACCCGACTGGCCCAGAACAGCCACGGAGCCAGTACGGCGCCCACCACCACCACGGCAAACGCGTAGAGAAAAAACGCGCATACCGGCCGCCACTGGTTGGCGGGCGTGCTCACAACTCAGCGGTGGGCTGATTCAACTCTTGCGGGGTCAGTGGCTTGCGGCGTTGCACCTCGTTATCGAGCCGTTCCGAGGCGGAACCCGCCACGATGATTTCGCTGTACCGAATGGAATTGTACGGCACCCAGTAGATGAGCGTGCCTCGTTCCACCGGTCGCTCCTCCAGGAGGTTGGCTTCGGCATTCAGCACTTCGCGGAACCGGCGTCCGCTCACGCGCACGCCGCTTTCGTCCACTTCGGTGATAATCCCGCGAATGGTTTCGCGCGGGGTTTGCGGGTGCTGCCGGCGCAATACGATCTTCACCCGTTGCCCCATCAAGCCGGTCTTCTCTGTCATGGTGTGGTCTCCTTGTTTGGTGACTTGACCGGCGCCGCATTCGTTCCGGTCACCGTTGGCGCCGGGGTGGCCGGCGGCGGCTCCTTGCCGGCGTCCGTGCCGGTGTCGAAAACCGGTTTGCCTTCAAAGATCCGGTGCAGATGAAGTTCTTTGCCGGCCTGAAGCATTTCGCTGCGGTGGCGCGCCTCGGCGGTGGCGGCTTCATCGCCGCGCAAAACGTGCGGGCGAATGAAGACAATCAACTCGGTCCGGCTTTTACTCGACGACTTGCTTCTGAAGAGCGCGCCGAAGAAGGGGATATCACCCAGAAACGGCACTTTGATCTCCGTCTGGGTTTTGTTTTCCTTGATCAATCCGCCCAAGACAATCGTGCTCCGATCTTTGACGGACACGGAGGATTTGGCTTCGCGTTTGGTAATGATGGGAACATTGCCCACCCCCCCCACCGCCACGT
>JBBISF010000015.1:12696-35636 GCA_037441425.1 Verrucomicrobiia bacterium
CCGATTCCAGGCTCGACGCTATTTCCTCCGAATCCACCCCCGCCACCGCCACGTTCCCTCCCAGATCGTTCACCTTTTGTTCGATTTCCATCGTGACGTAGCCATCCGGATTGATGCGCGGCGTGACCTTCAACTCGATGGCCACGTCTTTGTATTCGATATTGGCGTTCAACGCCGTCGTGCCGTTGGCCACGGGCGTGGAAATCGAAGCCGTCGGCACCGGCACCGATTCGCCCACGAGGATGTCTGCCTCTTGATTGTGAAGCGTTTGGATAACCGGCGTGGACAGCACTTTAAAACGAGAACTGGTGGCCATCAAGCGGAGCGCCATATCGAGATCCAGACTCTTAAACGTGGTAAAATAACTCAAGCCCCCGGAAGCGGAAGCTAACGCCAACGGCGCCGCGTTGGACACCAGCCCGCTCAGTAACTGACCGCCGCCCAGACTGGTCAAATCCATGGGCGGCACGGTGCCAGGACTGGCCACGGATGAGCCGGTTTGCACGACGTTGCCCGCCTTGAACAACCGTTGAACCGCCTCCACCCCGGTGTCCAACTGGTTGTCCAGTTCCACCTCCGCAATCACCACTTCCACCAACACCTGCGCCACAGCTGTATCCATATTGTGGACCAATTCCTCGATCCGATCCAAATCATGCTTCGAAGCCATCACCAAAAGCGAGTTGGTCCGCGTATCCGGCAACACGCGGACGCCTTCGGCGAACTCGAACAACGCATTCGCCTCGCCCGAGCCGCCGCTGGCCGACGGTGGTGGCGGCGGCGCCGACGGCGTTCCCGGTTTGCTGGACTTGGTATGAGCCGGCAACGCGGCCCCGGAAATCAACGAAGTCAGCAAGGCCGCCACGTCTTCGGCGTTGGCGTAATCCAGCGTAATCACCTTGGTCAGGACATCCGGTTCGACCTTCGCATCCAACTCCTCAATCAACCGGTCGAAGAATTCGAAATTCGACGAGCGGCTCAACAGAAAAATCTTGTTCGTGCGCGGGTCGGGCGAGATGACCACTTTGCCTTCGACCACGGATTCAGCTTCGCCGCCGGACTGGCCCCCGGCATTGGGGCGTTCAAGCCCCGGTCGGCGGAATGGCGTCGGTTGGGCCGGGGCGGCGGCCCGCGCCCCGATTTGCTCGGTTTGCTGGAGAATTTGCTGCAACTGTTGCACGACGTCCGCCGCCTTGGCGTTCTGCAACACGTACACCTTGGTTTCCATCCGCAACTGCGAGGGTTGATCGACGTACCGCACGATCTCCAGCATCTGCTTGATGTTGCCGGCCGTCTCCGTGATCAAAATGCTGTTGGACTTGGCCAGCGCCAGCAATTGACCATAGGCGTGCAAGTACGGCTGCAACGCCGTCACCACCTCCGCCGCATCGGCGAATTTCAACGGGATAATCTGGGTCACCATCGTATCCGCCGCCAGCAACGCCGTTTCCTTCCCGTCGTGCGCCAACACGCCGACGCTCACGCCTTCCTGTTTGGCGCCCGCGATCTGCACCACCTTGACGAAATCGTCCCCCAGCGGCACCAACCCGATCCCGTTGATCGCCAACACGGATTCGATGGCCCCAATCGCCTCCTCTCTGGGCAGGCGGGGCGTTGTCAGATAAATCGGCACCGATGGCAAGTTTGACGGGGCGATGACCGACCGGTTGGTCAGACGTGCGTACCATTCCACCACGGCGCCGATGTTGGCCCCTTGGAACGAGATGGGATCAACGTAAATGGTTTGCGTCTGATTCGTCGTCGCGGCGGCCGCCGGTGGCTTCTGCGCCTTGAGCGCCACGCCCGGGATCACGCAGAACAAAATGACCCCAAAAAAACTTCGCTGCCTCAATCGGTTCATTATTCACCCCGTCGAAATGGAATCCGCCGTCGCGCCAGCGGCACCGGGACCGCAGGCGTCGGGCGCTGCATGAAAGCCGGCATGGACGGCGGCGCGGCCGATGCCGCCGAAGCGCCACCACGCGGCAGGTACGACAACGTGGCCTTTTCCAGACCACGCTGCAAAATCAGTTTGGAGTTCTCGCCGGCCATCTCGATCTTGGCAACGGTCACATCGCCCAACGTTTCGCCCTCGGCTTTAAATTCCGCGCGCGGCGTGCTTTTGGGTTGGATAATGGCCAGCTTGTGGCCCTGCTCCTCCACCACACCAACAAAGGTGTAGCTATCGGCGAAATTCGGCTGCGGCGCCGCGCCGCCGGCGCCGTTTGGCAGTCCGCCAAACGGGGAACGATCAAGAATGACCTGGTAGCGCGAGAATGACAGTGGCTCCGCCGTGCCTGCCCAAGCAGTGGCCGCCATGACCGGCATGAGTATCCAAGACCAATGCAGGCTCACGGGCTGACCGCCTTTGCCTTGCCGGCCAAGGCCCGGATCACAATGTCGCAACGCAGGATGCCGGCGTTGCCGGCTTGCGGCTGGACCTGAAGCGAATCCACGTTCACAAAGCCGGAAGAAGTGCGCAACGCGTAGAGAAATTTCACCAGCGATTCCGTGGTGGCGTCCAGTTTGCACTGGACCGGAAGCTCACGGTACGAACCGCGGTCATTGCTCAGCAGTTCCTTGCGCTGGGTGATAATCACTCCGGCATTGGCCCCCACTTCTTCGATCTTTTTCAACATATCCACGTTTTCACCGAACTGCGTAAGCTTCGCCCCGACTTGTGTGCGCAACTGGTCGTACTCGGCCTGCCACTGCGGCATCCGCGCAATTCGCGCCTGGTACGCCTCCACTTCGCGCCGCTCGGTGAAGAGGTCCCGGTTGAGCAAGCGCCACGCTGGCAACAGCTTGGCCAGCAGCAAATACTGTGATGTGACAAACAGGACCGCGATCGTCACGATCAGCAACATCCGCTCGCGTTTATTCAGCGCCACGGTCGGCCCCCCTTGGTTTCGTACCGGCGGACTGGAGAGTAGCGACCAACTCGAACTTCGTCAAGCTGCCCGCGTGTTCCGTGGACATCGAGCGCGTCTCCAACCCGGAGAACAAACTGCTCTGGGCCAACCGGCCCCGGTAATCCAACGCCGCCTGCGCGTTGTCCGCCTGACCGCGCAACGTCACCGTATCGTCACGCCGGAAACTGAACCAGGTCAGCTTGACGTTGGGCGGCATCAACTCGCTCACCTCGCGAAGCACGTCCAACGCGGAGTACTTCGTTTCCAACTGCAACCGCATGGCGGTCAACTCGCTCTCCAGCGCGCACGCCTTCGCAAACTGCGGCGCCAATTTCGCCTTCTCGGCTTTCACGTGCGCCAGTTGCGACTTACGAATGCCAAACGTCACCAACGACACCAGCACCGCCAGCACGTACACGGCAACCACCGCCGTCGCCGCCCGCCACCACAGCCGCCGCCTCCGGGCCGTTTGCCGACGGCGGCGCCATTCTTCCGGTAATAAATTCAGGCGGCGCGCGCCCGTGGTCGTATGTTCCACACACAAACTGGTGGCCGGTTGCGGCGCCGATTCGTTATTGAGGCAATTTGCCGGGATCGGCCATCCCCGGCTCAGTTCCTCTGCGGCGCCTTGAAGCGCATCCTCTTGAACGAGGAACGTGATGCCACCCAATTCGCGGCCCGGTTCGTTGGCTTGTTCCGCCAATAGCGTGCGTTGCAGCTCCTCCCGCAAGGCAGCCTGCGTGTCCGCCGTTTCCAACGCGTTGTGACCGGTCAGAATCGAACGGACCGCCAACGGTCGCCCCGCCGCGAACATGATCACGACCACTCCCCCCTTCTTCAACAGAACCAGCGTGCCCAACTTGTCGTCGCGTGGCAGAACTTCTTTCGTCATCAGTCCCCGGAACACGGCCAACATGTCCACGGTGACAACTTCTGTAGTCAGCCCGGCCTCTTCCAGCGCGGTCACCCGGTCGTTGACGGCACTCTTGCGCGCCATCGCCACCAACACCTGTGTCTGACCTTCGCGGACGTCCAGCGGCTCAAAGTCGTACACCACTTCTTCCGGCGGCAGCGGTGTCAGTTGATCAAGCTGCAGCTCCAGCATCTGTTTCAGCTCCGTCGCCTCGGCGGTCGGAAGCTGCAACGTCTGGCACAACACGTCCTCCGCCCCGACGCTCGTGACCACCCGGTATTCGCGCGGATCAAATTGCTGCGGCAACTCCGCCACCGTGGCCACCCGGGATTCCCGTTCGACGTGCGTCACGCCATTCTCCGCGCGGGCGACGGCGAACTCAATACCTTGTGCGGTGGCCACCACACCCGCCCAGCCCCGCACCCGGCGGCGCAGATGTTTCAGATTGCCTGGTTGCACGCTGACCTTCATATCCTAACCGGACGCGCCCGGCAACTCTTCCCAACTGACCGTGGAAATCGATGCTCCATTGCGATGCAAGATGGTCACGATGGTTCGTTTGACATTCCCGACCTGACCCGTGGCGCGCACCGTAAAAAATTCGGATTGGACGGTCAACGATTGCTGGAGTCGAGCTTGAACATCCTGGCTCAGCGTACCCAAAAGCGCCAGAAACTCGTCCAAACTCTTAAACGGCTGGTCGTCGTCTGTTCCCAAGATTCCGTCACTGCCTTCCCGGTGCTGGAGCACCGCCTCCAGTTGCGAATCGCCCAACCCCAACATGGCCTTCAGCACGATGGGTGGCGCAGTGTTCACATTGACCCGTCCGGAAGAATGGGCGGTGATGAACTCAGCCAGGCCCGGCACCGCGTCTTCGTCGGCGGTGGCGGGCGTGCCGTACAGAATGTCGCGCGTCATGCCCCGCACCAGCAACAATTCCTCAATGCGATCAACCGGCGCGTTCTTCACGTGGTAGGGCGGCGACAAACTCATGTAGTACTCGTCTTCCGCGCCGTTGAGCCGGACTAGGTCATCCGCGTCAATCCAGTCTTCAATGGAATCCACGATGATATCAATGTCGCTGTCGTCCACTCCGAGCAATGTCACCAGCCGCTTCAACTGCTCGGGCGAGGCGCGGTTAACGGGCAGTTTACTCTCCTCATCGGTCACCTGCACGTTGATTGTGCCGTCACCCAGTTCGTGGTTGACGTACCATTCGTCGTTCGTGGCCCACTCTTGGTTGCGGGCATCGAATGTGTTATTGGTTGGCGACAACAAATGCGCGATCAATTCCCGGCGGGCCAGTTCGACACCCGAACGGGCTAGCATCTCGGCCTGCAGTCGTTTCCGGGAATACGAAGCCACACTCGTCTCGACGTGCATCGTGAACGCAAACCCGCTGATGAGCAGTGACAAAATCAGCACCACCCACATCACCAAAATAAGCGCCACGCCATCGCAGTGTCTGGTCTTGGTATGGGCACTCATTGGCTTCCCGTATCTCCTGTGGGCACTTGGTTCGTCGTCTCGCTCAGATTAATATCCGGCAAGGTCACCTTATTGGTCGTGTTCTGCGTGTCCGGCACCGAGCCGAGGAGCACCTCCAGCGCATACGTGGCTCCCGGTAAATCGACAGCCCGGGTGATCACCACCGGCTCCATGCCGGGCGCGTCCGGCGCAAACGCCACGGTAAATTGGATCGCCGACGGCACCAGATTGGTTTCGGTCCAATTATCACTCCAGTCACCGTCCTTGGGATTCCGGTAGCGCACGCCGAACCCCACGACGTCCTTCGATAACACACGCCAGTCCACCTTTTTGATGTTTGGCTCATCCGCCAGAGCCGGTTGACTCACAATCCCCAGAAACGGGTTGCCTTTCTCGTCCCGGCTCATCGCCAGCGCCACGCGCCGCATCCCAAACGCCGTCACTTCGCTCGGTGTCAGTAACGCATCCGACGTGGTGACAAAACTGATGTACGCTGAGCCATTGGCATCGCGCGCGGAAATCACCGTATAATCTTCCGGTTTGGAGGGATAAAACTCGGCGGAGCGCGCCAAGTCTTCCAGCGTATCCAACACCACCCGGCCCCGCTGCAAACTGTCCGCCACCGCCATGCCACGCTTCCAGGAGGTCAGCGACGTACTCCAGATGCCATACACCGCGGCCATCACCAGACTGAGAATCGTCACAGCCAACATGATTTCCAGCAGCGTGAACCCCTGACGTCGTGATGGTCGCTTCCTCACAATTGTTTCTCCGGCAAATACCGGTACTCGACCACTTCATCGCTGACCGGTTGACCGCCTTCCCGCCACGAGACCGTGATCGTCTGCTTCCACAACCCCTGATCGTCCGCGGCTTCCAACGTCCGCGACCAATGAAAGCCGGAATAATCCGGAAAATCCCCGTCCTGATCCAAATAATCAGTCGGCCGCTCCACCCGGAACTCGTAGCTCTTGTTGATCAGCAGCATCTCGGAAATTGTGTAATTGCGCACACTGCGCGCCGCCGCCACGCACCGGCCCAGACTGTTGACCAGCGCAAACAGCGCAATCGCCAGGATCGCCGCCGCCAGGATTACTTCCAGCAAAATGAATCCATTTCCTTGCCGGATGGCTCGCATCATTTCACCGCCGTCACGTCTGCGCGGGCCGTGATGGGATCCACCATCACCGCGAGTGCCGTGCCTTTTTCGGAGCCATGTAACACCACCGTCACCGCTTCGCAGGTGCCGTTTGGATAAAAGTGGACGGTGAGTTCGCCGGCCTTCTGAAGCCGTTCATCCGGCAGCTGGGCCGACGTCATGGTCACCTGTTGCGGCAGATCGAGCCGCTGGATAACGACCTGCTGTTCGCTGCCGTCAATCAATTGCCGTTGCTCCACCCAGTAAGCCTGCCCATCGAGGTCGAGGTGCAATTCCGCCGGGCGCTGCTGCAACGCCGCCTGTAACCGGGCCAGTTGACACGCCGTGCTCAACGACCGCGCGGCGGCGCTTAACTGGGCTGAGTTGTACGAGCGCACAAAGCTCGGCGCCGCAATCGCCAGCAACGTGGCCAAAATGAAGATCACAATGGCGAGTTCAACAAGCGTGAAACCGGCGCGCGCCCCCGTCCACCTACTTCCAGTTCGTAACGTCATCCTCCGTGCCCTCGACGCCATCCGGGCCAAACGAGTACAAGTCGTAACCGGTGGGGTTGTGCTCACCCGGCTGCTTGTATACATACGGATGGCCCCACGGATCGTTGCGCACCGGATTCTTCAGATAGCCCTTCCAATTGCGCGGCTCCGGCGGCGTGGTCGGCTTGGTCTCCAACGCCTTCAACCCCTGCTCCGTCGTCGGATAATTGCCGTTATCCAATTCATACAAGTCCAGCGCCTGACCGTAGGCGCGAATGTCGGCCTGCGCCGCGGTGACCCGCGCCTCTTCCTGCCGGCCGCCGAGCTTGACGACGACCACCGCCATGAGGATGCCGATGATCACCACCACCAGCATAATTTCAATGAGCGTAAAACCCGCCTCTAACCGTCTGTTTCTTGTCATAACACGATTCCTTATCTGCCGATGCCGGACGTAATGTCAAACACTGCCAACAACACGCTGACCACGATTGAACCCACGACCAGCGCCATCGCGACGATGATAATCGGCTCCAACACAGTGGTAAAGATTTTCAACTGCTGCGCCAGCTCCCGCTCATAGGTGTCGGCGATGTTCTTCAACGCCGGCACCACTTCGCCACTCGCCTCGCCCACCCCAAGCATGTCCAGCAGCAATGGCGGAAACACCTTCCCCTTCGACAACGGGCGCGAGATGCTGGTGCCATCCGTCACCTGCGTCCGCGCCTCGTGGATTTCGTGGGCGATCACCTGATTGGTCATCGTATCCTCCACAATTTGCAACGCGTTCAATACCGGCACCCCGTTCTCCAGCAACGTCGCCAACGTCCGCGCAAACTGTGCGAACGCCCCCGCCGTGATGACCGGCCCCAGCACCGGCAGCTTGAGCTTGAACCGGTCAAACGCCAGTCGCCCCGTCTGGGTCCGCAACTGTTGCCGCAATAAAATCCAACCGGCGATGCCCACCAGCAATGGAATCCACCAATAATGCAGCACCAGATCACTGATCGCGATCAGAATCCGCGTCGGCAATGGCATCGTCCGGTGCATCTCACGGAACATGTCCGCAAACCGCGGCACCATCACCGTCATAAAGAAAATAATTGTCCCCACCCCGACACTGCCGACGATCACCGGATAAATCAACGCGCTCGTCACCTTGTCGCGCACCTCGCCGACCTGCTCGTAATGCTTCGTCAACCGCAACAACACCTCATCCAACGTTCCGCTCGCCTCACCGGCACGAACCAGGTTCACGTACAACTTCGAGAACACGCGGGGGAACTTCGCCAACGCGTCCGACAACGTCGAGCCTTCGATAATCTCCCGTCGCAACTGCTCCAGCATCGCCGCCACCGCCGGTTTCGCCGCCCGCCGCGCCAGCGTGCCAATCGCGTCATTCAACTGCATCCCGGACCGGAGCAAACTGGAAAGCTGCTGGGTAAACGTCAGCACATCCCGGGAAGTCAACCGCGCCCGCCATTCCCGGAGTGAAAACTTGGGCCCGGTAGCGACCGTGGCCACCTCCGCCGTCTGGTCCACTGCCAATGGGAAATAGCCCATCCGCCCGAGTTGCGTGAGCGCCACCCGCCGATCACCGGCCGCGAGCGTGCCGGTCACCAACTCCCCCGTTTGCGTCTTGGCTTTGTACTGGAACGTTGGCATGAGCGAGCATTCTGTCGCAGGTTATAGGCCGCTGCGGCGCGTGGGTGGTCCTCCCGTTACTTCGCAGAAACGGCTTCCAAATCCGAGAATCTTTCTCACGTCTCCACGAGCGCTTCGTCTTCTTGTGTCACACGCGCGACTTCCTCGACGGTTGTGATACCGGCCTTGACCTTCTCCCAACCGTCATCCCGCAACGTCTTCATCCCCCGGCTGCACGCGGCCTGTTTGATCGTTGTGGACGCCGCCCGCTCGATGATCATCGGCCGTAAGGCTTCGCTCACCAGCAAAATCTCGTAGATGCCGCATCGGCCTTTGTACCCGGTAAATCGACAATCTTCACATCCGCGCCCGCGGCTGAACTTCGTCCGGCAAATCTCCGCCATGGGAAAACCAACTTCCTCCAGCAATTCCGGCCGCGGCGCATACTGTTCCTTGCAGCTTGGACAAACCGTGCGCACCAACCGCTGAGCCAGGATGGCCTCCACCGACGAACTCACCAGAAACGGTTCAATCCCCATGTCGATCAACCGGGTAATCGCGCCCGCGGAATCGTTGGTGTGCAGCGTCGAAAACACCAAGTGGCCGGTCAACGCGGCGCGAATGGCAATCTCCGCCGTCTCCAAATCGCGGATTTCGCCGACCATGATCACGTCCGGGTCTTGCCGGAGAATGTGCCGCAACCCGCTGGCAAACGTCAGCCCGATTTCCGACTTCACGTGAATCTGGTTCACGCCCGGTAACTCATACTCCACCGGGTCCTCGATCGTGATGATCCGTTGATCAATCGAGTTAATCGTGGAAAGAAAGGCGTACAACGACGTGGACTTGCCCGAGCCGGTCGGCCCGGTAACCAAAATAATCCCGTGCGGCAAATCGAGCAGACGCCGGATGGTTTTCTCGTCCTCCGCGCCCAAGCCCAGTTTGTCCAGCCCCAGAAAAATACTGCTGCGCATCAGCAACCGGAGGCTTACGCTCTCGCCATAAGTCGTCGGAATGGTGGACACGCGCACGTCAATCTCGTCGCCGCCACGGCGGACGTTGATGCGCCCATCCTGTGGCAACCGCCGCTCGGCGATATCCATCGCGGCCATGACTTTGATGCGCGAGATGATCGCCGCTTGGAAATGCTTCAGTTGCGGCGGCACCGGCGTTTGATGCAAGACTCCATCCACCCGGTACCGGATGCGCAAGTCTTCCTCCATCGGCTCGATGTGAATGTCCGTCGCCCGCTCCTTCACTGCTTCCGCAATGATCTGGTTGACGAACTTCACCACACTGGCCTCGCCGCCGGCTTGTTCGAGGTCCTCCTTCGTGATCGGCTCGGCTTCCTCGACGTCGAGCACGCTCTTGTGCATCAACGCATCCAACGTCTCCGCGCCGACGCCGTAATACTTTTTGAGCGCCTTCAGAATGTCCGTGTGCGGACTCAACACCAACTGCACCCGGCACCGCGTCACCAGCCGCAACGCCTCCAACATCGTCAGATTGAACGGATCGCTCGTCGCCACCACCAACGTGTGCTCGTCGGCCCGGATGGGCATGACGTTGTACTGGAACACCACGCGCGTCGGCACCTGCGCGCGGGCATCGCTCTGGATTTCCTGGTCGGTCAACTTCGTGAAGGGCAGATGCAGCGCTTTGGCCAGCGCCTGCAGCAGCTTTTCCTCGGTGACGGCCCCGGATTTGACCAGCGTCGTCACCAACGGCTCCGGGTTGTGGGTGCGGCTGTGCAACAACTCCGCCAGTTGCCCATTGGCGAACAACCCGGTCTGGGAGAGCAATTGACGGAGGTCTTGTGGTATCTGTTCGGCCGTCGGCATTAAAACACGCGGGTACAGTATGAAAGTGTTCCCGCCTTTGTCAAGAAACCGACCGTTGCGCTCACATCACCTGCAAGAGGAATCCCTTCAGATATTCCGTCTCCGGGATGGCCGGCAGAATGGGATGATCGGGACATTGCGCAAGCACCTTGAGCAACCGAAGCGTCTTGCGCGCGTCCGCAGCCGCATCGAGCACAATCGCCTTGAACAACTCCGTGCCGATGTGATGGGAACACGAGAACGTCGCCAGAATACCGCCGGGCGGCAACATCCGGAGCGCGCGCAGGTTGATTTCTTTGTATCCCCGAGCCGCGTCGTTCACGTTCTGCTTCGTGCGGGTGAACGACGGCGGATCCAAGACGATGAGATCGAACTGCTGTTTCTCGCTGTCGTATTTCTTCAACACATCGAACGCGTTGGCGCAGTTGAACTGAATCTTGCCGGTCCACTCGTTCAACTCCGCGTTGCGCCGGCACCGCGCGATACATAGCTCAGAAATCTCCACCGCCTCCACACTTTGCGCCCCGGCTTCCGCTGCCGCCAACGCAAACCCGCCGTGATACGAAAAACAATCCAGCACCCGGCGCCCCGCGCACAACCGCCCGACTTGCCCGTAGTTCTGCCGCTGATCGAGATAGAACCCGGTCTTCTGGTCCTCCAGCAAATCCACCTCGAATTCAAACATCTGCCCGTCCCCCACCCGCACCACGACCGGACCCGACAGATTACCGGCCATCACGCCTTTCCGTTCCTCCAGCCCCTCCAACTTGCGCGTCGGCACATCGCTGCGTTCGATGACCGCTTTCGGCTGGAGCAACTGCCGGGCAATTTCCACCACCCACACCTTGCGTTGATCAATGCCCAGCGTCAACGCCTGCATGACGATGTAGTCGCCGTACTGATCGAGAATCAATCCCGGCAACTGATCGCTTTCCGAGAAGACGATCCGTTGCACGCCCGGCGCGGTCGGCGTCGCGTTGCGCACCGATGGCAAATCGAGTGTCGCCCGGTAACGCCACGCCGCTTCAATGCGCCGCCGGAAAAATTCCTGATCCAATTCCTCCTTGGCCATCGTGAACCGCCGGACGGTGATCTGCGAACGGGTATTGATCAACCCGCGCCCGAGAAAGCGGTCTTTGTGGTCGCGGATGTCCACCACGTCGCCGTCGGACGGCTCGCCGGTGATCTTGCTGATTTCGCCGGCATAAACCCACGCGTGTCCGGCCACAAGGCGGCGTTCCTTGCCGGGTTTCAGAATAATAGATGGCATATCTCCGGTAAGCGTTAAGCGTTGCCGCTGGCCGCGTCAAGGGAGGAATATGGTGACAGTTCCCCGCACGATCCGACTTCACTTGCGGAGGCGCGAGGTTGGGATTGCCGGCGCGCGCGGGAAGTTGTAGGCATGTGTCGTGGAGAATGATTGATGACCACGCCCAAGACCGGTAATGCCAGTCACCCCGAAATGCTCATCGCCTTCCTGGCAATCGTCGCCATTGTGGTTCATTTGGTGATGCGGTTCGGGTTCCGGCTGGGCGAACCGGCGCGGGATTATCCGTTGTGGGTCGCGCTGGCGCTGGGCGGCGTGCCGTTGGTCTGGGAACTGTTCCTGAAGTTGCTGCAGCGCGAGTTCGGCTCGGATTTGTTGGCCGGCATTTCCATCATCACGTCGGTCATTCTTGGCGAGTACCTGGCCGGCACGCTGGTGGTGTTGATGTTGTCGGGTGGCGCGGCGTTGGAGGCGTATGCGGTGCGGAGCGCGTCGTCGGTGTTGCAGGCGTTGGCCAAACGGATGCCGTCGGTGGCCCATCGGCGCCGGGACGCGGCGCTGGAAGACGTGCCGTTGCACCAACTCGCGGTCGGCGATACGGTGGTGGTGTTTCCCCACGAGACGTGTCCGGTGGACGGCACGGTCCTGGATGGCCACGGGGTAATGGATGAATCCTATCTGACCGGCGAGCCGTACATGATGTCGAAAACGCCGGGGGCGACGGTCTTGTCGGGCGCGATCAACGGCGAATCGGCGCTGACGATCCGGGCGGACAAACTGGCGGTGGATTCCCGGTACGCCAAAATCATGCAGGTGATGCAGACGGCCGAACAGCAGCGCCCCCGGATGCGCCGGCTGGGCGATCAGCTCGGCAGCGTGTACACGCCCATCGCAGTGGTCATCGGCCTCGCCGCGTGGTGGTGGAGCGGCGACGCAGTGCGGTTTCTCGCCGTCATGGTGGTGGCGACGCCGTGTCCGTTGTTGATTGCGATCCCGGTGACGATCATCGGGGCGATTTCGTTGTCGGCCAAGCGCGGGATCATCATCAAGGACCCGGCCGCGCTGGAAACGGTGGACAGTTGCCGGACGTTGATCTTCGACAAGACCGGCACGCTCACCTACGGCGAACCGGAGCTGGTCGAACAGATTGTCGTGCCCGGCCAGCGTCAGGCAGAGGTGTTGTCGCTGGCGGCCAGCGTGGAGCGATACTCGAAACATCCACTGGCGGTTCCCATCGTCAGCGCCGCGGAGGACGCCGCGTTGATCTTCCATGAAGCCAGCCAGATCAGCGAGCGGCCCGGCGAAGGTCTGCGCGGCGTCGTGGCCGGGCGGACGGTGGAAATCATCAGTCGCCGGCAATTGCTGAATCGCCAGCCCGGACTGGCCGCCAGCTTGCCGGAGATGAGCGGCGGGATGGCGTGCGTCGTGTTGGTGGACGACAAGCTGGCGGCGACATACCGGTTTCGCGACACACCGCGGCATGAAGGCGCGGCGTTCGTTCAACACCTGAGTCCCAAACACCGGTTTGCGAAGATCATGATTGTGTCCGGCGACCGGGAATCCGAGGTGCGCTACCTCGCCGCGCGGGTCGGCATTCAGGACGTTTTCGCGCAGCGCACCCCCGAACAGAAACTCGCGATTGTGAAGTCCGAAACCCGGGCGACACGAACCATCTTCGTTGGGGACGGCATCAACGACGCGCCGGCTTTGATGGCGGCAACGGTGGGCGTCGCGATGGGCCAGAACAGCGATGTCACCACCGCGGCGGCCGGGGTGGTGATCATGGACAGTTCCCTCAGCCACGTGGACGAGTTTTTACATGTGAGCCGGCGGATGCGGCGGATCGCGTTGCAGAGCGCCGTGGGGGGGATGGCGTTGAGCGTGGCCGGGATGTTGGTGGCCTTCGCGGGGCACTTGCCCCCGGTCAGCGGCGCATTGTTCCAAGAGATTGTGGATGTGCTGGCGGTGGCCAACGCTTTGCGCGTCGCCATCGTTCCGAAATCGCTCGTGGATTTCCCCGACGATTGATACCGTAGCCCCACTGATTTGGATTTCGCGGATGACGACCCGGGATCAATTTGTCGAACGCACGACCAGGAGCCTGCAAGACGGCACGTTTGTGCGACTGGTTCTGTCGCGTCCGGAAACGGCAACGGGGCGATTGGTGGAGATTAAAGGTCGGCGATGTCTGTCGCTGACATTTCGCCAAGCCATGCGGGATGTGACGAAGAATCTGCCCCTGCCCGCGGTGGCCGGTTGGTTGCACGCACAGTTGGCCGGGAAATCCAGCGGCGCGTTGCTCTGCACGACGCAGCGTGATTGGCAGCTCACCGCGACCCGGTTGATCAGCCATAAACCGGCGACTACCGAAACGCCGTCGCACGCCCACGATCAACCGAAGCAAACCATCCTCGACGATTCGGCGCGCGATTGGTTGCAGGGGTTGGGTGTGATGGATGCGACCGGTGCGCTCCGGACCTCGATGGCGGACAAGTACCGGCAGATCAACCGGTATTTGGAGATCTTTTCACACCTGACGAAAGATGTTGAGGTGCGAAGCATCGTCGATATGGGCTGCGGCAAGGGGTATCTGACGTTTGGCATGTGGCATCTGACACGGACGCGCGTCATCGGCGTGGAACGTCGCCCGGAATTGGTGGCAAACGCGAATGCGCTGGCCCGGCAGATCGGCGCGGCGGGTTTGGAGTTCGTGGCCGGCACAATCGAGTCCGTTGACCTCCCGGCGGCGGACGCGTTAATCGCCTTGCACGCGTGCGATACGGCGACCGATGCCGCCATCCGACGCGGGATCGAGATGGAAGCAAAGTTGATCATTGTCGCGCCGTGTTGTCACAAGGAAGTGCGGTCGCAATTGGGAAAACCGGAACCGCTCGCGCCGGTGTTGCGGCACGGGATCATGGCGGAACGGATGGCCGAGTGGGCGACGGACGGATTGCGGGCGTTGCATTTGGAGGCGGCCGGATACCGGACGAAAATGATCGAGTTCGTTTCCAGCGAACACACCCCGAAGAACCTGATGATTGCCGGCATCCACACCGGACAACCGGCCGAGCGAGAGTCGCTCAAGCGGTTCCGGGAGTTCTTCGGCATTCAACATCATGCACTTGATTGACTGGCGGGCACTGCACCGGCTACGCGCGACGTTCCTCGATGGCACGGCCGGTCAGCGTGATTACTGGCAGCGTGAAAGTGATCTGGCGAGTTACGACCAGACGTTTGCCCAACGGATTGGCTGGAAATGGGATTACGTCCTCAACGAACTCAAACGCCGCGGCTGGTCGCCCCCGCCGGGCGAAGTGCTGGATTTCGGGTGTGGCACGGGGATCGCCAGCCGGAAATTCCTGCAACACTTCGGCACGACCGGCGTCACGCGCCTCTCGTTGTGTGACCGGTCGCCATTGGCGATGCAGTTTGCCGCGCGCCGGGTTCGCGAGGAGTTTCCCGACCTTGACCTCTGGTTGGAGCCAGCCATGCACGGGCCGGTGGCCACGCTGTTGATCAGTCATGTGTTGACGGAATCAGGCCCGCCCAATCTGAACGCCGCGTGCGTTTTGTGGGTTGAGCCGGGAACTTACGAGGCCAGCCGGCAACTCATCGCGGTCCGCGAGAACGTGCGGAGTGAGTTCAATGTCGTCGCCCCCTGCCCTCATCAGACCGGTTGTGGGATGTTGACCACCGGAAATGAACGGCACTGGTGTCACCAGTTTGCCGCTTCGCCAGCGGCGGCGTTTACGGATGGGGATTGGGCGCAGTTTGCCAAGCTGGCCGGGATTGATTTGCGGAGCTTGCCGGTGAGTTATCTCGTCCTGGATAAACGCCCCCCACCAGTCCTGCCGGCAGGAGCCACGCGGGCGATTGGCCGGCCACGGGTGTACAAGGCTCACGCGTTGGTGTTGCGGTGCGGGCCGGATGGTGTCCGTGATTGCCGGTTAACGAAGCGCGAGGCGCCCGAAGAGTTCCGGCGGCTGAAGAAGCGGAAGTGACACAAAACAAAATCCCCCGGCAGCCTGCGCTGCCGGGGGATGAGTATTCTCAGTTCTATTATTTTGCGACGACGTTTTGGGCTTTCGGGCCTTTCGGCGAGTCCACCAATTCAAACTCCACCGCCTGACCTTCCTCCAAATTTTTGAAACCATCCCCGCCGATGCTCGAATAATGCACGAACACATCCGGGCCGTTATCCTGTTGGATGAAACCAAAACCTTTCTTCGTATCGAACCACTTCACTTTACCTAATGCCATAGTACAATTCCTTTTACCTTTCTTCGTCAGTCCGATATGGCAAAAACGCCGTTCCGAGTCCTTCGGAACGGCGTTGCACTTCCTCGAGACTGCGCCGCGGAGTATAAAAAACGAGGCCCGGGAGTCAACTCTGGATTTTCCCTGGCTTTCCAGCTGGCACCACGCCTGCTAAATTAACGTCCAAACCTATGAAATTTGACCCGCATCCCGACAAGGCTGAACGGCCCTCCAACGCCCTTGAATTCAAAGCCATCCTGCTGGTGGACGACGACAAGCAACTCGCTTCCGCCCTCCAATGGATACTGGCCGATGAGAACTTCTTGGTGGACGTTGCCCACGACGGCGAAGAAGCGGTGCTCAAAATCAAAGCCAACGAATACGACGCGGTGATTTGCGACGTCATGATGCCCCGGTTGCGCGGCGACGAGTTCTACCTCAAAGCCAAGGAACTGCGCCCCAAACTCTCCGACCGGTTCATTTTCATCACCGGCTTCGCCGCCGACCCGAAGATCAACCTCTTCCTAACCCGGCACGATGTGAAGTATCTCGTCAAACCCTTCCCCGTCCAGGGTCTCATCAACTGCGTCAAAGAGCTGCTGGCGTGAGCGATTCGCCACGGACCAGGTCCTTCAGCGACTCACGTCGCCGCACCAACTCATAGCGTTTCCCGGCCACCAAGACCTCTGCCGCCCGCGGTCTTGCATTATAGTTTGACGCCATTGCCATCCCGTACGCCCCGGCACTCATCACCGCCACCAACTCGCCTGATTCCACCGCCGGCAACCGACGGCCTTCCGCAAAGAAATCACCCGACTCACAGACCGGCCCAACCACATCAGCCTTCAGCCTTTTCCGCTGCCGTTTCCTGACCGGCACGATCTCATGATAACTGCCGTACAACGCCGGACGGATCAGATCGTTCATCGCCCCGTCGGTGATGACGAACGTTTTCACCGGCGTCTGTTTGACGTGCACCACCCGCGTCACCAACACCCCACCGTTGCCAACAATGAACCGACCCGGCTCCATCAAAATCCGTAACCCGGCTCTTTTCAGCAACGGCAACACCGCTGTGACAAACTGCCGGGCCGTCGGCGGCGTCTCATTCCGGTAACGAATCCCGAGGCCGCCGCCGATATCGAACGACCGCAACGTGTCCGGCGCCAGCGCCTGCACCTGCGCCACCAACGGCAACATCTTCCGAATCGCCAGCACATACGGCGCGGTCTTGGTGATTTGCGAACCGATGTGCATCTGCACGCCGCGAATTTCAATGCCCGGCAACCGCCGCGCCTCCCGATAAACCCGCAGCGCGCGCTCAATGGAAATGCCGAACTTGCTCTCTTCCTTGCCGGTGGAAATGTAATGGTGCGTCTCCGGGTCAACGTGCGGGTTCACCCGCAACGCGACCGGGGCCCGCGTGCCGCGTCGTCGCGCAACGGCATTGATCAATTGCAGTTCAGGTTCGCTCTCGATGTTGAAACAGTCGATTCCGAGTTGCAGGGCGTATTCGATTTCCTCCCGGGTTTTGCCCACACCCGAAAACACGCAGCGGGTTGGATCACCGCCGGCCCGCACGACGCGGTAAAGCTCGCCGGCGCTGACAATATCGAAGCCGGCACCGCGGTCCGCCAACGCGCGCAGGACCGCCAGATTACTGTTGGCCTTCATCGCGTAGCAGACCAGGTGGTCCCAACCGGCGAGAGCGTCGTCTAACGCCGTGAACTGGCCCAGGATGTGGCTCCGGCTGTAAACGTAAAGCGGCGTCCCGAACTGCTCCGCCAGTCGCCGCAACGACACACCTTCGCAATGCAGTTCACCCGCCCGGTATGAAAATGCTTCCGTCATTGTGTAACCACCTACAACCACGCCGCGATGCGATCCACCACGGCGGCCGCGCATTGCGACTTCAGTGTCGCCCGCAACTGCTTGCGCGCCTCCTCCCGCGGAAACGCCACGGTATATTTCTCCACCGACCAATCCTTGTCGTCCAGCACCAAATACTCCGCCGCGCCCTTCTTTTTGGTTGGAAAACCGGCCGACCCCGTGCCGATCCACGCCCGCTCCTCCGCCCCCAACCACAAGGGCGCCGGATCAAGATCATCGCCCGCGTGCGCCGCCATCGGCGCCAACATGACCGTCGCCCCGCGCATCAACAATTCCGCGCGCATGGTGTGCGTGTGCCCGTAGAAACACACCTTGCCGCCGCGTTTGGCCAACTTCGCCAGCTCAATTTCCGCGTTCTGCGTGGCCCGATGATACGTCCCGCTGCCCGGTTGGACCAGCGAATCATGCGTCAACCAAATCCCCCCGCTGATTTTCGCCACCGTCTCACCCCGGCGCAGGAATTCCAACGCCCACGCTCGTTCTTCAATCAAGGCCCGGGTCCACTTCAAAGTCTCGGTCGCTTCTTCGCCGTAGCCGGTCGGCAACCGCTCGCCGCGCGCCACCATGTCGTGATTGCCGGCCACCCAGGCCAAACGTTCGTCTTTGTATAACGGGAGCAGCCGCTCGATGCACTCCAACGGATTCGGCCCGTAGCCCACCAGATCGCCGACAAACAAATACGCGTCAACCCGTCGCCGGTCGCCCGCCGTCAACACCGCCTGCAATGCCTGCAAATTTCCATGCACATCACCAAAAACCAAGTATCGCATATCGTCTTGCTCTTACCTCTCACCGCCGGCCAACAAAATTCCACCCACCACGACAACCGCCTCCCCTAGCCCCGCCGGCGCGATCCGGTAATTCCGCCGGAACGGCGCAAACACATATCGCGCCACCGTCTGTCGCAATGGTCGCCAGAACCGCGTGCCCGCCCGGGTCACGCCACCCCCCACAATTACAACGTCCGGGTTCATCAACGCAATCACGTTGGCGATCGCCATTCCCAGACACCGGGCCGCCTCGGACACCGTGCTCACGCCGCGCTCAATCGCCAACCCCGACGCCACGCTCTCCACCGTCACCCATCGCCCATTAATCATCATCCGCGTATGCCCGATCTCCGCCGCGCCAAACCGGCCATTGTAAATCTTCCCATCCACCACCAACCCGCCGCCGATGCCGGTGCCCACCGTCACATAAAACACCCGGTCTTTTCCCCGTCCCGCGCCGCAGCACGCCTCCGCCAACGCCGCCGCATTCTGGTCGTTCTCCACGACCGTCGGCAACGCGAACTTCCGCTCACACCATCCCCCCAACGCCATGCCATCCCACCCGGCAATCTGATGCGACTTCAAGACGCGTCCCCTTACCATGTCCACCGGTCCGCCGAAACCCACGCCAACTCCTCGCACCCGAAACCGCTGGATTAATGCCGGTGCGACCTCCTCGATCTGCCGCAAAATTCCTTTCGCGCCCCGGCTGCGCTCCACGCTCCGTCGTTCCAGCGCCTGGAGTCGCCCACGTCCGTCGCCCACCCCGAGTTGTAATTTCGTTCCGCCAATCTCCACCCCCAGAAACATGTCGCTCATCGCGCACCCGCTGTCGCTACAGCAACTTCTTCCACCGCGCGACCTGCGCCCGCACATTCTTGGGAGACGGCGCGCCGACGGCCTTCCGCGCCGCCAACGCCCGCCGGACATCAAAAACTTTCACCGCCGCCAGGCCGTATTTCTTACCGGCCAACTTCGGCAACGGCACACCGGTGTTTTCCGACTCCACAACGAGCGCGCCGACGGCGTGATGCGCCTGCCGGAACGGCATTCCTTTTTTCACCAAAAAATCCACGAGGTCGGTCGCCAGCAACAACGGGTCGCGCGCGGCGGCTTCGCACCGTTGCCGGTTGACCTTCACGTGCCGGAGCAAGTCGGCCATCACCCGCAACGATGCCAGCAACGTGTCGGCGGAATCGAACAACGGCTCTTTGTCCTCCTGCATGTCGCGGTTGTACGTCAGCGGCAGCCCTTTCAACATCGTCAACACCGCCACGAGGTTGCCGTAGAGCCGGCCCGTCTTGCCCCGCACCAACTCGCACACATCCGGGTTCTTCTTCTGCGGCATCAACGATGACCCCGTCGTGTACGCATCGCCGATGGTGGCGAAATCGAACTCGGCGGTTGACCACAGAATCAAATCTTCTGCGAGCCGCGATAGGTGCATGCCGGTCACCGACGCCGCGTACAGAAAGTCCAAAACAAAATCCCGGTTACTGACGGCGTCCATCGAGTTCTCAGAGGCTCGGAAGAACTGAAGCGACTTCGCGACGAACTCCCGGTTCAGGTTAATCGTGCTGCCAGCAATTGCCCCCGAGCCAAGCGGCGATTCGATTCCGGCATTCAGCGCGAGATTGAACCGATAGGCGTCGCGGTCCAAGGCTTCGACGTAGGCGAGCAGATGATGGGCGAGCAACACCGGCTGCGCGCGTTGGAGATGCGTGTAACCGGGCATGACGACGTCCGCGTTCTTCTCTGCCAGCGCCACGAGCGATTTCTCCATCTCGTGAAGCGCTCCGAGCATGTAAGCAGATTGATCCCGCACCCACAACCGCAAATCCGTGGCGACTTGGTCGTTCCGGCTCCGGGCGGTGTGCAACTTCTTTCCGACCGGGCCGAGCGCGGCTTCGATGTTCATGTGCACGTCTTCGAGCGCCGGATCCCAGTGAAACTGCCCGGCGTCAATCCGCCGTTGGATGACTTTCAGTCCCCGCTCAATTCTACCGGCTTCGTTTTTGGTGAGGATGCCGGCTTTCGCGAGACCTTGGGCGTGAGCAATTGAGCCGGCAATGTCCTGCCGGTAAAGCCGCCAGTCGAAGCTCACGCTCTCGGTGAATGTTTTCACCGCGTCGGTTGGCGCTTGCGAGAATCGTCCGCCCCAGGTTCGTTGTGCCGGTGTTTTCACGGCACGGATTGTGGCCGATTATGCGCGGGAATCAAGCTAATCCCCGCCCATGCCTTTCATCATCTGCTTCATCTGCCCCATCATCATTTCCTGCACGCTCGCGTACTTGGTACTGCCCGCCGGCGGCTCGAACAGCGCCGGTGATGGCTTGGTCAGGTCGATCTTGGTGAAGTGCAACTTCACGATGTTGTCGCCTTCCCGGTACTCGGTCTGGATGGCAAAATTCTTCAGGTCGGTGGCCTCCCAGACGAAAAACTCTTGTTGCTGCCCTTTGTCGTCCGTGACCACCACCTTGTTCTTGGTGCAGGGATGGCCGTCCAGGGTCTCTTGGCCGAGGACGATTCGCTCGATCTTCGGCGGCTTAACAGCATCGCCGCTGGCCTTCTTCACGATCGGCATTTCGCAATACGCCTTCAGCGACGGATAAACCACATACGTGACGTTCTTATCGGGCCGGGTGATGTGCACCATCACGTCCATGCCCATTTCCTGCAACCCTTCCATCTCCCCCGCTCGTTTCTGCACGGACCGGGTCTTTGTCAAATCAATCTCCGCCCGGACTTTTCCATCGAGATAGGCATAGCCGGTTTCACCGGCGTACACTTCCCGGCCCTTCTTATCGGTCACAGTCATTTGGGATTGGGCCGTGAACCCGGTCGTGTTCCCGAAAATCGTTCCCAACTTGGCGCTCGGGTCTTGTTCGGGGCCGCTGCTGAACCAACCGGCCCACGCCGCCGTCACCCCCGCCATCGCCGCCAACACACAGAACGCTTGGTTTGTCTTCATCATTTGCCTCCGTTGGACGGACATTCTACCAAAAACCACGCGCTTCGTGTAGCATGACCGCGTGCAATCACAATTCCGCGCCGTGCTCTTCGATCTGGACGGGACGCTGGTTGATTCCCTGGCCGATTTGGCCAACGCCACGAACCACGCCCTCACCCAACTCGCCTGCCCCACGCACCCGCTGGAGGCGTACCGGATATTTGTGGGCGACGGCGCCCGCGTGCTCTGCGAACGCGCTCTGCCGGCTGATCGGCAGGGGTTGATCAATGAGGCTCTCCATTTGATGCGGGCGCATTACGCGCAACATTGGGCCAACCTGACCCGGCCCTATCCCGGCATCTCGGAGTTACTGGCTGCACTCCACGAGCGCGGCTACAAGTTGGCAGTTCTCTCCAACAAACCGGACGATTTCACCAAGCAAGTGGTGGCGCACTATTTCCGACCGAATCCATTTGTCGCCGTCCGCGGTCAACTGCCGCAGGTTCCGCTCAAACCGGATCCGACGGCAGCATTGCAGATCGCGGAAGAATTCCACATCCCACCCGCCGAATGGCTGTATCTCGGCGACACCAACACCGACATGCGGACCGCCCGCAATGCTGGCCTGTTTGCCGTTGGCGTGCTGTGGGGTTTTCGAGGTAGAGAAGAACTCGAAGAGGCGGGCGCACAAACGATCATCGCCCGCCCCGCCGACGTTCTTCAATTGTAACCGGAATCGCGCCTTACCGGCACTCGCGGCGGCCACCACCGCCGCCGCCAAAATCGCCGCGCGGGCGATCTTCGCGGGGCCGCGCTTCGTTGACGGTTATGGAGCGATCGCTGAGATCTTTGCCATTGAACTGCTCAATGGCCTTATTGGCTTCGTCCGGCGCACCCATCTCCACAAACGCGAAGCCGCGGGATTTGTTGGTGAACTTATCCATGATGAGCTCACATTTCACGACATTGCCGGCCTGCTTGAACAGATCCAGCAATTCGCCCTCGGTGGCGCTGAAGGGAAGATTTCCCACAAAGAGTCTCGTCCCCAGGCTATCAACTATGCCTCTCTCTGCTAGGAAGGTCAGTGACTGTTCCCGCTCATCGGGTTTCTGGCGCAAGTCTGCCTGAGGCCGGCGGAATTCCCGGAATTGGCGGTTTCATTGAGGAATTTGCAAGATGAGGCGCGAAACCGGGCGGTTGCTTGCGCATGTTGCCCGGATTCCTCCGTTAGTCGGCCCCCAAATCCCCGGTTCGACCAATTCTTACGCAGGTTTCGCCCGGAGTTCCCCTGTCTGGCCGAATCTTCCGTCAGATTCGTTCAACAATCCGCCGTTCGGGCGAATCTTGCGCATCTCCGGCCAAAACTGGCGGAG
>JBBISF010000015.1:35646-41054 GCA_037441425.1 Verrucomicrobiia bacterium
CAAACCTGCGGAACTCGGCTCCCGCTGTCCCCCGTCCGGCCCGCACCAACGGAGACCGCCCCGGCACTTCCGCCGTCCCGCCGGGAAGTCCGCCGTTCCGCCGGAAGATTTCCGGTCCGGCAGTGAAATTTCCGTGAAAAGGGTCAACGCGGCCACCGGCAATTGACCGGACGCGACGACCGGATACGAACCCGCGTTTTCCCGCCAGATTCGCGCAGTTGGGGGGGGACGATTCGGACCGGGAGTCAGATCAATTCCCACAGGAGATATCCCGAACGCCGTGGAGTACGATCACTCCCCGCGTTCGGGGGATCGCTCCGCGCCGGTGAGTCATATCTGCTGCTCCCACCAGGGCATCGCGGTTCAAGCAAACGACTCCTTATCGTCATCGAGTTCGTCGAGCAATTGTTCGATGTGGGCGGCGCGGGTTTCGGTTTCATCGAGATGGAAGGTGAGCCGGGGGGTGTATTTCAGAATGACACGCGTGGCGAGTTCTTGTTGGATGTGGCCGTGTTGCCGGGCCAGCTCGGCCAGCGCGCGTTTCTGTTGTTCCGGCGTGCCGATGACGCTGACATAAATGCGGCCTTCCTTGAGATCCGGGCTGATATGGGCCGCGGTCACGGTGATGAAACCGCAGTTGACCAGGCCGAGGCGTTCCAGAATTTCGCCGATTTGTTCTTTGACCAGTTTGGAGACCCGTTCGATGCGCCGATTGCTCATAACCGATCCTGCTCTCCCACACGCCGGCAGAGCGGCGTGGCTACAACGTCGCGGCAACTTTCTCGACCGCGAAACACTCGATGATGTCGCCTTCCTGATAATCCGTGAAATTGTCGAGTCGCAAGCCGCATTCCATGCCGGCTTTGACTTCCTTGACGTCGTCCTGGAAATGCCGGAGCCCGGCCAGCCGACCTTCGTACTGCACCGCCCGCCGGCGCACCACGCGGACGCGACCGCTGCGGCTGAGCCGGCCATCGGTGACGACGCAGCCGGCAATCTTCGGGCCTTTGGACAGTTCGAACACCTTGCGCACTTCCGCGTGGCCGATGATGGTTTCCTTCGCGACGGGTTCGAGCAACCCTTCCATCGCTTCCTCGACCTGTTCGAGGAGTTCGTAGATGATCGAGTACAACTTGATCTGCACGCCTTCGCGCTTGGCGACTTCGCTGACACCGCCCTCCAGTTTCACGCGGAAACCAATGATGATCGCCCCGGAAGCGCTGGCCAACAGCACGTCGTTTTCGGTGATGGTGCCGACCGCGCCGTGGATGACTTCGAGTTCAACCTTTTCGCTCTTGAGTTTGGCAAGTGATTCGCTGAGCGCTTCCAGCGAGCCTTGCACGTCGGCTTTGACGACAATCCGCAACGTCTTCTTCTCGCCCCCGGCCGACTGGCTGAGCAAATCTTCGAGCGTGATCCGCGGTCCGGCCGCGGCGGGCGCGGCGGCCCGCGCTTCCAATTGGCGCTGCTCGGCGAGTTGCCGGGCTTCCTTGTCGTTCTTCATCACGGAGAACTCGCTGCCGGCATCCGGCACGCCGGACAACCCCACCACTTTTGCCGCGACTGACGGTCCGGCTTCCTTGACGCGCTGGCCTTTGTCGTTGATCAACGCCCGGATCTTCGCCCAGTGCGGCCCGCAAATGATGGCGTCGCCAACGCGCAACGTGCCTTTGCGCACGAGCACGGTGGCGGTCGGTCCCATACCGGGTTCAACCTGCGCTTCGATGACGTGCCCGGTAGCCGGCGCCTTCGGATTGGCCTTCAACTCTTTCACTTCCGCCGCCAACAGAATCATTTCGAGCAGGTGATCGAGGCCCTTCTTCGTGGTGGCGGATACATCGCAGGTAATCGTCTGGCCGCCCCATTCTTCGGCGGTCAGACCGTGGTCTTGCAGTTGTTTGCGCACCCGGTCAGGGTTGGCCGCCGGCAGATCGCATTTGTTGATGGCGACAATGATTTCCACCCCGGCCGCCTTGGCGTGATTGATGGCTTCCATCGTCTGCGGCATGATGCCGTCGTCCGCGGCGACAACCAGCACCACGATGTCGGTGACCGTCGCGCCGCGGGCTCGCATCTTCGTAAACGCCTCGTGGCCGGGCGTGTCGAGGAATGTGATCTGTTTGCCGTCCGGCAACGTGACGATGCTGGCGCCGATGTGCTGGGTGATGCCGCCGGATTCGTGCGCCGCCACATCCGTCTTGCGAATCGCGTCCAGCAGCGAGGTTTTGCCGTGATCCACGTGGCCCATGACCGTGACGATCGGCGGGCGATGCTTGAGGTCTTTCTCGGTTGCGCCGGCTTCGACCGGGACTTCCGGTTTCTTGACCGGGGCGTGGACAATGCCGGCCCCGCGTTCGCGCTTCTCCAACTCAAACTTGAACCCGTGCCGTTCGCAAACCCGGCGCGCGTCCTCTTCACCGAGCGTCTCGTTCAGGTTGGCGAAGACGTTCAGCTCCATCAGGTCCATCAGCAATTGGTGCGGCTTTTTGCCGACGCGGGCCGCCAGATCGCGGACGATCACCGGTGGTTTCATGTGGATGACTTTGTTGCCTTGTTCATCCACGACGAACGCTGGTTCAGCCGGAGCCACAACGGCGGGTGGCGGCGCGGCTGCCCGTGGTGGGGGCGGCGTGGCCGCACGGTGTTTAACGGGTGACGGTGGTTTGGGTGCCGCGACAGGCGGGGGCGGCGGGGGCGCAGGGGGAATCGGTTTGCGTTCAACCGGCGGGGGCGCGGAAGGCAGCGGCGCCAACGCGGGTGGGGGTGGCGGTTCCGGTTTCGGCGGAGCAACCGGTGCTTCAACCGTGGCGGTGGCAACGGTCTTTTCCGGTTCCGGCTCGGCCACCGGAGCGGCGGGTGGCGGCTCGGGTGCCGGCGGCGGTTCGGCGGCCGGGGGCACGTAGTGGTATTCGATCTCCAGCGCTTCGGCCGTAATCTTGTCCACGGTGCTGGAGTGGCTCTTCACCGGGTAATTCATGGACTTCAGCTTGTCGATCATCTCCTTGTTGGAGAGACCGCAATGCTTGGCCAGTTCGTGGACGCGAGTACTCATTGGGATCCGGCCGGTTCTCCTCCCTGACGTTTTTCGAATTCCGCCGCGGCCGCTTGATGCACCGTCGCGGCTTTTTCGGGACCGAGGATTTCTTCCAGATCCGTCACCTCCGCCGCGAGCAACCCTTCGAGTGAATGGAAACCGGATTTGACGAGAATCTGGGCTGTGGATTGATCGACGCCGAGCAAACCGGTCAACTCGGTCACGGCGCGGGCGACCTTCTCCTCGAAGCCGAGCGCCGCGGTTTCTTCCTTCTCAATCTCAATCCCCCAGCCGGTCAACTTGGAGGTCAAGCGCGCGTTCTGGCCCTTCTTGCCGATGGCCAACGAAAGCTGGTCCGGTTCGACGATGATCGTGACGACGTGTTTGACTTCGTCCACGACCAGGTTCTTCACTTTCGCCGGCTTCAGCGCCTCGACCACAAACTCGCGGACGTTTGGAAACCAGCGGTGAATATCGATCTTTTCACCGCCGAGTTCGCGGACGATGTTTTTCACGCGCATCCCGCGCATCCCGACGCACGCGCCGACGGGGTCAACCTTCTCGTCCCGGGAAGCGACGGCGATTTTCGTGCGGAAGCCGGCTTCGCGGGCGATGGCTTTGATTTCCACGGTCTTGTCCGCGATTTCGGTGACTTCCAACTCGAATAACCGCTTCACAAAATCCGGGTGGCTGCGTGACAGGACAATCTCCGGCCCGTGCGAAGTGTTGTTGACGCTGAGAATGTAGGCGCGGATGCGGTCGCCGGGCTGGTACTCCTCAGTGGGCACGCGCTCCCGGCTGGACATGACGGCTTCGATCTTGCCGAGATCAATGACCACATCGCTGCGCTCAAACCGGCGGACCGTGCCGGAAATGATGTCGCCCGCTCGGCCCTTGAACTCGTCATAGACCATGTTCTTCTCGACCTGACGGATGCGCTGCAGCATCGCTTGCTTGGCGGTCTGGGCGGCGATCCGACCAAAATTCTGCGGGGTAACTTCGACTTCGATTTCTTCGCCGAGTTGGATGTTCGGCTGTCGGCGGCGGGCATTGATGAGCGTGATTTCGTCCTGATCGTTCGCCACCTGTTCGACCACTTTGAGTTTCGCCAGCGCGCGAATATCGCCGGTTTTGCGGTCAATCTCGATCCGTAAATCGCGGCCCGGGCCGACGCTCTTTTTGGAAGCCTGAAGAAGGGCCTGTTCGACCGCTTCGAGCAACACCTCGCGGTCGATGCCTTTCTCGCGCTGCAAATAATCCAGCACTGCGATGAGTTCGCCGTTCATGTTGCGTGGTTCCTTAATCTTATCCGCATGTTTCAGGGGAACAAAAAAGTGGGTTTTTCGACCCACTTTGCCGCACCGCCAAAATCTAACGACACAACTATAGAGGATGCGCCCGGCGCAGGTCAAGCCCTCAAACCAACTTTACCCGCGACGCCTGGTTCTGGCTAGGTTGCTGGGCCGGTCGGCCGCGGCCAGTGATCGGTTCGAAATGGAGCGGCCGGCAAACCCGCATAATGTAGAGGTTGCACTGCGGGTTGTTGCCCCACGCGTAATGCACGGCTGCCGGTTGGGGAACGCAGTCGCTCCCGACCAGAACGGTGTCGCCTTGCGCCCAAGCGTCACGCCAACTGCGGATCATCGCCGGGAAGAGTGTGTGATATTCCGCCGCGCGATCGGCATTGGATTCGCCTTGATACCAGATCGCGCCCCGGATGGCGTAAGGGATGAGCGGTGCAATCATGCTGTGAAACAGAATGTAGGGCGAGTTGGGATTGCCGGGGCCGGGTGGTTGTTGGAGGCTGAGAGGTTGGATCTTCCCGAAGTTATGTTCCACTTGATAATGCCAGTTGCCGGCGAGCGGGATACGCTCGGAGAGCGCGACATCATCGGGGCCCAAATTCAAATCCATGGTGGAGCCCATGATGCCGCCGGCATACGCGTAGGAGTAAACCCGCACCGCGATGGTATTGCGACCCGGTTTGGCCAACCCGTCGGGGATTTTGTAAATGCGCGGCCACAACCACGCATCGGGAATCTCGCGCCCCATTCCGCCAACCGGCACATTGTTGAAATTGGTCGTGTCGTGCTTATCGCAGTAACAGAGATTGAGTGTGAGTTCTCGCCCGGCCCATTTGGCCGGGATCTCGACTTCCCGGCGAAACCAAACGATACCGCTGAAATCCAAGCCCGCGCTCTGCCAATAGCCGGGCACGCGCATTGTTTTCCAATCGCGCGTGTCCGTTGCTGGCGCGGCCCAACCCCGTCCATGACCGACGTTGCCGGGATCCGCAGGATAATGTTTATCTTCACCTTCCCTAAGCTCAATGCCGTTAACTAATCCGAGTTGATTCCGTCTGTGCAAGTGATTG
>JBBISF010000016.1:0-39482 GCA_037441425.1 Verrucomicrobiia bacterium
TTCGCAGATGCGCGGACGGTTGCGGCACTGTCCCGAATGATTGCCGCACCGGCTTCGACGGTTTTTGCAGCGTCCCGAATGGTTTTCCGGCGTGCCGGAACCATTTCCGCACCGTCCCCAACCATTGGCCCGCTGGTGCGAACCGTTTTCCGGGCACCCCCAACGGCGCAGGGTGCGCCCCCGGCCGGGGCCGCACCCTCCCGAACCACGCCCGCACACCCGCGCTATGAAAACCATCACCTTGGACGCTGGCTTCCGCTTCGACGAGCCGAACAATCGTTGGAGCGATCCCAGTTACCAACTCGAACCGGGCGACCCGGGTTATGTGTCGCCCACCATCAACCCACCCCCCACCAAAAGGAGACATATGACCAGAAACCGTTATTATCCTGCCAAGGCCGCCGACCAAGTCGTCTGGCACGGAAACTTCCGCAATAAACTCCCCGACCACGCCACCACGTTGGCGTTGGCCGCCGGGACTGTGACGGCGGCGCTGGCGGATTGCGATTGGTTGATCTACCTGCTCGGCACTTGGTTGCCGGCGGTGCGAACCTATAGTGAGTCCAGCACCAGTGCCATCACCGAGGCCGAGAGTGGCACCGGCAGCACACCGCAGACGTTGCCGACGTTCACTGCGCCCGCCGGCGGCACGCCGGTCAATCCCGGGGCCTTGGACCGGATTTTCAATCTCGTCCAGACCATCCGCATCAACCCCGCCTGCACGGACGTCATCGCCAACGACCTCGGCCTGTTCGGCGCCGAACAGGGCGCGCCGGATTGGGACACGTTTGGCCCGGTGCTCAAGGTCTCCCGCGCGCCGGCGGGCGTCACCGTCGGCTGGGGCTGGCAGGGCAAACGCCCCTTCCTCGACCAGTGCGAAATCCAAGTGGACCGCGGCGACGGCCAAGGGTTCGTCCTGCTCACCATCGACACCACGCCCGGCTACAATGACACCGAGCCGATTCCCGCCACGCCGACCAAATGGCAATACCGGGCCATTTACCGGGTCGGCGACCAGCGCCTCGGCCAGTGGAGCGCCGTGGCCACCGTCATTGTCGGCGGCTGAGCGCGCGGGGTCTGGGTTCCGGAACTCGCGCCGCGGGTTCCGGAGCCGCACCCCGAACCCTGAACCCTGAACCGAGAACGACAATGCCCTTTGATCCCACCATCCCCGTCGAAAACTCCGAAATGAAATCCGCCGCGATGCGCGACCAGTTCAATGGCCTCAAAGACCTGATTGATGCCGATGCCACCCGGGAATACGTCGATACCCGGAGCGGCGAGTACGCTGCCGGTGTCGCTTCCCTCGAAACTGTCCGGCAACCGAGTCTCGATCACGATGTCATGGTCATGGCCCGGGTGACGATCCTGACGAATCAACTGCCCTGCAACGGCATCGTGGACGCCTTGACCGACGCCAACAATCCCCCGACAACGATCCGCGGCCGGTTCCGGGTGGACATCAGTGCCGGCTACGCCACGCACGGGCAGACGCTGACGTTCGTCGTCCGCAAGGGGGAGTACTACAAGCTCCACTTCAGCGGGTCCGGTGTCACCGCGACGTTGGATGCCGTGGCCGAGTTCCCGATCAATCTATAGTTGTAGCGACGGTCTGCGAAGGTGGGAGGGGCCTCAGTGCCCCGACCGATTCCGGAATGTCGCCGCGCCAAGGCGTCTGCCACATTGCAGGCTGCGGCGTGCCCTCACGCGACGTCCACCCCTTTTGATTGAATAATTCAGGCGGGTGGGCGTCTGTCCTGCGTGCAGGGGCAGATTGACCATGGGCCGTTTATTTGTTACAACTCAGGCTGAATCCCCCCGCCGGGGGTTGATCGCGATTCCAGAGGAGTTCGTGCCGGATTCCCAGGTATTAGAGTTGCCCTTGACCGCCGCCGCCGCGCCTTCCGCGCAGCCCCAGCGGACGGCGGAGCGTGCCGCCGATGAACGCGTGATGACCGACGGGAAGTTCTTCCGGGTTGGCGCGAAGAAGTTCCATCCCAAGGGCGTGACGTACGGGCCGTTTGCACCGGACGCGACCGGCTGCACCTTCCTCGATCCCGAAAAGACCGCGCGCGATTTTCAGTTGCTGCGGCAGCTCAACGCCAATTGTCTCCGGGTGTATCACGTGCCGCCCCGGTGGTTCTTGGACTTGGCGCAACAGCACGGCCTGAAAATCCTCATCGAATGCAACTGGTCAAAGCACACCTGTTTCCTGGATGATAAAGCCGCCGTGGCACTGGCCAAGCGCAGCGTCCAGAACGTGGCCGAAACGGTGAAGGGCCACCCGGCGGTGTTCGCGCTGACCTTGGTGAACGAGATTCCGCCCGACATCGCCCGGTGGTCCGGCGCGCAACCGATTGCGCGGTTTATTGATGAGCTGGCCGCCCTCGTGAAGAGAGTGGACCCGCACCGACTCGTCACCTTCGCCAATTTCCCGACCACGGAATTTCTCCAGCCCAATGGCATTGATTTCGTCAGCTTCAACGTCTATCTGCACGAGCCGCGCCCGTTCGCCAATTATCTGGAGCGGTTGCAGAGCATTGCCGGGGAAAAACCGCTGGTGCTCACCGAATTTGGGATTGATTCGATGCGGGAAGGCGAGGAGCGCAAGGCGGAAATCCTCAGCGGCCACATCGAACTGGCGTTTCGCGCGGGGCTGGCCGGCGCGTTCATCTTCGCGTTTACCGACGAGTGGTACACCGGCGGGCACCCGATTGAAAACTGGTTCTTCGGCCTGACCGACCGGGCGCGCAACCCGAAACCGGCCTTCCATGCGGTCGCCGAAAAATTTGGACGCGCGCCGTATTTTCCGTTGCCGGGCAATCCCAAGGTCAGTGTGGTCGTGGCCAGCTACAACGGCGGGCGCACGCTGCCGGCGTGTCTGGATTCACTGCGGCACGTCAATTATCCCGATTACGAAGTGATCCTCGTGGACGATGGCTCGACCGACGACACCGCCCGGATCGCGGCGCACTATCCCGAAATCCGCCGGATTCACCAGCCCAACCTCGGTCTCAGCGCCGCCCGTAATACCGGGATCCAAGCCGCCACGGGCGAAATCGTCGCCTTTACCGACAGCGATTGCCGGGTGGACGAGGATTGGTTGTATTACCTCGTCAGCGATTTGTTGAAGACGGACGCCTGTGGCATTGGCGGCCACAATTTCCCGCCGCCCGACGACAACGCGATTGCGGCGTGTGTGGCCGTGGCGCCGGGCGGACCGGCGCACGTGATGTTGGACGACCGGTACGCCGAACACATTCCCGGCTGCAATATGGCGTTTTGGAAATGGGCGCTGACGGAGATCGAGGGGTTCGACCCGATTTACCGGGCGGCGGGCGATGATGTGGATGTCTGTTGGCGGCTGTTGCAACGGGGCTACAAGATTTCGTTTTCCCATGCCGGGTTTGTCTGGCATTACCGGCGCAACACGGTCGAAGCCTATCTCAATCAACAGGCCGGGTACGGTGTGGCGGAGGCGTTGCTGCGGCACAAACACCCGGAGTACTTCAACAGTCTCGGCGGGATGCGCTGGCGCGGGCGGATTTACAGCCCGTCGCGGCTCTCGGATTTGTTTGGCCGGTTTGTGATCTACCACGGGGCGTTTGGCGGGGCGCTGTTTCAGACGTTGTATACGCCGGCGCCGGCGGGGTTGGTCACGGTGTTGACGAGTCTGGAGTGGCACATTGTGGTGACGCTGGGGACGTTCATGCTGACGGCGTTATGGTTTGCGTTGTGGCCGTTGCCGGTGCTGGCGATTCTGGCCAGTTGGGCGGTGGCGGCAACGGCGGCGGCACGGGTGGAATTGCCGCCCCGGCAAGAGCGGTTCTGGTCGCGGCCGTTGGTGGCGTTGCTGTATCTGTTGCAGCCGGTGGTGCGGGGTTGGCCGCGGTACGCGCAACGGTTGGTGGGAACCAGCACGCCGCGAGGCGCGCGGGCGGCGGTGCGCAAAATCGCCGCGCAATATCGCGGGTTGGGGTCGCAGGTCGCGGTCAATTACTGGACGGAAGAAGGCGTCGAGCGGTTCACGTTCTTGGAGCGGTTGCTGAACCTGTTGGACCGCGACCATTGGCGGGTGCGGCCGGATAGCGGGTGGGACGAGTTTGATCTCACGATTTACGGCGACCGCTTCTCGAAGGTGATCGTCAACACCGTGGCGGAGAATCACGGCGGCCCGAAGCGGCTGGTGCGCGGCCGGTTGAGCGTGCATTGGACATTGGTGGCGCGGATGACGTTTACCGCGGTGATCGGCGCGCTGGTCTTGGCGCAGGGGGTGTTGGGACGGTCGGTGTGGGTGGGATGGGGGGCGGTCGTGATCATCCCGTTGTTGCTGGGGTATCTGCATCTCCGGTCGCGCCGCAGCATCCGGCTGGCGGCGGCGTTGTTGGATCTTACCGCCCAGGAATTGAAGCTGGTCAAGCTCGGGGCGGAGCCGCCGGCGTCTTGACCGGCAAATCGCACCGGCGCAGCAGGTCGCCGAGCACTTTGTCGGAATCGAAATACTCTTCGGCCACGCGCCGCGCCGCCCGGCAATGGCGTTCGTAGTCGGTATTCACCTGCCGGATCGCCGCCGCGGCTTCGTCCACGGTGTTAAAGGTGAGCAAGCCCTCGTGGGTTGGCAAGGTGGCGGAGAACCCGGTGTCCTGCATGATCACGGGTTTGCCGGTGGCCAAGTAACTGGCGGAGCGGTCGCTGAACCAGCCGCAACGGGCTTGGACATAGGCGTTTTTGGCGACGCTGAACTCTGCGCGTGATCGTCCCAGGTAATCGGCGTACGCCGCGACGGTCAGAGTAACCGGCCGCGACTCGATAATGCGCCAACCGGCCGCCCGCAGTTGATCCAACGGCGCCGGCAGCGACAGGGCCACCTCCAGGATCGGGCCGACCCGTTGGGGCAAGTCGAGCACTTTCATGAATTCGACATCCTTTTGACCGTACGCGATCTCGTTGTGAATGAGCGGCGCGCGGGAATTCCAGCTCATGATCGTCGTGAAGATTTTCGCCTCGGACGTGTGGCGGACCGGCAGGAGTTCCAGCGCGACCGGGTGCCGGGTGGGCAGCCACGTCAGGCCACGCAGTGGGATCGGACTGTTCGCGTGCGTGAGTTGCTCGCCGATGGTAAACCGGAAATCAAACTCATGCGGCGCCGCATAGCCCGGGCTGGAGGGCACGGGTTCGGCCGGCATTTTGAGCTGTGTAATCGCCGGGTCGGTATCCACGAAGACTTTCACCCGGCAATCCGTGAACTCCTTCATCCACGTCGCGCCCGCGCGGCTGAACAACATGGTGGCCCGCCGGCAGTAATCGCGAAGCTCTTCCGGTGACAGCCCATGATATCGACGGTCGGAGTCCACGTAGCACCAATTGTTTTCCAAGCCAAACCGGCCAAGGACTTCGACCAGTCGACTAATGCCGTACTGCGGGTCGGGGGTCATTTCGTTGCGGACCGGATTGTAGCATGGCGCCCATTCCGTACCGCTTTCCTCGACGACGATCACGTCGTAGCCGAGGCGTTGCAGGCCGACAATGTAATGCAGCTCCGCCAGCACGTGTCCGCCGAGCGGGTAGCGCACGTTGTAGCTGGTGTAGATGGCGATGGGGCGACTCACCGGCACGGTTATATAACTGCTTCGACATCGTAAAACAACCGCCGTTCCGTTAAATTGCCGCCGTGAAACGATTGGTGGTGCTCGGCATGATGGGCCGCTGCCCGTACGGCGGCCAGACATGGCTGTATTTGAACTGGCTGCGCGGCTTGTCCCGGCTCGGCCACGAGGTCTGGTATGTCGAGGATGACACCGTCTGGCCGTACGATCCCGAACGCAACACCGTTGCCGACGATTGCCGGTACGCGGTGCGCCACCTCGCGACATGTTTGGAGCGGATCGGCCTGAAAGACCGCTGGGCCTTCCGGTTAGCCGACCGCAAAGACGCGTGTTGGGGGTTATCCTCCGCGCAGTTGGACGAGCTATACCGGAACTGCGATGCGTTGCTGAACATCGTCGGGGCCACCGATCTGCGCGCCGAACACATGGCGGCTCCGCTCCGGGTTTATGTGGAAACGGACCCGGTCACCGCCGAATTGCGGATGGCCAACGGCGATGAACATTCCCGCGGCGCTTACGCCAACCACCAGAAGATCGCCACGTACGGCGAGAACTACGGCGCACCCGACTGCGGGGTGCCGTTGTGCGGGCTGAACTTCCTCCAGACGCGCCAACCGATTGATTTGGACTTGTGGCCGATGGCGTTTGACGAGCGCGCGCCATATTTCACCACGATTGGCAACTACCGGCAGAACGGCAGCGACGTGGAATACCGCAGCCAGCTCTATCACTGGAGCAAACACCACGAGTGGGAGAAATTCATCACCTTGCCGCAACGCACTTTACAGCCGTTTGAGCTGGCGTTGAACGTGGATGATCCCGCGGACCGCGCCCGACTGGAAGCTCACGGGTGGCGGCTGACCTCACCACTGCAACTGTCCCTCGACATCTTCGGTGAATACCCGGCATTCTTCCGCCGTTCGCGCGGCGAATTTACGGTCGCCAAGGATCAGAATATCCGCCTGCGGAGCGGCTGGTTCAGCGAACGCGATGTTTGTTACCTCGCGACCGGCAAACCCGTGGTGACGCAAGATACCGGTTTTGGTCGCATCATCCCGACCGGCAAAGGTCTGTTCGCCGTCAACACCCCGGATGAGGCTGTGGCGGCAATTGACGTGGTCAACAAGGATTACCGGGCGCACTGCGCGGCGGCGCGGGCGGTGGCGCAGGAGTATTTCGAGGCGCGCCGCGTCGCCGCGCGGTTACTGGCCGCCTGCGGATTATAACGCCTGCAAGATTTCGGCGGGGACTTTTTCGACGCGGTCGATCCGCAAGCGGACTTTGCCGGATTCGCCCTGGGCTTCGGTGGTGTCGCCGGGTTTCTTGTTGAGGAACGCTTGAGCAAGCGCCGCGGGGTAGCTGATGATGTTGCGAGCCGGATCGCCGTCCCACGCGCCAAGGATGTGGTACGTGACCGGTTTGTTGGTGGCAAGGTCGGTGACGGTAACGGTGGTGCCGGGTTGGACGGTGTCGGTCTTGGCGTCGCTGAAATCGGTCGGTGTGGCGCGGGTGAGCATCACTTCGAGTTCGGCGCGTTGGCGCATCAGGAGGCGTTGCATGTCTTTGGCGGCTTTGAACTCGAAATTTTCGCGCAAGTCGCCGTAGCTGCGGGCGACGCCAATTTCTTTGCTGTTCTGCGGGATCTTCTTTTGGACAATCTCTTCCAGCTCCGCGCGGCGTTTTTCAAAGCTGGCGCGGGAGACGATGAGGGGTTGTTCTTTGATGGTCTTGGTGACGAGCAGGTCTTGGACGAATGGAAATTCTTTGACGAGTCGCGCGAGGAGCAACCGGCGGTCGAGTTCTTCAAAGGCAGTGCTGGCGAGAAGTTGCCGGGCATGGTCGCGGATGACGGCCGGCGTGGCGTCGGCGAGGAGTTCGGTGATGAGGGTATCGTCGCCCAACATCTGGTCGCGGAGCCGTTTGGAGGCGGTGCGGTTGTCGGCGGATTCGATGGCGTTGAGCACGGCGGCGAGCAGCGCCGGGCGCGGTAAGGCGTCCAGCCATGCGGGCGGGCGGGCGGACGTGACCGCCCGGCAAAGCCAGAGCAGGAGTTCGCGGCTGGCGGTCTGGTTTTGAACGAGTTGGATGATGCGCACGGCATCGGCGGCGAGGGAATCGGTGATTTCGTCGAGGGCGCGGGCGTCGAGGTGGTTAAGGATCTGGCGGAGCCGGTCGGGCTGCGTGCGTTGGATGTGGGCCAGAGCGCGCTTCTGGGCGCTGGCGCTCAGGCTGTCGAGCAAGGCCGGCAGGTTCGGCGCCGCGTCGAGGATCTGAGCCACGAGCGGGGCCGTGGTTTCCGTGGGATGACTTTGGGCCGCGAGGAGTTCGTCGAGCAGGAAGGCGGCTTCGAGGCGGTCGGCTGGTTTAGTACCGGAGGTTTTGGTGATGGCGGTTTGAAGTCCGTCGTAGAATTCTTGAAGGAGGAGGTCGGGGTCTTCCAGTTCGCCAGTAAGTTTCAGAAGTTGCCGGCAGATTTCCACCTTTTGGGAAAGGCCAAGTGCGTCGCGGAAGGCTTGGAGGAGTTCGTCCTGTTGGGAAACCGGCGCGGTGTGCAATCGAAACGGATCAGTCTTCTTGCCGGGAACTTCGAAATGCGGATCGCGTTTGGCAAGCTTGCGGGTGTTGTCCCACCACTTTTTCCATTGGGCGGCAGTGAAGACGTTTTCGACGAGGCAGTTTTCGATTTGGATGGCGGTGGCGGCCCGGTTGAAACTCATGAGGACGATCCGCAAGACGGCGAGCGGGTCGGTTTCGGCGAGTTGTTTGAGGCCAGCCAAGTCAGTGGCTTTACGGACTTCGATGTGGTCCGGGCTAACCGGGGTGAGACTTTCGGCGGCGTACGCCAGTTGCATGGCGTGGTCGGGATTGTGGGGGAAGGAGACGACGATGCGGTTGAGAGCGGTGTCGAACGCCTTGACGCGGCCGAATCCCCAGCTTTTGTGTTGGCAATAGGCGCCGGTGGCGAGGGCCAGCAGAGTATCAGCTTTGGTAATGGCGGTGGACAAGTGTGTACGCGGTTCGTCAAATCCAGCGAGATTGAGAATCGTGGGCAGCCGGGGATCGGCTTGGTGGATTTGCTGGTAGGCAGCGGCCAGTTCTTGCCGGAGGCCGTCGGCGGGGTATTTCGCGCTGGTTTGGAGTTTGAGCGCGAAAAACCATTCGTGGGGGTTGCCGGAATTCTTGAGACTGGGGGCGAGCAGCCCGGCAAACTCAGCGGCGGTGTCGGCCCGGCCCGCGTCGGCAAATTCCTTGACGAGCAGGAGTAAAAAGCCCGGCTGGTCTGAAAGCTGCGAGGCAAGTTCCAGCCAGAGGTTTTGGGCCTCGTCCCATTGGGCTTGGGCGAGGAGGGTTGTGAGTTGCTGGTGTTGATTTTGTATTGCCGCCATTGGCTTGAGCCGTTCGTAAAGTGCTACAAACAACCAGACCAGCGCCATGATTGCAATGAAAAAGGTGCTGCTTCAACGACTTGACGGGCGGAGTTGGCCGGGATATGCTGGCTGGCCTATGATGCGAGTGTGGTTGTGCGTTGGCGTCTTGTTGACTTTGGTTGGGTGCTCCACGACGGACGACGGGTTTATCGTGTTCAAAGACCCCCGGGAATTTAACCGGGTGACCATGGGGCTTGGAACCGAGGACGATATCGGCGGCCCCGGAGGTACCAATCAAACCACCACTGCGGAAGGTGCGGTGCCCGGCAAAACTGAGACGCGGCCGCAGGCTATAACGGCTGGCGCCAAATTGAGCATTTCGGTCGAAGAAGATTCGAGCTTGGACCGCCAAATTATTGTCGGCACGGATGGAGCGATTGACTTTCCGCCGCTGGGCCGGATCGTGGTGGACGGTCTGACCACTGAAGAATTGCGGCAGCGGATCAAGAAAGATTTGGAGCGGGATTATTTCCAGACCGCGAACGTGACCGTGACGATGGAGGAGGCGACGGCCGGCGGAGGTGTGATTTACCTGTTGGGGAGTGCCGGTCATCAAGGGCCGATGGCGATCCCGCCGGGTGAAGATTTCACCATGACCAAAGTGATGTTGGCCGCCGGTGCGGGTGGGCCGTTTGCGGATTTATCCCGGGTCGAGATCATCCGGTACGGCAGCGACGGGCGCAAATACAAGACCCGCGTCAATGTGGCCCGCATCATGAAACGGGGCGAGTTCGAGAAAGACATTCCTGTGCGTAATGGAGATTGGGTTGTCGTCCCGGAGAAGATTTTCAATTTTTAGTCGCGGACCGGCAGGCGGAGAGCACGAAAGTAGCTCAAGGGTGATGTGATGATTAACCAGAATACAGGGGAACAAAAGCCCGAATCGGTCGACATCAAAGAGTATCTTTTTATCCTGCTGAAGCGTAAGTGGTTGATTCTCTTGTGCTTCCTGCTCAGCATGGCCGGCACGACGGCATATCTCTACACCCGGCAGCCCATCTATCGCGCCAACACCAAGTTATTGATGAGCTATGCCGGGCGGGTCTTGCCCACCTCGGAAATCCAACGGGAAAGCGGCGGGACGTTTTTCGCGACCATGGCCAGCATCATGCGCAGCCAAGTCATGCTGCGGCGCGTCCAACAACGCATGAAAAAGACACCCGCCGAGTTTCGCGAGAATCTCAGCGATCTAACCATCGCGCCCAGTCGCGGGGCGGATATCATCGTCATTTCGGTGGATAGCCCCTCGCGCGAATTTGCCCGGGAATTTGCCAACACCATCGCGGACGAATATCTGCGCTTCCGCGATGAACAAATGGCTTCGACTTCGGAATCGGCGTTGTTGGCTTTGACGCGCGAGATCAACCGGCTCTCGGTCGAGTTGAAGGCGGCCAACCAACGGATGGTGGATTACGCCAAGGAACACAATATGCCCATGATGGAGCGCAGCGCGGACGCCCAACAGATGCGGTATGCAGGCGCGTTGGCGGCGCGGGCGCAAGCCGAAGCGGACGTGGTGAACGCCCAGATGCGCAAGCGCATGCTGAATGCGAGCGCCGACGCGGCGACAGTGTTGGCCGTGCTGCAGAACGATCCACATCGAGTGGATCCGACCGCGACCGGGTCGGGCACGTTGGTTCAACCCAATATCCCGTACCTGATTGATTTCGAAAATCAACCGTTGATTGCCGGCAGCCGGGTAAAAATCAACGCCACGGAACGCCCGGACCTCAACGGCGATTATACCGTGTCGATTAGCGGCGACATTGAGTTGCCGGTGGTGGGCAAGATCAACATACTGGGGGACAAACCGGCCCAAGCCGCGCGGGTGATTGAGAACGAATTGGCGACGAAGCTCGGCATGCCGGTCACGATCAAAATCGTCGCCGCCCCGATGGCGCCCTCCCTGCAAGCCGCAACGCCCTCACTGCAACTGGCGGTTAGCACCAACGGCGCGCCCGGTAACTCCGTGCAAACCGGGGTGAGCCTGCTGGCCACGGAGCGGGGCGAACAATTGTTTGATTGGGAAACTCAACGGCAGGAATTGACCAAACGGCTGGAGGAGATGCGCAAGACGTACAAGCCGCGGCATCCAGCGGTTCTCCAAGTGGAAGTCGCGCTGGCCGACGTTCAGAACAAGATTCAGAATACAATCAATTTCATGCGGGAGAAAGCCGCGGCGGATTTACAGTTGGCCGAAGAGAATCTGGCGCACGTCCGGGCCACCACCGCCGAAGTGGATGCGCAGATGATGGCCAGCAATGTGCGGCTGATGGAGTTGAGCGGACTGCGGGACGAATACGATCGGATCCAGCGTCTGCACGAAACGCTGGTGGGGAAACTGATGACGATTGACATGTCACAAAGCTTCAGTTCCCGCAATGTCACGGTGCTCGAGCCGGCCATTGTGGATGATGACCCTGTTTATCCCAAGAAGACGAAAGGCATGATGATCGCCGCGTTTGGCGGCTTGGGGTTGGGGTTGGCGTTGGCGTTCTTCATCGAGTACATCGACGACTCCATCAAACTTGCGGAGGAAGTGGAGCGCGACCTGCAATTGTCGTTCTTGGGCATGATCCCGGCGGCTCAGTGGAATCCGGACGATCTTTCCAAACATCGCCTTGATCAAATCAAGCAACGCGGTGGTGTCTCCGAAGCCTACCGGGTGGTCCGCTCGGCAATTCTCTTTTCCGTTCCGCGCGAGAAGTTGCGGTCGATGCTGATCACCAGCGCCGTGCCCCGCGAAGGCAAGACGACCACAGGCGTCAACATGGCCATCGGCTTCTCCCAAATCGAAGACCGGGTGCTGTTGGTGGACGGCGACCTGCGGCGTGGCGAGGTTCATCGGTATTTCAACCTACCTCGTGAAAAGGGCTTGGCCGACGTGTTATTAGGGGAAGCCTCACCGGAAGAGGTACTGAAGCACACGGAAGTCCCCAAGCTGGATCTCATCACCACGGGCGCCTATCCGACCAATCCGGCGGAATTACTGCTGGGGTGGCGCCTGAAGGAATTTTTGGACTGGGCGCACAAGCACTACAACCGCGTGATTTTCGACGGGCCACCGGTAATGGGGATTGCCGACAGCGCAATCCTGGGCTCGGCGGTGGACGGCGTTCTGTTGGTCATCTGGGCCGGCCGCACCTCGCGCCGCTACGTCCGCGTGGCCAAGATGACGGCCGCCAGCCGCGGTGCGAAGATCATTGGGTTCATGCTCAACAATCTGGAGCCAGGCCGGGTGGGTTTCTACCATTATTACCCGTACTACTACAGCTACTACTACCGGGGTTATTACGGAGATCAGACGGCGCCGGGCGCAGCGGACCAACCGAACGCCGCGCCGCTCCCCACCGAGGTTCCGCCCCCTCCGAGCGTGGAAATCCCGATCGACCAGCCGGCATCCGACAAGGATATCGAAGACGTTTACTGAATTCGCCCCAGCAGGCGCAAGAGACCATCCAAAATGGTCAGCGGATGCGGCGGGCAACCGGGAATGTAGAGATCAACGGGGACGACACTTGCGGCGCCGTTGTGAACCTCCGGGTGATCAATGTACGGGCCACCGGCAATGGCGCACGCCCCCACGGCAACGACGATTTTCGGGGCCGGCACGGCTTCGTAGGTCTTTTGCAACGCCACGCGCATGTTCTCCGTCACCGGGCCGGTAATCAGCAAACCGTCGGCGTGTCGCGGTGAGGCGACGAACTGGACGCCAAACCGGCCCAGATCGAAGACCACGGTGCTGAGCACGTTCACATCGGCCTCGCAACCGTTGCACCCGCCGGCGCTGACTTGCCGGAGTTTGAGCGAATGGCCAAAGAGCCGGCGCGCGCTTTCGTCAAGCGCCTGCGCCAACTTGAAGGCCGGCCACACTAGGTCTTCACGCCGATTGGCGGCGAGCCGATAATCCTGTGTGTGGCGAATTGCCCCATGCGGACAGGCGTCCACACACTCGGTGCAGAACAGACAGCGGCCGAGATCGAGCGTCTCCGCGGTGAGCGCGTCGGTCGGACAAACCTCGATGCACTCCCGGCAGCCAACCGGACATTTGGCGCGTTCGATTTCGGGTTGGCCGCGAAACCGGTCAGGGAGCGTTGGCGCGCCTTGTGGAAACGCGATCGTGCGGTGGCCTTGTTGGAGGCGGGTGACGATATTACGAAACATGATTCATGACCTCAGAGATCGTGTCCGCAGTACGACAGGTTGAAACTCTTGTTGCATAGCGGGAAATCCGAAATTTGTTGGTCGCGCAACGCCAGCGCCAGTCCCATCCAGTTGTGGAACGACGGGTCCACCACCTTGTAGTGGGCAAACTTCCCCCGCTCGTCCGTCAACGCCACGTGGCAGATTGCGCCGCGCCAGCCTTCGACCAGCGAAACCACGGCGGCGCGCCCGGCAAGCGGGGGAACAACATGGCGCACCGGGCCGGCCGGCAGCGATTTGAGTTGATCGCGCACAAACGCCAGCGCGCGCTGGATTTCCAACCAACGCACATACGCCCGCGCGAACACGTCCCCCGTGTGATACGTACTGACCGGCACCTGAAAGAACCGGTAAATCCCCAACGGAAATTCGTGGCGCACGTCGCTCGCCACACCGCCGGCGCGCGCCGCCACGCCGACCAGTCCAAGTTCCCGGCAGGTTTGTGGAGAGACGGTGCCGGTGCCTTCAAACCGGGCCCGGACGGATGAGGTGTTCCAAAGCAGGTTCACCGCGCTGGTCACATCGCACTCCGCCTGTGCCAGCCGCTCGTGCAGTTGCGCCACCCGCGCCTCGTCCACATCGAATCCCGCGCCACCGGGCCGCACGAATCCCCGGCCCAACCGGTTGCCGCAGAGCAGCGCGGTCATATTCAAAAAGTCCCCGCGAATCCGTCCGCAGAATGACAGGGTCGGCAGATATCCAATGTCACCCGCCAACGCGCCGAGGTCGCCGGTGTGATTGGCGAGCCGCTCCAACTCCAGTGCCGCGCCGCGCAACGCCTGCGCCCGCGCGGGCACACTGGCCGCGCTCAACGCCTCCACGGCCTGACAATAAGCGGTGGCGTGGCCAATGGTGGTGTCGCCGGCTAGAGTTTCCATGTAGTGAATCGTGCGTTGGTCCGGTCCGCCAACCAGCGCGCGCTCGACGCCGCGATGTTGGTAGCCCAACGAAATTTCCAGATGAAACACGCGCTCGCCGTGACACTGAAACCGGAAATGCCCCGGCTCGATGATCCCGGCATGAACCGGGCCGACCGCGACTTCGTGGATTTCCTCACCGTCCATGCGGAACAAATTGCCGCCGCCCCCGGAGCGGATCGGCTTCAACCACGGATGCCCTTCCGGTCGGACAGCACATTGCTCGGCGATTTCGCGCTCGAACCAATGGGCCGGCGGGCAATCCGGCGTCAGCGCCGGGTAAGAACCTTTAACCACGGTTGAACACAGATCAAGCGTGCCCGCGCCGCCGTTGGCGAGCACGGCGATCAGGTGGATCCGGTCGCCCCCCAGCGGCCGGCCCCAAAATGCGGCGAGGCGCGCGCCTTGTTCCACCGCGCGGATCACGCGCTCCCGGAACTCACCGACCGGCAACTCGGGCAGACCGGATGCATCAAACTGCTCACCGTTGGGGACGGTTATCACAAGCCTCCGAAGGTTTGGGCCGCCTGCTGCAGGAGATGGCTGAGCGCGGGCGGCACATAGAGGCCCAACACCAGCGCGGCCCCACCCAACAGCAGCGGCGGCGCGACCGCCCAGCCGTTTTCGCGGACTGACTTGGACGAGGGTTCGCCTTGCGCCATCCGCAACATGATCGTCGCCATCCCGATGAAGATGGCCGCCAGTAGAACAAGGTAAACCACGGCCACGACGGGGCGGCCCTGATCAAGGGCGGCCTTCAAGATGGTGAACTCGCTCAGGAACAGTCCGAAGGGCGGCGATCCGGCAATCGCAAACAAGCCGGCCACCCACAATGCGCCGGAGACCGGCAGGGCGCGCGTCACGCCGCGCACCTCGGTCGTGGACTTGGTCCGGTACGTCGCCAGAATGTTGCCGGCCACGAGAAACAACATCGCCTTCGTCAGCGAATGATTGACGGCATGCAGCATGGCCCCCAACGCCCCCGCGCCACCCAACCCGACGCCCAGCGCGAGGATGCCCATGTGTTCGACGCTGGAGTAGGCGAGCATCCGTTTGTAATCCGCCTGACCAAGGATGAACACCGCCGCCACGGTCATGGACAACAAGCCAAAGCCCAAGAGCAGTTCCTGTCCAAACGCCGCCCACCCCGCCGCCGCGCACACTTGCAGCGCCCGCAAGATGCCGACGAACGCGCAGTTCAGCAACGCGCCGGACAGCAACGCCGAAATCACCGACGGCGATTCGCTGTGGGCATCCGGCAACCAAGTATGCAGCGGCGCCAACCCCATCTTCGTGCCGTAACCGACCAGCAGAAAGATGAACGCCGCTTTCAACCACGGCGCTTGCAGTTGAGTCGCGTGTTCGACGAGCGCGCCGAGCGTCAGCGGCAATTCCGCGTTGCCGGGGTGCGCCGCCAGGGCCAACAGGAAGTTGCCAAGCAACGCCAGGGCGATTCCCACCGAACAGATCAACAGGTATTTCCAGGTCGCTTCCAACGACCGATGGTGCCGGTGAAAGAAGATCAGCGGCGCGCTCGCCAACGTGGTCGCTTCCACCGCCACCCACAACAGCCCGAAGTGCTGGCTCACACAAACCAGCGTCATCGCCGCCAGAAACAGCAATAAGCAACCGGTGAATACCGCTTCTGGAACGTTCGAGAACAGAAAGCTTTCCTCCATCTCCGGTCGCGCGTCGCGGTTTTCACGGGCCAGATAGCCCACTGCATACAACGCGGTTGCCAGGAAAAGAAAACTGGTGATGCTCAGAAACAACAAGCCGGTGGCGTCCAGTGCCAACCAGCTGCCGTCCGCCATTGTCGGTCGCGTCCACGCCCCGGCCGTCAAGGCCGCGTGAGCCGCCGCCGCCAAAACGAGCACCGCGCGCCGCAGTTTGTCCGGCCGCAACGCGAATGCGGCCAGCCCGGCCAGCAACGGCACGAGCAAAAGCGCCAGAATCATCGTCTCCAATCCCGCAGCGTTGAGAGTTGATCGGTGTCGATGTGATCGAACTCCCGGTTAATGTGAAAGATGGTAATCCCCATCACGAACACTCCCACGAACACGTCGAGCAACACCCCCAACTCGACCAAGAATGAAGTCTCGCGCACCAAGCCGACGCCGAAGGTGTAAATCCCGTTTTCCAGAATCAGAAATCCCAACACTTGGCTGACCGCTTTGCGCCGGCTGATGATCACCAGCAGCCCCGCCAGAATGGAAAACAACGCCACAGGCGCGATCAGGGATGATGGCGCAGCCCCCGGCAACGGCAACTGCCGGCTGACCCACACCGCCACGCCGATGGCCGCCACGCCGAGCAACAGGGATAGATTGTACCCCACGAAGGGTTCGACTTCGCGCTGGACTTCCGCCTCCCGCAGCGCCCGGAACAGCAACCAGGGAAACACGATGCCCTTCAGCGCCACGCTCCCGGCGGCCAGCACGAGCGTGTGGAACGTCAACGGGTTGACCAGCAAAGGGAGCAACCCCAGCAACACCCCTTGCACCGCCGTCGTGCGGATACACGCGCCCAGCCGGCTTGATCCCAACACCCGCAGGTTCGTCAACGCCACCAAGATGAGCAGCAAATCGGTATTCATGTCGTCACCGCAACACCAAGATCAACGCCAACGCCGCCAGCGCGCCGGCGGCAACCAACAGTTGCGGCACGCGCAACAGTCGCAACCGCGCCATGCTGGATTCCACAATGCCGATGAGGACCGCGACGATCAGCAAACCACCGAGTGTCCCGGCCGCGTCCAGCCAGACCTTGCCGCTGCGCAGCGGCACAATCAGTCCAGCCAGCAACGCGCTCATGACCCACAGCTTCAACGCGGCGCCGTACAAGATCATCGCCAGATCCGGCCCGCTGTGGTCGAGCACCATGACCTCGTGGATCATCGTCAATTCCAGATGCGTATTCGGATCATCCACGGGAATTCGGGCGTTCTCCGCCAGCAACACCACCATCAATGCTGCCGTCACCAGGGCCAACACCACGCCGCCAGTTCCCCACGCCACCGGGGAGACCGCCGCCATGATCCCGGATAACGACAGACTGTCGGCGCGGCGCGCGAGCGCCGCCAGCCCCAGCAGCAATGCCGGCTCGGCCAGCGCCGAGAACAGCACTTCCCGGCTCGCGCCCATGCCCTCGAAACTGGAACCGGTATCCAACGCCGCCAGCACGGTAAAGAACCGCATCAAGCCCAAGAGATACGCGAACAACACGAGATCGCCGCCAAACGCCAGCGGAGCCGGCAACGCGCCCAACGGCACGAGCAGGATCGCCGTCAGCGCGGCGGCGAGCCCGACCATCGGTCCAGCCCGGAACACCCAGGTCGTCGTGCGACTATAAACCGCGCCCTTGCGCAGCAGTTTGGCCAAATCGAAATACAACTGCAGCACCGGTTGCCCGCGCCGCCCGGCAAACCGCGCCTTTGTGCGGTTGATCACGCCCAACAACAGCGGTGAGAGCACGAGCGCCAGAAGGGGAGGAATCAACGCGTTCATCCCAACCTCCAAATCAGCAGCACCAGCAATGTCAGCGCAATGTAGAGGATGTACAGATGAAGATTCCCGTGTTGCAGCCAGCGCCATCGTCCCAAGCCGCGACCGACGCTGCCGAATGCCGGTTGGTAAATCGTCTCGCGCGCGGCGTCCGGCGTGGTCGTTTCCAACGATGCCTGTCGCGGGAAGAGACCTTCGGGCGGCACGAGTTTCCGGCGCGTCCGCAACAACCCGGCAAACAATCCCGTCACCGGTTGTGCGAACGAGGAGGCGGAGTACTGCATCCGCACCGTCGGCTGGGCGTAACCGCAATCCCACGTCACACTTTGTCCGATGGTGCGTCCGGCCAACAATGACCGCCGGAGCAACACCAATGCCGCCAGCACCACCAGAAATAATGAAGTGACCAAGACCACCGACCCCAACGGACCGAGGCCGTTGGCGAGTTGGTTTTCAACCGTCGCCGCCGGGAGCCCCGTCACGATCTTCAACGCTGGCGCGAGCGCGCGCACGACCGCCGGGGCCAGCAGTCCGACGAGCACGCAACCGGCGGCCAACAACAACATCGCGAGTTGCATCAGTAAGCCGGCTTCGCGCGCGTGGGCGGCAGGTTCGCTGCGCGGTTCGCCGAGAAACGCCACGCCAAAGGCCTTGGTAAAACTCACGGCGGCCAGCCCGCCGATCAACGCCAAGCCGGCAATCACGCTCAACAATTCCGTCGTGGCCGCGGTGTCCATTGCCAACGCGCCCCGGTAGGCGCCGAGGTAGATCAGAAATTCGCCAATGAATCCGTTCAACGGCGGCAGCGCGCAGATGGCCACCGCGCCGAGGGCAAACAACAATCCCGTCCACGGCATGCGCTTCAACAGTCCGCCGAGTTGTTCCAGATTCCGCGTATGCGTCCCGTGCAACACGGCCCCGGCACCGAAGAATAAAAGCCCTTTGAACAAGGCGTGGTTGATTACGTGGAGCAGCGCCCCGGCAAATCCCAGTGTCGCCACCACCGGCACGCCGTAATGGATGCCGAGCAGCCCCACGCCCAGCCCCAGCGTGATGATTCCGATGTTTTCCACGCTGCTGTAAGCCAACAAACGCTTCAGATCGCTCTGCGCGACCGCGAACAAAATCCCCAGCACACCGGATACAAGACCGATGCCGATGAGCGTCCCGCCCCACCACGCGGGCGGCGGACCGATCAACGTGAGGATCCGCAAAATCCCGTAGATGCCCATTTTGATCATCACCCCGGACATCACCGCGGACACATGACTCGGCGCGGCCGGATGCGCGTCCGGCAACCACACGTGCAGCGGCATGAATCCCGCCTTGGTCCCGAACCCGATCAGCGCGAGCAGAAACACCACGTTCGGCGATGAGACGGCGAGTTTATCGAAATCGAGCGACCCGGTTTCGCGACCAAGCAGAATGAACATCACCAGCAAGAACGCGGTGCCCAGATGGGAAGCCACCAGATATGTCCACCCGGCGGCGCGCACCGTTTCTTGCTCATCCTCGAACGTGACGAGGAAGAACGAAGTCAACGCCATCACTTCCCACGCCACGAGAAACAACACGCCGTTGCGGGCCACGACCACCAACGCCATGCTGGCCGTCAGCAGGTTGTAGAAGCACCACGCCGCGCCCAGCGGTTTCTTGCCACGCCAGGCGGCGAGGTATTCGCTGCCATACATCGCCGCCACCGCCGGCAATCCAAACACGGGAATCAGGAAGAAGGCGGAAAGTGGGTCCAATTGGACGGCGAACGATCCATACGGCACTTGCCACGCGCACCAAAGCGATTCGGTTGCGCCCGTGAGGAGGACGTGCAGTGCCGGAAACAAACCAACCGCGCCGCCGACGATTGCCCCCGCCACGCCGCCGCGCGGCCAGCGCGTCGCCACCAGGCCGCTCAACACCAGAATCCCGACCGCATAGAGAAAGAGTGTCATGGATCGGACCGGACCGGCAAGCCCGCCTCCACGCGGCGCGCTTCATTCAGAATCTCATCGCGCGAACCTTGGCGGGCGATCGTCGATTTGAACCCGGCATCCCGCAGCGCAAACGCCAAGCGTGACAACAAGTACAGGTGACAGCGCACCGTGGGGCTGATCAATGTAAACAGCGCATGCACTGGTTTCCCGTCCAAGGCGGCGAACTCAACCGGTTGCGCAAGGAAGGCCAAGCTGATCATCGCGCAGGGAACTTGCAGCACCACCGGGTTGCGAGTGTGGGGCAGCGCAATGCCCTCGCCCACGCCCGTGGATTGCAGAGCTTCCCGGGCCAGCAACGCCAGCCACAACAATTCCCGATCAACTGCCGCCGGCAAAGGCAGCGTCTGCACGACCGCTCGCAACGCGGCGGTCTTGTCGCGGGCGGTCACGCCGTGGAAAACGTTGCCGGCTTCCAGCGCCTGCACCAGGGACGGCAGTGAACGGCTATGGGGTTCGGCTTCCTGAAAGATTTCCGGGGAGACGTGCAACCGGCGCGCCGTGGCCCATTCCAGCAATTCCGCGCGATGGAAACGATGCTGGCCGTTCACGCTGCGGGCCGGCAATCCATCTTCGCGAATCCACTGCTGGATCTTCTTTTCCGACACAGCCAACAACTTGGCCACGTCGCGTACGCGCAATTCCATAGAAAACTCCCCTGTGTCCTAAAGTGGGAATGCGGCCCTTCTACAACCAAGCCCGGATTTGGTCAAGCGCGGGTTATACGTCGAATATCACCGTGGCGCGCCACGAACCGTCCGGCAACTGCGCGACGGATAATTGGTGATAGGTCACCGCCTTGATCTCTTCGTTCGTCTGCGACCGCGAGAAATCAATTGGCCCGCCGCGCAGGGCTGCGGCGAGATCGGAAGCGGTGAGGTTCTGGATTTCAATTTGATCGTAAAGAAGATGGTGGGCTTCGACTTCGTAGAGCAACTCCGCCAGCCAGTCGTGCAATAAATCCTCCAACGAGTCGGCGTGGAGATTCATCAATTTGGGACTGACGACTCCTGACTTCTGCAGCGTACCCAACACATTGAACAACGCCACGGCGGCGTTGCGGAACAGCTCCGGGAGGGTCGCGCCGTAGATGTGCGCGCCGATGTCGGCGGTGTGCTCGAAGAACTCGAAACGCTCGGCCATCACGCTAATGTGACCACTTCGCCTGCCGTTCCGCAATCAGTTTATCAAATTTCTCCTGCTGGTCGGGCCGGAGCGTGTCCCGCACCCGCTGTTCGGCGCGTTCCAAGATGTCTTTTATTTTCGGTCGCATCTCGCGGCGCACGCCGGCCATCTCCGATTGGGTGTCGCGAATGATGGTCCGCAACTGGGCGCGTTGCGTCTCATCCAACCGCAACCGCCAACTCAAGCGGCGCACAATCAAGTTCGTCACCGGCTGCGGTTCGCCCCGCAGAAAGGCGCGAATGTGGCGCTGATAAACCCGGTGCGTCACCAAGCCGCCGGCCAGCGCGCCGAGAAGGAAAATTCCGGTGGCACCCAGAAACGCCTTCCAGTTCTTCATGTTAATTTCCTCCCAGGCGCGTGATGAGGAGTTGTGCTTCTTGTCCGCCGGTGAGGGCGGCCTCCAAACCGCTGGCGTCGTCCGTTGGCGCGATGAAATTCCACACGCCGAGCGCCACCACGATCGCGGCGAACAGCGGCATCAATCGCCACGCCCAAACGGACCACGACGGAGTTCGCTCTTGCCGGAGACGCGCCAACAGCCGGATTTCGAACCCGTACTCAGCCCGTGCGGTGTCCGGCTTGTTTTGCCGGGCGGCGGCGATCAGTTTGTCGAGTTGTTCATCATTCATGACTTTTCTCCAAAATGGTTTTTAGTGCCTGCCGGGCGCGGAACGCCCGAACTTTCACGTTCGCTGCGCTCCAGCCGGTCAGCTCCGCGATCTCGCGCACGCTCCGCTCTTCCAGTTCCAACAGTATGATGACCAGCCGTTGTTCTGCCGGCAATTGCGCCAATGCCACGTCCAAAACTTCTTTAGCGCGGGCTGGCGCGACGTTGTCCTCCACCGGCACGTCCAAGTCGTCGATCGCAACATTCGCGCGCGACCGGCGTTCCTTGCGGAGGAAGTCGTAGCAGGCCCGCGCGCCAATCCGGGAAATCCAATGCTCGAACGGTGCGTCGCCGCGGAACTTGGCGAGGTTCTGGTACGCCTTCACGAACACCTCCTGCGCGATGTCGTCGAGTTCGTGGTCGTTCCGGGCAAAGCGCGCGGCCATGGCGAAGATCTTCCGCTTATGCCGTCGCACCAACTCCGCGAACGCCTCATCGTCCCCCGCGAGTGTGGACTGAATGAGGCGTTCGTCGGGCGGTTCATGCCGCGCGTCCATCGGGAGAAGGTTTTAATCTTCGGCGACGCGTTTGGCAACCCGGGCGAGGAAGTGGTCAATCCGCACATCCACGTCCTCTTTCATTTCGCTGAGTTGCTTGATCTGTTCGGGCGTCAGCACGCCGCGGATGTCGTGGGCCACGTGTGCCCGGGCGACGGCCACATCAGCACCGACTTTGGCCAGTTTCGCAACCTGGGCGCGAATGGCGCCTTCATCCACGGTCTCGGCATGAATCAAGTCGCGCAACGCCCGCCGATCGGCGACGAACTCTTTGACTAGCGGCTGCACGGTCGGCTGATTCTTGCGCAGAATGTCTTTGATCTGCGCCTTCTGGGCGTCGGTAATGCCGAGTGATGCCAGCCGTTGCGCCCAGAAGGCCCGCCGGGCCGGGCGCTCCACCGGCGCACCGTGGGCCACATAGGCAAAGAAACCAGCCACTGTCATCGCTGTCGCCGCCGCCAATCCGATCATCATTTTGTTATAGGTTCTCATCTTGTCTGTCTCCTTTCACTGGAGCAAGACGAAGAGCCGCGCTGAGAGGTTACAAGTGATGTGGCCGCGGGCGCTGACCGCGGCGGCAGCGGCCCGGAGGCAGTCCCCCTACGCCACACTCAATGGCCGGGGAAGTTCTGCCAACATTCCCGCTTCGCGGCGCCGCGGCGCAATGCTATAGTCGGCGGCGCATGAGTTGGCTGTCAAAACTGAATCCCCAACATCAGCGGTTGCTGGGTTATGTGCAGCCTTACCGGGGGCGGCTGGTGGCCGGCATCCTGTTGGGCGTGGGCTACAGCGCCAGCAACGGCGCGACGATGTACATCGTCAAAGAAGTTTGGAAGAAGGTGTTCGAGGACTCCGGCGGGACGATGACGATCTGGCAGGCGCTGGGGTTTGCCGCGCTGCTGCCGTTGGTGATGGCGGTGCGCGGCCTGTGCGATTTCGGCGCGACGTATCTGGTGAACTGGGTCGGCACCCGGGTGGTCAATGAGTTGCGCGGCAAACTCTTCGAGCATCTCCAAACGCTGTCCCTCGATTTCTTCACCGACGCCCGCACCGGCGATTTGATCTCCCGGTCCACCAACGACGTCAACGCCGTCCAAAACGCCGTCAGCATTGTGATTGGCGACATCATCAAGCAACCGGCCACCTTGGTGTTTGTGGTGGCGGTGCTGCTGAAGCTGGATTGGCGGTTGACGTTGGCGACACTGATTCTGTTTCCGTTGTGCGTGATCCCGATTACGGTGTTTGGCCGGCGGATTCGCAAGGCGGCCAAAGCGATGCAGCAACATCAGGCGTCATTGGTGTCCGTGCTGCACGAAGCGCTGGTCGGGATGCGCGTGGTCAAGGCGTTCGGCGCCGAGGCGAGTGAGTCGAAATCGTTCCGGGACTTATGCCTGAACCTCTTCCGGCAGCGGATGCGCGTCGTCCGGGCCAAAGCGGCTTCGACGCCGATGATCGAATTGATTTCCGGCGTGGCGGCGGCGTTTGTGTTTCTGTATGCCTACCGCACCAACATGCCGGCCAGCACCTTGGTGAGCATGGCGTTGGGCTTGTTCTTTATGTACGAGCCGGTCAAGAAACTCAGCGCCGTCCAGATGCAATTACAGGAAAGCCTCAGCGCCGCCGAGCGCGTGTTCTACGTGATGGATCAAAAACCCACTGTCGTCGAAGTCCCGACCGCTCCCGCACTGCCGCCGTTGGCGCGCGCGTTGGAGTTCGATCACGTCAGCTTCCGCTATAAACGTGATGGGCAGGAAGACCGGGAAGTGCTCCATGATGTGCAACTCACCATCCCGCGCGGGTCGCTGACCGCCATTGTCGGGTCCAGCGGGGCCGGTAAAACCACATTGTTCAATCTGATTCCCCGTTTCTACGATCCGACAGCCGGTTCGGTGCGCGTTGACGGCGTGGACATTCGCACGGTCACGTTTGCGTCGTTGCGGGCGCAGATCGGGCTGGTGACACAGGAGACGTTTCTGTTCAACGACACCGTAGCCCACAACATCGCCTACGGCAAACCGGATGCTTCCCGCGAGGAAATCATCGCCGCCGCGCGCCATGCCCACGCTCACGAGTTCATCATGCAGATGCCGGCGCAGTACGACACGTTGGTGGGCGACCTCGGCATGAAAATCTCCGGTGGCCAACGCCAGCGCCTCGCCATCGCGCGCGCGATTCTCCGCAATCCCCCGATCTTGTTGCTCGACGAAGCCACCAGCGCGCTCGACACCGAGAGCGAACGCGTCGTGCAGGCGGCGTTGGATGAATTGATGCGGGCCGCCGGGCAGCGGCAGATCACCATGCTGGTGATTGCCCACCGGTTGTCCACCGTGCAACACGCCGACCGGATCATCGTGCTCGACAAAGGCCGGGTGGTCGAACAAGGCCCACACGCCGAACTCCTGCAACAAGCCCGGGTTTACCGGCGCCTCTACGAGTTGCAGTTCCAAGTATGAAAGGCTGGCTTGTCCGCTTTCTGGTGACGTTGATCGGCGGCACCTTGCGCTACCGGATTGACGATCCGTCCGGTCTGTTGGCGCACCCGCCGGCGCAGCCGCTGATTTTCGCGTTCTGGCACAACCGGATTTTTCTGATGCCGCACCTGTTCCGCAAGTACTGGCACCCGCGCGGTCACGACCGGGTGGCGGTGCTGGTCAGCCGCAGCAAAGACGGCCAGATGTTGGCGGAGGTGCTGAGCGCGTTCCGGTTGCGGTGCGTGCGGGGTTCGTCCAGCCGGGGAGGTTCGGAGGCGTTGCGAGAGCTGACCCGGCTCGTGGAAGACGGATTCGATATTGGGATCACACCCGATGGCCCGCGCGGTCCGCGATACGTGTTGCAACCCGGTTGCGTCAACCTCGCGCAACTGACCGGCGCGGCGATCATTCCGGTAACCTACGACCTGACTTGGAAATACACGTTCAACACCTGGGATTCCTTTTTGCTGCCGTTGCCCTTTGGCCGTTGCACCGTGCGTCTCGGCACGCCCATTATCGTTCCGCGTGAGGCCGACGCCCAAGCCAGCGAAAACAAAAGGCTTGAACTCGAACAGATTTTGCGGACTCTCTCCTCTTAAACATCCATGAACAACCCCGATAAACCACTGGTCGGCATCCTGATGGGCAGCGATTCGGACTGGCCGACGATGAAGAAGGCCGCCGAAGCCTGCGCTGAATTCGGCATCGCTTGCGTGTCGCGCGTGATGAGCGCCCACCGCACACCGGACGACGTCGCGGAATTTGCGCGCGCCGCGCATGGCCGTGGGATTCGCGTGATCATCGCGGGAGCCGGTGGCGCGGCGCATTTAGCGGGTGTGGTAGCTTCGTTCACGCCGTTGCCGGTGATCGCGGTGCCGATTGAAACGAAGCTGGCCGGCGGACTGGACTCGTTGCTGTCGATGGTGCAGATGCCCAACGGTGTGCCGGTTGCCTGCGTGGCGGTCGGGGGCGCGCGCAACGCGGGCTTGCTGGCCGTCCAGATTATCGCCTCGGGCGACCCCAGGTTGCTGGAGCGTTACCAGCAGTTCAAGGCCAAGCTGGCGGACGAATCCCGCGCGAAAAATCAGCGGTTGGCGGCGGAATTGAAATGACGCGCCACCCGGCAAGCCTTTAAGTATTTGGTCGGGCAGTCCACTGTTTTGCGCCCAACTTGATTGAACGGATTCCTCAGGTAGATTGTCTCATCCTAGTGACGGGTCCGGCTGCTCGTGAGCAACCCACCGATAGTGGCTGTTGCTTCTCCTAGCCTCACCCAGTCAGTCATTATCGAGCCCGCGAGCAGCCGGCCGTCCAGAGTCTCTCCTGTTGGACTTGTGGGGGTACTCCGGCTCCGCGGAGTACCCCTACAGTTGTCCCCGTTCCCGGTAATCCTGATAGTATTCGGTCACGGCGGCGATGTAGCCGCGGACGGTGGGATAGTTGATGGTGCGCAGAAATTGTTCGGCGGTGGTAGCCCGGCCTGCGGGCAGCCAGCGTTGAACAGCCCCCAAACCCGCGTTGTATTCGGCCAGGGCAAACGGCAACGGATCATTCTGCCCTTGCCAGCGTTGGAGTGCCCGCCCCAGATACCACGTGCCGGCTTCGATGTTGGTGCGCGGATCCCAGAGTTGCTCCGGTTGGAAGTCGCGTCGGCCCAGCGCCCGCGCCCAATCGCGGCCGGCCGCCGGAGTGACCTGCATCAACCCAATCTCGCCGGCTCGTCCATAGACGAACGGATCGAAGCCGCTCTCGCGGCGGATCACCGCCTTGACGAGGAACTTGTCCACGTCCTGCCGGGTGGCGATCTCCTCAATCAACGCGTTGAACCGGCGTTCGCGGTAAACCCAGCGGCCATAGACAAAGGCCGTCACGCCACCGGCGGCGACCAGTAATCCCAGCGCCAACCATCGTCCCACCCGGGTCAACCGCCGTGTCCGTCGTGGTGACATTTCTGTGAATTATAGAGCCGGGATCGTCAAAAACGAAGCAGAACTGACCAGCTAAATGGACACCCGTTACCACTGAAGCTCGAAATTCTTGAATTTTGGCGACCCACGTGCCAGAGTGGCATATCACCTGCGGGGATAGATGTGCTGGAATCAGATTTGGTGAACCACAAGTACCTTTTTGTGTCATGAGAGAACGACGAACAAACCACCACGGGAAGAACCGCATAACCCGATTTCTTTTGCGCGCCCGGCGGCGGACGGCGGGCACACTGGTCGAGTACACCTTGATCATTTCCATCGTCTCCATTGCCGCCGTCGTCTTGTTGAAAGCCATCGGGACCCGCACCAATGCGCTGCTCGAGATGACCAACTCCAACATGCCGCAGTAGCGCCGCCGGCAAATCGCTGACACCGTCCGCTGTCTTGTAGTATGCTCGCCGGGTGACGAATACCATCGCCAAGGTTGTGGTTGATCTGGCTCTGGACCGCGAATTTGATTACCGCATCCCGCCGCATCTGCAAGGCGCGGTGCACATCGGCGCCCGCGTCGTCGTGCCGTTTGGACATCGTTCCGCGCAAGGCTACGTCGTGGGACTGGCGGATAGTTCCTCGCATCCGCACCTCAAGGACCTCGGCGATCTCGTCACCCAAAAGACGTTACTGAGCGACCGGATCCTCGAGCTCACCCGGTGGATGGGCCGGTACTACTGCTGCCCGGTTGAGTTGGCCGTCCGCTGTGCCCTGCCGGAAGTTGTCCGCAAGGCTAAAATCGGTTGGAAGGAACGCCAGTTCGTCAAGTTCCTCAAAATCGCTCCGGAAGATTTTGCGAAACTGCAGAAACGCGCCCCCCAACAAGCACGGATCATTGAGGTGCTCCGTCAATCCGAAGGTTTGTTTGCTGCCCGCCTCGCCGAACAGACCGGCACGGACGCCGCCACGCTCAAACGGCTCGCCGCAAAGGGCTACGTGCAGATCACCGAACAGACCGAGGAGCGCGACCCGTTTGGCGGCGAAGTCTTTCTGCCGACGTTTCCGCTGAAGCTCAACGCCGAGCAACAGCGCGCCTTGGAACTCTGCCAGTCGCAAATCCAAAATCCAGGATTGCCCCTCCTCATTCACGGCGTGACCGGTAGCGGCAAGACCGAGATTTACCTGCAAGCCATTGAGCACACCCTCCGGCAGGGCAAAGACTCCATCGTGCTCGTGCCGGAAATCTCGCTTACGCCGCAAACCGTCGAACGGTTTCGCGCCCGATTTCCAGATCAGTATGTTGCCGTTCTGCATAGTCATCTCAGCGCCGGTGAGCGGCACGACCAGTGGCACAAGATCCGCGACGGCCAGGCGCACATCGTCATCGGCGCGCGCTCCGCCGTCTTTGCGCCCGTGCAAGCGCTGGGGCTGATCGTCGTGGACGAGGAACACGAGAACAGCTACAAGCAGGACGAAGCACCCCGGTACAATGCGCGCGATGTCGCCGTGATGCGCGGCAAGTTTGAAAAGGCCGCTGTCGTACTCGGTTCGGCCACACCATCACTGGAATCCTACTACAATGCCCAACGCGGTCGCTACCAACTCGCCACGCTCCCGCACCGGGTGGATCAGAAGAAGATGCCGCTGATGCGCATCGTGGACATGCGCCAGGAAGCGATTCGACAGAAGGGACTCCATGTTTTGTCCGCCAAACTGCATACGGCCATCGAACAGCGTTTAGCCCGGAACGAACAGACGATCATCTTCCTCAACCGGCGCGGTTACGCCACGCATCTGTTCTGCCCCAAGTGTGGCTACGTCTGCCAGTGCAAGAACTGCAGCGTTTCCCTTACTTACCATCGCAAAGCGGAACAATTGCTCTGTCATCTTTGCGGGTTCACGCTTGGCGCGCCCAAGCTTTGTCCCAATCCCGAATGCCGCGATCCGGCCATCCGTTACGCCGGCATGGGCACGGAAAAAGTGGAGTCGGCCATCCAACAGGCGTTCCCCAAGGCGCGCGTTCAACGGATGGATTCCGACATGATGACCCGCAAATCGCTCTACCGGGAAATCCTCGGCGCGTTCCGCGTCGGCAAGATCGACATCCTCGTCGGCACGCAAATGATCGCCAAGGGGTTGCACTTTCCCAACGTCACACTCGTCGGCATCATCTACGCCGATATGGCGCTGCACCTGCCGGATTTCCGGGCGGGCGAACGCACGTTCCAACTCCTCGTCCAGGTTGCCGGTCGCGCCGGGCGGGGCGATGTCGAAGGGGAAGTGATCGTGCAAAGCTTCACGCCCTACCACGCCGCAGTGCAATACGCCCGCAAACACGATTACCTCGGTTTCTACGCGCAGGAGATCGAATACCGGGAACAGACATTCTACCCCCCGAAGACGCGCCTGATCTGTTTGACGCTGCGCGGTCGCAACGAAGACAAAACCAAATTCATCGCCGAAGCGCTGGCGAAGAAGATTCAAGCCGCCACCACCACCATCAAAGTCATCCAGGCCGGTCCGACGCCCGCGCCGCTGGCGAGAATCCAGGGCCAGTATCGGTTCCAAATCATGCTCCGCACCGAACAAATCCTGAAACTCACCGACGCCCTCAGCAAAGTCGTCGCCACCACCAAGTTGCCGGATGACATCGCATTGTCGGTGGATGTTGATCCGCTATCACTACTATGAACCAAGGCTTCTTCATTACCGGTACGGACACCGGCGTCGGTAAAACACATGTCACTGCGCTGTTGCTTGCCGAGCTGTGCCGTTGCGGTCTCGACGCGGCAGCCTTTAAACCCATCGCTTGTGGCGCGGGCGGTCGTTACGACGCGGAGATTTACCGGCGTATCCTGCGCGATAAGATTCCGCTCGACGTCCTCAACCCGGTTTATCTCCGGCATCCCCTCGCGCCCCGCGTCGCCGCGAAGCTGGAACGGCACCATATCGATTTGAGGTCCGTCCGTCGCGCCTACTCACAACTCACAGCTGACCACTCACCCATTCTCGTCGAAGGCGCCGGCGGCCTGCTTGTGCCCATTCAACGCAATTACTTCGTCGCCGACCTCGCCCGGGAACTCAACTTGCCGGTGATCATCGTGGCCCGGCTGGGACTCGGCACAATCAACCACACCTTGCTGACTGTCCGGCAAGCACGGGCGTGTGGCCTGAAGGTGGCCGGCATCATTCTCAACGACACTGTGGGTGGCCGGCATGGCTTGGCGGAGAAGACAAACGTGCAAGTAGTCCCGGCATTGTGTGGCGTCCCACTACTCGGCGTGATTCCTTACGGGAAGCACGGCTCTTGCCGGGCGGCGCGACAGATTTGCCAGAAGTTGTTCTGACGGACCTACTGATCCAACCTCGACCGCTTGTGGCGGCGGTGATTCCGAATGGCTTTCACCACGAGGGCGAGCGGGAGGGCAATCGACATCACGAGAAACAGGATTTGCAGGTTCTGCTCCCAGAAGCCGCCCGCGGACTGCTCCAGGTTCTTCCACGAGATGTACGCAGTAACGGATGCGCCGCCGATCAGCAAGACGGCAAACACGATTGTGACCGCCAGTTTCATCGGCCCGTGAGTCAACCGCCAGTACATATGGCCCTGCGCCAACACCCGCTTGAAGGGATCAATTGTGCTGTAGGGCGACAACGGTACGCCGCAGTGGGGACAGAAATCTACGACCGCAGGAACAATGCGAGAACAGCCCAAGCAGACAATGGTCTCGTCGTTTGGCTGTTCGATTGGCTCATCCGCCGGCATCACACGAGATTCTACTTGTTCGTCAGTGCTTCGCCGGCCTTCTTGATGAACGGGGCGAACAGGTCAATCGGCACCGGCAGGAACGTGGTGGTGTTATGCTCGCTGGAGATTTCCCGCATCGTTTGCAGAAACCGGAGCTGCACCGCGATCGGTTCTTTCGCCATCATCGCGGCGGCCTGTACCATCTTCTCGGCGGCTTGATATTCGCCTTCGGCATTGACGATCTTCGCGCGACGTTCGCGTTCGGCCTCGGCCTGCTTGGCCATCGCGCGTTTCATTCCATCCGGTAACACGACATCTTTCACCTCGACCGCCGTCACCTTGATGCCCCACGGGTCGGTGGCGCGATCAATGATCTCCTGAAGCTGTAGGTTGATCTTGTCGCGGTGGGAGAGCAACTCATCGAGTTCCGCCTGTCCGACCACACTCCGCAGTGTGGTTTGTGAAATCAGCGAACTGGCTTTGAGGTAGTTCTCCACTTTCACCACGGCTTCGACCGGGTCCACCACCCGGAAATACACCACGGCGTCCACCGTCACCGGCACGTTGTCGCGCGTCATGACTTCCTGTTTTGGCACGTCAATCGTCACCACGCGCAAATCCATCTTCACGATCTTGTCCACGATCGGAATGAGCAGGATCAAACCCGGCCCCTTCGCGCCATGCAACCGCCCCAGCCGGAAAATCACGCCGCGCTCGTACTCCCGCAAAATGCGGATGATCTGTGGGCCAAGAACCGCCAAGGCGATGACGATCACCACAACCCACGGCAGCAAATCCATCAATTTGGAAATCGGATTCATTGTGTTCTCCTCGCTCTTTTATTACGACTATTTCGGTTTCACTTTCAACGTCAGTCGATCCACCCCCACGATCTCTACCGGCTGACCCACTTCCACCGGCACCTCGCTCACGGCGTTCCAGTATTCGCCTTCGATAAACACCTTCCCGCTGCCGGTATCAATCCGCGTCACAGCCGGCGTCACCCTTCCCAACAGACTTTCTTTGCCCGTGGCAACCGGCCGGAACTGCGCGCGCACGCCCGCGCCGACCACAAAGATGAAAAATCCCGCCGTCACCACCGTCGCCGGGATGACCCACGCCAGCGACAAGCGCAAATACGGATTGCTGCGGTCGAACAACATGAACATCCCGAGGAAAAACGCCACCACGCCGCCGGCCGTCAACACCCCGTGCGTCGTGGCAAACACATCAATGATGAACAACGCAATCGCCACGGCAATCAACACCAACCCGGCCGCGTTCATCGGCAACACCGCCGACAAATACAGCACCAGCACCAAGGCGATCAGCCCCACCACACCGGGCAGAATCGCCCCCGGACTGGTCAACTCCCCGATGATGCCGTACATCACCACCAGCATGAGCACCAACATCATCTGCGGATGCGCCACCACTTGAAAAATCTTTTCCCGCGCTGTCATCGGAATCTCGACCACCTCCGCTCCGGCCGTTTGCAGCTTCCGCCCATTCACCTCCCGTCCGTCGAGCTTCGTCAGCAACTCGGTCTGGTCCTTCGCGATCAGATCAATCACGCCCAACTCCAGCGCTTTCTCCGCGCTGATCGCCGAGCTTTCGCGCACGCTCGACTTGGCCCATTCGGCGTTATGATGCCGTTTGCTCGCGATGGTCTCAATGTAACTGCCGTAGAAATTCTCCAGCTTCTCCTTCATCGTCTTGTCGATCTCGCCGGACCCAACCGCGACCGGGTGCGCCGCGCCGATGGCGGTCGTGGGCGCCATCGCCGCCACATCCGCCGCCAACGTGATGAAACAACCGGCGCTCCCCGCCTGCGCGCCCGGCGGCGCGACGTACACCACCGTCGGCACCGGCGACGCGAGAAATATTTGGACGATGGATTTGGTGGAATCCAACAGCCCGCCCGGCGTGTCGAGCTGAATGATCAGACATTGCGCGTTTTCCCCGGCCGCCTCCCCCACCGCGCGCCCGATGTAACTGGCCGTGGCCGGTCCGATGGCCCCCTCAATCTTGATGAGGCAAACGTTTTCGGCGGCGTGCGTGGAGAAACAGAACGCCAGCAGCAACGCTACCCATCCCGGCCAACGCTTCATCCTACGGGGAAGTTAGTCCCAAGCCGGGACCGCTTCAATGTAAAAACCGCCGCAAAAACTCCACCGGGTCATACGCCCGGCCTTGCGCGTCCCGGACCTCGAAATGCAGGTGTGGCGCGATCAGCATCCAGTTCCGCGCATCCGCGCTCCGCGATGTTTGGCCCATCCGGCCAAGGGACGGATACGCGATCAAGATTTCGGCAAGGTGTGCATAGAGTGTGTAGAAGGTTGCCCCACTTCTGGGCCAGCGATGCGCCATCACCACATGCTTGCCAAAATCGGACGTGCTTTCGTCCGTAACGACCTCATGGACCTCGCCACTAAACACACACAACACCTCGTCGCGCGGCACGAAGATCGGTTCGTCACTCGCGAAATCCTTGCCGGTCGCGCAATCCGTGAACAGGACGCGGGTCGTCTTGCCGGTTGGTGTGACGTTGGTCGGCGCGATATCACACCCGCGATGCAGGTGTTTCCCGCAATCGCGCGTCCAGCCGGGCTTCCCGTAATCTGGATTCACGCGCGTCCGCGCAAAGAACTTCTCCGGCGCGGCGAACAGATGCCGGTTGGGCGTCGGCCACGCGATCTGAATCGTCTCATCGCGGGGCAGTGGAATGAACGGCTCGCTCATGGGTAGGAACAGATTCTATCCGTGCCCGTCCGATGTAGTAAAGGTTCTAAAAACAGTATTGGGGTATGCACTTGACTCAACCACACACAACCGGCAGGGTGAATGCCGATGGAGGATTAAGGCTCGCGGCCTCCGCAACCTCCAGCTTCTCGCGGACATTGCCGGACAGGTATTGGTCCTCGGTCTCCCATTCGCTCGTCTGTGGGTTCAGGAAAACTGTGCCCTGCAGCTGGGGTAGAAATTCCTCGGGCGACCGGCACAGCAACGCGCTCATGTGCTCCAAATCCACACACCCCTTTTCGTTCAGCGAGACAATGAGGGCTTCCTGCGGCGTGGCGACAGATTCGACCGGCTTCTGGTGGTGGATTGTTCGCTCGCGGAAGATGGCCGTCTTCGTCGCTCGTTTGGTTTCCTCGTCGTACACCTCCAACGACAGCAACAGCGGCAAATCGGGATCGCCATCGAAAGCGCGCGTGTTGGCCCGATTGGAGATCGGACCATACCGCGCGACAAACGAGTCGTAGGCTTGGTTGAGTAGTTCCCGCGCGGTAACAATGTCCGCGTCACTACTGCCGTTGAGCTGGCTACGGAGACACTCGCGCACGGCGTCGCGCACGCGAATCAGCCGGCGGATGCGCACCTTCGTCTCCGACGGCAACCCCGGCAGCACCTTGAGCGAATCGCCGACACGCACTGCCACATCGCCGTGGACCATCACGAACGCATTCGGTTTGACGTGATCGGGGGCCGGGAAAGTCTGGTCGAGCGTGGGCGGTTTAACGGCGCGTTTCTGCGCCCGGTAGATGCTCTGTGGCAGGCTTTCGACAGCTTCCTCCAATGCATCGGCCAAATCGCGGCCATCGCTGACCAGGGTCGGCTCATTGTCGCGGTACATGCGCCCCGACAACTCCATCGCGCCGAGCATCAAGTGGGGGCGCTCCATGAAATACTCGTTGATGTAGATGGTCTCGCCCTTGGTGTTGACGTACTCCGCCGTTTCCTTCCACGCCGGACCGGACGGCGCTTCGCCGGGGTTCAGCTTGCGTAACATCACGATGTCGGTCGTGACTTCGGTGTTGGCGTTCCGGCGAAATGCGTTGTTGGGCAATCGAATCGCGCCAATGAAGTTGGCCCGGTCGGCCAGATACTCGCGCAACGTCGAGTCCTCCTTGTCGAGCATGCCTTTCGATGTGACGAACAGGATCAGCCCGCCCGGTCGCACCTTCTCCAGCCCAGCGGCAAAGAAATAATCGTGGATGGGGAACTTGAAGACGTTGAACCGCGGGTCGAACGGCTGATAATCGCCGAACGGAATGTTGGAAATCGCCACGTCGTAGAAGCCATCGGCCAGCTTGGCTTCCTCGAACGGCTGGTGGCGAACGTCGGCATCGGGATAAAGCGCCTTAGCGATGCGGGCGGTCAACGAGTCAATCTCGACGCCGGTGATCGTCGAGTGGGCCTGCATCTCGTCCGGCATCAGGCCAACGAAGTGCCCCAGCCCCAGCGCCGGCTCCAGAATTCGACCGTGCTCGAACCCGTAGCGCCGCAAGGCTGCGTATATGCCGCGAATGACAACCGGCGACGTGTAATGGGCGTTAAGCGTGGACGCCCGGGCCGACGTGTGTTCGTCATCCGTCAAAAGCTCGGACAACTCGACCTGTTCCTTGAACCACTCCCGCGAATTGACATCGAACACCTGGGGAAGCCCGCCCCACCCAACGTACCGGACGAGAACCGCTTTCTCGTCGTCGGTCGCCGTCCGTTTCTCGACCTCAAGCCGACGGAGCGTCCGGATGGCGGCAACGTTGTCGCGGAACTTCTGTTTGAGTGAACCCTCACCGAGCCGGTCGCGGTCGGTGATCCGGTAGTTGGCAAGGTTGCGCGGTGGACCTAATCGCTCTCCGGCGGCAGGAGAACGTATTTCTCCCGGACCATCTCCCAAGCCCGGTCGTGGGCCTGTTGCGGCGTCAGCCCCTGTTGGATCAATTGCCGGCGAATCGTGTCCATTTCGTCCTTGGTCTTCTCCTCGGCTTCCTGGAGCATCCGGTGGAGCGTCCCCGCCTGCTCCATTTCGGCCACCATCCGCGGCCGGTGTTTCCGCCAGTGTTGCTCCGCCATCAAGCCGTATTGAGTCAGAGTGCTCATGTGAGTTCCCATTACCCGAGAACAAGTCGAGTTGATCTTGCTGCCGTCCCTTTGACCGTTTGAGAGCCATTGGTTGATTCGCGCATGTTGCTTCTTCCCTCGCTTTGAGGGCCTACGCCTACGCGCGGATTTAGCCATGACTGGGGCGTGGAGGTTGTTCGCAGGCGCGAACAACTTTTGAGACCACGTTTTGGAGTGAACCTGCCGCAATTGGCAGAGAATCGGGCCACATCGGCAAGACGGTCAGAGATTCTGGTCGGCATGTAGTTGGTCCAGCGTGAAGCGTTAGAAGCCAGAGCCGTTTGCTCAGCGAGCACGGTCAAGGTGGAGGCTGTCGTTTGCACTACCTTGACGGCGCGCAGCGAGCCGTACAATTTGGCGACGCTTCACGCTAGCCGACTGGACACAGCGCGAATGCGCAACAGGTTGAGATCACTGAAGCGATGTGGCCGCGAGAAACCACGGCTCACAGCGGCGACATCGCGGGGCGGATGCGGTCGCCACCGGCAAAGCCAATGTCTTCGGGTTTTGCAGCGGAGAGCCTCAGCGAAGCGGGCCGCAGCGAGAAATCCCAGAGTCTTTGGCTGCCCGCGCAAGTAGGTGCGGAACTGGTAGTCAGCCGGTGCCGTGTGCGAGTGCGATGTGGGCCGGGAACGGTCAGATTGTGAGGAGCGATGTGGCTCCGACGAAGTGAGTCGGGGCGACATCGCGAGCGTATCGGATAGCCCATGCCGAAGAAAAGTCATGGCGCTTTGCATGTGACGGCTCCGGGGCAGGGGGGTGAAGCCGGCGCGGCAAAGGCCATGTCTTTCCACGGCAGTCCGCAATCGGGAAGTCACAGTACGGGTCAGTTCTGGTTTACTGGCCAAACAACCGTTGCCGCCGTTCCGCGATCACCTGCCGCATCTTTTCCTGCAACTCCGTCGCGAGGCACGAATGGGCAATTTCCTCCACCATCATCGGATAGCCTCGATGGAACCGTTGCAGAATATCGGTGAGAACCTTGGGCAGGATTTTCAATGATTCAGCGAACTCCTCGAAATCGCGCCGGGTGATCTTGTCCGACTTCCCGTTCAATGTGAGGGCACAGTCCGTTTCCTTTGGAATGACCGCTTTGGAACTGACGATGTCATACGCGGGCGATAACCGTAAGCCGCCATCTTCGGATTCGAGCAGGGAGAAGTTCTTCAAGTGCGCGTCGCCGTTGCCCAATAAGAAATTCAGCAGCACGCGCTCGAAAAACAGTTGCGCGTCCAAGCCGGGCACGCTTGACAACTCCCGAATCTTCTTGCCGATCCGCTCCAGCGATCCCGAGTACTTGTCGCGCTCGCCAAGAATCTGGAGAAAATCCTCGCACCGCAATTTCTGCCCGTTTGGGGTGCGGTCAAAGCGGCGGACAATGTACGCTGGCGAACCATCGCGCAGATCAAACAACCCGTGCGGTGGCACGTCAATGCCCATCCGCCCGGCAATGATCATGCACAGGTTCTCGTTCTGCGGCAACGATGGGAACCGTTCCGTCTGCGGTTTCAAGATGAACAGCCCACCCGCCGTCACAGGGATCAATTGCGTCCCCTGCCGGGACACCGACAGCTTGGGCTGCACACCAGAGATGGACATTCGCCCCGCCATCTCTTGCGCTTTGGCCAGAACCTCCCCATGACTCAGGTCCACGACCGGTAGCGACCGCGTCCCGAACAACCGGTGCAGACAAGCCGGATGATACCGGCTATCGCCTTCGGATTTCTTGCCGCATATGTCGCAGTAGTTCGTCATGGCTTGATCCAGACCGCCCCGATGCAGTCACCACAGGCTTTAACCAACAACCCGAACTCGTCTTTCGGGTCAATCTTCAGCGTCTGGCAAACGACTTCCCGGAACCAACCTTCCGGTAGTAATCCCTTGAAGAACGGAAATAGCGTCTGGCTCTCGTACGGTTCTGCCTGGATGGGGAACGCCACTGCAATCGGTTTGCCGGTCGCCAAATAGGCTGGGTCGTACGTGAACCGGTGGCCGGTGTCAGTTTCCTCGATGACTCCGGCCATCGTCTCCTTGAACATCACCGTGGCTTTACGCAGCGGTTTCACGGTCGCTGATTGCCTCCAAGTGATAACCGAACAGCGCGAGGACTTGATTGACCTTGTCCATACGAACTGTCGGCTTGCCCTGTTCGACCTCGCGGACAAAGCGCAACCCCACCCCGCTTCGCTTCGCCAATTCTTCTTGGGTCAATCCCGCCTTGGCGCGCAGTTCTTTCAGCGTGGTTGCTATACCCGCAGGGGTATGTTTGGCACCTGTCTTCATGGTGGCTACACCTTAAAGGGTATAACAACGGCGTGCAAGCTTATAATTTATACCCCTTCGGGTGCAGTATTCTCGCTTATCCTTCGTGGCTATACCCGCTGTGATCCACCAAGAAGGAGAGATCAATACAAGCGATGTGCCCCGTCAGCGTGCTGGCGGGGGATATTGTCGCGTGGTGTGGTCGCCAAAGGCAAATCCAATGTCTCTGAGTTTTGCAGTGGAGAGCCCCAGCGGAGCAGACCGAAGCGAAAAACCCCAGTGTCTTTGGCTGCCGAACCGATGGTTTTCCAGGACGGAGTCGGCTGCGAGGCGCGTCAATCGGGTAGCAGGTTCAACAAATTGGTTTTGACGTAGGTTCCGGCAGTGTGCGGGTCGTAATCGACGCCGGTGCGTAGCAACGGCTCCATGTCGGAACAGAATCCGCGGTCGCGGAGGTGAGTATCAAGAATTGCGATGAACTCGGCGCGGTCTGCCTTCGTGCCTTCCTGCTTCATGTAATGCTGAAACGACTCGATGATGCCCGCCGGTTCAACGGGCGTGGTGGATTTGGTCAGCGCCCAATACAAATCGAACAAATCGCGCCCGCGCTTGCGTTGGAACATCGCGCGCATCTTGGTTCCCAGTAGTTCGTGGATGTCATAGCCCTTGATCTGCGTCTGGACGGATTGACTCCGAAATGGGAAGGAAAACGGGATTGCCGCGACGGGTCGATGTGGTGTGCGCTCGGTGACGTTCGCCTCGACGACGATGTCCAGTGTCCGGCCGGGTTCGATAATTGATGGGAGCGAGTACGTCATGCGGAGCACGCGCGATGGTTTGACGGTATTGCGCAACGCCAAGGTGATCGTATCCCACACCGAAGCTTTCGGTGCTCCCAGCACATCGGTCAAGACGCGTCGAATGGCGCGGCGGATATGTCCTTCTGGTCGAGTTCCCACCACCACTAAATCAATGTCTTCGCTGTAGCGACATGGTGGCGCGAGATGAAGTTTGTGCAGGAGCGTGCCGCCACGCATGGCGATTTGGGCACTGAGGAATGCATCGTTGAACAGCGCCGCCATCGACTGGCAGAGCAACAAGTCTTGCTCGACCTGATATTGGGCCGACCACGGCACCACGTTTTGGTGCGCCAAAATATCCTGACGGGTGATGGGGGTCATGATTTCAGTTCGGGGGAATTATTGAGCACCTGCCAGCGTTCCACGACAGGGAAGTCCTGCCGGCTGCCCTGTATTGGCGACAGAGGAACCAGCGCCAATTTCTCGGGTAGCCAATCGTGAATCACTTTGGCCAGTCGTTTTGCGCCGCCTGCTTCCAAGACAAAACCCAATCGTTGGGCAGTGGCCGGCTCGTTTTCGGCCTCCAGCACACGCTTCAGTTCGCGGGCACGCAGGAGGGGCAACAATGGTGCGATGGTTTCCGCCGCGCGTTCAATCCCCCCGACGCTGGTCGCATAGCGGATCAAATCAAAAGCCGTGGCCTCCGGCGTACTAACCCAGAGTGGGGCCACTGCTTGTGGCAGCCGCTGCGTGGGAGTTTTTGCGATCCCGCTTTTAACAAAAAACCTGACTTGAATTCGCCCCACCTTCAAGGGGCGGCGAGGACGGTTAGTCATCACCTGTGTGACCTGCAGTGCTTGCGGGTTGGAACCAAACGAGCTGGCCGCTGATTGAAGCGCCAAGTAATAGGGCTGATTAAGCCAGTTGAAATAGTCTTCGAGCCACCAGATGGCCGGTGGTGCGCCCATGCTGCGGTGCTCCGGTGCGACGATCAGGAAAAATGGCTGTCTTCGGGAAAGCCTGACGACCTTATCGCGAAGCCTCAACAATTGGTATTTGGCCGCAACGGGTGACAGCGCAGAGTGCTTCACCAATTCAGCCAAACTAAATGCCACGTGACCTAAGGCGATGCGAGAGTCGATAAAGGCTTCTGCTGCACCAATATGACGATGCTTACTCGGGTGTTTTCGATTCTGTGCCATTTACGTAGCGTAGCGTCTGACGCTTCTTTATGCAAACGGAAATATTCGGCCTGAATCGCAGTGTTGGATTATGAACGGTCGCGTCTTGGCGAGCGATGTGCCCTGACAGCGGGCTGGCGGGGGACATGGTAGTGTCCAGCTTCTTTCGCACATTCAGTTTGAGTTCTTGATCTGATCT
>JBBISF010000017.1:0-26770 GCA_037441425.1 Verrucomicrobiia bacterium
CCGACCCACTTACATCAACGCGTCCTCTCAAACCTCAAAATGCAATCGCCCTGCATCAATCCCGCTTTATGGGTGCTTGCACTGGCCGTGGCGACGTGGCTGGCGCGGGTTTGAAGCTTTTGGTCACCGCCGCGCAGCAGTCTGGAAATCGCCTCAACGAGTCATGGAGTCTTTCTCCCTTTCACTCCCTCTGACTCGCGGCCAGTGGCGGCGCGCGCCTCGCGGATGAACTATTCTTTCGGGTAGCTGCGGACGACCCAATCGCTGAGGAACTTGTCGGGATTTGTCAGCGCTTCCTGGGGAATCTCGAATTCAGTCTGGCCGGTATTGGTCTTGATGAGGTTCAGGCCGAACTGATAGTCCTTGAACAGCTCGGCGCACAAGCCGGTGATGGATTTCTCCTCCGCTTGGGCGCGCTCCACGATGGTTTCGACGGCCCCATCCGTGAAATGAATGCGGTGTTTGTGGGTTTCCGCGAACCGGCGTTCGTATTCCCGGACGAGTTGCCGCATGAGTTGCCGCTGCTCGTAAGCCGGTTCGTTGAGAATCCGCTGGAGTTCGGCTTCCGGATTTTCCACCAGTGACCGGTTGACGACGAATTGCCGGACGGCGGAGGAGGGGAGTTCATACTTGAACTCACGCAGCACGCGTTCGCAAACCGTCAACAGCCCCCGGGCTCCGGTGTTCTCGATCGCGGCTTTCTCGGCAAGGGCGCGCAAACCGTCGTCGGCAAAAATCACGTCGATGCCAAACGCGCGGAAGCTGGCTTCGTACTGTTTGATGACCGAACCTTCGCTCTGTTTGAGGATGTGATAGAGGTCTTCGACAGAAAGTCTTTCCAGGACGACGCGTACCGGCAAACGGCCAATGAACTCCGGCTCGAACCCGAACTTGATGAAATCCTCGGTGCGGGATTTCCGCAGCAGTTCCGCGTCGGGAATCTGGGCGGACGTCCGCGCGCTAAACCCGATGTGCGCTTCCCGGAGCCGGCGCCGAATGATGTCGAGCATCTGGTCGAACGCTCCGCTGACGATGAACAGGATGTGCCGGGTGTTGATCGTTTCCCGTTTGACCTTGCCTTTGCGCTGAAACTCGAACGCGGCCTGGAGTTGCGCCTGAATGTCGGTGGGCGACCGCAACGGGACTTCGGTTTCCTCCATCAGCTTGAGCAGATTGGTTTGCACACCGCGCCCGCTGACGTCGCGGCCAACGAGATTGGGCGCGGTCGCGATCTTGTCAATCTCATCGAGATAAATGATGCCATACTGGGCAAGGCTGACATCCCCATCGGCGCGGTGGACGAGTTCGCGCACCAGGTCTTCGACATCGCCGCCGACGTAGCCGGTTTCGCTGAACTTGGTGGCGTCGGCTTTCACGAACGGGACGCCAATCAGGTCGGCAATGGTTTTGATCAGATACGTTTTGCCGACCCCGGTCGGGCCGATGAGGATGACGTTTTGTTTCACGTAATCCGGCAAGTCCTCGCCTCGTTCGGTCGCCTTGACGTGGTTGTAATGGTCGCAAACCGCGATGCTCAGGACTTTCTTGGCGTCGGCCTGCTGGATGATGAACCGGTCGAGGTGGGCGCGCAGGTCTTTGGGCTTGTAATCGAACGTGAACGTGTGCCGTTTGCGCAGGCGCGGTTCTTCGGTCGGGCCGGTCTCGACGGTCTCGGCCTGTGGCGCGCCGGCAAACACCACGCGGTCGCCGAATTCCTTCTTCATGAATTCGGAAAGCTTGCGCTGGATTTCCTCCGGCGACGGCATCGGTTGATCGGTGGCCTGCGTGCTCATCTTGTCGCCGCCAGCATAGGGTCAAACCGATGGTTTTGCAACCGGTGGAGTCAGCGCGTCCTCCAACCGGCCAATGCCTTCGGCCGGACCGATGACCACCAGCCGATCATCGGCGCGGAGCTGAGAGGTCGGCCCGGGCAACTCGATGATTTCGCGCCCGCTGGCCGGGTCGAGATGAGTGACCTGCAAGACGTGGACGCCATAGGCGGACCGCGGCGCGAGTGCGGCCAGCGTCCGGCCCCCCAGATGTTCCGGCACCACCAGCGTGCGGACCTGGAAACCGGCGGGCAACGGCACGTACGCCGCGCCGCCGCATCCAACAGATTATGGCCGCTGCCCCAGCAGATCCTTTGGAGAAACGCGATGATGTGCGCAATGGCGACCGCCACCAGGCCGGTCGCGGCTCCCGCCAGCGGGATCAGCGCGAGAAACACGTTCTCCGACGGCGAACGTTTCGCCAATTGGACGCGAACCAGTCGTTTGATCGTGGCGATGAACATGGTTTCAACGCGGATGCAGCGGCCAGAATACCGGCAAGAGCAACATGACGACCACCAACAACAGCAGCGTCAACGGCAGCCCGACTTTGAAGAAGTCGCGAAACTCGTAACCGCCTTCGCCCATGACGAGGATGTTGACCGGGTGGCCCAACGGCGTCACGAACGCCATGGACGTGGCCAGTGTCACGCCCATTGCCAGCGCGCGCGGGTCAACGCCCATTTGTTGCGCGGATTGGACGGCAATCGGTATCATCACGGTCGCCACCGCCGCCCCCTTCATGGCTTGGGATAAACTGATCGTCAACACCATCAACCCGGCCAGCAACGCCACCGGTCCAAGTGGTCCCAGCAGCGCGACGAGCCAGTGGGACATCACGGCCGCCGCGCCGGTTTTGACCATGGCAATGCCGAGGGGCAACATGCCCGCCACCAGAAAGACTAATCGCCACTCGATGGATTGATAAACCTGTTCCATCGTCAGCACCCGCAATAAGACCATCACCAACGCGCCGCACAACATCACTTCGGCGACCGGGAACGGGCCGATGGCCGCCACGGCCACCGTGCCGGCAAAAATCGAGAGCGCGAGCCAGCCTTTGCCTTTGACCGGCACGGCCTCCCACCCCTCGCGGCTGGTCAGCAGAATCAGATCGGGATCGCGCTGCAACAACCGCAGCCGTTCCCGGGGCGCTTGCAGCAGCAATGCGTCGCCAAACTCCAGCTCCAAGTCCTGCAACCCGACGTAGATCCGCCGCCCGGCGCGCCACACGGCGAGCACGGTCATCCCGTATTTCTCCAGAAAATGCGTGGTGCGTAAGGTCTGGCCCATAAGCCGGGAACGCGGGGAGAGCATCGCCTCCGCGAGGCAAACCGATTCGTTCTCCAAATCGTGATGTTGCCATTTGGTCAAGGGCAGGATCTCCAGATCCGGCGCGGCGTCGCGCAACAGCATCTCCTCCATTTCGCCCGCCAACACGAGAATGTCGCCGGCCTCGAAGATGGTGCTCGGTGCGGGCAATAACACGGTTTTGGCATCGCGTTTCAACCCAATCACCGTCACGCCATACTTTTTGCGGAAACCACCCGCCGCCAGTTGCCGGCCGATCAACGGGGAATCCGTCGGCACCTGGGCCTGAAACAAGTAGTCCCCCAACTCGTACACTTCCGCCAGATCCCCCGGCGTCTCGCGCGGTCGCTGCAGACGTTCGTCCGCGGTTGGCAGCGGCAGCAAATGCCGGCCCCAGATGGCCATGTAGAGCACGCCGATAATCGCCAACGGCAACCCCACGGCCGCAAAATCCAGCAAACCGAAGCCGCGCAAACCCTGTTGGCGCAGTAAACTGCTGCTGACGATGTTGGTCGTCGTAAACCACGTCGCCATGCCGCCCAGCAACGTGCCGAACGCCAGCGGCATCAACAGCCGCGACCGCGGCACTCCGGATTTGCGTCCGGCGCTGACGACCGCTGGCAACAAGACCGCCGCGGCGGCGATGTTGTTCATGCCGAGGGACAGAAAGGCGGCCGCCGACATCGTCGTGGTCACCAACCGGCTTTCACTCTGGCCGGCCACGCGCACCAAGAGTTTGCCGACCTGCTCGCAGACCCCCGTCCGTTCAATGCCGTCCGCGAGCACCAGAATGGCGACGATAATGATGATTGCCGAGCGACTAAAGCCGGAGAATGCTTCCTGCGGCGTCAGCACTCCGGAGACACCCAAGGCCGCCACGACCAGCAAGGCCACCAGATCGACCGGGAGCCGTTCGGTCAGAAACAGCACCATCGCGCTGCCAAGGATAATAAAGGTGGCAACCAGTTCGTGGTTCATGGGGTGCGCCGGATGGGCCGCGAGCGTGATGAATTCGCGTTCACGTCAGAATCACTACCAAACGCGAAGGGATTGTCACGCCAACTTTGACGGGGTGGGGCGCATGGGGCGTTGCACGCGGGGAACGCGCCGCGCGGCCGCCGCAATACACTTGTGTCCGACACCACCGCCGACTATCATCCCGCGCTTCCGATTTTTAGTGTTCACATGACGACTAATTTTCATCAGGTCGTTACGCTGGTTGTGCTGGCCGCCGCGATCGTGTTGTTCCTGAGCGAACGCGGGTCGCCGGCGTTGGTGTCGATGCTCACCATTTTGACGCTGGGGATTGCCGGCGTCCTGACGCAACACGAGGTGTTCTGGGGCTTCAGCCAGCCGGTCATCTTTACCATCATCGCCGTGCTGATCATGACCAAGGCCTTGGAACGGACCGCGGTCACCGACAAACTCGGGGAGTGGATTCTACGCGTGGGTGGCCGGAGCGAAAAACGGCTGCTCACGGCGGTGATGCTGGGCGGCGCCGCGATGTCGTTCTTCATGAATAACATTGCGGCGTTGGCGGTGCTGATGCCCAGCGTGATCACGGTCTCCCGCAAAGCCAACATCAGCCAGCGGCGGGTGCTGATGCCGCTCGCGTTTGCCACGCTGTTGGGCGGCGTGTGCACGCTCCTGACCACCACCAACCTCGTCGCGTCCGCGGTGCTGCGGCAATATAATCTGCCGGACTTTGGTTTGCTGACGTTTCTGCCGGTCGGCGTGCCGATGATGCTTGCCGGCACGATCTTCATGGTCTTCTGGGGGCGGCGGTTGCTGCCCGCGCAATCGGCCCGGGAGGATCAATCGAAACCACGACCGGCCGCCGCCGGCGATCTGGCGCAGGTGTATTACCTGGGCGAGTATCTGTTCCGCGTGCGGGTGGGCGCCAGCTCCCGGCTGGTGGGCCAGACCCTGGCCGAACTCCGTTTCCGCGAGCGGTATCATGTGACGGTGGCCGCCATCGAACACAACGGGACCATCCGGCACTCGCCCACCTCGCAGACCCGACTGACCGGCGGCGATGTCCTGGTGCTGGTCGGCGAGATGGAGGAATTTGTTTTCTGCGATCCGGAGCCGGACATGGAACTGCTGCCGCTGGCCGACTGGCGCGAATGGGAACACCAAAAACTGGAGGCGTACGGCATCCTGATGGCGGAAGCCGTCCTCTCGCCGCGGTCGCGCCTGGTGGGCACGACGTTGCGCCGGAGCCATTTTGGCGAGAAGTTCGGGATGACGGTGCTGTCCATCCTGCGCGGCGGTCGGCGGATCTACGCCGGACTGGCCGACTTGCCGCTCGAGTTCGGCGACGCGCTCCTGTTGCAGGGGCCGCGCGAACAACTGACCGTGCTCCGGGACGATCCCGATCTGATTCTCCTGACGCGCGGCGAGGAAGTTCCGGTGAAAGTGCCCGCCAAAGGGCGGCTATCCATGGTGATTTTTGTCGGCGCGTTGACGGCCGCCATGTGCAATGTGCTGCCGATTGCCGAGGCCCTGTTGCTGGGGGCGATGATCATGGTCATTACCGGTATCCTGCGGATGGAGGAAGCGTTCGAGGCCGTTGAATGGCGCGTCGTGTTTCTGGTGGCCGGCATGCTCACGCTGGGATTCGCCATGATCAAAACCGGCGCCGCGGCCGTGGTGGGCCATCAACTTGTGCACGTGCTGGGACCACTCGGACCGGAGGCGGTCCTCATCGGCTTGATGTTGCTGACGCTGGCCTTCTCGCAAGCCTTGAAAGGATCGGCGGTCTGCGCGGTGCTCGTGCCGGTGGCGATTGAAACCGGTCGCGAGATGGGACTCAACCCGCGCTCCCTCGCCATGGGCGTCGCCTTGGCTTCCTCGATGGCGTTTCTCACGCCGTTCGGGCACCCGGTCAACCTGCTGGTGCAAGGCCAGGGACATTACCGGATCCGCGATTATTTCCGGGTCGGCTTGCCGCTGGTGATCGTCTGCATGGTGGTCACCCTGCTCGTCATGCGCGTGTTCTGGCCGCTGCAGTAACCCCGGACGGTCGCACGACCGGCCCCGCGCACCCCGTTCATCTTTAGGATTGCCGGTGGCGACGGGCTTTGGTTCAATCCGCCCGCATGGACGAGAAACTGGATTTGCAGGAACCCGCGCCGGAGCAGCCGGCCGCCGCGAAGCCGGCGCCACCCCCCAAGCTCACCGCGCCGGAAGCCTTCAAGAAGTACGGTCTGCGCAGCCTGCTCCTGTTGGGCTTGGTCGGCTGGTTCGGCTACGACGGCTGGTTCAACAAAGACCCGAAGATGCAGGAACACCTCGGGTTTAACCGGATCGGGACCGGCCTTTTCGGGGTGATGCTGCTCTACGCGCTCGTCATGTTCATCAGCGCCGCGATCACCGTCCAACGCGAAAAGAACAATCCGCCCCCGGCCGCGTGACCGTGCTCAGAATGCAGTGACCGGTTCGCAGCCGGTCCGTCAACACCGGCCGCTGACGACTTCCCTCACTGGGGTTGCCACGCCGCCGGGGCCAACGACTACATTGCCTACCGGCTTCGACACGCAGATAATCGAGACGGTGCGCAAAAAAAAGGGGGGGGCTACCGGCTGCGGGCGGATCCCGCGGGATCCGGCGCGCAGGCGGGATGACCCTTTCCACTCCAAGCTTGTCGCGTGCGGTCGGTAGTCATACACTCCCGGCCTGTCAGGCGAGGAGGAGTTGATGGCGAAAGCAAAGAAATCCAACGGCGGAGCCAATCTCGGCTTTGAGGCCACGTTGTGGGCGGCGGCGGACAAGCTGCGCGGGCACATGGACGCGGCGGAGTACAAGCACGTCGTGCTCGGGTTGATCTTCCTGAAATACATCTCCGACGCGTTCGAGGAACAGCACACCAAGCTGGCCGCTGAAAAGGGCGCAGACCCGGAAGACCGGGACGAGTACGTGGCGGTCAACATCTTCTGGGTGCCGGCAAAGGCACGTTGGTCATTTCTCAAGGGCAAGGCCAAAGACCCGCTCATCGGCCGATTGATTGACGATGCGATGGTGGCGATCGAACGCGACAATGGATCGCTCAAAGGCGTTCTGCCGAAGGACTACGCCCGACCGGCTCTCGACAAGCAGCGGCTCGGCGAACTGATTGACCTCGTCTCCACCATCGGCCTCGGCGACGCGGAGAACCGGTCGAAAGACATCCTCGGGCGCGTGTACGAGTATTTCCTGTCAGAATTCGCCAGCGCGGAAGGCAAGAAAGGCGGGCAATTCTACACGCCCCGCTGCGTCGTCCAACTGCTCGTCGAAATGCTTTCCCCCTACAAAGGCCGCGTGTTCGATCCCTGCTGCGGTTCGGGCGGCATGTTTGTGCAATCGGTCCGGTTCGTCAAAGAACACGCCACCGGCAATGGGAACGGCGGCAAGGCCAAAGGCGACATCAGCATCTTCGGTCAGGAGAGCAACCCGACCACGTGGAAGCTGGCCAAGATGAACCTCGCCATCCGCGGCATCGAGGCGTATCTCGGCGACGAAAACGCCGACAGTTTCCATCGCGACCTGCACAAAGACCTCAAGGCCGACTACATCCTCGCCAACCCGCCCTTCAATATGAGCGACTGGGGCGGCGACCGGCTGCGGGACGACCCGCGCTGGCGGTACGGCGCGCCGCCCGTCGGCAACGCCAACTTCGCCTGGGTGCAACACTTCATCCACCATCTCGCCCCGACCGGTCTAGCCGGCTTCGTCCTCGCCAACGGCTCGATGTCCTCCAACACCGGCGGCGAAGGCGAGATTCGGAAAGCCATCATCGAAGCCGACCTCGTGGATTGCATGGTCGCGCTTCCCGGCCAGCTTTTCTATTCGACGCAAATTCCAGTTTGCCTTTGGTTCTTGGCGCGGAAGAAGGATGGACGGGATGGACAGAGTGGACGGCGGGGACGAACGCTGTTCATTGACGCGCGCAAGCTGGGGCGGATGATTGACCGCGTCCACCGGGAACTCACCGACGAAGATTTCCAGAAGATTGCCGGCACATACCACGCATGGCGCGGTGACAAGGATGCCGGTAAGTACCAAGACGTTGCCGGCTTCTGCAAAAGCGCCACGCTAGACGACATCCGCGCCCACGGCCACGTGCTCACGCCGGGCCGGTATGTCGGCGCGGAAGAAGCCGAAGACGATGGTGAACCGTTCGAGCAAAAGATGAAACGTCTCACCGGTAAGCTGAACGAGCAGTTTGCGGAGTCGGCGAAGTTGGAGAAGGCGATCCGGGCAAATCTCAAGGCGGCTCAGCATGGCGGCTAAAAAGAAAGTCAGCCGCTACACCACGCCGACAGGGCCGGAAGCGGAGTTTCAGCCGGGCTCACGCCGGCAAGTCTTGCGAAACTTGCTTGGCATCACGAGCAAGCGGGAGATGGATCGCGCCGAGTACGAGGCGCTGGTGCGCGTGCAGGAAAAGTATTTGAAGAAGATTGACGCCGACACGCAATTTACGGCGGCGCTGATTCGCCGGATGCATAAGGATTGGCTCGGAAAGATTTATCCGTGGGCGGGACAATACCGGACGGTGGAATTGCAGAAAGGCTCATTCAAGTGGCCGCCCGCGTTTCGTGTCGCGCAGAATATGGAAACTTTCGAGCGCGACTTGCTCACCCGTCACACGCCGTGCCGGCCCGGTGCCGTTGAGGAAGTCGCGCGACGCATCGCGGAAGTTCATGCCGAACTGCTGCTGATTCATCCGTTTCGCGAAGGCAACGGACGTTTGGCGCGCTGGCTGGCGGAACTGATGTGTTTGCAGGCGGGGTTTCCGATACCCGACTACGGTTTTACCGGCAAAGGAAGCGAGAAACGACAGCAGAAATATCTGGCAGCGGTCACGCGCGGCTACGCGCAGGACTACGATGCTTTGACCGACTTCTTCGCGGATGCCATCACGCGCCGCTTGGAGGAAGCGTGAACCTTCAGCCGCAACCCGCGCGCGCCCTCGAAGTACGAGGATTGCCGGGCGGTGTCGGCAATCATGCATCGGCGAAACCGCGCGTTCCGCAAATACGGATTGGTCTTTAGCAGGGCTGGCATGAGCAAGAGTATATCAGCACCGGCAACGGAAACAAGCAGGCAAAGCCGCTTTCCCGATCATTGGCGCTTCTTGCCGGTTGAGGATTGCATGGCGGCGATCATCGACTATCGCGGCAAGTCACCGACGAAAACTACTCGCGGCATTCCGCTGATCACTGCGAAGATTGTCAAAGGCGGACGCATCGAACGCCCCGACGAATTCATCGCGACGGAAGATTACGATGAGTGGATGCGGCGCGGTATGCCTCACGCCGGTGACATAGTGATGACTACCGAAGCTCCGCTTGGTGAGATCGCTCAGCTAGACGGAGCGAAAGTCGCGCTTGCACAACGATTGATTACACTGCGCGGCAAGCCGGCAGTTCTGGACAACACTTTCTTGAAGTTCCTCATGCAATCGGAGTTTGTGCAGGAACAGCTTCGCGGTCGCTCTACCGGCACGACAGTTCTTGGCATTCGGCAAAGCGAATTGAGAAAAGTCACGCTTGCTATTCCTCCGCTTTCCGAGCAGCGGGCGATAGCGGGGGTGTTGGGGGCGCTGGACGACAAGATTGAGTTGAATCGGCGGATGAACGAGACGCTGGAGGCCATCGCCAAGGCAGAATTCAGAAGGATGAAGGAGGAAGGCGGAGGCCGCGTTGCGAAGCTGAGCGACCTGATTGAACTGGCTTACGGTGACGCGCTCAAAGAGGAGAACCGCTCGCCCGGTAGCGTGCCCGTCTTCGGCTCAAACGGGCAAATCGGCTGGCACAATCTCGCTTTGGTCAAAGGCTCCGGCATCGTGGTTGGTCGCAAAGGTAATCCCGGTATCGTGACGTGGTCGCACACAGATTTCTTCCCGATCGACACGACGTTCTACGTTGTGCCGAAAGGCGAGTGCCGGAGTTTGTATTTTCTTTTCTACGCGCTTTGCGAGCAAGACCTGCCGTCGCTTGGCGCTGATTCAGCCGTGCCGGGCTTGAATCGCAACATGGCGTATCAGAGCGAGCAAATCGTTCCACCCCAAGACGTGCTCGAAAAGTTTGATGCCGTGGTTGCGCCACTGTACGCTCGCATCCACGCGAACGACGAAGAATCCCGGACGCTGGCCGGGCTGCGGGACGCGCTGCTGCCGAAGGTGCTGTCGGGGGCGGTGCGGGTGCGGGCGGGGAAAGTGGACACGGTGGACGGAGTGGACGCTGAATGAGTGAGCCGGAGCAACTGATTCCGCTGCATGGCGGCTACCGGAAGCTCAGGAGTTTTCAGGTGGCGCAACTGGTCTATGATGTCACGGTGCGGTTCTGCGAGCGGTATGTGCCGAGGCGCAGCCGCACCAATGATCAGATGGTGCAGGCGGCCCGAAGCGGCGTGCAGAATATCGCCGAAGGCAGCCAAGCCAGTGGCACTTCCAAGAAAACTGAACTCAAGCTCACGAACGTGGCCCGGGCGAGCTTGGAGGAGCTGCGGCTGGATTATGAAGACTATTTGCGGCAACACGGGCTGGCGCTGTGGCCGCGCGAAGATCCGCGCCGGGCGGACCTGATTGCGCGGCGATGCAGCACGGCGGATGAAGTGGCGGCGTGGGTGCGGGAGGTGCACGATGGACAGGATGGACAGAGTGGATCGGGTCGACCGGAGAAGTCCAGGCAGTCCATGAAGTCCACAGAGTCCACTTATCCGGAGATTGCCGCGAACGCGGCGCTGGTGCTGATTGCGGTGGCATGCAGTCTTCTGGACCGGCAGATCGCTGCGCAAGGAAAAGCCTTTGAGAAGGAAGGCGGGTTCACGGAGCGGCTCTACCGGGTGAGGAGGCAGAATCGTGGTGACTGAAAGCACCGTCGAAGAAGCCGCGCTGCAGTGGTTCGGTGAGCTTGGCTATGCTGCCAAGCACGGGCCGCACATCGCACCCGGTGAGTTGCACCAAGAGCGGACCGGCTTCGGCGAGACGATTCTCGCGAAGCGACTGCGCGATGCGCTGGCGGAACTGAATCCGAAGATACCGGCGGAAGCGCTCGACGATGCGTTCCGGAAGGTCACCATGACGCAGCATCCGTCGCTGATCGCGAACAACCGGGCATTTCACAAGATGCTCGTGGACGGCGTGCCGGTGGAATACCGGGACGATGGACGCATGAAGCCCGATCTCGTGCATCTGGTGGACTGGAATAATCCCGACGCGAACGATTGGCTGGTGGTGAATCAATTCACGGTCATCGAGGGGCAAAACAACCGGCGGCCGGACATTGTGATCTTCGTCAACGGGTTGCCGCTGGCGCAGGAACACATCCTGAAGCCGACGAAGGACGAGACCTCGGACGAAAAGAAGAACCGGTATCTCAAGGCGGTCAGCGAGCTATCCAAGGCGTTTGCCTTGTCCGTGCCACACGACGAGGCGCTGGCCATTCGGGATGACGTTGGTTTCTTCCAAGCCGTGCGCGCGGCGCTGGCCAAAGCAACCGGCGATAAACAGAAATCACCGGACCAAATTGACGCCGCCATTCGCCAGATCATCTCGCGGGCGGTGGCCTCCGACAAGGTCATGGACATTTTTGCCGCCGCCGGATTGAAGAAGCCGGACATTTCCATCTTGTCCGATGAGTTTCTGGCGGAGGTGAAGGATATGCCGCAGAAGAACCTCGCGGTCGAAACGCTGCGGAAGTTGTTGAACAACGAGATCAAACTCCGGCAAAAGAAGTTCCTGATTCAATCGCGTTCGTTTGCGGAATTGCTCGAAAAGGCCATCCGCAAGTACCAGAACCGCGCCATCGAAGCTGCCGCGGTCATCGAGGAGTTGATCCAGTTGGCCAAGCAGATGCGCGACGCAGAAAAAGCCGGGGAGAAGCTGGGACTTACCGACGACGAGAAAGCATTTTATGACGCCCTCGAAGTCAACGACAGCGCCGTCAAAGTCATGGGCGAGCCGACGCTGACGACCATTGCCCGGGAACTCGTCGAAGCCGTCCGCAACAGCGTCACCATTGATTGGACCGAGCGCGAAGCCGTCCGCGCGAAGATCCGCGTCATGGTGAAGCACATCCTGCGCAAGTACGGCTACCCGCCCGACAAGCAGGAGAAAGCCACCCAGACCGTCCTCCAGCAAGCCGAACTCCTCTGTGCCGACTGGGCCGGGTGAATCTGCATAAGTGTCGACTTTGTCCGCTCCGTTTCGCGCAAATGTGAGAAAAGAATATAGTGCGCGGAAATGCGCGGCAGAGGCATTGTGACGGGTCGGAATCGGCTGCCGCTACACCGCTTTTCACAAAACCAACCCTGAAAGCGATGGAACCACAGGAATTTTGACCTAAAGTGCGGCCGGTCCGACCCGAAGTGCCGGCTTTCCGACCCGAACCGGGCGTCCTTCGACCCGAACCGGGCGTCCTTCCACCCGAACCCTCCATCGTTCGACCCGAACCGCGCATCGTTCCATCGTAATTCTGCGTCCTTCGACCCGAATCCTACATCGTTCCATCCGAACCGGCGGCACTTCGACCGAATGTGAACGCACTCCGGACGATTGGGGGTCACATTTTTGTCAGAATTGGGGGATGCCGATCGCCCGCAAGCCAGCGCGGCGGCGGTCAATGGATAAAAATCTTGTCGGCCGTCTGATAGCACCGCCGCCGCTACCTATCAAGGGGAGTTGTAAAGGGGTCGGCCAAAACTTGCCCTGATAAGGCCACCGTCGGGGATTCGGCTTGATATTCCGCCGTTGTGGTAGTAGTAGAGAAAAACAACAAGATTCCTAATGAATCCCCACGAAATCTGCTTGTAGTATGCGCGTCATTTTGGTTGGGCGGTTAGCTCAGTTGGCTAGAGCGCTTCCTTGACATGGAAGAGGTCACAGGTTCAAGTCCTGTACCGCCCACCATCTCTAAAGATAACCGTGCTCTGCTAAATCGGTCCGGAAGAAATCGAAGGCGTGGGTGCCGGTATCGTTCGGTCCCAGGCTAATCCGCGCAGGATCGACGGGAATCTTCTGGAGCGGGAAGCCCATCTTGCGGGTATCATAAAACGCCGGTACGCCCAGTCGTGTTGCGGCCGCATCCGCACGATCCTGGCGGATGGCGCCCACAGCGATCGTTTCTCCGTGGCTCGTCAGCCGAGCGCACCAGGTGAGGTTGGCGACAACATTTTTGAGCATGGCGCGAACTGGGACCACTGATATACTCCGCCGCCGATGAGCGAGGTGCATTTTTACGAGGCGTTCGCTGAGGAAGCGGAAGCGCTGCGCCGGTATTTGCCAGCCGGCATCACGGCGGGCTTTACCGGCCAGACGATTCAGGAGGCCGGAGACCGTGAACCTCCCGCCACGCTTATCAGTATCCGCACGCAATCGGTCATCCCGGCCTCGTGGAAACTGGCGGGCGTTGTTTCGCGCACCACCGGGTACGATCATCTGACGCAGCTCCCTGTGCCCGCCGGCTATCTGCCGTTGTACTGCAGCCGGGCGGTGGCCGAACAGGCGGCGCTGTTGTGGTTGGCGTTGCTGCGGAAATTGCCAACGCAGATGGCACAGGTTGCCAGCTTTCACCGCGACGGACTCAGCGGCTACGAATGCGCCGGCAAGCATTTGCTCGTTGTTGGAGTTGGTCATATCGGCTCGGAGGTGGTGAAGATTGGAACGGGGTTGGGGATGGAGACGCGCCGGGTGGACATCCGCCCGGAGCGCGCGGACATTTCCATCGAAGAAGGTTTGCCGTGGGCGGACATCATCGTTTGTTCAATGAACCTGACGTCACAGAATACCGGCTACTTTAGCTACGACCGACTGCGGCGTGCCAAACGTGGTGTCATCTTCGTTAACATTGCTCGCGGAGAACAATCGCCGACGGCTGATCTCGTCCGGGTGCTCGACGCAGGTCATCTGGGCGGAGTGGCACTCGACGTATACGAACGGGAAAGTGATTTAGCTGTTGGTGCGCGCGCCGGGAAGGCGGCTTTCCCGTTAGCCGGGCGACCGAACGTGATCCTGACACCGCATAACGCGTTCAACACAATGGAGGCGGTGGAGCGCAAGGCGCAACAGAGCGTCCAGCAGATCGAACACTTTTTGAGAACCGGCCGGTTTCTCTGGCCAGTACCGGAGACAATGAATGAATAAGGAATACGGACATTTCGATGATGCGCGGCGGGACTGGAGTTCGACAAGGGCGGCATCAGTTGGCGGACCGTGCGCGTGACGCGTTCATTTCGTGGCCGGACGTATGAGATCGAGATCGATAATCAGAAGCATTTGATTCGGGTCAACGGCCAGCCGTTGAGCGGTGAGTGGAGGCGTCTGTAACGATTCCCGTGTCCTGCGCGGTCGCTGCCGAGCTTGCCGGCATGCGCGGGGATGATTAGAATGCGTGGCCAATGAACCTGCCGAACAGACTGACGGTCGCTCGCATCGGGTTGACGGGGCTGTTCGTGATGGCGTTGCTGTTGCCGTCGGAAGGCGTGATCCGTTCGCATTTCCCGTTGGGGAAGACGACGGCGCTCCTCATTTTCATCGTGGCGAGTTTGACGGATTGGTGGGATGGGTGGTACGCGCGTCGGCACAAATTGGAGACGACGTTTGGGGCGCTGCTGGATCCGTTGGCCGACAAGTTGTTGGTGGCGGCGGCGTTTATCTGTTTTATCGAGCAGTCGAGTTGCCGGCCCGGCGTGCCCCTGGTGCAGGCGTGGATGGTTTTGGTGATTGTGGCGCGGGAATTTCTGGTGACGGGGCTGCGGTTGGTGGCGAAGGAACAGGGTGTGGTGTTGAAGGCGGAGCAGTTGGGGAAACACAAAACGGTATCGCAGATGGTGACGATCATCGTGACGTTGGCGGGCTTGGCGGCCCGGGAGGATTGGCATTGTTTGGGAATCAATCCCGGTGAGTTTAACATGGGGTTCTCGCGACTGGTGTTCGGGATGATGTTGGTCGTCGTGGCGTTGACGGTGTGGTCGGGTGCGGCGTACTTCTTCAAGAACGGGAAGTTGTTTTTACAGGATGCATGAACCGGCTTGTTAAATTTTTGGCCACCGGGTTTGGCGCCGGATATTTGCCGGGCGCACCGGGGTTGGCGGGGTCGGTGGTGGGGTTGGGGTATTGGTGGCTGTTGCGGTGGAGTCACAACGCTTTGATCTATTGGGGCGTGTTCGTGGTCGTGCTGCTCGCGGCGGTCTGGCTGGCCGGTGAGGCGGCCATTATTCTCCGACATCCGGATCCATCGTGCGTGGTCATTGATGAGCTGGCGGTGGTCCCGTTGGCGTTGGCCGGCCTGGGAACGACGTGGTGGATTGTCGGGATTGCTTTTGTGCTGTTTCGAATCTTCGATGTGTGGAAACCGACGCCCATCCGTCAGTCCCAGGATTTCGCCGGTGGGGTCGGAATTGTGCTGGACGACGTGCTGGCGGCGTTGTGCGCGTGCGGGGTGACGCACGCCATTGTGTGGGGCGTGGCGCGATTACATCCCCAGCTGCGCTAGGAATTTCTCCAGTTCCTCCACGTCGAAGTTGGCGAGCACGTTGCCATTGACGACGAGGGTGGGCACATAGCGCTGACCGGATAACCGCAGCATGTCTTCATTAGCGGCGGCGTCTTGACCGACATCCACTTCGACAAACGGGAGCCCGCGTTCTTTGAGGCAGTCTTTCGCGTCGAGACACCAACCGCAGTAGTGCCGGGTGTAGAGCGTAATCTGTTTCATTGCATTTTGGGTTGTCGAGCGCCTATAACATGCAACGGATTATGAAAAATGCAAAAATTTTGGTGGCGGACGCCATCGCGGAACGCGGCGTGGAACAATTGCGGGCCGTGCCGGGGTTCGAGGTCGATGTCCGCACCGGACTCAAGGAAGATCAACTCTGCGAGATCATGGGCGATTACACCGCCATGATCGTCCGCAGCCAGACCAAGGTCACCAAGAAAGTGCTCGAAGCTGCCCGGCAACTCCGCGTGGTGGGCCGCGCCGGCGTCGGCGTGGACAACGTAGACGTGGACGCCGCCACCCAGCGCGGCGTGATCGTCATGAACACGCCGGGCGGCAACACGATCTCCACCGCCGAGCATACGTTCTCGATGTTGATGGCGTTGTCGCGCAACATCCCGCAGGCGCACGCCTCCATGAAAGCCGGTAAGTGGGACCGTAAATCATTCGAGGGCGTCGAACTCTACAATAAGACGCTCGGCATCATCGGCATGGGCCGGATCGGCGGCGAAGTGGCGCGGCGCGCGATTGCCTTCGGAATGCGCGTGCTGGCGTACGACCCGTACCTCAGCCCCAGCCGGGCGCGCACGCTGCAAGTCGAAGTCGTCGAACTGGACGACATCTATGCCCGCGCGGATTACATCACCGTTCACGTGCCGGCCACCGAACAAACCAAGGGCATGATCAACGCCGCCACCATCGCCAAGATGAAGAAAGGTGTGCGGCTCATCAACTGCGCCCGCGGCGGCATCATCAACGAAAAAGACCTCTACGAAGCCGTCAAAGCCGGTCAGGTTGCCGGTGCGGCCTTGGACGTGTACGAGAAGGAACCGCCCACAGATTCCCCATTGCGCGAACTCGACAAAGTCGTCATGACGCCGCACCTCGGCGCGTCCACGCACGAAGCGCAGGAATCGGTCGGCATCGAGATTGCCGAACAGATCCGCGAAGTGCTGGCCGGGGGCACCATCCGCAACGCGGTCAACATGCCCACGCTCGACGCCAAAACACTCGCCGTGCTGCAGCCGTATCTGACGTTCGGCGAGAAACTGGGCCGGTTGCTCGCCCAGCTCGCGCCGACGCGGATCGAACGGTTGACGGTCGAATTCAGCGGCAAAGCAACCGAGCTGGATGGCAACCCGGTCACCCGCTCCATCTTAAAGGGCTTCTTCGTCAAAGCCGAAGGCCAGGACATCAACTACGTCAACGCGCCGATCATCGCCGGACGCCTGGGCATCCAAGTCAGCGAAATCAAGAGCACCGAGCCGACCGAATACGCCGAGTTGCTCACCGTCCGCGCCCACGCTGACAGCGGGGAATGCAATGTTGCCGGCACCTTCTACGGTTCGGCGACCAATCCGCGCATCGTGCGCATCAACAACATGCCGGTCGAAGCCGTGCCGCACGGCATTCTCTTCATCATGACCAACCATGACCGGCCCGGCGTCGTCGGTTGGATTGGCACCGTCATGGGCAAACACCAGGTCAACATTGCCGGCATGTCCATGGCCCGCGAAACCGCCGGCGGCAGCGCCCTGACCATCCTTAACCTCGACAGCGCTCCCTCGTCAGCCGCGCTTCAGGAAGTCCGCGCCAACAAAGACATCCTCGATGTCAAAGTGGCGATGCTCTGACCCGTGCGCTTCACCCCGGACGACGAGCGGTTCATGCGACGCGCGCTGGTCTTGGCGCGGCGCGGCGTGGGCAAAACCAGCCCGAATCCAGCCGTCGGCGCCGTGTTGGTCCGTAAGGGGCGCGTTGTCGGCGAAGGCTGGCACCAGCGGGCCGGTGGGCCGCACGCTGAAATCGGTGCGCTCCGGCAAGCGAGAGGAGACACACTCTACGTCACCCTCGAACCGTGCTGCACGTGGGGCAGAACACCGCCGTGTACGGATGCGATCATCGGCGCGGGCATCAAACGCGTCGTTGTCGCCGCGCGCGACCCGAATTCCCGGCACGATGGGCGCGGGCTGCGGATATTGCGCCGCGCCGGCGTGAGCGTCGATGCGGGTTTGCTGGCCCATGAAGCCGCCCGGCTGAATGAACCGTTTAATAAATGGATCACGACCGGCACGCCGCTCGTGATCGCGAAAGCGGCGATGAGCCTCGACGGCAAAATTGCGACGCGTACCGGCGACTCAAAATGGATTACCTCCGAAGCGGCGCGCCGGGAGGCCCACCGGTTGCGGTCGCGCGTGGATGCGGTGATGGTCGCCGCCGGCACGGTGATTCGCGATGATCCACAACTAACACTCCGGCATGGGGTGCGGGGCCGGCAACCGTGGCGGGTGGTGGTGGATGCGCGCGGGCGCGCGCCCCGGACCGCGAAACTGTTTACGGATTCTAACCGGCAACGCACGATAGTGGTAACGACCTCACTTTCATCACCGACATGGCGGCGATCCTTGGCCCTCCGAGGCGTCACGGTGTTGGTGGTGCGCCGTGCCGGCAAGCATGTGGCGTTGCCGGCGCTGCTGAAAGCGTTGGGGGCGTGCGAAATTACGAGTGTGTTGGTGGAAGGCGGCGGCGATTTTCTCGGGGCGCTGTTTGCTGCGCGATTGGTGGACCGCGTGGCGTTGTTCTACGCGCCGCTGGTGCTCGGTGGCCGGGACGCCAAGACCGCGGTCGAAGGTGAAGGCGTGACGCAGGTGAAACAAGCATGGCGGTTGACGGGAACATGGCGGGCGCTGCCGGATAGGCAAATGTTGTTTGAGGGGCGAATAGACTCGACTTCGACGGATTGAACGGCGATTAGTTTCTACACTCTAAATAGGAAATGAGCACCGACCCGACCCCTGCATTGCGTGACGATGATGTCGCGCAAATTGACGAACTCCGGAAGTTCTACGCCGGCCTGCGCGCCGAACTCGGCAAGGTGATCATCGGTCAGGATGCGGTCATTGAGCAATTGACGATTTGTTTGTTTGCCCGTGGTCACGCGTTGCTGATGGGGGTGCCGGGACTGGCGAAAACGCTGCTCGTGCGTTCTGTTGCCGAGACGATGGACCTCGCGTTCAGCCGGATTCAATTCACCCCCGACCTGATGCCCGCCGACATTACCGGTACGGAGATTCTCCAAGAGACCGCTGAGCCGGGTCGGCGCGCGTTTGAGTTCGTCAAAGGCCCGGTGTTCGCGAATATTGTCCTCGCCGACGAAATCAACCGCGCTCCGCCGAAGACCCAAGCCGCGCTGCTGGAGGCGATGCAGGAACATCGGGTCACTGCTGCCGGTAGGACTTACGATCTGCATCCGCCATTCTTCGTGTTGGCGACGCAAAACCCGATCGAACAGGAAGGCACGTATCCGTTGCCGGAAGCGCAGCTCGACCGGTTCATGTTCCTGATCCAAGTGGATTACCCCGGCGAAGCGGAGGAAAAGCGCATCGCCCGCGAGACGACCGGGGGCGCGGTGGAAAAATTGCAGCACCTCATCAACGGTGAACGGGTGCTGGCGTTCCAAGAGCTTGTGCGCCGCGTACCGGTACCCGATCACGTTTATGATTACGCCGTGGCCCTCGCCCGGCGCACGCGTCCGGGCACGGAAGGCACGCCGGACTGGATGAAAGGTTGGGTCAGTTGGGGGGCCGGGCCGCGGGCGGTGCAGTGCTTGATCCTCGGCGCGAAAGCGCGGGCGGCGCTGCTCGGCAGTTATCTGGCCCGCACGGAAGATGTGGATGCGATTGCGCACGCCGTGCTGCATCACCGGGTGCTCACTAACTTTCACGCCGAAAGCGAAGGCGTCACCAGTCATCAAATCGTGACCCGGCTGATCGAGGAGTTGAAGGGAGCCAAGTAGTGTGCCCGCCGCGCCGACCAGAGAATTTCTCGACGCCGACGTTCTGGCTCGGTTGATGAACCTGCCGCTCGTGGCGCGCGGGCCAATGGAAGGCAGCGTGTCCGGGCGACATCAAAGTCCCCACCGCGGTTCGAGCGTCGAGTTTGCCGAATACCGCAAGTATGTCGCTGGCGACGACACCCGGCATCTTGACTGGCGCGTCTATGCCCGGAGCGACCGCTTCTACATGAAGGAATTCGAGGCGGACACCAACCTCCGCTGTTACCTCGTCGTGGACACCAGCGCTTCGATGGGGTTCTCCGCCGAACACGGCAGCAAGTTCGCCTACGCCCGCCGATTGGCCGCCACGCTGGGTTATCTCGTGATGCACCAAGGCGACGCCGTCGGTCTTTCGCTTTGCGCCGACAAGATGATGAAAGACATTCCGCCGCGCCGCAACCCGGCGCATCTCAAAAATGTGTTCGACGCCCTCGCCGAAGCCGTTCCTGCCGGCAAGACCGGTTTGGTGGCCGAATTGCACCGGTTGGCTGAGAAAATCCGTCGCCGGGCGCTCGTGCTGATTTTCTCCGACCTGTTCACCGAACCGGCCGAACTGCTCGACTGTTTCCGGCATCTTCGCTTTCGCAAACACGATCTCGCCGTTTTTCATCTGCTCGACCGGCAGGAAGTGAGTTTCCCCTTTGAGCGACCTACGCGTTTTGTGGACATGGAAAGCACGACTGGCATCGTGGTTGAACCCGGTATCATCGCGCCCCGGTATCACGAAACGCTGGCGCAGTATCTGGAAACCGTGCGCGGCGGCTGCCGCGAATTCGGCGTGGACTACCGGTTGGTGACGACCGACCAGAGCGTGGAGAAAGTCATCGGAGATTTCCTTCTGGCGAGGCTGTAAGTGACTTTTCTCCAGCCATTCATGCTCTGGATGCTGCCGTTGGCAGCGCTGCCGGTGGTGATTCATTTGCTGAATCGGATGCGGTACCGGTCGGTGTCGTGGGCGGCGATGGAGTTTCTGTTTGCGGCGACGCGACAATCCACCCGGCAGGCGAGGCTGCGGCATTGGTTGATTTTGCTGTGCCGGACGTTAGCGGTGTTGGCGATCATTCTCGCGTTGGCGCGGCCGCTGGTCGGCGGGTGGTTGGGGTGGGCGTTCAGCGGCGCGCCGGATACGGTGATCTTGCTGCTCGACCGTTCGGCGAGCATGGAACAGCAGATCGGGCAGTCGCCAACGACAAAGCGCGAGCGGGCGGTGAAGCAGTTGGTTGCAGCGGCGGAGCAACTCCATGGCGCGTCGCGCTTGGTGTTGCTTGATAGCGGGACGCGGCAGCCGCAGGAGATTTCGAGTCCAGCCGTGCTGCCGGACGTATCGTTGACGGCGGCGACGGACGCGGCAGCGGACATTCCGGGAATGTTGGAGACGGCAACGGAATACGTGACGGCGAATCGGTGCGGGCGGACGGAATTTTGGTTGGCGTCGGATTTCCAGGCCAGCAATTGGCGACCGGACAGCCCGCAATGGAAGGCGTTGGCGGAACGGATGCGGGCGTTGCCGCAGGAGGTGCGGGTGCGATTGCTGGGGTTGACGGAGACGGCTGGCGACAATCTGGGCGTTGCGCTGCGCAATGTGGTCCGGCAGAAGAGCGGCAGCGAAGATGTGTTGGATTTGACGCTGGAGATCACGCACAACCGGCCTGGCAAGATGACATTCCCGTTGGCGGTGGTGGTGGACGGGCATCGGTCGGTGATGGATGTGACGTTGATGGGGGAGCAGATGCGGTTGCAGCACCGGGTGCGGTTGGGAGACAAGAAGACCGGCGGCTGGGGTTGGGTGGAGTTGCCGCCGGATAGCAATGCCCGGGATAACCGGGCGTATTTCGCCTACAATCCGGAAACACATTTGCGGGCGGTGGTGGTGTGCGATGAACCGAAACTTGCCCGGTTGCTTCAGATCGCGACCGTGCCAGCACCGGCGGTGATGAATGAGTCGGCGGATGTAGTGACATCAGCGGCGTTGGCCACGGTGAAGTGGGATGATGTGGCGTTGGTTCCGGTCGCGGCGGAGGTGCCGCTCCCACCAGAACTCAAATCGTTTGCCGAGAACGGTGGTGTTGTGGTCAGTTTCCCGGGCGGGAAAGAGTATGAGTCGGCACCGGCGGACGCGCCGTTTCGGGTGACGACGTGGCGGCAGGATGATGGGCCGCTGGCGAAGACACAGGCGGGACTGGATTTGCCGGTCGCGGATTTGCGATGTGAACGAAGGAAAGTTCCAACTGAGGATGGTGTGACGCTGGCATCGTTCGCGGATGGGAAACCGTTCTTGCTCCGGCAACAACTCGGGAAAGGGGCGGTGTATTATTGCGCGACGTTGCCGTTGCGGGAGTGGTCGAATCTGGCGGAAGGAACGGTATTGGTGCCGATGCTGCAGCGGTTGATGCAGGAAGGCGGGCGTCGGCTGGGGCAGGTGCAGGAGGTTTTTTGCGGCGAGGATGTGGCCACGGCACCGGGGGAATCCTGGAAGCGGCTGGACGTGGAGAAAGCCGGCCCGGTTGTGCCCCCGCCGTTGGAGGCCGGCATTTATCAAGCCGGTAGTCGGATCGTGCCGGTGAATCGGCCGTCGGCGGAAGATGAACCGGAGGTTCTGGATGAGGCGAAGGTGCGGGCGTTGTTCGGGGCGGTGCCGGTGCAATTGTTTGAGGAGAAAGCGGATCACGGCGGACAGTTGCAGAGTGAAGTGTGGCGGTTGGTGTTGGTGGCCGCGCTGCTGTTTCTGATTGGGGAAGGGTTGTTGACGATGGCGGCGGCGCGGCTGGAGTCGAGCCCTCCGGAACAACCCAAACCGCAGGAGGGAGCGCGATGATGCGGTGGAGTTTTGTGGCCTCGTGGCCGACCATTGTGGCCGGGATCGGCGTGTTGGTGGTGACGACGTGGATCAGCATCGTGAATCTGCGCCGGTTGAGAGGACGACGTGGTCTGGCAGCATTGGAGGGGCTGCGCTGGTTGGCGGTGGGGCTGATTGTGTTTACGCTGTGGCAGCCGGAAGTCGCACGGCAACGTCGGCGCAATGAACAGCCGGTCGTGGCGGTGTTGTACGACGCGTCGCGGAGCATGGAAACGGCGGATGTGGTCGGGGAGCAGAAGTCGGTGATCAGTCGGGAAGCGTGGGTGAAGTCGGAATTGGAGACGCAGTTCTGGGGGGCGATAAGCAACCGGTATAAGGTGGCGGTCGAAGCTTTTTCGCCGGCAACGACGAACACAAACGACGAAGGCACCGACATCAACACGGGGCTGGAGGACGTGTTGAAGCGGTACCGGAACCTGCGGGCGGTGGTGTTGTTGAGTGATGGCGATTGGAACATGGGGAAATCACCCGTGGTGGCGGCGACGCAGTTGCGATTAGCCGACGTGCCGGTGTTCGCGGTGGCGGTGGGCAGCGGGGATTACCTGCCGGACCTCGCGTTGGAGCAGGTGGCCGCGCCGGCTTACGGCTTGTTGGGTGAACCGATTTTTATTCCGTTCCGCGTGCGGAGTCATTTGCCGCGCGAGGTGAAGACGCGGGTGTCGTTGAGTGTGGAAGGTAAGGTGGCGGCAAGCAAAGACATCGTGATTCCGCCGCACGGCGTGGCGGAGGATGCATTGTTCTGGACGCCGGTGCGCGAAGGGACGTTGACCCCGGTCGTCTCGTTGCCGGTGGAAGACGATGAGGTGCGGGCGGACAACAATCAGCAGCAATTACGCATCCAGGTGCGGAAGCAAGTGTTGCGTGTGTTGGCGGTCGATTCGTTGCCGCGCTGGGAATACCGGTATTTGCGCAACGCGTTGCAGCGCGATCCGGGCGTGGAGGTGAACACCTTGCTGCTGCTGCCCGGTATGGGATCGGGCGAAGGCCGCGGTTACATCAAGGAGTTTCCGCATACGAAGGAGGAATTGGGGAAATACGACGTGGTCTTTCTCGGCGACGTGGGCATTGGGTCGAACGAGTTGACGCCGGAGGACGCGACGTTGTTAAAAGGGTTGGTGGAGCAACAAGGCAGCGGCTTGGTGTTTTTGCCCGGCCGACGCGGCCGGGAGTTGACCTTTGCCGGTACGCCGCTTGGCGAAATGATGCCGGTGGAGTTGGATGAGAAACAGCCGCAAGGCGTCAGTGCGGTGTTGCCGTCGCATTTGGCATTGACGGAGCGTGGGCGCGGGCATTTGTTGACGATGCTGGCCCGGACGGAGTCGGAGAACGAACGGATTTGGCAGGAGTTGCCGGGATTTTATTGGAACGCGGCGGTGGTCAAGGCGCGGCCGGGCGCGGAGGTGTTGGCGGTGCATGAAGGGATGCGGAATCAGTGGGGCCGGATTCCGTTGCTCGTCACGCGTCCGCAGGGCAACGGCAAGGTGTTGTTCATGGGCGAGGACAGCGCGTGGCGGTGGCGGCGCGGCGTGGAGGATGTGTATCATTACCGGTTCTGGGGGCAGGTGGTGCGGTGGATGTCGTATCAGCGGCATCTCGCCCAAGCCCGCAACATCCGGGTCTTCTTCACTCCGGAGAATCCGCGGCGCGGTGACACGGTGCGATTGCAGGCAACCGTGTTGGACGCGACCGGATCACCGGCGGTTGGCGGCGTGGTGAATGCCGAATTGACGGCGTCATCGGGGAAGGTCGAGCGGTTGACACTGGCGGCGGTTGAAGGAGGTTGGGGCGTGTACGCGGGGGAAAGCACGTTGGCGGAACGCGGTGTGTACCGGGTGCATGTGCGTCACGAACCGACCGGGGCCGAGATTACGACGGAACTTTCGGTGCAGGGCGAACAACGCGAGCAGATCGGGCGACCCGCGCAGGTGGAAGTGTTGCGGGAGATTGCCCAGATTACCGGTGGGCAACTCGGCAGCGCGCGCGATGTGCCGAGGTTGATGTCGGCCTTGGCCGCGTTGCCGGAAGCGCAGCCGTTGGAACAACGGTTCCGGCTGTGGTGTCATCCGTTGTGGGCCGGCGCGCTGATTGGATTGCTGGCGGTTTATTGGATCGGGCGTAAACTGGTGGGCATGATTTGACGACGATGGCGAATCACACGCACAACCGAGTCGAGTTGCCAGTCAGCGTCCGCGCGCAGTTGCGGGCGTTTCGGCGACGGTTGTGGCTGGTGGAGACCGCCGTGGCCGTGGTCGGTGGGCTGTGCGGTTGGTTGGCGGCGTACTTGTTGTTGTTTGTTTCAGATCGGCTGTGGGACACGCCGGTGTGGCTGCGGACGGTGTTGGCGACGGCCAGCGTGATCGGTTGCGCAGCGGAGGCGTGGTTCTGGATGGCGCGCTGGGTGTGGCGGCGCCGGGGCGCGCGCGAGTTGGCGGTGCTGGTGCAGAAGACATTTCCCCGACTCGGTGACCGGTTGTTGGGGATTGTGGAGCTGGCGGAAGCCGTCGGCGACATGGGCCACAACAGCAGTCCCGCATTGTTGCGAGCCGCCATGGAACAAGTGGCGGGCGAGACGACGGGACTGGATTTTCGGCGGGCGGTGTCGTTGCGGTTGGTGCGGACGTGGACGGTGGCCGGGGTGTGTCTGTTGGCGGTCGTGGCGACCGGGGTGGCGTGGCTGCCGGTGGCGGGTGAGAACGTGTGGCAACGGTTGTTGCATCCGGTGGCGGCGATTTCGCGGTACACGCTGGTGCGGTTGCGCGGGTTGCCGGACCGATTGGTGGTGGCCTTTGGCGAGCCGTTCCAGGTGACGGTGAACGTCGATGAACAGTCGCGGTGGATACCGGAGCAGGGCAAGGCGCGGTTGGAAGATCAACGAGCCGTGGCGGCGCCGGTGGTGGCACGGGCCGCGACGTTTGAATTGCCGGGGGCGCGAACGCCGGGCGCGCTGGAGGTGAAGATCGGCGACGCGATGGAGCAGACGGCTGTGCAACCGGAGTATCGGCCGGAGTTGAAGAAATTGCGGGCCGTGATCGAGTGGCCGTCGTATCTGGGTTATCCGGTCGCGACGCAGACGGTAGATGATGGGTCGTTGGAGTTGGTGGCGGGCAGCAAGTTAACGTTGGCGGGAACGGTGAGTCGGGCGTTGGCGGAAGCGTCAGCAACTGGTTCTTGGACTGTGATGGGGGATGGATTTCGGTCGCCGGTAATGGAAATCACCAATGGGCAGACGTTGATGATTCGATGGCGGGATGTGTTGGGATTGTCGAATCGGGAACCGTACCCGGTGAAGATTCTGGCGCGGCCGGACGCGTCGCCGACGGTGGATTGCCGGGATTTGGAGCGGGTGACGGCGATTTTGGAGGATGAGGTTTTGCAGTTTGAGGTGACGGCGGAGGATGACTTTGGGGTGAAGGAGATCGGGATTGATTGGGAAGGGGCGGGGCGGCCGGAAACGAAGTTGGCGGCGACCAATGGCGAGTCGGTGGTGGCGACGGGTGGTCAGCAGGAGAAGAAGTTGGTGGGCATGGTGCATTTCTCGCCGTTGGCGATGGATCTCAAGCCGCAGAAGGTGACGTTGCGCGCGCGTGCAGTGGATTACCAGCCGGGACGTGAAATGTCGGAGTCGGCACCGTACACGATTTATATCTTGGACAAGATCGAGCACGCGAAATTGTTGCAGCAGCAATTCGAGCGGTTGCTGGAGCGGTTGGAGGATGTGGCGCGGACGGAGGAGGGGTTGTTTGAGTTGAATCAGAAGTTGAAAGCGGCGCTCAAAGAGCCAGATGTCGAGACGCAGTTGAACGAGCAGGAGCGCGGTGAACGGGCAAACACGGAGCAGGTCCGGCAGTTGCAGGAGGAAGGGCTGAAGTTGTTGCGCGAAGCGTTACGGAATAAATCCATCGATCCCAAGGTGCTGGCGGACTGGGCGGAGTTGTTGAAGAAGTTGGAGAACCTGGGACAGGGGCAGATGCCGGGGGTGGCGCAAGCGTTGGCGCAGGCGCGGCAGCAGTCGGGACAACGAGAAGGGGAGATGAATGAGGCGTTGACCCGGCAGCAGGCGGTGTTGAAGGAGTTGAGTGCGCTGTTGAATCAGATGAACAAGGCGAACCAGGAACTCGCCGCCGGCAATTTCGTGAACCGGTTGCGGATGGCCGCCGGGCAGGAGCGCGACGTGGGGAACGATCTAAAAGGGCTGGTGCCGGAAATAATCGGTTTGGCGGCGGATAAGTTACCGGCGTTG
>JBBISF010000017.1:26780-38093 GCA_037441425.1 Verrucomicrobiia bacterium
GATCTGGCGAACACCAACGACATTCTTCGCAATCAGGTGGAGGACCGGCAGAAGCGGGCGCAACAGACGGTGAAGTACATTCAGGACGACCTCGAAGGCTTTTACAGTCGCACCCGGCAACCGCAGTATGGCGACGTGTACCGGGCGATGAACGATTCGCAGATTGCGACGGAATTGACGAAGGTGGCGGAGTTGATCGCGCAGAATGCCGGCGGTCAGGCGATTGAGGGCGCAAACAAATGGGCGTTGCAGTTGGAGGCGTGGGCGAAACAACTCAGCGGCGATGATAGCGCGGGCGACGGTGGGGGTGGTGGCGGTGGTCAGCCGACGGCGAAGTTGTTGGAATTATTGATGCGGCTGATGCGGGTCCGGCAGACGGAGGAAGGGTTGCGCGAACAAACCCGGTTCTTGGAACAACACAAGGCCGGGAACATCGGTTACGGCGAAAGCGTGGGACGGCTGGGCGGGTTGCAGAAGGCGTTGCTCGCGAGCGTGGAGAAGATCGGCGCGGATTATCCGTACCCGCAGGTGACCGGGTTGTTGGACGACGTGGGGGCGGCGATGAAAGATGCCGGGCGTTTGCTCGGCGTGCCGCAGACGGACCAGGAAACCGTGGCGGCAGAGACGGAGGTTATTGAATTGCTGAGTTCGACTTGCAAGAAATGTTCGAGCGGCGGTGCCGGTATGCCGAACGTTTCGTCACTGTCCCCAGAGTTGCTGGCGATGTTGATGCAGATGATGGGCGAAGGTACCGGTAAGACCGGCGGCGGCAGCACGGCGGGTGGCGATACGGAACGCGCGTCCAACACGACGCCGGGTCCGGCGAACGGCGCGGCGGCGGGTGAGCGGTACGTCGAGAAAGCCGGCGGGCGGAGCGGTGAGAACCTGCCGGCGGAGTTCCGGGACGCCTTGGAATCTTATTTCCAGGCGGTGGAGGGATTGGAGAAGTGAAATTGCTGACGGCCATGCTTTCGTTATTTATGCTTCTAGCGGCGGCGCACGGGCAAGAGTTGTTCGGTCACGCGGAAGATGTGATTCCGCCGGAGTTGGAAATGATGTACGTGAAGGGATTGAAGTATCTGGTGTCCACGCAGACGGCGGACGGCAATTGGCAGGATAATTACGGCAACCAACCGGGGGTGGTCGGGTTGGCGGTGCTGGCGATGTTGGCGCACGGGGAAGATCCGAATTCCGGGCCGTACAGCGTGGCGGTGAAACGCGGGTTGGATTTCATCGTGCGGAGCGCGAACAGCCGGACGGGATACATCGGGTCGTCCATGTATAATCATGGGTTCGCGACGCTGGCCGTGGCGGAGGCGTACGGGATGGTGGATGATCCACGACTGGGACCGACGTTGCGGCGCGCGGTGGACTTAATTGTGGGCGCGCAAGCCCGCAACGGTTTGGGCGCGTGGCGGTACGCGCCGGAGAGTCAGGATGCGGATACGACGGTGACCGGCGCGCAGTTTGTGGCGTTGATGGCGGCGCGCAACGCGGGGTTGGCGGTGCCGGACGAGGCGATCCGAAAGGCATTGCAGTTTTTCGTGCGCTGCCAGACAGCAGAAGGCGGATTCGGTTACACCGACGCGCGCGGGCCGAGCAATCCGCGGACGGCGATTGGCGCGCTGGCGTTTGCGCTGGCCCGGCAGAAGAACCAAACGTACAAGGACGCGATGAAGTTCCTGGCGCGCGACCCGTACCGGGAAGACAATTATCCGTTTTACTTTGAATACTACGCCTCTCAGGCATACTTTCAGGCCGATCCGGACGCGTGGACAGCGTGGAATCATCGCAACATCAAGAAAATGGCCGCGCTGCAGCAGCCGGATGGGAGTTGGTCCGGCAATCAGGGTGAGGTGTTCAGCACGGCCGCGGCGTTGTTGTCCTTGGCGTTGAACTACCGGTATCTGCCGATTTATGAAAGGTGAACAATCATGAGGATGCGCTTGCTTCTGCTGGGTTTATCCGTCGCGCTGGCAATCGGAACAGTCCGCGCGGAAATGCCGATTGCCGGTCAGCCGGACAACGGCGGCCGGAGGATCAACGTGCCGGCTCCCGACGATGGAACGAGTCGGGGGATAACCGGGGCATCCGCCGATCAGAATCCGCATGTGCTGAAGTTTTTCAACGGCGATACGTTGCACGGGCGATTGCTCGCGGCCACCGGCGCAACCGGTCTGCGCTGGGGCAGCACTGATGCCCGCGCCGTGATTGATTTTGCGTTGGGCAATGTGGCGACGGTGCAGTTGGGCGGTGGCAAGGTGCGCCCAGGGGCGCAGGTGGGCACGCGGGTGGCGCTGACCAACGGCGACGAGTTGCGGGGGACGATTGTCTCGCTGGACGGCGAGTCGTTGGTACTGGACACGTGGTATGCCGGGGCGGTCACGATTCGGCGGGCGATGATCAAATCGCTGCAACCGAACCGCGTGATGTCGGCGACGATTTACGAAGGCCCCAACGGCGCCGAGGAATGGCGTACCGGCACCAGCGAACGCGGTTGGGTGTACCGCAATGGCGCGTTGTACGCCAATGGGAGCGGCGGTATCGGTCGGGATGTGAAATTGCCGGACCGCGCGCGGATCGAGTTTGACATGGCGTGGCGCGCGTATCCGTCATTCCAACTGGCAGTGTACACGGACAATCTGGAGGCGGTGTACGGGAACTGTTACGTGTTGCAGTTCAACGGCAACTCGGTCTATATGCAGCGCGGGTCGCGGAACAATTTTCGGAATTTAGGCGGCGGCGCCAATATTGAGAACTGGCAGCGGCGCAACAAGGCGCGCGTGACGTTGCTGGTGGATAAGACGAAGAAGACGCTGACATTGCTGGTGGACGGCGCGCTGGTCAAGCAGTGGATGGATTCGGACGAGTTTGCCGGGCGGGGGACCGGCTTGATGTTCTACGCGCAAGGCCAGGGGGTGATGCGCTTGAGCAATATTGTCGTGAGCGAGTGGGATGGTGAATTGGGGAAGAGCGAGCCGACCACGGCGACCACGGCCGACGCGATCCAGTTCGTCAATAACGACAAGGTCTCCGGCCAACTCAAGACCATCGCCAAGAACCAGGTCACGTTTGTGACGCCGTTCGCCACGCTCGAGGTGCCGCTGGATCGGGTGGCGGAAATTCAGTTCGCCAGCGACAAAGCCGAGCGCGCCCGCCGTCAGGCTGCGGACATTCGCGCGCTGTTTCAGACCGGCGGCAGTGTGACCGTGACGCTGGAAAAGCTCGACGACCAATCCCTTACCGGCAGCAGCGAGAATTTCGGGCAGCGCACCTTCGCGCGTGAGGCGTTCGGGGAACTTCAATTTAACATCTACGACGAACGCGCCACCGTGCAGAAATCGGATGACGATTGGGGCGAGCCGGCGGATTAAGCGAACATGGCGGCACCGATTGTTCAGCTTCGGGAATTGACCAAGGTGTATGCGCACGGCGAGATCGAAGTCGTGGCGCTGAATCGGATCACGCTCGACATTGCCGGGGGCGAGTTCGTGGCGTTGATGGGGCCGAGCGGGTCGGGCAAAAGCACGTTGCTGCATCTCATTGCCGGGATTGACCGGCCCACGACCGGCCAGTGCTGGGTGGCGGACACGGACGTGGGGGCGCTGACCGAAACCCAGTTGGCGGAGTGGCGCACCCGGTGCATCGGGTTCGTATTCCAGACATTCAATCTGATCCCGGTCTTGACGGCGTTTGAGAACGTCGAGTTGCCGTTGTTGCTGACGAATCTGAGTCCCCGGGAACGACGGGAACATGTCACGGCGGCGCTGGAGTTGGTGGAACTCGGTGACCGGATGCGGCATTTGCCCCGGCAACTCTCGGGCGGCCAGGAACAACGCGTCGCCATCGCCCGGTCGCTGGTGACGGATCCGACGTTGCTCATCGCCGACGAGCCGACCGGCAATCTCGACGCGCATTCGGCGACGGAGGTGTTGACGTTGTTGCAGAGCTTGAATCGCCAGATGGGCAAGACGGTGATTATGGTGACGCACGATCCGAAGGCGGCGGCGTTCGCGGGGAGGACGGTGCACCTCGAAAAAGGAGAGCTATTGAATGGCAACGGTTGATGGTTAAGGGACCATGAATCATTTCCCATAAGCCATTTTTGCCATGACCATCCCGGGTTTCATCATCAGAAACGCCCTCCGCAACAAACGGCGGCTGACGCTGACCGTGTTGAGCGTGGCCGTCAGCTTGTTTTTGCTGACGGTATTACTGACGGCACTGCGGTTGATAGTGAATCCGCCGACGACGGATCAGTCAGCATTGCGGATTGTGGTGCGGCACCGGGTGTCGTTGGCGAACGTCTTGCCGGAGAAATATCAATACCGGATCGAACGGATGCCGGGTGTGCAGTATTGCTCCAAGTTCACGTGGTTCGGCGGCATCTACCGGGATCAGGCGTCGAGCAACTTCGCGCAGTTCGCCGTTGATCCCGCAGTGTTCTTCAAAATCTTCCCGGAAGCGGTTGTTGATCCGCGGCAGCAGGAAGCGTTCAGCAAGGACAGGAGCGCCTGCATTGTCGGAGTGAAGCTGATGGAGCGGTTCGGTTGGAAGCTGGGGGATCGGCTCGTGCTCAAGGCCGGGGTGTGGCCCTGCGACGCGGATCTGACGATTCGGGCGGTGTATCACAGCAGCCAAATCGAGGAGACGGATCTGTTCTTCCGCCACGATTATTTTGACGAGTTGATGGGGCAACGCGGGGTGGTGGGTACGTTCTGGATCAAGGCGGCGCAGGCGGAGGATATTCCCGGATTGATCACGCGGATTGACGCGGCGTTTCGGAACACGGACGCGGAGACGAAGACGGAGACGGAGCGGGCGTTTCAACTAGGGTTCATCTCGATGATCGGGAATGTCCGGATGTTCATCGGTTCGATCTGCACGGTGATCGTGTTCACGATGTTGCTGGTGACGGCGAGCACGATGGCGATGGCGATCCGGGAGCGGCTCCGGGAAATCTCGGTGCTCAAGGCGCTGGGCTTTACCGGCAGGATGATCTTCAGTCTGATTCTGGCGGAGTCGTGCGGGTTGTCACTGGCTGGCGGGTTTCTCGGTGTATTTGGCGCGAAGTTGTTGGCGGAGACACTGGATATTTACAAGTTGTCGCACGGCTTTCTGCCGATGTTTCCGATGACCGCGGACATTCTGGCGGTGGGCATGTTGGTGGCGTTGCTCTTGGGGATTGTGAGCAGTCTTGCCCCCGCGTACGCCAGCCTGAAAACCAGCGTGGTCACGGGCTTAACGGAGCTGGATTGATGGCGGTTCCCCTCAAATACAACTTCCGCAGTCTGCGCGTGCGCTGGCGCTCGACCATCGCGACGCTGTTGGGAGTGGCGTTGGTGGTGGCGGTGTTTGTCATGGTGATGTCGCTGAATCGCGGGATGCGCGCCACCTACATCAATACCGGCGACCCGCGCAATCTGATCGTGTTGCGGAAAGGTTCGACCGCGGAATCGAGCAGCCAGATTGGGCAGGATGACGCGCGCCGGATTAAATACACGCCCGGAATCGCCCGGGATGCCGAAGACCGACCGTTGGCGTCGCCAGAAATCATTGTGCTGATCCTGCTGGATCGCATCGGCCCCGGCAACGCCAACGTCCAGGTGCGCGGGCTGGGGCCGGTTGGTCTGGAATTGCGACCGAACGTCCGGCTGGTCGAGGGCCGGATGTTTGAATCCGGGAAACGGGAATGTATCGTCAGCCGGAAGATTGCGGAACGGTTTGCGAACTGCCGGGTCGGCGAGTCGTTTCATTCCGGGCGGAATGACTGGCAGGTGGTGGGGATTTTCGACGCCCAGCAAACCGCGTTTGAGTCGGAAATCTGGATGGATGCCGATGAGGTGCGCGACGTGTTTCACCGGAATTTCTACGGCTCGGTGCTGGTGCGTCCCGCCGGGACGGGGGCGGCGGCCGCGTTGATCAGCCGGCTGCAAAAGGACAAACAACTCAACGTGAAGGTCAGCACCGAGACCGAGTACTACCAGGAACAAACCAAGTCGGCCGGGCTGTTTCAGTTTCTGGCGTCGTTTCTGGCGGTGATCATGAGCATCGGCGCGGCGTTCTCGGCGATGAACACGATGTACGCCGCCGTGGGCGCGCGCACCCGGGAACTCGGCACGCTCCGGGTGTTGGGCTTCAAACGGCGCGAGATTTACGGCGCGATCCTGTTGGAATCGGTGCTCTTGTCGTTGTTGGGCGGCGCGTTGGGTTGTCTTTTGGCGCTGCCGATGAACGGGTTGGCCACCGGGACGATGAGTCAGACATCATTTGCCGAGGTGGCGTTTGCGTTTCGGGTCACACCGGAGTTGCTGGGGAAGGGGATGCTCTTCGCGTTGGTGATGGGTGTTCTGGGTGGGTTGCTGCCCGCCCGGTTTGCGGCGCGGAAGCCGGTGCTTGACGCGTTGCGCGCGGTCTGAAATGGTGGAGATGACGATGACCACGGTTTCCCCAGACGAACTCGCCCGGCTCCGCATCGCGCCGGAACAAAAGGCGCGGCGCAAGCGCGGGCCGCTGGCGTGGGGGTGGGGCGTCGGGATGTTGCTGGTGGCGGGCCTCGCGGCGGTGGTTCTCGGTCACAAGAGCGAAAACAAACCGGCAACGCCCCCCACACCGGTTGCCACAACGCCGACCACGCCCCCGAAGCCGGGGGATACGGTGCTGACGGTGAGTGGTTACGTGATTCCCCGGGAGCGAATCGAGATCAGTCCGAAGTTTATGGGAACGGTTGTGTGGATCGGCGTGAAGAAGGGCGACAAAGTCAAGAAGGGCGAGGTGCTGGTGCGGTTGGAGGACACCGAGTACCGGGCGCGGTTGTTGGAGGCGCAAGGCCAGTTGGCGCTCGCCGAGGCGAACTTGACCAATGCCGAAGCAAACCTCAAACGCTCCCTCGATCTGGCGGCGAAGAACGTGGACAGCGCGCAAGCGGTGGACGATGCGCGGCGCGTCCGGGATGCAGCCGCCGCCCAGGCAACCATCGCGAACGGACAGGTTGCGCTGGCGCAGACGTATCTGGATTGGTGCACGATTCGGGCGCCGCTTGACGGCGTGGTGCTGGAGAAATTGGTGGACCCGAACGAATTGGTGGTCCCGCAAAGCTATGGCGGCACCACCGGCCCCAGCACGGCGCTGTTGGCGATGGCGGACCTGAACGATTTACAGGTGGAGATTGATCTCAACGAGGCCGACACGCCGCGGGTTCATCTTAACCAACGCTGCCGGGTCAGCCCCGAGGCGTATCCTGACAAGACGTACGGCGGCTACTTGGCGGAGATTGCCCCCGAAGCCAACCGGCAAAAGGGGACGTTGCAGGTCAAGGTGCAGATCGAGAAGCCGGATAGTTTCCTGACACCCGAACTAACAGCCAAGGTGGATTTCCTTGCCGATTGAACGACAACTCGTAGTGTCCAGCGACATCGCCTCGATTGGTTATGATGCGGCGACGCAGACGTTGGAAATCGAATTCAAAGCCACCGGTGTGTATCGCTACTTCTCCGTGCCGCCCGAGACGCACGAGGGGTTGGCGCGCACGCCGTCGCCCGGCAAATATTTCCTGCAACACATCAAAGGCAAATATGCGTGGGAAAAAGCAGGGGCGACTTCATGAGTCGCCCCCACGATCTCGCCTAGTGCCGGGAATGCTCGCTCACTTCTTCGCCTGCGCGTAACGCGCGGCGACTTCATCCCAGTTCACAGTGTTCCACCATGCGTCGAGGTAGTTCTTCCGCATGTTTTGATATTTGAGGTAGTAGGCATGCTCCCACACATCCACGCCGAGGATCGGTGTGTCACCTTCCATCAACGGGCTGTCCTGGTTGGCGGTGGAATACGTCTTCAGCTTGCCGTCTTTGCCGACGACCACCCAGCTCCAGCCGCTGCCAAACCGGGTCATGCCGTTGCCGGTCACGATCTCCTTGAGCTTGGCGGTACCACCGCATTCCGTGGTGATGGCGGCCGCCAGATCGCCTTTCGGTTCGCCGCCGCCGCCCTTCTTCATAATCGTCCAGAACAAGCTGTGGTTGGCGTGCCCGCCGCCGTTGTTGCGGACCGCGCCCCGGATGGCTTCGGGAACGGTGTTGATGCCGCGCAATAGTTCCTCAAGACTCTTTTTGTGCAGCTCGGGCTGCTTGTCGAGCGCGGCGTTCAGGTTGGTGACATAAGCCTGATGATGCTTGCCATAGTGGATTTCCATCGTCCGCGCGTCAATGTGCGGCTCAAGCGCGTCGAAGGCGTACGGCAGTTTCGGTAATTCGTGTGCCATGTTGCGATTCCTTTCGTCTGTTTAACAGTTAAACTTCCTCCTTCGAACTGTACTGCGACCAATACGAGTGAGGCTAGCCCCTCTCATGCCGACTGTCAAATTGCTTCCCGAAAATTTCCAACCGTACCCCCGGTCAATCGTGCCCTCATAAAGCTTTTGTCAAAGCCGCGCTCATCACGTACTCTCCGCCCGGGTCAAACATGAAAAAACTCCTCGCACACGGCAAACGTGTCCTCCGGATCACCGGGGGCATGATTGTCTTGGTGTTTGGTCTGATCCTAATGATTCCCGGTGTGCCGGGGCCGGGTTTCCCATTCGTCATCATCGGCCTGAGCATTCTCGCGGTGGATTTCATGTGGGCACACCGATTGAAGACCCGGTTGAAGGACGAGGCCGGCAAGCTCGTTAAGAAAGTGCGCGGGAAGAAAACCGGTTAGCGCGCCGCTTTCGAGTACCAGTGCTCGCAGTATTCCTTGCTGCGAATCTTCTTCTGTAAGCCGAATCCAAATCCGATCATTTTGCTGAACAACTCCCAGAAACTGCCTTGGTCGAGTTTCCGGGTGGAGGTGATGATCCACCCCTTCTTGATCAACTCAAACTTTTGCCCGCGCGGTTTACCGATCTTCTTCAGATCATAGGCCAGTTGCACATCCTCGGCGGCGTAAATGGTCTCGTCAAACCCGCCGAATGATTCGAAGTCAGCCTTCCGGCAATGCATCATGCCCACGCCGACGCCGCTGCACCGCACATAGATGCCCCAGATGAAGTAGAAAAAATCGATTTTGAAATTATGCTGGGCCGGTTCAATCCACGTGCCCCCCCCGGCGATCTTCGGATTTTCGAGATGATCGTGAATTAGCACGAGCAAATTGTCCGTCACCTCGTTGTCGGCGTCGCAGAACGCGATGTAGTTGCCGCGCGCCGCCTTCACCCCGGCATTGCGGGCTTTGCCGATGTTGTTGACCGGCTCGAACACCACCGTCGCACCGGCTTGCCGTGCCACTGCGCCGGTCCGGTCCTGGGAATTGTTGTCCACGACAACGATTTCCGCCTCACAACCGCGCTGTTGCCGGTAAATCTCCGCGGCGCGTTGCAACGAGGCAACAGCCCGGCCAACGGCCTTCTCCTCATTCCAAGCCGGGACGATGACTGACAGAGTTGGCTTAGTCATTTGCCGGCGGATTTCTCGGCTTCGTCAATCAGCATGACCGGTATTCCGTCGCGAACCGGGTACCGCAATCCACATTGCGGGTTGGTGCAGACCAACCGGTCACCTTCTTCGCGCACCGGCTGCTTGCATTTCGGGCACGCCAGAATTTCCAGCAGTTCCTTGTCAATCATTGGCTCTCCTCCGCGGCGCATTGGGCCGCCTGATAAACCTCTTTCATTGAAACATTATTACGCGTCGCCGCGGCCCGGCACGAATCATATTCGGGCGACCGGGTGATGATTTTACCGTTCTGCCGCCCAATCTTCACCGCGATTTCACCAAACCGGGTTTTCACGCTGACAATCTGCCGGTCGAGCTTCAAACGCCGCGCCTCGTGGATGCGTACGCCGAACGTCGTCGTGTGCGTCAATACCAGCTCCGCGAACCGGTCGGCGTCGCCAGGCTCGCACAACACCGTCAATAGCGTTCCCGGTCGGTTCTTCTTCATCTGCACCGGTGTCAGAAACACGTCCAACGCACCGGCCGCCAACACCTGCTCCATCACATCGCCGAACAGTTGCGGATTCATGTCGTCAATGTTCGTCTCGATCACCGCGACCTTGTCCGACTCCGCGCTGTCGGTCGTTTCACCGAGCACGGCGCGCAACACATTCGGCGTCTTCAACAACTCGCGGCTGCCGGCGCCGTAGCCGATTTTCTCGATACTCATAGCCGGCATCGGGCCGAATTTCACGCAAAACTCTACCAGAAGCGCCGCGCCGGTGGGCGTGACGAGTTCGCAACGTTCCGGTGACGATTCCGTCGGCACGCCTTTGAGCAATTCCAGCGTGGCCGGCGCGGGCACTGGGAATTTTCCGTGCGCCGTCTCGACAAAACCGGAACCGAGCGGCGGCGGAGCAGCTTGGATTTCGTCCACGCCGAGCAGTTCCAACGCGACGCACGCGCCGACGATGTCCACGATGGAATCCACCGCGCCGATTTCGTGAAAGTGAATCTTCTCCAGCGAAACACCGTGGATTTTCGCCTCCGCCTCGCCGAGCCGACGGAACACGCTCACCGCCCGGCGTTTCACGATCTCCGACAACCCGCTGCCGGTAATCATCCCGGCAATTTCGGTGTAACTCCGGTGCGCGTGTTCGTGACCGGCGTCGCAATCGAACTTCGTCGCCGCAATGTTTTGTTTCACCACGCGCCGCGTCGAGATGGTGTAACCCGGCAACTTCAGCTTCGCGAGTTCCGCCCGGAGCGCGTCTTCCGACACGCCGAGATCAATCAGCGCACCCAGCAGCATGTCGCCGCTGATACCGGCAAAGCAGTCGAGGTAGAGAAGTTTCATACAGTCGAAGTTGGTTGCCATTCTCGTAGCATTTTTGTCACAACAGGAAAAGCATCCATCCATTTCAGGCTTAGCAGAAAGCAGATAATGGGATTGCTTTCATTAATGCCGATATCGTTGAACCAGTTTTGTGCCCACAATATAGACTGCCCTGCGTTTTTTGAAGAAATTAGATTAGCTAAATCTTCCATTGCTACTCGTAAAGCGGTTACATACGGAACACTCGCACTCTGTGTCAGTGGGAGAGTGCGTGCCTCCAAAGAAAGTCTTACCGCATAGAAGCCAGCATCCGTTTTCTCCTCGATGCTCAAGATTTTCAGAGTAAGTGCGATGCGATAAAATCGCATCTTACTGTGAAATCTTTCTGCTTGTGCCTCATCCAGCGATAGGTCAGCGATTTGGTCGAATTTGCTATCCTCAATGAAAACATCGAAGAGAACTTGCGCTAACTCCGATGGTAGAATTTTATTTCTTTTGTCCATCTTTGACTATTTTGACCTGCCCCCGTTAGTTGGACAGAAGCTTGGGTGAGTCTTGGCTGAGTTT
>JBBISF010000018.1:0-37728 GCA_037441425.1 Verrucomicrobiia bacterium
CAGCATGAATAAATACAGCCGCGTCGAACTTGCCCCGCTCTGAGCGGGGTCGCTTGCCGCCGGCTGCGCCACATACGCCCGGTCACACACGATCTTCTCCGACCCGCTCGTCCACAACGACAGCGAACTAAACTTCGTCGTGCCGGGCGGCGTGCCGGCCAGCCACACATACGGCCCGGCCAGCGCCTGCCGCCACGTCGCATCCCGCACCGCATACGGCCAGCTCGGCGGCGGCAACGCCGCGTCCGCTTCCCCTACTTGCTTGGCCGACTTCACTCCGTCCGTATCCAAGACGACGAACGTCAACTTCGCCGTGCCTTGAGCCAAGGTCAGTCCAAACAACGGCAACATCTTCAACCGGGCCACCCACGCGCCATCCGGGAAGACCGACACGATCGGCCACGTGTTGAGCGGTCGGCGTAAGCCAAACCCCAACGTCGCGTGCCGAAACCCGCCCCGCCCCCAAAATTGCCGCTCTACCTCTTGTTGCCACTTGCCGGCATCGCCGCCGGTGGCAACCGCGACCACCGACTCGAGCGCCGCCAGTCGGTCCGAACATCCGGCCGCAGTCAACAACCCGGCACTCCGATCAAACGCAAACGCCACATCAGTAAACAACGTCTCAATCGTGGCGGCCAGTTGATCGTCATTGGCGGGCAATGAAAAGAAGCGCTGTGCGCTGCACGTGTCGGCGCGCACGCTACTCGCCAGCAGCAACACCGTTGCACCACAAATGAACCGCCAGCGAATGTTGGTGAGATTACTCATGGCGGAGCCTCGCCTGTTTCCCGTGAACGGCCTGTTGAACAAGCCAGCACGCGCCGATGACCAGCACGATCCCCAATGCCAAAAAACCGCCGAACGCCACCAACCCATCATGGTCCGCCCGCGCCGGCGGCAGGTTGGCCAGCGGCGTGTCGTTGATCGTGCTGTGAATCGGCGGAGCCGTGTCAGCGGTGGACTGCGGGATCACGAGATTGAGCCGCAGTGTTTCCGGCGCGTGGAAGGCGCTGGCCGACGTTCCCGGTGGCGCGCTCGCTTCGTCGCCAACCCCGAAAGCGTTCGAGGCCAGCAGCAGCCGGCGAGGACCATCACGCCAAGCCAACCGGTAATGCGCCGTTGGGTCATGGCACGGACGTGTTGACGGCGGCGCTGGATTGGCTCTCGCCAGTGGCGTTGTGGCCGGTAACGGTGGCGGTCACGGTCGTGCCGACAGGCAGATCGTCAGCCATATATTCGCTTTCGTTCACCAACTCGTTGACCAGCACGTTGCCATCAGCGTCTTTGATGACAATCCGGTAGTTGTCGGCGCGGCGGGCGTTGTCCCAGTCGTAGAAGATCGAGTGGCTGCCGGCGGCGCCGGGTGTCGCCACCAGATGTTGGGGCACGTCGGGCGCGCGGCTTTTGCCGGGCAGTTCAAAGCCGAAGGCGAGCCAGCGTGGATCATCGTCAGCGAGCAGTTGGTTGAGTTCGTCGCGCAAGCCGCTCAGCCGGTTGCGACCGGCGGCGAGGCCGGCTTCAAGCGCGGCCTTGGCTTTGCCGGCGTCCACGTTGCTTTGGTGGCTGACGGTTTGGGCGTCGCTGATGGCTTGCGCCGCCGCTTCGCAGGCGACGGCAGTGCAGGCGGTGCCGTTGACGTTGGCGACTTCGCGGGCCGGGTTGGCCGCATAGAAGGCGCGCAATTGTTGGAGCTTGACCAACGGATGATCGGGCACTTCGAGCGAATTGTCGGTGAACCCGACGGCGTTCCACTGGCTGTTCCATTTCTGACCGAAGACGGACTTGAGCGTGCCGAGGCAAGTCATCAACAGGCTGCGCCCGTTGCTCTCGACGGTGCGCAACGCGGCGGTCTGCGCGGTCTTGTTGGCTTTGGCGGTGTTCCAATCCGCTTTCAGGCCGGGGACGGCGGGGTTGCCGCCCGCCGCGGGTGTGCCGGCCAAGGCTGTCGCATCGGCGCGAACTTTGGTTTCGGTGTTCTGCAACAGACCGATGGCGGTCGCGTGGGCGTGCGCGCCATCGCCGGCGTCTTCCAAGTGCTGGACGATGCCGTCATAATCACGAGGGATTTCATTGTGGGCCATGCGTTAGTTCCTTCTGGGGTTAGTGTTGGTGTAACTGGCTGTGGAAAAGGCTGTTGCGCGTTCCGCAACGCCCTTGCGGACGCTCCGAAAACCTGTTGCAGGTGCTGCAAGGCTTTGGCGGATGCTCCGAAAAGTCACTGCAAGTGCTGCAGTGAAGCTGCCGACGCTCCGTCGAGTCGTTGCGCGCGCTGCAAGGGGTTCTCGCGTGGTCCGAAAAGTCGCTGCACGTGTTGCGAGATATTCGCGGATGCTCCGGCAACTCCGTCCGGTGGCGGCACTGGTTTCCCGGACGCTCCGCCAGTGTGATGCAGATGCTGCGATGAGTTTTCGCGAGCTTGGAGGGAGCGCTGCAGATGTTGCGCGTCTGCTGCAGACGCGCCGCGAATGCCGTGCAGCTACGATCTTGTTTCGGAAAGCGTTTGTCGGTACACGAGACTGGGGCCGGTGCGTGCGTGCGTGTTCGGAACCCAGTAAGTAGATGTCATCGCGTTCGCTTTCACCACAGTCCCACTCAACTACGCTGCGAAGTATAAAGCCCCGTCCGTGTCGCGCAAGCGAAATTTTGAATTCATAGTTGTGTTGGTTACCACTACCCAACGACCGTCTTGCCGTTCTGCTTGCACCGCGACAGCGCCGCACGCTTTTCAGATTGCCGCGGCCCGGCCGAGCTTTTAGATTGTGAGTCAGCATGAAGCTGGCGCTGGCCCAAATCAATACCACCGTAGGCGACCTCCGCGGCAACTGCGCCCGCGTTCTGGAATCGTACCGGCAAGCCGTGGCGGCGGGAGCGAACCTCGTCCTCGCGCCAGAGCTCGCCGTTGCCGGTTATCCACCGCGCGACCTGCTGGCCAAACGTCGGTTCGTGCAGGACAATTTGCAATCGCTCGAAGAATTGGCCAAGCAAATCGGCGCGGTCCCGCTGATTGCTGGCTACGTGGACTTCAATCCGACCCGCCCCGGCAAAGACTACTTCAACGCCGCGGCGGTGATGCGGGATGGCCGGGTTGTCGAGCGCCGCTTCAAGACGCTGTTGCCGACCTACGATGTTTTTGACGAGGACCGCTATTTCCAGCCTGCTCCCGGCAACACGGTCTGCCAACTGGGCGGCCAGCCAGTCGGTTTGACCATTTGCGAAGATATCTGGGCGGAGAACTATTTGCCCACACCGTTGTATCGGCGCGATCCGGTCGCTGAGTTAGCGCGCGGCGGCGCGCAATTGCTCCTGAACATTTCCGCGTCGCCCTATCATCTCGGCAAAGGAACGACCCGCTACGAGATGTTGCGTTCCATCGCCCGGCAGCACCGTGTCCCCGTGGCTTACTGTAATCTGGTCGGCGGCAATGATGAGTTGATCTTCGACGGCCAGAGCCTGGTCTTCGATGCCGCCGGCAACCTCATCGCCCGAGGCGCGGCATTCCGCGAGGACCTGGTCGTCGTTGATTTGCCTTCCTCATCAACCATTGCCCCTCAACCATTATCTCCGGTCGCCGCTCTTTACGAAGCGCTCGTGCTCGGCCTGCGCGATTACACCCGGAAATGCGGGTTCAAATCCGTCGTGCTCGGCTTGAGCGGGGGAATTGATTCGGCGGTCACGGCGTGTCTGGCCGTCGCGGCGCTCGGTGCGGAGAACGTCCTGGGAGTTTCGATGCCGTCACAGTTCTCCTCATCCGGCAGCGTCGAGGACGCGCGACAACTGGCCGAGAACCTCGGCATCCGCTGGGAACTGATCCCGATCAAGGATACGTTCGCGGCATTCAAGAAGACCCTTCAGCCGGTTTTTGCGGGTCGAGCCGAGGATACCACCGAGGAAAACATCCAGGCCCGCGTCCGCGGCACGATCCTGATGTCGCTCTCCAACAAGTTTGGCCACATGCTGCTGACCACGGGCAACAAGAGCGAGTTGGCGGTCGGCTACTGCACGTTGTACGGCGATATGGCCGGCGGTCTCGCCGTCATCGCCGACGTGCCCAAGACGATGATTTACGAACTAGCGCGCCACATTAACCGCCAGCGCCAAGTCATCCCGGAAGCCTCGCTGACGAAACCGCCTTCCGCCGAGTTGCGGCCGAATCAAACCGACCAGGATTCACTGCCGCCGTACGAAGTGCTCGACGCCATCCTCAAACGGTACGTGGAAGAGAACAAATCGGCAGTCGAGATCGTGCAGGAAACCGGTTACCAAGAAAAGTTGGTGCGCGAGATCATCCGCAAGATTGATCTCAACGAGTACAAGCGCAAACAAGCGCCGCCGTGCCTCCGCGTCACCACCAAAGCGTTCGGCATCGGCCGCCGCGTGCCCATCGCACAGCGGTACGTGGAACGGTGATTACTGCGTCCCGAGTTTCGCCAGAAGTCCCTTTCGTCGAGCCACGGCATACATGTAGCGAAAGAAGAGCGTAGCCCCGATCAGATAGATGATGTTCAGGGTAAACGCCCACAGGAGATGGGAGGAGGACAACCCTTCGCCGCGCAGGACTTGGCGCATCCCTTCGAAGACGTGGGTCGCCGGCACACAGAGCGCGATGGCCTGCACCGGTTTGGGGAGAACATTGAGCGGATAGAAGACGGCGGCGACCGGCTGGATAAGAAAGGGGATCCCCCACGCCAACGCTTCCGCCGCTTGGCCCCAGCGCATGATCAGTCCGGTGGTGATCAATCCCAGTGCCCAACCCATTAGCAAAAGACTGATGACAAACGGAATCAGGTATAAGCCGCACACAAAAAGGTTGAAGTGGTAGAGGAGATAGGCCACGCCAGTCAGAAAGCTGACGATGACAGTGATTTTGAATAAGCCGACGATGAAGGTGGCGGCGACAAACTCCTGCAATCGGATGGGGGAAACGAAGATGTTGAGCAGATTGCGCGTCCAGATGTCTTCCAAAAACGAAATCGTCACGCCTTGCTGGGACCGGTAAAGAATGTCCCAGAAGATCATCGCGCCAATGAGAAACGTCACGTAACCCGGCAGACCACGCCCCGCTTTCAGCAAGTAAACCGTGAGATACCCCCAGACCAATAGGTCCATGGCCGGCCAGTAAACCATCTCCAGAATCCGCGGCAGACTGCGCCGATACAGAAACGTGTACCGCATCACCATCGCGCTGACCCGTCGCCAGTTCATACCAATTCCATCCGTCACCACTGCTCCATCGCTCCTTTTGCGTTTTCCACAATGCTCACCTCACTAGAATGACGCGAAATGCTGCCAATCACGGTTATCCTCGGCGGTTTTCCGCAGCACGCACCATCTGCCGTGTCCTCCCATGCCATAGTGTGTATCAAAGAGACCGCGCCGAGGTCGCCGCCCTCGTGTGAGATTGCGCACGAGGTAACTCAACGTCTGGCGCAAAGGCGGGCGCGATGGCTTTGGGGAGTGATCTGAAACGAATTCATAATGGCGGTTGCGCAACACGAAGGACAGAACTCGCCACACTGACGGCATCCACAGATCGTCAAACATGATGAGTCCTCCCACCGGCAACAGCTTGTCGCAGTAATAGAACTCGAGCAGGGTAAGATCGAACAGATGAGCGCCGTCATTCAGGATGAAACCAAAGTTTGTCCGCTGCTCGACCAGTTTTGGCAAAAGCAGTTGCGAGGGGACACAGTGGAAGTGCAGCTGGTTTTGCAGCCCCGCGCGTTGGATATTAAGCAACCCAATCGAACCCCAGCCGCTCTCCTCGTCAGGGTCAATAGCTGTATGTTCTCCGCCACCGTTGTCGCAATGTGCTTGGCAGATGAAGAGCGTTGAAAGTCCGTAAGCCAGCCCAATCTCCAATGTCCTTTTGGGTTTCACGTGTCGAATGAGATCGTACATTGCCATGCCAGCCTCATAACTGGCACTCGTCGGAAAAGCATCGCGCAGCCCGCCCTTGGCATCCTCAACCTTTCGAGTACGATAAATTGTTTCGATGATCGGGTTCATGCAGCGACCTCACAATTTGCCGGCATCCAGCACGTCGCCGGTGCGGGCGACGCGAATGAACACTTCTTCGAGAGATTTTTCCCGGAACCGACCGATCAGTTCCTGGGGTGTGCCTTCGGCGATGATCCGTCCCTTGTGCAGGAACAACACCCGGTCACACACTTCTTCCACGTCGCGCATGTTGTGCGAGGTGTAGAGCATCGTGATGCGCTTCTCGCGTTGGATGCGCCGCAGGAGCTTCCGCACCTTGTCGGCAATGTCGGGGTCGAGGCTGGCCGTCGGCTCATCGAGCAGCAGCAACTCCGGGTCGTTCAGCAGCGCCTTGCACAAGTTTACCCGGGTGGATTCACCCGAAGACAGATGGCCGGTCACGCTCTTCTGCAAGTGGGCGATCTCAAACATCGTCAGCAACTCCTCGGTCCGTGTCCGGTGATTCTTGATTCCGTACAGGCGCGCGAACACCCACAAGTTTTCCGCCACGGTGAGATTGGAAGGAAGCGCGGCGTACGCCGACGAGAAATTGCAGCGCTGCAAAATTGCGGAACGATGTTGCCGGAAGTTCTGACCAAAGATGTGGACCGCCCCACGCGTCGGGGTTAAGAGTCCCAGCACCATCTGAATGGCCGTCGTCTTGCCGGCGCCGTTCGCGCCGAGCAAACCGACAATCTCGCCGCGGCGAATGACGAACGACAAATCGTCCACCGCCACCGTGCCGTCAAACTCCTTCCGCAAATGCTGCACTTCGACTATGATTTGGTCCATTGAAGCGTCCGACCATACCACAACCGGCCGTTCTGGCAAACCGCCGTGTCTGGCTCGGCGCCGCGGTGATTGTGGCGCTCGTGCTGATCGCTTACATCCCGGCCATGCGGGCGGGGTTTATCTGGGACGATGATGTCCTGCTGACCAACAATCCCCTGATCAAATCCCCCCAAGGCTGGTGGCAAGTCTGGTGCAGCACTGATCAGAAATTCTATTTCCCGGTCACCTGGACGACCTTCTGGCTCGAATGGCGACTTTTCGGAATGGACGCCACCGGTTACCACGTCGTCAACATCCTCCTGCACGCGGCCGGGGCGTTGCTGTTGTGGCGGGCGCTGACGCGCTTGGCGGTGCCGGGGGCGTGGTGGGGCGCGTTGCTGTTTGCGCTCCATCCGGTCAACGTCGAGTCTGTCGCCTGGATTTCCGAACACAAGAACACGCTCTCACTGCTGTTTTTCCTCGGGACGTTGCTTTGTTATTGGCGCGCGGAGGACGCCAACAGCCGCCGCTGGTATTGGACGGCCGTCGGGCTGTTCGTCCTCGCGTTGCTGAGCAAGACCACGGTGGTGATGTTGCCGGTGGTGTTACTGTTATGCGCTTGGTGGCGCCGCGGGCGAGTCACCTCCGACGATTGGATCCGCACCGGACCGCTCTTTCTTTTAGCGCTTGTGTCCGGGTTGGCAACCCTCTGGTTTCAGGCGCAACTTCCCGCCGACATGGGAACGGACAGTGCCATCGGTTTGCACAACCCGTGGCTAAGCGCGGCGATGGCCGGTTGGACATTTTGGTTTTACTTATTCAAGACGTTGTTCCCCATCGGGCTGCGTCCGCTATACGAGAATCCGCAGTTGAATGCCGCGGTGCCGCTCAGTTATCTGCCATCGGCGGCATGGATCGGCCTGCTCGTCGTGCTCTGGCTTTACCGGCGGCGGTGGGCGCGCGGCCCATTTGGGGGGGTGGGATTTTTTCTGGTCATGTTGTTCCCGGTGATTGGGATTGCCGGGGTCTTGGTGTGGCGCATCCCGCCGTTGGCGGATCACATTTTGTATCTGCCGGTGATTGGGATTGTCGCCCTCGTGGCGGCAGTTGTGCCCCGGCATCGCAGCTACCAGGCGTTCGCGGCGGTGGCGGTCGGGGGCCTGGCCGTGTTGACTTGGCAGCAAAGCCGGATTTACCGGGACGCAAAAACGTATTGGCTCACCGCTGTTGAACGGTCACCGCGCCACGCCGGGGCGCATTACAACCTCGCGGCGGTCTTGATGCGGGAACATCGTTACGCAGCAGCGGAGGAACAGTTCGCGCAAACGGTTGCGCTCCGTCCGAATTTCGTGTTGGCGTACCTGAACTGGGGGACGCTGCTGGCCGAACGGGGCCGGGCAGCGGAGGCGGTGGACAAGTTTGAGCGTGCGGTGCGCTTGCGACCCCGCTGGCCGCAGATTCACTACAACCTCGCCTTGGCGCTCAGCAGTCTGGGGCAAACACGCGAGGCAATTCACCAACTTGAACAAACGGTGGTGTTGACACCCGATGACGCCGAAGTCCGCTACCGATTTGCGTGCTTGCTGATTAATACCGGTGATTTAAGACGGGCCGCGACCGCCCTGCGCGCCGTGCTTCGTCTCAACCCCGCTCACGCGGCGGCCCACTACAACCTCGGTTTGCTCCTGTTGCGCCAACAGCGACTCGATGAAGCCTATCAACACATTGCCGCAGCCGCCCGGTTAAATCCGAACGATGCTGACGCGCGCGCGTTGTTGACCGAGTTGCAACGGGTGCGTGACCGGTCGAGTCAATAATGGTACAGTACGCGCACCGTGACACGAAAAACTGAATGCTCCGACAAACTTTGGGCCGAAGCCACCCAACTCCTGCCGGGTGGCGTCAATTCACCGGTGCGCGCGTTTCGCGGCGTCGGCGGCACGCCGTTCTTCACGCAACGCGCGCAAGGCGCGCATCTGTGGGACGTGGACGGCAATGAGTACATTGACTACGTCTGCTCGTGGGGGCCGATGATTCTTGGCCACGCGCACCCGCGTGTCGTGCGCGCCGTGCAGGAAGCCGCGCGCGATGGCACGAGTTTCGGCACGCCCAATCCGCGCGAAATCCGGTTGGCGCAACTTGTTCGCGAAGCGTTCCCGAGCATCCAGCAGGTGCGGTTCGTCAGTTCCGGCACTGAAGCCACCATGTCCGCCATCCGGTTGGCGCGCGGTTTCACCGAGCGCGACAAGATTCTGAAGTTTGAGGGTTGTTACCACGGCCACGCTGACTCTCTTCTCGTTAAGGCTGGCAGCGGCGGTGCGACGTTCGATGTGCCGGACAGCGCCGGTGTGCCGGCCGATTTTGCACGGAATACGCTCACATTGCCGCTCAACGATTCTGCGGCACTGGAAAGCGTCAACTGGCGCGAGATTGCGTGTGCCATCATCGAACCTGTACCGGCCAACATGGGTCTGATTCCTTTGAAACCTGGGTTTCTGGAGAAACTTCGTAAACTTACGAAGGATGCCGGGACGCTGCTGATTCTCGATGAAGTCATCAGTGGCTTTCGCGTCGCCCACGGCGGGGCGCAGGAGTTGTTTGGCATTCACGCCGACCTGACCACCCTCGGCAAGATCATTGGCGGTGGCTTGCCGGTGGGGGCATTCGGTGGACGTGCTGACGTGATGAGTCAACTCGCGCCGACAGGTCCGGTTTATCAAGCCGGCACGCTTTCCGGCAATCCGTTGGCCATGGCGGCCGGGATTGCGACACTGGAAGAGTTGGCTCATCCGGGTAGCTATGAAAAGCTGGAGAAGCTTGCCGGTGCCTTGTGCGCGGAGTGGTCGCAGGTTGTTCCCGGTCATCACAAACGAATCGGCTCACTGTTCTGCACATTCTTCACCGACCGGGAAGTGGTGGATTACGCCAGCGCCAAGACCGGCGACACCAAACGGTACGCTAAGTTTTTCCACGCAATGTTGGAGCATGGCGTCTATCTCGCGCCATCGCAGTTCGAGGTGGGGTTCATGTCGCTCGCCCACACGGATGCCGACACTGAGGCAACATTGCGCGCTGCGAAAGAAGCCGTGAAGGCGTTATGAAGTTCGTGGTCGCGATGACAGGTGCGAGCGGGGCGATCTACACCCAACGCCTGCTCGATAATCTTGATCCCCGGCAACACGAAGTCCATTTCATCTCGACCAAGCACGCCCGGGAAGTGGCCCAGCTTGAATTGCCAAAAGGCGACCTGAAAATCAGGCCGCGGGTGATTCAGTACGACGAAAACGGTTCGATGTTCGTGCCATTTGTCAGCGGTTCGGCAAAGTTCGATGCCATGGTGATTATCCCGGCCTCAATGGGCACAATTGGCCGCATCGCGCACGGTGTATCAGACAACACAGTGGCGCGGGCCGCCGATGTGTTTCTGAAGGAGCGGCGGAAACTGATTCTTGTCCCCCGGGAAGCGCCCTATAACCTGATTCATCTCCGCAACATGGCGGCATTGGTTGAAGCCGGGGCGACAATTATTCCGGCCAGTCCGTCGTTCTACGCGAAGCCGAAGACGATCACGGAGTTGGTGGATACGATCATCGCCCGCGTGCTGGATCATTTAGGAATTGAGCACCGGCTGGCGAAGCGCTGGCAGAGCAGCGATTGAGAGTCTTGAGTTGCCGGTAAAGCGCCTCCAGCAGCGGCGATTTGGCGCCGGCGGCTTGGGCGGCCCGTAGCGGCGCGCCGAAGATGGCTTCGACTTCCAGGGGGCGACCTTCATCGAAATCAATCTTCATGCTCGTGCGGTAGGGGGTCATGTTTTCGGTGCGATGCAGCATTTCAGTGACGATTGCCTCGTTGAGGTCGTGACCACAGGCGCGGGCGTCGGCCACCACTTCGTGCATGAGCGCCTCCACCTGCGCGCGTGTGGTGGGATTGGCCATCAACTCGGCGGTAGTAGCGTCCAAGACCACAGAGAGGCCATTGTACGGAATATTCCAAACCAATTTTTGCCAACGCACTGCCGGGAGATTCTCTGTGAGTTGAATGGCTATGCCGGCCCGTTCGAAATCAGCAGCAATGGTGTGCATTCGGTTGCTGATGCCGCGGGTAGCAAATTCACCGAGCACAACCAAACCGTAATCCAAATGCCGGATGTGACCGGGGCCAACTTTGTTGGAGCAGAGGAAGCAGAGTCCACCCATGACACGCTCCGCCCCGACGATGTCGGCCACTTGTTCCTCCACGCCCCAACCGTTTTGCATGACAAGGACAGCGTCGGCATCAGGCAGCAGCTCGCGGAGTAGGTGGTTCTGGGTGGTTTTGAGAGCGACGACGGCGACGTCGCAGCGCGGCATGTCACGCGCTTGCCGGTAGGCGTGGACGTGCCGGATGGTGAAATCGCCGTCTTTGGAATCGCAGATCAGGCCGTGTTGCCGGACGTGTTCAAAGTCGCTGTGGAGAAGAAAATGAACGTCGCAACCGCCATGTTGCAGGCGCGCGCCGTAATAGCCGCCGAGCGCGCCGGTACCGATGATCGCGTAGCTGCGTGGCATGTCAGTGAGACTAGCACAACACCAGTTTTCCATGCTAGAAGGGAGACAATGCGCAAGTATTTGGATTTCGTCCATTTTGAGCACACGGTGTTTGCACTGCCGTTTGCGCTGGCGAGCATGGTGGTGGCCAGCGCCGGGAGGCGCGGATGGCCGGGTTGGCCCACGTTGGTGTTGATTTTGGCCGCGATGGTGTGCGCGCGGACGGCCGCGATGGGATTTAACCGAATCGTGGACCGGAAGTTTGATACCGAGAACCCACGGACGAAGAACCGCCATCTGCCGGCGGGGAAGATATCAGTGCCAAGTGCCTATGTGCTTACGTGCCTCAGTGCAGCGGGGCTGGTTGTCGTCACGTGGTTTATCAATTGGATTTGCTTTGTGTTGTCGCCGGTGGCGTTAGGGGTGGTGTTTTTCTATTCGTTCACGAAGCGGTTCACGAAGTGGTCGCATTTCTTTCTCGGATTATCGCTGGCGCTCGCGCCGGTGGGTGCGTGGTTGGCGGTGCGCGATGGGTTTGATTGGCCGCCGGTGGTTCTCGCGTTGGCGGTAGTGTTGTGGTTGGTGGGGTTCGATATCATTTACGCAACGCAAGACGTGGAGTTTGACCGGCAAGCAGGGTTGCATTCGTTGCCGGCCCGGTGGGGCGTGGCCGGTAGCTTGAAGTTTGCAGCGACAGCACACGCCGTGATGGCAATGGTATTATTGGCTTTCGGGTTGATTTCAGAGCGACATGGGCCATACTTCATCGGGTTGGTGATCATTGCGGTGTGCCTGCTTACGCAGCATCTCCTGGCAAGAAGACAAGACCCGGTGAGCCTGAATGTGGCGTTTTTTCGGATGAATGCGATCATCAGCGTGGTGTTTTTGGCGGCAGTGGTGGTGGATGTGATTTGGCGATGAATCAATTGATGGAACGGTCGGAGTTGCGCGACATCGGTGAGAAGGTGTCGGCGGGGCAGCGCATTGGCGAGGACGATTGCCTGCGGTTGTTCCGGTCGCATGACTTGGCCGCCATTGGCTACATGGCGAATCTCGTTCGCGAACGGAAAAACGGGAACGTGGCGTACTTCATTCTGAACCGGCACATCAATTATTCCAATATCTGCATCCTCGATTGTGATTTCTGTTCATTCTACCGGCGACGGCGCGATGCCGGAGCGTATGAGTATTCCATTGAGGAGATGATGACCAAAGCGCACGAGGCGTTGGCGATGGGCATCACGGAGATTCACATCGTGGGCGGGCTGCATCCGTCATTCAAGTGGGATTACTATACCGAGATGCTGCGGGCATTGCGGGCACTGGATTCCCGTTTGCACCTGAAGGCGTTCACGGCGATTGAGATATTGCATCTCTCGTGGGTGGGGAAGCGCAGCGTGCCGGAGACGCTGACGGCGTTGCGCAAAGCCGGGTTGGGTTCGCTGACCGGTGGCGGGGCGGAGATCTTTGACCCGGAAGTGCGGAAGGTGATTTGCCACGCGAAGGAAACGGCGGAGGAATGGTTGGACGTGCATCGCACATGGCACAAACTCAGCGGGCGTTCGACGTGCACAATGTTGGTGGGGCACGTAGAAAAGGATCATCACCGGGTGGATCATCTCCGCCAGTTGCGGGAACTGCAGGATGAAACCGGTGGGTTTACCGCGTTTGTGACCTTGGCGTTCCATCCGGAGAACAACAAATTGTCGCACCTCACGGGGCCAACCGGTTATGATTTATTGAAGACCATCGCCATCGCGCGCATCTATCTCGATAATTTTGATCACATCAAGGCCTACTGGATTCTGATGGGGATGAAGCTGGCGCAAGTGGCGTTGAGTTTCGGTGCGGATGATATTGATGGAACGGTAATCGAGGAGAAGATTTATCACATGGCCGGGGCGCAGACGCCGCAGGAGATGGCGCGGGCGGAGTTGATGAAGGCGATCCGCGAGACGGGACGGGAACCGGTACAACGAGATTCGTTGTACCGGACGGTGGAGGGTGAACCTCCCGGCGAATCGAACGGATCGGCAGGTGCCTCGCCTTCCAATACATTGGCGGGGGCCACCAGCGAAGGAGGCGCGGCATGACGTGGCGGATTGGGAGCGTGCCGTATCTGAATGCGCGGCCACTGATCTACGGGATGGCGGATCGCGTGACGTTGTGCGAGCCGGCGCGGTTGGCGGACTTGCTGCACCGCGGACAGTTCGATGTGGGGTTGGTGCCGGTGGCGGAGGTGCTGCTGCACGATGCGTACGATATTGTGGATGGCATTGCCATCGGCGCGCGGGGCGAAGTGCGGAGCGTGTTTCTGGCGCATCGCGCACCGGTGGAGACCTTGAAGCGAGTGGCGGTGACACCGGCTTCCCGGACATCGGCGTGGCTGGTGCGGGTGATTTTGAAGTACAGATATGGTTTGGCGCCGGAGTTCTACGTGCGGCCGGCCGGGGCAAAGTTGAGCGCGCATGAGGCGATGATGTTGATTGGCGACGAGGCGATTTGGTATGCGACCCGGAACCCAGACGCCAACCCGGAGATTTTGGATTTGGGTGAGGCGTGGTGGAAGTTGACGGGGTTGCCGTTTGTGTTCGCGGTGTGGGCGGTGCGGCGAACGGTCGCACCCGGAAGGGCGCTCCCACAGTTGTTGTGCGACGCCAAGGTCAATGGACTTGCACATCTGGAGGAGATTGTGCAGGCTTCCACGGAAGCGACGCCCGAATACCGGCGCGAGTATTTGACCCGGAATGTCCTGTTTGATTTGGGCGATTGGGAGAAGCAGGGGCTTCGACGATTTCAACAGTACTTGAAGGAAATGGGGTTGATCCCGCAGTGCCATGATTTGCGATACATCAGTTAAGGCGATGCAGCAGAAGGTGTTGGACGGAGAGCGCATTTCGTCTGAGGAAGCCGTTCGTTTGCAGGAAGCGCTGAGCCTGCCGGAATTGGGCGCGCTGGCGGACTCCGTCCGGCAACGCAAACATCCTGATCCCGCGGTCACCTACATCATTGATCGCAACATCAACTATACGAACATCTGCAACGTTTATTGCACATTCTGCGCGTTCATGCGCGAAGACAAAGACACGGACTCGTATGTGTTGACGCCGGAACAGGTGGGCGAGAAGATCCGGGAGCTCGTGGCCATCGGCGGCGTGCAGGTGTTGATGCAGGGCGGACATCATCCCAAGCTGGGAATTGAGTACTATCTCGACCTGTTGCAGTACATCCGCCGCAACTTCCCGCAGGTGAACGTCCATGGGTTTTCGCCCCCGGAGTTCTGTCACTTTGCCGAAGTGTTTGGGATGCCGGTGGAGGAAGTTCTCCGGCGTTTCAAGGAAGCCGGGTTGGGTTCGATCCCGGGTGGTGGCGGGGAAATTCTCGTGGACCGGGTGCGGCAACGGGTTTCGCCGTTGAAGTGCACGGCGGATCAATGGTTGCACGTGATGGAGGTGGCACATGGTTTGGGATTGCGGTCATCGGCCACGATGATGTTCGGGCACGTGGAGACGGTGGCGGAACGCGTGGCGCATTTGCAGCGTCTGCGGGATTTGCAGGATCGGACGCACGGGTTCACGGCGTTCATCTGTTGGACGTTTCAGAATGAGAACACCCGGTTGCGGGTGCCGTCGGTGGGCGCGCATGAATACTTGCGGACGCAAGCGTTGGCGCGGATTTTCTTGGATAACTTTGATAATGTGCAGTCGAGTTGGGTGACGCAGGGGCCGCAGATTGGGCAGATCGCGTTGAAATTTGGCGCGAACGATTTGGGCAGTGTGATGATGGAAGAGAACGTTGTGTCGCAGGCCGGGGCTACGTTTCGCATCAACGAGGAAACGATGCGGCGCTTGATTCGCGAGTTCGGGTACGAACCGCATCGGCGCAATAACTGGTACGAACTGTTAAACTAACGCCGCAGGCTGTGGCCTGCGGCGACAATGGAGGAGACATGGCAGCGAAATACAACGCGGTATTGTTGTTGGGCGCGCCCGGCACGGGCAAAGGGACGCAAGGACAGATGCTGGGTAAGCTTCCCGGCGTGGTGCATGTGGCGATGGGCGATATTTTCCGGGGGTTGGACAAGACCAGCGAACTCGGCCAAGTGTTCGTCGAATACTCAACGAAAGGGTTGCTGGTGCCGGACGAGTTTGTAGTTAAACTCTGGAAATCACACATGGACGGGATGATTGCCGGCGGGAAGTTCAACCCGGCGTCAGATCTCTTGATCTTGGATGGACTGCCCCGCAATGTGCGGCAGGTGAAGGAAATTGAAAACCACGTGAACGTCACCAAGATTGTCGTCCTGCGCTGTGAACATGGGTTGAACACCATTATCCAGCGGATGAAAGACCGGGCGCGCAAACAGAACCGCGCCGATGACGCCAACGAGGCGACCATCCGCCGACGGTTCGAAGTGTATGACGCCGAGACCGCTCCGGTGCTGGCGCACTACCCGGCCAAACTGCGGATTGATGTGGATGCACTGCAACCGCCGCTCGCTGTGGCGCACGATGTTCTCTGCGCGCTCTTGGGGCGCACGCAAGAGTTGCACCCCATCAAGCCATCCGCGCAAAAATAGCCTGTAACCTTCCGGTCCCGCAACTTGTCTGCGTCACTGGTGTTAAACAAGAGACGCATGATGCGTCAGTCGGCATGGCCTAGTTCTGCCCGTTTGCCATGTGGACTGGTTGAATTCCGGGCAGTGTGAAGGAAATATGATGAAGACAGGAAATCAGCAGCGTAAGTTCTACGTACTCGGCGGGTTGATGGCCGGGGTGGCGATGGCCCTCACGGCGTGGGCCGTGGGGCCGGCCGCGAAGACATTCCGCACCACGGCCTCGTTTGAGGGATTAGTCGGCGGCACGAACAATGTGACAAGCCTGCCGGATGTCCTCCGATTCCATTTTGCCGGGTGGAATCTGGTCAACTTGGCGCGCGGCCGGGAGTTTGGCAGCACGAATGCCCCCAATGAAGTGTTGGCCATGACGTTCAACTGCGACCTGAGCGCCGCCAGCTTGGTGGTTTATGATCGGACCAGCCAGAGCATCGTGACCAACATTGCCGACAGCACCAGTGGGGACTCCATCCAGGCCCAGAATACGGCCGATCCGCTGGGCCGCGGACACGTGCGGTTCGTCGCCCAGTTCCAAATTCATCAATTGGGGAACGCGACGAACGGGTTGCTGGACGGCTTCCTGACGGTTGCCGGGCGGCTTTACACGACCAATGATTGTGTGACGACGGTGTTGGTGGACACCGATCGCAAACTGGATCACCTGCTCGATGACGCCAGCGTGAACAGCAAAGATGATCGAGACGAGGTTGTGAAATCGCCGCAAGCCGGGCTGGCCCATTGCATCGGAGTCATTGACGCCGTTTCCGGCGGCAAGACCAACACGGTGCTGGTGCCGAGCAGCCACCTCACCTTCCGTCGTGAACTGGTGATCGCGCCGTAAGCGCAACCACCGCTTGAATTGGGCGGGAAGCTCTGTTAGTGCTGAGGCGGTATGCGCAGCGTGTTTATCGGCACGGCGGAACTCGCGGGCCCGTGTCTGGAGGCGGTCGCGCGGTTGTCGGGACATGAAGTGGTCGGGGTTGTCACCCAACCGGACCGCCCCCAAGGCCGGGACCTCAAGCCTGCGCCCCCGCCCGTCAAGCGCGTGGCGGCGCGGCTGGGGTTGCCGGTTTTCCAGCCCGATCAAATCCGGGCGGCACCGGCGGTGGAAGCCTTGCGCCGCCTGTGTCCGGATTTGATCATCGTCGTGGCCTACGGTCAACTATTGCCGCGGACCGTCTTGGCGTTGCCGGGGGCCGGCTGCATCAATGTCCACGCCTCACTCTTGCCACGCTGGCGCGGCGCGGCGCCGATTCAGTACGCAATTCTAAACGGCGACCGTGAAACCGGCGTGACCACCATGTTTCTCACGGAACAAATGGATGCGGGCGACATCATCCAACAACGCGCCGAACCGGTTCATCCGCATGACACCAGCGCGACGCTGCACGATCGCCTGGCGCGGTTGGGGGCGGAGTTGCTGGTCGAAACGGTCGGGTTGATCGCCGCGGGCAACCCGCCGCGCACCCGGCAGGATGACAGCCGGGTCACTTTCGCGCGGAAGATTGACAAGGCCGCGGGACGGATTGATTGGGCGCGGCCGGCGACGGAGATTGAACGACAAGTCCGCGCGTTCGACCCCTGGCCCAGCGCCTACACATTTCACGGCGAAATGCTGTTAAAAATTTGGCGGGCGGAAGTTGTGGCGCAGGGCGGTCCGCGCCCGGGGGAAGTTATGGGAAAAGATGTGATTGCAGCCGGCAAGGGCGGACTACGGTTGTTGGAAGTCCAGCCGGCTGGCGGTAAACGAATGAACTTTGAAGCCTTTGCCTGTGGACACCGGGTCACCCCGGGATCGCGCCTCGGCTGAATAATAATGGCGGCGACACGTCGAAGCCGACAAAGGTTGGAAGGAATGAATATGAAAAATCGAATTGTGGTGTTGGGCCTCGGTCTGCTGGCCTTGTCCGGACTCGCGACGATGAACGCTTCGGCAGGCACGGGCGTTTTTGTCGGCGTCGAGATTCACCAAGACCGCGATTTCTACGAGCCGCTCGGCCAATACGGGCACTGGGTGGATGTTGCGCCTTACGGTCAATGTTGGTATCCCGCCTACGTGAGCAGCAGTTGGCAGCCGTACGCCAACGGCTACTGGCTGTGGACGGACGGCGGTTGGTATTGGGTCAGCGATGAGCAATGGGCGTGGGCCTGTTACCATTATGGTCGCTGGGCGTATGATTCCTACTATGGCTGGCTGTGGATACCGGAGACAGAATGGGCGCCAGCTTGGGTGAGTTGGCGGGAAGGCGATGGGTACATCGGCTGGGCGCCGCTACCGCCGCGCTGTGGGTTCGGATCGCGCGGGGTCATCACGGCCGACGCCGTCGTGATTGCGCCGCGCGCTTACGTCTTTGTTGAGTCCCGCCGCTTTTGTGAACCGATTCGTCCGGCCATCATCGTCCATCGAACGGATGTCGACCGGATGGTCAACATCACCAACATCCGCCGGGTCAACAATGTAATTCTGAACGACGGCCCGGATACGCGGACCATCCGGGAACTGAGCCACCGCGATGTGCCGACTGCGAAAATTCAGGAATTGCGGTACCCCCGCGGGGCGCAGCCAGTCCGCGGCGAAAGCCATCGGCCGGTGGTGATCCGGGGTTCGGAGACCAGAACCACGTCCGCCGATAATATCCCCCGTCCGTGGCCGATCAGACCGACGCCGAGCGAGCGTGATCCGACACTGCAGCCGCCGCGCGGCGTTCGGGTCATCGGCGCGCCGCGGCAGTGGTCGCCCAATCCCGAGAATCATGCCGAACGCACTCCCGAAGCGCCCGCCCGGATGGTTAACCAACGCGCGGAACCGCCGGCGCTGACACCGACGAAACGTTTCCGCGAAACTGCGCCGCCGTCCGCAGCGGGCGAGAACCGGGGCCGGGAACACAATCCGCGGAAGTACGGCGACGATCAGAACTGACCGGTCGGCTTGCGGTTTGCCGTTTCCCCGTTAGAATCGGCGGGGATGAAAGTCTGCCACGTCATTACCCGGCTAATCGTGGGCGGCGCGCAAGAGAACACGGTCGCCAGTTGCATCGGTTTGCGCCAGCGCGGGTATGACGTGGACCTGGTGATCGGCCCGCAGACCGGACCAGAAGGCTCGCTGTACCAGCAAGCCCAGGCGGCGGGCGTGCCGATCATCATCGTGGACGAATTGCGGCGCGCGCCGAATCCAATGTTGGATTGGCAGGCAGCCCGGGCGCTGACGCGATTGTTCCGTGAAAAGCGCTACGACCTCGTGCACACCCACAGCGGCAAAGCCGGGTTTATGGGCCGGTTGGCGGCAAGGTGGGCGGGCGTGCCGGTCGTTGTGCACGGCATCCACGGTCCGTCGTTTTACCGGTATCAGAATCCGATCGGCAACTGGCTGTTCACGTGGGCGGAACAGGTGGCCGGGGAGTGGACCACCCAATTTGTGTCCGTTGCCGATGCGATGACCGAGCAGTATTTGGCGGCCGCGGTCGGCCGCCCCAACCAGTACGTCACGATCCACAGCGGGATGAACACGGACGCCTTCCTGCGGGCGCAACCGGACCCGCAGTTGCGCGCGGCGCTGGGAATCGGTCCGGACGATTTGGTGGTGGGGAAAGTGGCGCGGCTGTTCCGGATGAAAGGGCACGAGTTTTTGTTTGAAGCCATGCCGGCCATCGTGCGCGCGGTGCCGAACGTGAAGTTCCTGCTGGTGGGCGACGGCATTTACCGGAAGCGCTTCGAGAAACTGGTGGGCGACCGCGTGGTTTTCGCCGGACTCGTCCCGCCGGTGGAAATCCCAAGGTACATGGCATTGATGGATGTGCTCGTGCATCTTTCGTTGCGGGAAGGATTGCCCCGAACGTTGCCGCAAGCGTTGGCGACGGGCAAACCGGTGGTGGCGTTCGACGTGGATGGCGCGCGGGAAGTTTGCCTGGATGGCGAAACCGGGTTTCTGTTGCCGGCAGAGGATGTGAACGGGTTGGCCACGGCGGTGATTCGGTTATTGCGCGACCCGGCGTTGGCTCGTAGTATGGGCGAACGCGGCCGGGCCTTGGTGCAGCACGAGTTTACCGAGGCGTTAATGGCGCAGCGGCTGGACGAATTGTACCGGCGATTGATGGCGTGACATCATGCATTGGGTACTGGTTTACTTCTACGTGTTTGACGTCAGTTTTGCGCTGGCGCTGCTGCTGACGCCCATTTTCCGCAAGCTTTCCTTTCGCACCGGAATCGTGGACCAACCGGATCGCGAACGGAAAATTCACAATGAAGCCATGCCGCTGCTCGGCGGCGTGGCCGTCTTCACGGTGTTTGCTTTCAATGTGGTGTTCAACTACGTCGTCGTGTTGCCGCTGGCGGCCCGGATTGATCTGCCGCTGATTGACATGCCGGACGTGCGGGCCTACATCGAAGGCGCGTTCTCAGTCGGCCCGAAGCTCCTGGTTTTATTGGCCGGTGGGGCGCTCATGGTCGCGCTGGGCTTGTACGACGACACCAAGGAACTGCGCGCCGGGCCAAAACTGCTCGGACAACTGACAATTGCGTTTCTGGTGGCGTTGTTTCACATGCGGATCACGGTGTTCATCCACAACGTGGCAATCAATTACGCGCTGACCGTCCTGTGGATTGTGACGGTGGTCAACGCGATGAACTGGCTCGATAACATGGATGGGTTGTGCGCGGGCGTCGGGATGGTCTGCGCCGGGATGTTCGCCTTCATTGCGGCAATCCGCGAGCAGTATTTTGTGTGTCTGTTGGCGGTGGCGTTGACCGGGGCGTTGCTGGGGTTTCTGCCGTACAATTTCAAGCCGGCCCGCATCTTCCTCGGCGATGCCGGCAGTCATTTTGTGGGATACATGCTGGCGGTGTTGCCGATCATCGGCACGTTTTACACACCCCACGCGCCGACGTGGTTGCCGGTCTTGATTCCCTTGCTGGTGTTGGCGGTGCCGTTGTTTGATTTGGTCATGGTGGTGGCCATCCGCCTAGTGCACGGCAACCCCATCTACATGGGCGACATCAACCACATTTCGCATCGGCTGGTGCGGTTGGGGTTGCCACAGAGCTGGGCGGTGGCGTTGATTTATCTGATCACGCTGACGTTGGGGTTGGGAGCTTCGGTGTTGTTGTGGTCGGACACCACGGCGGCGTTGATCGTGATCGTGCAGGCGGTTTGTATCCTGGCCATCGTGACGTTGCTGGAGCAACTCGGGAAACGGTGAGATGAACCACCGGGCCGTGTTTCTCGATCGGGACGGGGTGCTCATGGAAGACGCCAGCTACGTGGGCGATATCGAGCGAGTCGTCTTGATCCCCGGCGCGGCGCAGGCGTTGCAGCGCCTCCAGAAGGCGGGGTACCGGTTGGTGGTGGTCACCAATCAGTCGGGAGTGGGGCGAGGTTACTTCACGCGCGACGCTGTCGAACAGATTCACGCACATCTGGATGAGCAATTCAGGAAAGCCGGCGTTCACCTCGACCGGTATTACGTCTGTCCGCACCACCCCGAGGACAACTGCGCCTGTCGGAAGCCGAAGACCAAGTTCTTTCTGGAGGCCGCCCGGGAGTTCAGGTTGGACCTGGCGAAGTGCTTCATGGTGGGAGATCGGGCGAGCGACATTCAAGCGGGGATCAACGCCGGGACACGCACGGTCTTGGTGTTGACGGGCGTGGGCAAGGAAACCTTGGCCAAGAACGAAGTCCATCCGGACCACATCGGCGCGGACATGACGGCGGCGGCGGACTGGATTTTGTCACAGGGTTGAATTTCGGGGGGCAATGGCTGAAGGTGGGGCATGAAGGAGTTGGGAGACAACGATCGGCGGGCGTTGGTCAAGTTGCTGGCGGATGACGATCCCCGGGTGCGGCAGTTACTCGAAGAGCAGTTTATGGAAATGGGGGAGCGCGCGCTGCTGTTCCTGGAATCCACGGCGCGCGATGGCGAACCGGCCCCCCGGCGCGGGGCGCAACAGATTTTGCAGGTGATCCGCGAGCGCGAAAGCCTGGCCGCGTTTGCGCGCTTCTGCGGGTCATGCGGGAGCCATTTTGATCTGGAGATCGCCTGCTGGCAGTTGGCCAAGACCCGGTATCCGACGTTGCATGAAGCGCCGTATCACGCGCGGTTGGAGCAGATGGCGAAAGAGCTGCGCGAGCGGTTGACGGGACGAGAAACACCCCGGGCCACGGTGGAGGTGTGCAATCATTACCTGTTTCGGATTCTGGGGTTCCGGGGCAACGATCAGGATTATTATGACCCCGACAATTCCTACCTGCACCGGGTGCTGGATCGGCGGCTGGGCAATCCGATCACGTTATCCGTCATCTATCTGGCCATGGCCACCCGTCTCAACCTGCCGCTGCACGGGGTGAACCTGCCGGGTCATTTCCTGATCAAGTGGCAGACGGAGGCCACGCAGTTCTTCCTCGATCCGTTTCATCAGGGACGGTTGCGGGAGGAAGAAGATTGCCGGCGCACGTGCGAGCAGTTGGGGCTGGCGTTTCACCCCGCCTATCTGGCGGCGGCGGCACCGCGGCAAATCCTGCTCCGGATGTGTCGCAACTTGCAGGCCATCTACGCGGAGAACGACACAACCCGCGCCCAACATTTTCAGCGATTCATCGCGCTGCTGACCGGGAAGTAGATTTCCCGTTCAGGGGCTGGTGACGGTCAGCTTGACGCGGCCAATTCCGCCGGTCACGCGGATGTAAAACGTCGAAATCCCATCCGTGGTGAACGACAACTTGGGTTGGTAGGCCAGGTCGTTCGCTTTGCCGGTGACCACGGTCGTCAACCCGCTGGAGTTTACCGTCTCGACGCCATTGGAGAGCGACAGGCCGCAACTCCCCGTCAAAACCGTCAACGTGGTGGGAAAGTTGCTGCCGGCCGTGGACACGGTGAACGACCGATTGGCTGTTCCGACATCCGGTGTGATCTGCCAGTACGCCTGCCCGCTGGGCAGCTTCGGTGTGCTGACCGTGTCGCGGAACCGGGCTTGGGCGAAGATGCTGCCGGATGTTGAAAAACTGATGGCTTTGGCGGCGGCGCAGTTATCGTTGATGCCGGGGCAATCGAGCCGCGTGGTGGGATCCTGCGCGAGGCCACGCAAAAAGGCGGTGCTGTTTGCCGAACACTCGGTTAATCCAATGAAGTTATTGGTCACGCCGCTCGCGTTAAATTCCTGCAACAGGAGCGTCCAGTAGCGGATCTGGGTAACGTCCACCCCGGCAATCACTTGACCGGCTTGCTCGATCAAATCCGGCGGGAAGTTGGTCACGACCCCGCCGTTGTTATACGTGGCGTTCTCCGGAGCGGTTCCGAGTAGGACATTATTCGCAATCGCCGCAATCAGTTCCGGCACCATCTGTTTGCGCACCTGGCACAACTGGGAGGCCGGCGCATTGTCTCCGGTGCGGCTTCGGCCCCGGTAATAAAAGCCCAGCGCTTCGACGAAGGCGTCCGCCGCGCCCGCCGTTGTGCCCCCCGTGCGGAGTTCGGTGGGCAAACACAAAAAACCGAGCGCGAGACTGCCGCCATTAGTAACAATGGCAGAATACAACGTGGCGCTGCCACACACGGGATCATTGGTGTATCCGTGCGTAAACCAATACCGCGCGGTGCGCGTGATGTCGTACGGATGCTGCGCCGGTTGGGTTGTCACCACGCAGGCATTTGACCCGCCGCCACCACCGCCGCCACCGCCACCGCCGCCCCCACCGGAAATCGGAAGGGAAAACACCGTCCCGAAACCGCTGGCGCCACCGGCTGCCGTCAGCCCATACAAACCCGAGCTGGTAAGCACCGGTGATCCGACGGGGGTGCTGCCATCGGTCGGTTGCCCGGCAAACGAATGGAGCACCTTGTAACCGGTGCCGTTCAAGCTGATGGCAAAAACCGTGTCGGTTCCGCTTCCGCTGCTGGCGGTCAGGCCATACAAGGTTGTGCCCTGCAACTTGAGATCACCGGTCAAGTGACTCACGAAAGTCACATTGGTTACGACCGCATAGCCGGTGCCGTCGGTATTGATCTTGAAAAGACTTTGGCTGGTCAGACCGTAAAGGGTTGAACCGGAAAGCACCAGTGAACCATCGGGTGAACCGTCCGTCGAAGTGAAGTTGTATAACGTGCTGTACAGGTCGCCGTTGGTGGCGATCTTGAACACCGTCCCACGGCTATTGGCGCCGCCACCCGCGCAGAGTCCGTAGATGGTGGAGCCGGATATGACCGGCGAACCAACGGGATAGGTGCCTTCTTGGGCGATGCTGCCGAAGGCGTGCAGGATGGTGTAACCGGTTCCGTCGGTGTTGACGGCAAAAATGTCGCCAACAGAAAGGTTGCCGTGGAATCCATAAAAGATTGAACCGGATAGTGTCAGCGTATCCATAACGTAGAAACCCACACTCGCCAGATCGGTGAGTCCCGTGCCGTCGGTGTTCAGGCTGAAAAGGGTACAAGCAGAATTTATAGCTACGCTGACGCCATAGATACTGGTGCCGGACACTTGGAGCGAACCGACCAGCGACTGGAATCCCACCGCGTTGGTCAGGATGGTGTAGCCGGACCCGTCGGTATTGATTTTGAAGATCATGCCCTGGGTTGAATAGCTGGTGCCGACCGAGGTCATGCCGTAAAGCACGTTGCCGCTCAAAGCCAGCGAGTTGATCGGGGACGCGCCGTCGGAGAACCCGCTGGTGAAGTCGTGCAGAATGGAGTACTGCGCCTGGGTTGTGGCGCCGGCCAGCAGGAGGGCGGCGACCACCAGCGTCATCAGATTTCGGTATCTCTTCATGATCGTATTTTCCTTGTGCGGCTACTTGGTGATGGCCTGGACCGCAACCACGTCCTTCTTGGTGGAGTCGCTCGTGGAGACAAAGCTGACGGAGAACGTGTTGGTGGCGCCCTTCACGACGTTCGTGGTCGCAAACACCTCCATCCGCAGCATCGTCGCATCGCCTTGGACGGCCCCCGGCGCCAGCGTGCTGGTGGCAAAGGTGCCATTGGTCACCGTGGCGGTCACCTCCACATTGGTGCTGGTGGCGCCGAGGTAGTAGCGGGCCGACCAGCCACCACTGCCGGCATCGCCTTGCACGAAGAACTGGTCACTAATCGTCCCCTTGTTGTGCGCGGCCAAGTACACTTTGACGCCCTTGCGGTCCCCGCGTTTCATTTTGGTTTGATAGGTTTGATTCACCGCGTTGGTGTTGATGATGTTCCAACCCAAGAGCGATTTGAGCGTGCCATCGCGGCGGAATTGCAGCTTGTAGGTCTTGCCGATCAGGGCGTCGGGCTGCGAATTGTCACCGCCGCCTTGCAAAGTGACCAGTTTCGGGCTGACGGCGGAGTTGTTGGTGATCGCGAGTGACGCCGTGCGCGAACCGGCGGCCGTCGGCGTGAAGGTGAGAAAGACTTTGCAGGTCTGGCCGATGCCGATGGTTGAGCAGGAGCTGCTGACGACCGCAAAATCATTACTGTTCACCCCGACAATTCCTAATCCGGAAATCGTCAGGACTGCGGTGCCGCAGTTGGTGATGGTCACACTTTCCGTTTCACTGGTGACGCCGATCAACTGGTTGCTAAAGGTAATGGCGGAACGGCTCAGGCAAATGCCAGAGGCCGGCGTGTAGGCGGTGCCCCGCACGTTGATCGTGGACAAGCCGCCATCCGCGTTGTTGATGATATTCAACGTGGCTTGTCGCAAACCGGTTGCCATGGGGTTGAAGTAGATCGGGATGACGCACGTGCCGTTGGCGGGGATGCCCGCCGCCATGCAGGTTTCGTTAGTGGCCACAAAGAAGTCGTTGGAACCGGCTCCGGTGAAACTCAGGCCGGAAATCACCAGATCGGCCGTGCCGCAGTTGGTGACCACGAGGGTCTGCGGCAAGCTGTTGGTGGTGTTGACGGCGGTATCCGTGAATGCAAGCGGCGCGGTACTCAGGCAGACTACCGCTGGCAAGCCGGCGCCGGTCAGCGAGATCAACAACGGGCTGCCGCTGGCATCGTTGGTGACAGCCAAAGAAGCGCTGAGCACGCCGCTTTCCTGCGGGGCGAATTTGACAAACACCTTGCAGTAGGCACCGGTGGCGATGACACTACAGGCGTTGCTTGTGACTAGGAAGTCGCCAGGGTTGGCCCCGACCAAGCCGATGCCGGAAATGTTCAGGGGAGCGGTGCCGCAATTGGTGATGATCACACTTTGGGCGGCGCTGCTGCTGCCCACGGCCACGCCGCCAAAGCTGAGTCCCCCGGTACTGGCGCAGACGGATGGGGCAGGAATATAGCCGGTGCCCTGCAAGGTGATGTTCAAGGGACTGCCCCCGGCATCGTGAGCGATGGTCAGGATGCCTTGCCGCAGGCCGGCGGTCACTGGACTGAAGACAACCGGTATCGTGCAGGTGGCCCCCGGTGCGATCGGCGCGCCGGTACAAGTTTCGCCAACGGTTGTGAAATCGTTCGAGCCGCTACCGGCCACGGTAATACTCGAGATGGTCAGGTTGGCCGTACCGCAGTTGGTGAGGGTGATGCTCCGGGGAAAACTGCTGGTGCCGACCGCCTGAAGATTGGTAAAGGTCAGCGGACCGGCTGTAGACGAGCAAACGATCGGGGCCGGTGGCAAGCCCATGCCGGAAAGGGCCGCCGCGCGCGGACTGCCCAGCGCGGTATCATAGATGAATAGCGTGGCGTTAAGATTGTCGTTGGTGGTGGGGGCAAACGCGACCATAATGTGACAAGCGGCGCCCGGCGCGAGGAGGTTGCCGTTGCAAGTGTCGGAGACAATAATAAAGTCATTGGAGTTCGCTCCTCCAATGGTCAGGTTTTGGATTTCCACGTCCACCGAGGTGTTGTTCTGGTAGGTGACGGTCTGGACGGCGCTGGTGGTGCCGCTGACTTGTTCGCCGAAATTCAAAGCGGCCGGGGTCACGACAATGTCCGGGTTGGTGGCGTCCACATTCAGGATCAATTGGCCGCCGGGGCCGTCATTATGAGGTTCGACGACGATGTAGTAGGTGTTCGAGCCATCGGAGACGAAGCTGAGGGCGGATTGCAGGCTGTTGCCGGTGTCGTTATTACAGGCCACTTCCACCAAGGCGCCGCACTCACCCCGGACGAAGATCGTCTGCGGAACAGTCTGCACTTTCCAAACGGAAACCACGGTGTCAAAGCTGCTGCCCGTCGTGTCCACGTTAAACGTAACCCCCGGGGTGGGGGTGACAACCTTCCAGAACGCATTGACGCCGCCCCGCGCGCACGAGGGACTCGGATGCGTGTTGTGATAGGTGGTCTTGTCGAGGGTATTCGTGAACGCGTAGGGATAGTTCCCGATCGGAATGGCGGTAGAGCAGGCGTCGTTGGTGGCCGGGTTGGGAATGTCGGACACAGCAGTGGCATTGGTCGCGGCGTTGTACACCACCAGAGCAAAGTCCTGATCTGTGTCGTTACCGACATTCGGGACGCCATCACCGGCCAGCGTATGCGCGGTAACAATGAGACGCCACGGCTCACCGTTGGTCAACGTATTGGCCGGCAGAAAGACACTTTCCATATTGTTGATCGCATCGAACACACCGCCGGTTATGGAGTGGTCTTCCGAGAAGACGTTGCCTTTATACGTTGCGCCACCAATTGTGACTTGAAGATCCAAGTCGTTCACCAGCTTTGAAAACGCCGCCAAGTTGGCGGGGGCATCCGTCCACGCCACCGTTACGCGGAAGGGCTTGGTGGCATCAGACACTTGGCCGTTGAGTTCATAGCTTTGCCCCGTTTGGCTGAAATAGATCTGCTGATTGACCGGGTTGGTCGAGATGAGGGGGACATCAATGGCGCGGGGTGACGTTTCGTCGCGGATAATCCGGGGCACGCCGTCGAACATCCGTTGCAGGTCCAGGATCCCCATGCCTTGGGCGCTGGAGGGCAATGTGTCTCGCACGCCGGTTTGCGGATTTGTGGTCGGCAGATACCGGGCGGAGTTACAGATGTATGCCTTGGTCATGGCCGGGCTGGGTTGAAGAAGATTACGCCCGTCTTCGTTCACAAGCTTATGTTGGAAATACCACCAGAGCAATTGGGCGGTACCAGACAAAGTGGGTGTGGAAAAGCTGGTGCCGTTTCCGCAGGTGTAAACATCATTGATCACCTGCACATCATCATTTGGATTGTACGGGTCCGTGGGATTGAAGGGATCAAGTCCGGCACACGTGGTTCCGGGAAGACTGCCGCGGGACAATTGAAATTGCGTGACCGCCCCCATGATGCTGGTGCCGGGCGCAACAATCTCAGGCTTAAACCGGCCATCCTCGGTGCCGCCCACGGACGAGAAGATGGCGATGTCCAAGGCATTGTCTGAATCGTCAGCGAACTGGGTGCAATACTGGGTGGGACGGACATTTTCCGAAGCGCCGACCGAAATGACGTTTTTGGCGGTTGCCGGCGGTGTTACCAGCACATCGCCAAATCCCCCGACTTTACCACTTGCTCCAGCATTGCCTCCCGCAAAGATTTCCACCATCTCCTGGTTCAACGGAGACGGTCCGGGCGTTTGGCTGGAACCCGTCGGGAGCGCATCCCGGACGAGCAGGTCATATTCTTGGGATTGACTGTCATATACCCCGCTGTTGCCACCCGTGCCCGTCAAGAGAACTTGTCCCCAACTGTTATTCTGAATCCGGGAACCATTGAGGTACGCGCTCTGCACCAATTCTGTCAGGTCGGGGATATAACCGGTGTCGCAATCATTAAAGATCTTGGAGACGCCAATCCGGCCAAACGGCGACACGCCCATGCCTCTTTGGAAACCGTCCACGTCTTGGCGGATGACAAAAATGTCATTGGTCACCAAAGTGACGCTACCCGCGCACACCGAGATGTTTGTAGAAGAACCGACGATATTCCATGAGTTGGTCAGATACACCGGCAGACAGGTGGGTGTCGGCTGCGTCGGTACGCAAACCGTTTGGGGCTGCACAGCTTCCACCGTAATGTTGGTGTTCAGGCAAACCGTCGTGGACTGTCGTTCGACGCAGGGCACGGTAATGTCGGGCACATCGTTGTATCCAATGGCGATCGAAGCCACGAAGGTACCGTGGCCATAGCCATCGTGCCCATCGTTTAGACAGTTTTCATAGGGCGGGTACGGCGGGCAGGTCTCGCCCGGTGGGCAGGGGTTACAAGTGGCGTCGGGACAAGGGGTGTAATCGAGAAGATAGGCGACCCGCGAATTTACACCCCCACCAATTACGTTGCTGACGGATGGACCTCTTTCGTAGAAATCTGAGTGGAGCGGGTCTTCCGAGCCGATGTCTAACCCCGAATCCGCAATGTCGATCACCGGGTATTGGGCTGCGGAAGTGCTGAAGCCCACCGTGTTGGTCAGGAAGTCAATGTAGTGCACTCCCGGTGCTGGTCCGAAACCCACACCGTTCGTGACGGTGGCGACAATCAAATCTTGCTTCTCATCTTCGGTGGTTAATGGGCGTACTTGCTCGATCCACAGGACTCCCGGTATCTGGGCGATGGAGTTGATGCTTGCAGAGTTAACCGTCAGTTGGATCTCACGCTGTTTCAAGGGCGTTGGCACCGACTCCACCTTCCCCAGCGCGGATGCCGCTATCTGATTGATGGTTGCTGTGGTGTTCGCATCATCAACGAGACAAACTCGCACCGTCAAAACCTGCGTGGCCGGTTGCAGCAATCCAACGCCTAATTTGTAATATGGATGATAGGAACCGATCCATTGAATCGGCCCATTGTCCCCTGTCAACTTCTGCAACTTCTTCTCGGCGGCGGCATCCAACCAAACCACGTAAGCGTTGTTCGGAATGTAGGAAATAATTTGGACATCGCGAATGGCTTTTACTTGCGCGAGCCATTCCGGGATGACTGGGCCAATAAACTGAATCAAGCGCAAATACTTGCCGGGACCGCTCGCTTCCTGCAGGTTGGCCGGAACAACAGGCCCGGTGGTGGTGGTGTCCAATGCCGTGGCGCCAAGCTCAATTACATTGAGGTAGTTCGCCCTCTCGACGCGGTCGCCGTGACTCGCCTTCAAGGCTGCGACTTGCTGGTCGTCCGCCTTGGCGAGCCAGTAAGCCCCATAGTTTTTGACTATTTGGACGCCATTGGTCTGGAGCTGATCCACCGTTTCTCCCTTGGCTGGGTAAATAAAAATCTTGTTGGATTTTGTCGCCGAGTGGGCGACTTGGGGAATCAGCAACAGACTCGCTGCAAGTGATAGCAAACCTGGCCATCGCGCAATTTTCATGAGGGGCTCCTCCGTAACACGCCTAACGCTTGGAGAAAGTTCTTAACACGGCCCCTTGGGGGATGCAACAGAAAAGCACGATAAAAATTCAACCTGCCTACCGCGGCGTGGCCGTCGCCTTCAGGCGCGCGCGCGCTTCCGCGCCATGCAGCGAGGCCAGGGCGCGCTGCCAAGCCTGACGGCGCACTTCGTCGAGCGCCGGCAGGCCGACGCGTTCTTGTTGCTCTTGCCCGGCATGTTTCTCCTGGTAACGCTCCCAGCACAAGCGCCCTAATTGCGACAAACCCGCCGCGCGTTCGTCTTCCCCAATGGCCAGCCAGCGGTAACTCTGGAAGTACAGCCCCTGAACGTACGCCAGCGCTTCCGGCGGCGACAAACTGGTCATTTCCTCCGTAAGTTTGGTGTACGCAAACTGGGCCAACGGCTCGGATTGCTTCTGCCCGGCCAGTTCGCACCATTTCTGGTAGCATTGCCCGGCTTCCCCCAGGCGATTGTATGTGTACAAAATCAAGATGGCGGATTCGAGAAAGTTCCGGTACGCGCTCTTAATCGAGTCTTCATCCGGGTGCGCCGCCAGCGCTTGCTCGTACGCCTCGCGGACGTGCGGCAACAACGCCAGATTCGGTTCGAGCACGAAAATCTGTTCCTCCCGGTTGTACACCAACGAGCCTTCCCGGAAGGCATCCTGCATCGATTGAAAAATCAGCCGATCCAACTGCACCCGATCAAACCCCTTGGCGAACTTCTTCCCGCGCCACGCCCAGTAAATCGCGTGCGCGTCCGGCAACCGCCAATCCAACGGCCCGTATTCCTTGTCCACCTGCTGCATCACTTCCGGCAGCAGTTTGTATTTGTGGATCATCTCTTGCACGCGTGGGTCTGACGGATGCGCGATCATCGCGGCGAAATCCGGCCGGGGCTTGTCGCCCCACAACGCCATCATCTCCTCAGCCCAGGCCTGCTTGTAATACAGGTGCGCCTGATCGAGGTATTGGCCGACTTTGTGGAAGAACAACCAACCCAGTTGATGATACAACCCGGGATCACCGGGGTTATAGTACAGCCCCTCGTCGCGCAACAACTTGATCCCCTGCCGCACCCAGCGCCACCGATCAGCCGGGTTATCGAGCATCACACTGACGTTGTACGCCATGTTCCAGGCCTGAAACTCCCACACCAACGCGAATCGCGGTTCAAGCTTGGTGATCCAATCCGCCAGTTGCACCAACTCGAAAAATTTTTTCTGATCCTGCAAGTCACCGGCACGCAACCACAACAAATCCGCCACGATGCCCCGGAAACCGCCCAGCGCCACCGTTGTGAAACTCACCAACGGCGGAGAATTCTCCAACGGCTCATCCCAATTCAGATGATATTGCCGGCGCGACTCCAGTAGCGGCCCGTGCATCCGCGCCGCCGCCCAGAAACTCAGCACCGCCACCAACGCCACGGCAATGGAAGTCGTCCGTTTCATGCCGGCAACGCAATCTCCCGGCGATTGAAGAGCCACACACCGATCACCATTAACAATCCGCCGTACAAAACCACTTTAATCGCGAACACACTGCCGACCATCCCCCACCCCACCAGTTGACCGCTGGCCAGATTCTCCAGCGGACTGGTCTCCTGCAACGGACGAATCACCGCCGCTAACACCTTGAACACCGTGCGCATCACCACGTCCACGAGATCGGGCGACTTCGCTCCCGGGCCACTCGTCCCGAAGATTGGCAGGTTGGATTGCGCCAACGAATCAATGTAGGCGCTCGCCTTGATCAAAATCAGCAACGCCCCCGTCACGAACGCCGCCACCGGCAACGAAAACAACGAACCCAACGTCACCGCCAACGCCGCGAGAAATCCCAACTGACAAAGCATCACCGCCAGACTCCGCGCAAAATTCCCTTCAAATCTGCCCGCCGGCACCAACAACTCCACGCCTTCCTGCGGCGAAAACAACACGGTGACTGGTGACGGATTCACGTTGCCATACTCAACCATCACCGTGTTGTTCGAGCCGACCACGCTGGCCGGCACCAACAACGTGTACTGCTGACCGGTTTCCGCGGTCTGCCGGACTTCGTAAGGAATAGCCGCTTCCGGTGGACCGACACGCCACAAACCGGTCACCGACACCTTCTCCGTCTTCGACCCGTCAAACTGATAGCGGATTGTCAGCTTCTGATCCTTCTGCGGCCGCGCCGGCAAGCGAAACAACCATCGTTGCCGGGCTCCTTCAGGTACCGTGTTCGCTTGGCGCAGGAACGCGTCGCGAACCGCCTGGTAGAGCTGATCGGGTGGCACATTGACCGGCAACTGACCGGCGCGCAGTTGTTGCTCGGTGAACCGTTGGGCGGCCTGATTGAGATCGGACAAATCCGGCAACACCAAGCGCGAGGCCGCCAGAATTTGCTCGGCGCGTTGTTCGTTCGTGCGCGTCCGCCAGCGTAACAAACCGTAAACCGCGACCCCGCACAATAACAGCAGCGCGGCATTCAGCGCCATCAATCCGAGCCATTTCCCGAGCCACACTTCCAACCGGCTGACCGGTTTGGCCAGAATCATTTGGATTTGACGCTGCTGCACTTCCAGCGACACCGCCGCGCAGCCGGCCCACAACGTCGCCATCGCCAGAATCACACCCACCGCGCCGAGCGTGTAGCTCAACAACACCCGCACCTCCCCCGTCAACGTCCCGTCGCCCTTCACCGTCAGCGGCAACCCGATGATCGCCAAGAGCAATAATCCCAGCAACACCACCACCACGCGCGACCGCACCGCGCTGCGCACCGCCATTCCCGCGATTGCCAGAATCCTTTTCACTTGCCCGGCTTCATCAACCGGCTCAGCTTCTCATCTGCCGCGCGCTTCTTTTCTTCCGGCGTCGGCTCCGGCTGGGCCGGTTCGGCTTCCCCGCTCTTCACGTCCCGCTGCTCGTTCTTGACGAGTTGCTCCAGCACGCCCGGCCCCGCCAAATACTGCGCCACGCCCGCCGATGGCCCGGCCCCGGTTGATTCGGTCGTCTCACGCCGGGCTTTCTCGATCACCTCGATGAAGAACCGCTCCAAATCTTTCTGCGGGTGTTTGACCGTCGGTTCGCTGCCCAGTTCCGTTCGCAACGCCGTCAGCACCCGTTTCAACGCGTCCGCGGACAGTTCCGGTAACTCCACCCGATACCGGCTGCGTTCTTCCAGCAAATCATGAATCGGCCCGCTCGCTTGGACCTTACCATTATATAATATGGCGACCCGGTCACAGACATCCTCCACGTCGGCCAGCAAATGCGAGGAAAGCAGGATGGTTTTGCCGCGTTTGGCCAACGCCACGATCAAATCCTTCACCTGCCGGCAACCGATAGGATCAAGACCCGAAGTCGGCTCATCCAGAATAACCAAATCAGGGTCGTTGATGAGCGCCTGCGCCAACCCAATCCGCCGCGCCATGCCCTTCGAAAACTCACCGACCAACCGCTTCCGTGCGTGCTTCAGCCCGATCATGTCGAACAACTGCTCGATGCGTTCCCGGCGTTCCGTGGTATCCAGGTCGAAGAGCGTCCCATAGAACTTGAGCGTTTCTTCCGAATTCAAATACGGATACAGATACGATTCTTCCGGCACGTACCCGATCCGCTGTTTGGTCTTCACGTCACGGGGCGAATGCCCGAGCACCCGCAATTGACCGCTCGTTGGGTACAACAGCCCCAGAATCATCTTCAACGTCGTGCTCTTGCCAGAACCGTTCGGCCCGAGCAACCCGAAGACCTCGCCGGTTCGGACTTCAAAAGACACGTCGTTAACCGCCCGCACTTTGGGCCGACGCCAGAAATCCTTGAACACCTTCGTCAGGTGCTGCGCGTCGATGACGGGTGGCCGGGAAGTTGTGTCTGCGCCAACGGTGAAGCCGTTGGCAGACGTTTGTGCTCCTGTCCGCTCCATGCTCCCAGACCATAGGGTGCCCCCTCCGTTGCGTCAATCGCGGAACAAGGCAGGTCACCCCTACTTTGCCGACAGAACCTCTTGGTAGCGCTTCAGGATTTCTTTGACCCCGGCTGGATTCTGGAGAATTTCGTCAGCAAGCTTTTTCAGCTCTGCTTCATCATGTGGCTTGCGCGTATAAACGCTCACAATGTGTTCTACCAATCTTGGATGAAACAAAATCAGCCGATGCTGCAAGTCCCATTCGCGGCGCGCTTTCATTTGCATCTCGTTTCGCCGAGTCGCTTCGGCATATTCTGCGTCTGATGGGCCGAAGTAATGGTAGACAGTCACAAGAGGTGGTCGGCCTGCATCATCCGTCGTTTGGTGATCCAGAACCAGCTTGAAACCATTCAGATACAGGCTGACAATCTGTGTTCTGACCGGGACAAGCTCCTCGGCCGGAGCCGCGGAGTATTTCATCCACAGCGCGTCGCCCCAGTAAATGTACATCTGAATTTTCTCGAGTGTCCCAAGGGGACGTTTTAACGCTTGCTCACAGTACTCGGCCACCTTGGGCAGATGTTGCTGGGCCTGTTGAGCAAACATGACTGCCAGCGCATAGTAGATCCGGCCCTGTTCTTCCGGTGACTTGTAGGTCTTGAGCAAATCGAGGTACTCCGTCTCAAGCGCACTAAAATCGGGTGATTGTGAGAGTAGTTTCAAACCAATCTCAGATAAACGCCGATTCAAATCGGCAGGGTTGGCCGCCCTAGTTTCAAAGCAGCAACAGGCTAACAGACAGGCTGCAAATACTGGAAATCGTGTGCGCAACATCGAGGAGTCTAATGCGTATCTTTCGAGCGCGGCGGCTTGGGACCGTAAAAGATCACTGTCACGGAAGGTGAATTCGTTTTGCCGTCAGTGTAACTGCTCCAAATGATCCGCTTGTAGGTCACGAAAAGAACAGGACGACGCATCCCTTCGCTTCATGTCTCATGCACTCACTTGCCATCGGTGGTTCGGTCTCTGATTTCAAACTGATGGGCTTGAGGTTCGATCAGGTAGTACGGCGTGCCCGCGTCATCTTGGAAGAAGACATTCACTACCAACCAATAATTACCGGCAACAAAGTTCTCCGTTTCTTTGCCGCGCGGTTTCCCATCGGACTCGTAACCCTGCAACTTGTCAAGCTCCATCGGTACACTACGAAGATCAACCGTGCGCTCGTACGTTTGGTGGGCATCCAACGTGATCATGGCGGGTTCCTGCGAGGCGTGTGGCAGGAGGACGCGGTAATTGATCGGATTTCCTTTCGTACCCACGAGCCGGATGATTTGCCAAAAGCCACGCTGCGGGTCGTCGAGAAACGGGTTGGTAATGATCACACGATGGTCGGTGCGATTGATCAGCTTTAAGACCAGTGGCACGGACTGGTTCAACGAGTTGACGGCAGCAACTGAAGCCTCAAACTTAATCGGACTACGGTCGGCATTCGGAGAGCCGCGTCGGTTGGCTTGAATACGATCCCGGTATGGTTTCACGTCACTTGCTGTCAGAGACTCCACTCCAGCTCTGACGTTTGGATCAATACCGTGATGCCCCCCGCTGTTCCATGTCACCATATAACATGGCTTATCGACATGTTGCCACATAGGTGGGTATCCCATTTTGGCCATAGTCTGATTTGAATCCACTACTTCTGAGGGGAAGACGCGCGCACAACACCAAGAAGAATGGCTTCGTTTGGAAACATCGTTCAAGATTTCGACAAGGGATTTGTCTGCAAAAGATAATGTTTGGGGAAATGCCTCCACTTCGGGTTTCGTCTTCAAAATTAACGTCCCAATCGCGACGTTCAACCGGATGCTTTGTTCATCATAGAAGTCCAGTTTATATACCTCTTTTGGCAGCCTTGTTTTCCAGACGCCATACGTGGCTGTGTACTTATGGAAGACGTGGTTCAACACGAAAGAGCGGTTTGTCTCAAGACCGGACGGAGCAACAAGAATGGTTCCTGATGCAACAACGAAATGATAATGAGGTAGTCCTGCGAGAATTCTTGTCAGCAGATCACCGATGGTCGTGCCCGATGTCGATATGCTGACAAACGGTTCTGTGGTCTGATCAATGATGGAATTTATCGGCCAAGCGGAATTTTCCGATAATTGGCTGATCGCCTTCGAGACCGGCACGTCGGCGCATGAGAAGTTGGCGATAACATGCTTGCTGGGATCCTCTTGGCCATACGAAGTCAGTAAAAAGCTCAGCAGCACAAGAACACAACTTCCTACTCTCGGGCAAACGGGGATTAGGTTGTTTTTCATCGGTTATCCTTCGTCATTCATGTTACGGAACGCAAGTGTTTCCACCGATCTTCTGAATCGTCACCGATGCATTAGCATCTTCTGGATGTGCAGATGGATCAACCTGAACGTCGTTTGTTACGTCCGCACAATCCACAGTTGTTCGCATATGCCAATGATCAGGCAGGCACCCTGCTGGGCCACCGACTTGGTCATGAATTGTTGAGCCGCAGCGTTTCCGGCGCGTGGAAGGCGCTAGCCGACACCCCCGCCGGCACGCTCACTTCGTCGCCAACCGCCACGCGGCCGGCGGCCAGCAACAGCGTCAGGCACAGCCCGCGCACCATCCATTTGATCGGAGCCGTCGTCACGGCGGTCAGGTGACGATGACGGTGGCGGTGGGGCTGGATTTGCCTTCGCCGGTTTCGTTGACCGCGCGCACCTGCAACAACAGCGTCGCGCCGACGGTCTGGTTCTCCAGCAGATAGCTCGTTTGCTCGGTGCGGTCCACCAACTCGGCAGCGCCGGTCACGGGGTCGGTGACGCGCCAGATTTGATAGCGTTCGGCCCGGGCGGCGGCGGGATAATCAAGTTTCACCCGGCCACCACCCAGAGCGGTGGCGGTCAGGCTCTTGACCGGGTCGGGCGCGTCGGGCGCGCCGGGTTTCCTGAAGCCGAACGTGACCCAATGCGGGCTGAGCGGATCGAGCAGTTGGTTCAGTTCGCCGAGCAGGCCGGTCAGTCGTCGGCGCAAGGCGGCTTCGGTCTGGTCGCGCGTTGTCTTGGCCGTTTGCCGGGTGGCTTCCTTGGCGTTGACGCCATTGGGGCCGCTGCGGGCGGCTTGGAGCGCGGCGAACAGAGTGCCGGATTGGGCGGCGGTGAAGTTGGCCGGGGCGTTCTCCAGATTCGGATGGGCCGTGAGATAGACCTTCATCTTGTCCAGCATCGCCTGCAACAGGTCGTCGCCGTTGGGCACGGCCAGCGAACGATCGCTGAAGCCGGTCTCGGCCCAGGCGGTGTTGGCTTTGCCGCCCAGCGTCGGCTTGAGCAGGTCCCGACCCAGCATCAGGTAACCGCGGGCGTTGGAGACGGCGACACGCAACACGCCGTTGGCATCGCGCACGGCGGTGTCGGCGGCGGCGTATTGATCGCCGGCGGCGGAGAGCGCGTCGGTGTCGGCCTTGATGAGCGGGCCGGTGTTTTGTTTCAGGCCGATGGTGACGCCCAATTGGTTCACGCCATCTTCGGCGTCGCGCCCGGCGGTTTCCAGGTCGGCGAGGTTATCCGGTAAACGATTCGAGGCCATTCCGTAGGTTCCCTTTCAGTTGGTTGAGGTTGGGCGGATGGGTGATGTAAGACGGCAACGGACTGTCGTAACGCAAGCCGGGCATGCCCCA
>JBBISF010000019.1:0-36759 GCA_037441425.1 Verrucomicrobiia bacterium
CTTTATCGGCCAAGACTCACTCTGCAAACTGTCCAGTTTTAAGGGTTCAGGTCACTTTGGGTATTGCACGATGTTTGCCGGCATCGTCGGGGCGCTATTTGCCATCGGCGAAGGACGGTTTCTGGACATCATCCGGTCGCACGGGTTGTTCGCGTTCACAACCTTGTTCTTTTTTGGAACGGTGTTCGGGTTGGCGTCAGCCTGGTTAAATATTCCGCAGCCGGATTGTCCGTTGGTTCAGGCCGTCACCCGACCGACGCTTCTCCAGTTGCTGCGCCAAACCATCCGTAACAAGCCGTTCGTCACCCTGGCTGTGGTGCATACGGTGATCGCGTGGGGTGGAATTGCCGGCCCCTTCAACGCGGCCTATTCGTTGCGGGACATCGGGCTGAGTTACTTCGCGCTGGGGCTGTTGAATTCGGTATCAACCGTGGCGATTCTTCTGACCTCACCCGGTTGGGGAAGACTGGTGGATCGCTTTGGCTGCCGGCCGATCCTCATTACCGGTTTGTTGATCATGGCCCCGTGTGCCTTCCTCTGGATGGCGATTCCACCACATGCTGTACGACGGGCGTATTATCTCATTCCCTGGATGAACGGTTTCGCGGGTATCGGCGCTGCGGCCATCGGCATTTCGCTTTCGACGATGATGTACAAACTCTCCAACCCGGCCGGCCGCTCCGTGCAATTCGCGGCGTACAGCACCTTTGTCGGCTTGATCTCAGCCCCCATGCCGTTGTTGGGCGGGTGGCTCGTGTCAAAGTTGGCCGCGAGCGGATACGCGATTGATCTGCGGCTGACGTTCTACATCTGGTCAGCGTTCATGTTTCTCGCTGCGGCGCTGGCGACGCGCTTGAAGGAAGCCGGTTCAGCCACAGTGCCGGCGTTCGTGTTCAGCTATTTCCCGCAGCGAATGGCCGGATTCCTGGGCGTCAATATCCCCCCGATGACCGCGCCGTTCAGCATTTGGGGGCGGTTCCAGGCTCGCCCAAAATCAAAGAATGACAATGCTCCGCCGGCCCCCTGAGAAAGTAATTGTCGTCTCGCCCGAAGTAGTTAACACTGGGATCGGCTGATCTCCGAGAGAACATGATTGCATTTTGCGCGAAATTTCTGAAATCGCTGCGCAACCATTATCTGACGCGATTGCTTTTGCTGAGCGTATTGGTGGGTGTGGCGGCTGCCTTGGGCGCGCTGGCATTTAGTTATATCCTGAACACGGCCACCGAGTTTTTCATGGGCCATCTGGTGGGTTACGTCATGCCCCTGCCCAGCGGTGAGGCCCCGTCCGTGATCCCGGCAACTGCCACCCATCGGTGGTTGTTGTTCATCGTGCCGGCCGTTGGCGGTTTGCTGGCGGGCTTGACCATGAAACTATTCGCGTCGGATGCGGCCGGCCACGGAACCGACTCGGTCATCGAAGCGTATCACCGTCGCGGCGGACTGATCCGCGGGCGCATTCCGCTCGTGAAAACCATCGCCTCCGCGTTCACGCTCGGCACCGGTGGTTCAGCCGGTCGCGAAGGTCCCATCACGCAGGTCGGCGCCGGGTTTGGCTCGATTGTCGGCGCGTGGTTCAAATCACCGGACCGGGAACGGCGGTTATTGATGCTCGCGGGTTCTGGTGCCGGATTAGGTGCGATCTTTCGTTCCCCTTTGGGCGCGGCGCTGTTCACCGCGGAGATGCTTTACCGGGATATGGATTTCGAGGCCAACGCGCTCGTGCCGTCCTTCGTCGCCTCCATCGTGTCCTACTCGATTTATTGCGCGCTGACCAACAAATGGGGCGCGGTCTTCGTGGTGCCGCATTTACAATTCACCCACATCGTGGAATTGCCGTTCTACGTGGCGTTGGGGCTGATCTGCGCGGTGGTCGGCATCCTCTACACCAAGACGTTGCACGGGATGGAAGAGCATGTATTCCACAAACTGCCTGTACCGTCGTATGTCCGCCCGGCCATTGGCGGCTTGCTGGTCGGCAGCCTCGCGTATTTCCTGCCGCAGATTCTGGGACAAGGCTACGGCTGGGTGCAGTTGGCCATGGACGGTCAACTCGCGCTCTGGTTGATTGTGGTGGTGGCGTTCGTAAAAATTCTAACAACCGGACTGACGATTGGTTCCGGTGGCAGTGGCGGAACGTTTGCTCCCGCCGTCATGATCGGCGGGCTGCTGGGAACGGCAACCGGGATGTTGATGCAGATGTTGCTGCCCCATTTCACCCCCAACTTGCAGGCGTTCGCGCTGGTGGGCATGGCCGGCTTTCTGGCGGGTGTGGCGAAAACGCCGCTCTCCGCGCTGATCATGGTTTCGGAAATGACCATGGGCTACGGGTTGCTTGTGCCGTTGATGCTCACCGCGGCGGCGGCGTATGTGTTCAGTCCACGCCGCATTTCCATGTACGCCAGCCAAGTGGACGCCCGGGTGGATTCGCCCGCGCACGAAGGCGAATTTGTCAACGCCGCGCTGGAACACATTCCGGTCCGGGACGCGCTGCCCAAGGACGCCAAGATGGCCACCTTTCATCGCAACGCCCCCTTGCACGAAATCCTCGACGCGCTCGCCACCACCAAGCAACAGGTCTTCCCGGTGTTGACGGACAACGAAACGCTCTATGGCGTGATTGATTTCAACGACGTCCGCATCTTTTTCTCGGAACACGGCCTGCCGGATCAGGCGGTGGTCGCGCAAGACCTGCTGGCCCCAACGTACGCCGCGGTCAGCCTCGAAGAAGATCTGGCGTCCGCGCTGCGCAAGTTTCGGACGACGCGACTGGAAGAGCTGCCGGTCGTCGAGAAGGCGGGTTCAGCCCGGGTGGTCGGTGTGCTGAGCCGCCGCAACGTCATCGCCACCTATCACGACCGCATCATCTGAACCGGCAATTCGTTCAGAAATTGTGTTGAGGTTCGCGCGCGTTCGACTACAATAGTTGATCGGAGATGCGACTCGGTCACCTGAGTATGTTCAAGTTGACGAAAACGGAGCAACAGATTGTGGCGTTATTGTTGGGGGCAATCGTGCTCGGCACCGTGGTCAAGCAATGGCGGGCGCATAAACAGGGGGTCGTGCCCGTCGCCGCCATACCCACGAGGTAACACCGGAATGCAAAAGATCAACTTCCACGAAGCCCTCAACCAGATTCTCGCCCACGATCCGCGTTACGACCGCGACGCCTATCACTTTGTGCGCGAAGGGTTGGACTACACCGTCAAGCTGCTCAAGAAGAGCGCCACCGGCAAGGAGCGTCATGTCAGCGGCCAGGAATTGCTGGAAGGTCTGCGCCGCTTCTCGCTCCAGCAATTCGGCCCGATGACCAAGACCGTCCTCAACTACTGGGGCGTCAAACGCTGCGAAGATTTCGCCGAGATCGTCTTCAACCTCGTCGAGAAAGGCGTCCTCGGCAAAACCGATCAGGACAGCCGGGAGGATTTCAAAGGCGGCTACGATTTCGACGAAGCGTTCGTCAAACCGTATCTGCCGCCGCCGGCCGCCCTGCTCCGCCGGTTGCGCGCCCCGGCCGCCGCCCGCTCCTCCAGTCATTTGCCGCCCTCGGATCGCACGGCGGACAAAGAGAAATTGAGCAGCGGCTCGAACTGATTGTCTGATTCTGGCATGAACCAACGCCAATCGGCGGTTTGTCTCATCGCCGCCGCTTGTCTCAGCTTTGCCGCGCCATCGCGCGCGATTACAACCATGAATGCTGCCCCCGTCCATAAAACTGTACTCAAAAACGGACTCACCGTCCTCGTCCGCGAAGACCACACCGCGCCCGTCGTCAGCGCCCAGTTCTGGGTGCATGCCGGCAGCGTCACCGAAGGCCCGTGGCTGGGCGCCGGCTTGTCCCACGTCCTCGAACACATGCTGTTCAAGGGCACGACCACCCGGGGCGTCTCCCAAATCGCGCAAGAGATCGAAGACAAAGGCGGCTACATCAACGCCTACACCTCGTTCGAGCAGACGGTCTTCCACATTGATATCCCGTCCGCCAACTGGCAGACCGCCGTGGACATCCTCGCCGACTGCATGATGAACGCCACGATCCCGGAAGAGGAACTCGTGAAGGAACAGAAAGTCATCCTCCGCGAAATGGCCATGAACGAAGATGATCCCGACCGACGCGCCGGCCGCCTCCTCTGGTCCACCGCTTACGCCGTGCATCCCTACCGGCATCCTGTCATTGGTTATCCCGACATCTACAACCGCGTTACCCGGCAGGACGTGGTCAACTACTACAAAAAGTTCTACGTCCCGAATAACATCGTCTTCGTAGTCGTCGGCGACATCAACGCCGATCAAGTCCTCGCGCACCTCACGGAACTGACCAAGGGCTTCGCGATGGGCGCGATTGAACCGCCTTACGTTCCCGCCGAACCGCCGCAGCTCAGTGCCCGGCAACGCGACGAGGAAATGCCCATCCAACTTGCCTACGTCGACCTCGCGTGGCACGTCCCGAACATCTCCAGCCCGGACGTGTACCCGCTCGACGTGCTCGCGATCATCCTCGGCCAGGGCCGCAGTTCCCGGCTCTACCAGGACCTCCGCGAAAAACGTGGCCTCGTCCACAGCATTGCGGCCAACAATTACACGCCCCGCTATCCGGGCCTGTTCACCGTCGAAGCCCAGACCGATGCCGATAAACGCGAAGCCGCCATCACCGCCATCCGCGAGGAAATCCAGCGTGTGCGCCAGCAACCGGTTTCGCCCGCCGAAGTCCAGAAAGCCATCAAGATCACCGTCAGCCAGATGCTCGACCGGCTGAAAACAATGGACGGCCAGGCGTCCGACATCGCCAACAACCAGTTCCTGCTCGACGACCCAAACTTCTCCCAGACGTACCTCGCCAACATCCAGCGCGTGACCGCTGATGACGTCCAGCGCGTCGCCCGCACGTATCTGACCGATCAAAACCAGACCACCACCACGCTCGACCCGACCGGCAGCCTCGCCACGACCAAGACGAAAGTCGTCGAGTCCGCCGGTATCCAGATCAAGGAGTTCAAGCTCGCCAACGGCCTGCGCCTCCTCGTCCGGGAAGACCCGAAACTGCCGGCGGTGGACATCCGCGCCCTGCTCAAGGGCGGCGTGATCGCCGAAACCAAGGACACCAGCGGGTTGACGAAGCTGACCACCCGGATGCTCCTCAAAGGCACGAAACGTCGGACCGCTGAACAGATTGCCGAGTCCATCGAGTCCGTCGGCGGCAGCATCAGCTACTTCTCCGGCAACAACAGCTTTGGTATCACCGCCCACGCGTTGAGCGACGATCTGGATCGCGCGCTCGATCTCGTCGCCGACGTGCTCCAGAACCCGATGTTCCCCGACGACATGCTCAACCGGGAACGCGAAGTCCAACTGGCCGAGATCAAGGACGAAGACGACCAGATCATGCGTTCCGCCCAGCAAGTCCTGCGGGAGGAACTGTTCGCCAAGAGTCCGTACCGGTTGAACCCGCTCGGCACGCCCGAAACGCTCGCCAAGTTCACCCGGCAAAACCTGATCGACTTCCAGAAGCGCTACGTCGTCCCCGGCAACATCGTCCTCTGCGTCTTCGGCAACGTCAAAGCCGACGATATCCGGCAGCGCGTCGAAGCCCGGTTCGGTCGGATGCCGGCCACCAAGCTGAATTTCCCGACCGTCGCCCCCGAACGTCTCGCCGCCACTGTCCGCCGGGAAGAAACCAAACCGAAACAACAAGCTGTTCTCCTCATCGGCTACAGCGGCACGGATATCTTTAGTCCGGACCGGTACGCGTTGGAATTGATTGATAACGCCTTCTCCGGCCAGGGTTCGCGGCTCTTCCTGCGGCTCCGGGATGAACTGGGCCTCTGCTACTACGTCGGCGCGTACGAACTGCTCGGTCTCCAACCCGGTTATTTCACCCTCTACATCGGCACCATGCCCGACAAAGTCGCCCTCTGCGAAAAAGAACTCTCCGCCGAGGTCGCCAAGCTCGTGGCCGATGGATTAACGCCCGAGGATCTCGACCGCGCCAAGAACAGCCTGATCGGCCAGCTCAAAGTGCGGATGCAGGACAACAGCGAGTTGACCATGATCGTGGGACTCGACGAACTGTACGGCTTGGGCTACGATAATTTCCAGAAGCAAGAGCCGCGTTACCGGTCCGTCACCGTCGACGACATCAAACGGGTGGCGCAGACCTATTTCGGCGGCAAGCCGTACGCCGTCGCCATCGTAAAACCAAAGTAGCGCGGGCGTCTCGCCCGTTGGAGATAATTAACTATGGCCGAAGTTCAACGAGACACACAAGGATCACGCGAGGACACACTCCGTTTCATGGACATGGTGGGTTTATTCAGCAGCCAAGCCATGATGGGCCTTGGCAAGATCGCCAATCCCGCCACGCATAAAGCCGAGAAGAACCTGCAAGTCGCCCGCCTCTTCATTGATACGCTGGAGATGCTCGAGCGCAAAACGCAGAACAACCTCAACCCCGACGAAACCAAATTTCTTCGCGCCACGTTGACTGATCTGCGGATGATGTACGTCGAAGAATCCAAGGCGCCGGAAGAGACGCCGAAGGCCAAGGAAGAAAAACCGACAGCCGAGTCCCCCCAGGTCGAGCACCCCGCCGCCACCGACGAGTCCAAGGTCAAGTTTCACAAGAAGTACGAGTAGGCGGTTGGTTTGTCCCGCGCCGTCCGGGACGAGCGGTTTGTCGCGGTCCGTCGGAAGCCTCACCCTCCACCTTCCATCTGCAACTCGACGAAATGCCGGATGGCCCGGCGTTTTAAGTTGTGCGTTTGCGCCACCGGATCGGTATCGCCGACCTCACAAGCCGTCGCGCCGCGCTTCGTCAACGCCGACAGGTTGCGGACGCGGCCGCTGCGCTTCAGCACCCGGAAGTTTACAGGGAAGACTTGTTGACCTTGTTGAACGTGCAGATCGCTGATGCCGATCGGTCCATAGGGAAACACTTCCAGCCGCAGTTTTCCGCCGCGGAAATCAGCCGGCGAGGGAATCGCGTGCACACGGACGCAACGACAGCCGCGCCGGGTAAACTTGTCGCGGAACTCAATGAAGTGCGTCCGCCCGAGTTGTTCTTCCTTGTGTCCCGGACGCGCTAACGTGATCTGCAACGATTGAATGTTCGGTTGGGACAGATGCGACCGGAAACAAATCGCGAGCGGGCGCAATTGCCGGGTGGCGGCTGGTTTCGCGTTCTGCCGGAGCCAACGCGCGCCGGTGCGCAGCATCGGAATCAACGCACACTGTTCGTCGCGATCCCGGCCGGCCCCGTTGCCGTAGCGCGCCCATTTCCACCAGCGGGTATGCGCCACCGCCAGCCGGTCAGCTTCCGCTGCCAGTTGCCGGAACTCGCGGGGATTGATGGCTTGTTGTTCGAGGGCGATACGATTGACGAGCAGGGTGCGGCGGGCAATGTGCGCCCGGGTCGCCGCACCCAGCTTCATCTCCGCCGGTAACGCGCGGGCCAGCCGGGAACAATCCCGCAGGGCCGCGACTTCATCCGGCAGAATGGAGTACCGGATCCAGCTCACACCCGGTGGACCGTACACATGCCGGCTTTGGTAATGTCCGCAAACCCAATGACGACCCAGGGTGAGCAGCTGTTGAGCTAACACGCGCGGCTGCTGGGCTGCGTAAGCGCGCGTGACGCCTTCGGTCAATGCCGCTTCAATGGACGGCCGCCGGCCTTTGGTCCAGAACAACGGCGCGGTGGCGTCAATGGCGTGGTTGAAATGGCGCGAACCGTTGCGCTGCTCCCACGCGGTGATGAGCTGACCTTCGCACCCGGTCTGGGCACCGTATGCGGCCCAGCCGCGGATGTTGCGCAGGCGTTCGTCCCAATCCGGGAAGAAATCACCGAACCCAAAGCCGTTGCCGAGGGAACACCCCCAGACGCGCAGGCCCGCCCGGCGCAGCGCGCCCGCCGAGTCAATTTCCCGGAAACCGAACTGCTCGACGCGCGGCCTGGTCTCGAAGGGATAGTAAAACCAGTCGAACACCACCACGTCCTTGGGAATCTGGGGAATCTTTTCCGGATAGTAATAAAACATGTCGCCCCAGATGCCCGGGGTTTTGCCGACGCGGCGCACGCAATCGGCCATGCGCTGGAGATGACGGTTGACGATCTCCCCTTCCCCTTTGTCCTCCAGAACTGGCCGGCAACGCGAACACTTGCCGAGCGTCGGCGATTCATCGAAGCCGATGTGCAGGACGGGATGCGTATTGAACGGTACGATATCCGCCAGGAGTTGATCAACCTTTTCGATCAATCCATCGGCGCCTGGACAGATTTGGCCGCTGAAACCGTCTTTCTGTTCGCGCAACTCATCGAACTGCCGACGTTGTCGCGTCAACCACCCGGCATGACCAAATAACGGCACACAACAGATGACCTGAATCCCGCGTTTCGTCGCCGCGTCCACATACCGGCCCAGATCGCGCGCCGACCAGGAATGCTTGCGCCAGATCACGGGATCGGAGGGATACCGGAACGCGTTCTCCACATAGAGAAACGCCACGTTGTAGCCCCAGTCGGCATAACGCGGCAGTTCGCGGAGGACGATTTCCGGACGCTCGACGAGGCGCGCCAAATCAATTTGAAACGCCCGATGCGAGAAAACCCATTCACTCATTGGTGTCTCTTCGCCTCCGTCGCCGTCCGGGTAATCGCCGCCCAGTCCTGTTTCTTGATCACCTCCCGGGGCGCAAGCCATGAACCGCCCACCGCCGCGATCAGCGGGTCCGCCAGATACGTTTTTAGATTGCCGGTGTTCACGCCGCCGAGCGGAATGAATTTCACGCCCAGATGCAGGTACGGCGCGGCCATGTCCTTGAGATATTTCAACCCGCCCAGCGATTCCGCCGGGAAGAACTTCAGCAGCCGGCACCCGAACTCCAGCGCGTGCTCGACGTCCGACGGCGTCGCGATGCCGGGCGCGAATGGCAGTCCGCGTTCCCGTGCCCGCGTCAACACCCGGGGATTTGTGCCCGGCGACACGCCAAAGGCCGCGCCCGCATCCACGACCGCATCCACCTGTTCCGGGGTCAGAATTGTCCCAATCCCCGCCAGCATCCCCGGCATATTCTGCTTGATGGCCCGCAACGCGCCGATGGCCGCCGGCGTGCGCAACGTCAACTCCATCGCGTCCACGCCACCGGCCAACAACGCCCGCGCCAACGGGACGGCGTCTTCTTCGCGGTCAATCACCAACACTGAGATGATCCGGCTCTGGACGATTCGCTGACCGAGTTCCGAATCCAACAAAATGCTCACATTCTGTTCCTTGTCACTGTTTCACCAAAACCGCCGACGATTTGGCGGGGAGGTTTACACGAATCCGACTATCGTGCACACGATAAACCGGAGTTACGTCAGCGCCGAGGTGGATTACCGATACGGTCGCGCTTCCGGGAAAATCGGCAAAGCCCAGTTTGTTCATCGGCTGGTCCACAAACGTTGCCGGATCGGCCGCAATGACATCCACCAACTTCGTGTCGTCCGGGAATGGGACTTTTACTTCCACATCCTGGTTTGTATCGCCGTTATTGAAAAGGATCGCGACCATGTCATCGCCCCGCACCCGGAGAAAGCCGTACAAATCTATTTTGTCGTCGGTGAACCATGGTTGATAGAGGCCGGCGCGCAGGACGGGGTATGTGTTGCGGATGGCGATGAGCCGCCGATAATAATTCCACACGTCGGCCATGAACACCTCGGACGGGTCGCGGTAAGGTTGGAGGTCTTTCCACAACATCGGTTTCCGGTTGGTCGGATCGTCCGCGCCGTACAGGCCGGCTTCGTCGCCGTACCAGATCATCGGCGCACCCGGGAACGTCATTTGAAACGTGATCATCTGTTTGAGGATTCGGTAGGCCTCAGGGCCGGGCTTATTGCCGTTGTACGGCGCGCCGTCTTGCGGACGATCGCCTTGGTCGTATGGCCGGTCGGGATTGGCGATCATGTTGACCAACCGGTCGGTGTCGTGGGAGTCGTACAGGTTTTGCATGACCATGTCGGCTTGCAGCGGATAGGTGTCGAGCAACCGGCGCATAGCGAGGTCAAACTCCGAGGCGGTGAGTTTCTGTTTCCGGTTGATGAAATAGCGGACCGCCCGGACGGCGAACTGGTAGTTCATCGCCGCGTCCCACTGGTCGCCTTGGAGATGTTTGGTGGCAATGCCCCAGTCCTCGCCGGTGATGAACGCTTGCGGGTTGATGGATTTGACGAGTTTGCGCCACGCAATCCAAAACGGGGCGGGAATATCGGTCGCCACGTCCAACCGCCAGCCGTCCACGCCGTCCGCGGGATTGCCGTTGGGGGCCATCCAACGACGCGTGATGTTGAACAGATATTGCCGGGCACTGGCCGAGGCGATGCCGTTCTCGGCGTCTTTGCGAAAGTTCGGCATCCACCCGCCGCCGTCCCAGGAGTTGTACTGGACCGGCGGTCCCCAATCCGCAATGTCGAACCAGTCCGCGTACACTGATTTCACGCCGTTGGTCAGCACGTCTTGCAGCGCGAAGCTCTTTTTCCCCATGTGATTGAATACCGCGTCGATGATCACCTTCAACCCTTGCCCGTGGGCTTGCCGGATGAAATCCAGAAACAGTTTGTCCGATTCCGTCCACTGCCACGTGTTGGTGTCGAGTGTTTCCGGGGGCGTGATGTGCGCGTCGTCACCCAAGAATCCGAAATGCGAGGCGATATGCCGGTAATCGGTCGTGTCGTAGCCGTGATAGGACCGCGACTCGAAGACCGGTGTCAGATACAAGGCTGTAACGCCGAGTTGATGAAAATACGGCAAACGCTGGATCAATCCCTGGAAATCGCCGCCAAACCACCGGTTGTACCAATCCACCGAGAATGTGCGGTTCGCGTTCGGATGTTCCCAGTCAGCAAACTGGTACCAGTTCCACGTCCACGGGAGTGTGTGGGGTACATCATTGGCGCTGGCGCCGTTGGCAAACCGGTCGGGCATGATTTCATACCACACGACGTGTTTCGCCCATGCCGGTGTGAGGCTGCGCTTCGCCAACGCCGTCGTGAACGGAACAACACCGTGCGGTTGTTCCTTGTCCGTCGCCGTTCCGAAGTAATCAGTGGTCGAACCGTCAACCAACGAAAAATAATACGAAACCGTATTCGTGTCCGGCGGCGCGAGGAACGTCGTCTGCCAATAATCAAAACCGAACCTGGTCTCCACCCGCCGCATCGGAATGGTGTTGGTCGAGCCGGCCAGACACAGGCCAACCCGCGCGGCATCCGCCACCAATGCGCGCAACGTCACCTCCACGTAGTCGCCGGCCACACTGAAATAGCGCAGTTGATGTGGGTCGTGGCGGACGGCTTTGAGATTGATTTCGCCGAGCGGCTGCGTCCCGTAATCCTCCCCGCATTCGCCGATGTAGATGCCGGAGTTCTGCCCGCCATGCTCGTCGTCATTGGCCAACCGCGCATCTGCCTGCGGGTCCGGCAACCAAATATCGCCGTTGACCACAAACTTGTAGTGGTATAACCCGTCCTCCAATTTCAGATGCGCCACGTACTGCCCGTGATCAGCAGGCAACATCGGCGTGGCTTGACTGTTCCACCCGTTGAATGACCCGGCCAGATTGACCGACCGAATCGTTTGATTCCATAACGCGGGATAGGCTGCGGGGGTGAACCTGAATTCCACCAGCGCTTCCGGCTGACAAGTCAACTGGTTGGCCGCCTCATCGTAGCGCGCCACCCAGAACTGCCGGTTGGTCGCCGGTACGTCCACCAACAAATGCGCGATGATCTTGCCCGGATCGTGATCACGCACGAGAATCAACTGCTGCTCACCGGACACTGTCGGCGGCAACACTTTCTCGAATCGCCCCAGTGACGTGCGTTGCATCCACGTGGCGCGCGCGCCCGGCACGGAGGCGGTCCAGAGGCCCACCAGTTGGTAACTCCGTTGCGCCTTCAGCGTAATGAACTCGAAATCGCTCGGCAGGCCGTCATTCACTTGCAACCAGAATCGGTACGTCCCCACCTCCGGCAAGATGACGGTCGCTTGCGGCGATACCCCGTCGGTATGGGTCACTTCAGCCTGAACTGGATCGGTTGATTGCTCGCCGAAGTCATACGCGAGAATCTTCCTCTGCGGCCGCGCGACACTACCGGCGCCATCGAGAGTAATCGGGATATTGGCTTCCACCGGTCTGTAAGCGTCCAGGACTGCCTGCGGGACGCCCAGTTCCGCAACAATCAAGCCCCAGCGCCGCCGCTGCAAATCGAAGGAGATGACCCACGCGCCGGACCGGGGCACAACCAATTCAATGTCCTTGCCGGGCTGCGCCAACCGGCCACCCGTCCCGGCCCCGTACACTTTCTCCCAAGAACCATCCACCGCGAACTTGAATCGGTATTTTCCGGCGCGAAAGAAATGCTTTAGCCGGTAAATCGAATCCGCCCCCCACTCCATCCGGTATTGCGGGTCGGCCACGTTCCAGCGGTTGAAACTACCGACCAGATGGACCGTGGGCGGCGCTTCTTCAGCCGCCAGAAGGCCGCGACACCCCAGCAGGACCAAGACAATCCAAAACCTCTTCACTCCCATTCAATCGTGCTCGGCGGTTTGCTGGAAATGTCGAAGCAGACGCGGTTGACGCCTTTGACCTCGTTAATGATGCGGGTCGAAAGCCGGGCCAGCAAATCGTAGGGCAACCGCACCCAATCAGCCGTCATGCCATCCACGCTGTGCACGGCGCGGATGGCGATGGCGTTTTCATAAGTCCGCTCGTCCCCCATCACACCCACCGACTTGACCGGCAATAGCACCGCGAACGTCTGCCAGATTTGGTAATACAGGTCCGCCTTCTTCATCTCGTCAATGACGACCCAGTCCGCCTCCTGTAACACGGCGATCCGTTCGCGGGTAACCTCGCCGAGGATGCGAACCGCCAAGCCCGGTCCCGGGAATGGTTGTCGCCAGACAATTTCTTTTGGCAAACCAAGCTGCGTCCCGACTTCGCGCACCTCGTCCTTGAACAATTGCCGGAGCGGCTCGAGCAACTCGAACTTCATCTTCTTCGGCAAGCCACCAACGTTGTGGTGACTTTTAATCATCGCCGCCGGATTACCGGCAATGGGCACGCTTTCGATCACGTCGGGGTAGGTGGTGCCTTGCGCCAGGAAACGGAACTTGCCGGCTTTCTTGGCCGCCTTGTCGAACACCTCGACGAATGTGCGCCCGATGATCTTGCGTTTACGTTCCGGGTTCGCCACGCCCTTGAGCCGGCTCAAGAACACTCTGGTGGCGTCTTCGTAATGCAGGTGGATGCCCAGCCCGCGTCCGAACAGTTTCTGGACACCATCGGCTTCCCCTTTACGCAGCACACCGTTGTTGACGAACACGCAGAGCAACTGATCGCCAATCGCCTTGTGAATCAACGCGGCCGCCACGCTGGAATCCACGCCGCCCGACAATCCCAGCAGCACCTTGTCTTGGCCGACCTTGCGGCGGATGTCTTCGAGGCTGTGCTCGATGAATGATTTCATCGTCCAGTTGCGTCCGCAACCACAGATGCCATGGACGAAGTTAGAAATGACCTGCTTGCCGTTCGGCGTGTGATGGACTTCGGGGTGAAATTGCAACCCGTATAACCGCCGGTCGGCGTGCGCGATGACCGCCAACGGTGAGTTGCCGCTCCGGGCGATGGCCCTGAACCCGCCGGGGAGCTTCGTGACCTTGTCGCCGTGGCTCATCCAGACCTGCTGTTCGTACGCCATCTCGCGGAACAACGTCGTGTCCTTCTCAATCTCAATCTCCGCCGGCCCGTACTCCCGTTTTCCCCCCGGCTGAACCTTGCCGCCGAGTTGGTGCGCCATCAGTTGCATCCCGTAACAGATGCCGAGAATCGGCACGCCGAGCTTCCAGATGCCGGCATCGCACTGCGGGGCTTTCCGGTCATAGACACTGCACGGACCGCCGCTGAGAATAATCCCGGAAGGTTTCAACTCCGCCAGCTTATTGGCCGGCGTGTCAAAGCGGAGGATTTGCGAGAAGACCTGGCACTCGCGGATCCGCCGCGCAATCACCTGCGTGTATTGCGAGCCAAAGTCGAGGATGACGATTTGCTCGCTCACTTGCCCATGCCGACGCCTTGCACCGTTTGGAAGACTTTGCCTTCGGTCTTGATCGCCGGGGCGATGATGATGTCCGTCTCCTGAAACTCCCGGATACTGCGTTTCCCGACACTCCCCATGCAGGTCGTCAACGCCCCCATCAGGTTTTGCGAACCATCATCCAACTCCGCCGGGCCGAACAGAATCTGTTTCAACGTGCCGGTCACCCCGACACGAATCCGCGTGCCGCGCGGCAGATTGGCGTGCGGCGTGGCCATGCCCCAGTGGAAACCGCGGCCGGGCGCTTCCTTGGTGCGGGCGAACGCGCTGCCGATCATGACCGCATCCGCGCCGCAGGCAAACGCCTTGCAGATGTCGCCGCCCCGGCTCATCCCGCCGTCGGTGATGATCGAGACGTACCTGCCGGTTTGCTTGAAGTGATAATCGCGGGCGGCGGCGCAATCCACCGTGGCCGTGACCTGCGGGACGCCCAGACCGAGCACGCCGCGCGTCGTGCATGCCGCACCGGGACCGACACCCACCAACACCCCCGCCAGACCGCTCTGCATCAACTCCAAGGTCGCCGAGTACGTGACCGTGTTGCCGACGACCACCGGAATCTTCATCTGCTCGCAGAACGCGGCCATGTCGAGCGTCTTGTACTCGGTGGAAATGTGTCGCGCCGTCGAAACGGTGGACTGCACCACAAAAATATCGCAGCCGGCTTCCTGTGCGATCGCGCCGTAGCGCTCGGCTTTTTGCGGGATCGAACTCACCGAGCACAACACTCCGGCGTCTTTGATCTCCCGGACGCGCGCGGCGATCAGCTCTTCCTGCACCGGCTCGGTATAAATCCGCTGCACCAGATGCGTCGCCTCCTCTTTGCTGGCATTGGCAATCTTATCGAGGACTTCCTCGGGATTCTTGTACCGGGTTTGGACACCTTCGAGATTGAGCACGGCGACGCCGCCGAGTTTGCCCATCGCGATGGCAAACCGCACGTCCACCACCCCGTCCATCGCGCTGGCCAGAATCGGCACGCGAATCTTGTGCGGGCCGAGTTGGAATGTCGTATCCACCTCGTTGGGGTTGATGGTCACATCGCCCGGCACGAGAGCAATATCGTCAAAACCGTATGTCACCCGGGCTTTTCGATTGCGCCCGATCCACATACCCATGGCTAAAACCTCCTCCGAATCAGTTCGGCGTTGGAAATTGAACTCGCAGTTACGTTAACAACCATGCCCATACATACCGACCCCGTCCGCGAAACACAATGACGAATTGCAGTCGCCCTCGAAAATCCCTGACGCCGTTGGCGCATTCCAAAATTGACACGCCACCCTGCGCCCGCTAACGTGGCGAGCCGATGGCAGTTTCCACCAATTCGTGGCGACGAACGCCGCTCCATGCCGCGCACGTGGAATGGGGGGCAAAATTCGTGGCGTTCGGCGGCTGGGAAATGCCCGTCCAATACTCCAGTATCCGGGAAGAACATCTGGCTGTCCGCGAACGGATCGGCCTGTTCGACGTGTCGCACATGGGCGAGTTGATCGTGTCCGGCTTCCGCGCGGAAGCGTTTCTAAACCGGGTCCTCACCAACGACGTCCGCCGCAGCCAGGCCGGCCGCGCCCAGTACACGTTTCTCTGCAACGAGCGCGGCGGCATCCTCGACGACCTGGTGTTGTACTGGCTGGAGCCGATGCGGTTCCTCTTGCTCGTCAACGCCGCCAACACCTACCGCGACTTCGGCTGGCTCACCGAGCAAGCGGCCGGTACGGTGCGCGTCGAGAACCACAGCGACGAGATCGCCACGCTGGCATTACAGGGCCCGCTCGCGCCGAAACTATTACCAATGGCCGCCGGCCTTGGTCTGTTTCACATCGGCGCGTTTGACGTGGCCGGTTTTCGCTGCTGGATTGCGCGAACCGGCTACACCGGCGAGGACGGTTTCGAGTTGTTCTGCGCTTCCGAGGACGCGCCCCAATTGTGGGACGCACTCTTGACCTGCGGCGCGGAATTTGGGATCCGGCCCTGCGGCCTGGGCGCGCGCGACACCCTCCGGATGGAGATGTGTTACCCGCTTCACGGACAGGACATCACCGCGGAGACGACGCCGCTGGAAGCCGGTCTGGGACGGTTTATCGCGTTGGACAAAGGCGAATTCATCGGTCGCTCTGCCTTGGTCGAGCAAAAAGAAAAAGGCGTAAGTCGGAAATTGGTCCCGTTTAAGATGCTGCCGGGCTTGCCCCCCCCGCGACCGCATTACCCGATCATCGCCGGCGGCCAACGCGTCGGCGAAGTGACCAGCGGCGCGCCGTCGCCATCGCTCGGCGTGGGCATTGGTCTCGGCTACGTCGCGACCGGCACGACCCAATTGGAAATCGAAATCCGCGGAAAACGGTTCCCGGCCACCATCGAAAAGAAACCGCTCTACAAGAAACCACAATGAACGTCCCCACCAACCTGAAGTACGCCAAATCGCATGAATGGGTCCGTGTCGAAGGCGACACCGCCGTCGTCGGCATTACCGATCACGCGCAACAGGAACTGACCGACATCGTTTATGTCGAACTACCCAAACTCGACGCTGACGTCGAAGCCGGCAAGCCGTGCGCCGTTGTCGAAAGCGTCAAGGCCGCCAGCGATATTTATGCGCCCGTGTCCGGCGAGGTTATCGCCGTGAACGAAGAGCTTGCGCACGCGCCGGAATTGCTCAACGAAGACCCGTACGGCAAAGGCTGGATGTTCAAGGTCAAGCTGCGCGATACCGGGGAACTGGGCGAACTTCTCAACGCCAGCGATTACACCCATCACATCGGCGCATGACCCCGGCGGCTCCCTTCGCGTCCCGACACCTCGGTTCCGGCTCCGCCGAAATTCAGGCAATGCTGCAGACCGTCGGTGCCCCATCGCTGGATACGCTAATCAGCGCCGCCATTCCGTCTGAAATCCGTCTCGGAAAGCCACTGAACCTCCCCACCGGCAGCACCGCACCCGAAGCGCTCGCCGAACTCAAAACCATCCTCGCGCAAAACCGGGTCAGTAAATCGTACATCGGCACCGGCTACGCCGACTGCTTCACGCCACCGGTCATCCAGCGCAACATCCTCGAAAACCCCGGCTGGTACACCGCCTACACGCCGTACCAAGCCGAAATTTCCCAAGGACGCCTTGAAGCGCTACTGAACTTCCAAACCATGGTCACCGACCTCACCGGCCTGGAGGTCGCCAACGCCTCGCTGCTCGACGAAGCGACCGCCGCCGCCGAGGCCATGACGTTGTGCCACCGGGTCCACGGCGGCAATCACGATAACATCTTCCTCGTTTCCGAGCTTTGTCACCCGCAGACCATTGCCGTCGTCCAAACCCGCGCCGAACCTCTGGGAATCAAAGTCGTGGTTGGCGATCACCGGAAGTTCGAAATCTCCGATTCCGTTTTCGGCATCCTCGTTCAATATCCGGCAACCGACGGCGCAATTTTCGATTACTCCGCTCTCTGCACGGCGGCCCATCAACACTTCGCACTGGTCGTGGTCGCCACGGATTTACTGGCACTCACGCTCCTCAAACCGCCCGGCGAGTTCGGCGCTGACGTCGCGGTTGGCAACTCCCAACGTTACGGCGTTCCGCTCGGCTACGGTGGCCCGCACGCCGCCTTCTTCGCCACGCGCGATACCCACAAACGCCAGATGCCGGGCCGCCTCATCGGCGTCTCTCACGATGCGCAAGGCCATCCGGCCCTGCGCATGGCGCTGCAAACCCGCGAACAACACATCCGCCGCGAGAAAGCCACGTCCAACATCTGCACCGCGCAAGTCCTCCTCGCCGTCATGGCCGGCATGTATGCCGTCTGGCACGGACCGGCAGGGCTTAAACGCATCGCGCAGCGCATCCACGACCTCACCCGCCGGCTGGCAGAGAATGTTGGGCGTGTCGGTGATGAGCCTTTCTTCGACACCATCCGGATCCGCGCCAAAGCTCCCGCCAATTTGAACGTCCGCGATTTTGGCGACGGCACCCTCGGCATCTCCCTCGACGAAACCACGACCGACAAGGATGTTGATGAACTGTTGAATCTGTTAGGTGGGAGCGGCGTCCCCGCCGCGACCGGTTTCGGCTCACTATCTCGCACCTCCTCTTTCCTCGCCAACCCCGTCTTCAACCGGTATCACACCGAGCATGAGATGCTCCGGTACATCAAGCGGCTCGAAGCCCGCGACCTCTCGCTCACCACCTCGATGATTCCTCTGGGTTCGTGCACCATGAAACTCAACGCCACCGCCGAGATGATCCCGGTCACTTGGCCCGAGGTCGGCAAGCTGCATCCTTTCGTCCCGAAAGCGCAAGCCGCCGGCTATCAGGAGTTGTTCCGGCAACTCGAAGGCTGGCTGTGTGAAATCACCGGCTTCGCCGCCTGCTCGCTGCAACCCAACGCCGGCAGCGCAGGCGAATACGCCGGACTGCTCACTATTCGCGCGTATCAAGAAGCCCAACGCCACGTCTGTCTCATCCCCGTCAGCGCCCACGGCACCAATCCCGCCAGCGCGGTCATGGCCGGTTTTCGCGTCGTGCCGGTGGCCTGCGACCAACAGGGGAACATTGATCTCGCTGATCTCCGCGCCAAAGCCGCCCAGCACCAAGACGATCTCGCGGCTTTGATGGTCACCTATCCGTCCACCCACGGCGTCTTCGAGTCCGGCATCAAGGAGATTTGCCGCATCATCCACGACCACGGCGGCCAGGTGTACATGGACGGCGCGAACATGAACGCCCAAGTCGGCCTCTGCCGCCCCGGCGACATCGGCGCGGATGTATGCCACCTGAACTTGCACAAGACGTTTTGCATTCCGCACGGCGGCGGGGGGCCGGGCGTCGGGCCGATTTGCGTGGCGAAGCACCTGGCGCCGTTTCTGCCGAAACACGTTTCTGCAGCTCCGCACGGTAGCGCCAGCATCCTCGTTATTTCGTGGATGTACATCCGCATGATGGGCGCAGCCGGTCTAGTTGATGCCAGCAAACTGGCCATTCTCAACGCCAACTACATTGCCCAACGGTTGGAGAAATACTTCCCCGTGGTCTACCGCGGCCATGGCAATCGTGTCGCGCACGAGTGCATTGTGGATTGCCGGGATTGGAAAGCGCGGGCGGGGATCGAGGTGGAAGACGTGGCGAAACGGCTCATGGATTACGGGTTCCACGCGCCGACGATGAGCTGGCCCGTGGCCGGAACGTTGATGATTGAGCCGACCGAAAGTGAATCCAAAGCTGAACTCGATCGTTTTTGTGACGCCATGATCGCCATTCACGGCGAACTGGCCACCATTGAATCCGGCAAGCTTGACCGCGAGAACAATCCGCTGAAGAACGCCCCGCACACTGCGCGCGTCGTCACGGCGGATCAATGGGATCGCCCCTACAGCCGGGAACAAGCCGCTTATCCGGCCCCGTGGTTGCGCGAACATAAATTCTGGCCCGTCGTCGGTCGTGTGGACAACGTCTACGGTGACCGGCATCTAGTCTGCACTTGTCCGATCGTTGAAGAATTCATGCAAACATCCTGAAAGGAATTTCATGAGCACACTTCAAATCGGCGTCATGGTGCCGCTGAAAGCGGAGCCGGAGCTGGAATTTCGCAAAGTGGTTGAGCTGGGCTTGCGCTCCTGCCAAGTCGCCAACTGGAACCCCGATCTGTGGACCGACGAGATCGGCGACAAGCTGGTTGCCGCCGCTCGAAAACAGGGCGTAACCATTAGCGCTCTCTGGACCGGTTATCCCGGACCGTCCGTATGGAATTTCACGGAAGGCCCGAAGACGATTGGGCTTGTCCCACCGGAGCATCGTGCGGTCCGCGTCGCGGCGCTGAAAAAAGGCGCGGACTTCGCGGCGCGCTGCCAATTGCCGGCCACCATCACCCACGTCGGTTTCTTGCCCAACGACCCCGCCGATCCCAATTATCTCGCCACGGTGGATGCCATCCGCGACGTCGCCGCACACTGCGCCCGGCGCGGCCTTGAATTCTGGTTCGAGACCGGGCAGGAAACGCCGGTCGTGTTGCTCCGCACCATCGAGCTCGTCAAGACCGGCAACCTCGGCATCAACCTTGATCCCGCCAACTTGATCCTCTACGGCATGGCCAATCCGGTGGATGCGTTGGATGTGTTCGGCCGGTACGTCAAAGGGGTTCACGCCAAAGACGGCCTCTACCCCACCGACGGCACGAATTTGGGCAAGGAAGTTCCCCTCGGCGAAGGCAAGGTCAACTTCCCGGTCCTGATTCCCAAACTGAAAGCGTGCGGCTTCACCGGCGCGCTCACCATCGAACGCGAAATCAGCGGGCCACAGCAAACCGCCGACATCAAGAAGGCCGTCACACTTCTCCAACCACTCGGCTAGGAACTATCATGCTTCGACTCGGCATCGCCGGCGTTGGCGGACTCGGCCAACTCCATTTGAAAAACTACCTGAAACGATCGGACGTACAGGTGATCTCCCTGGCCACGCTCACCGGACGGGTTTCCGTCGGCCAAACCAACCTGAACGAAACCGGGCAATCCCTCATACCAACCAGCGCCGTCGTCCATGCCGGTTACGAGCATGTCTGCGACGATCCGCACGTCGACGTTGTCTCCATCAATCTCCCGACCGACCTGCACGCTGCCGCCACGATCCGCGCCTTGGAAGCCGGCAAGCACGTCTTCTGCGAAAAACCAATTGCGCGCCACCCCGCCGACGCGCAACGCATGCTCGACGCCGCCAAAGCGTCCGGCAAGCTGCTCATGATCGGCCACTGCCTGCGGTTCTTCCCGGAATACGTCGCCGCGGATGGCGTCATCCGCTCGGGCAAATACGGACGGGCCATCGGCGCGTCGTTCACGCGCTCCGGGGGCATGCCCACTTGGGGGTCCGCACTCTGGTTCACCAAACCCGCACGCAGCGGTGGCGCGGTGATTGATCTGCACATCCACGACGTCGATACGGCGCTTTGGTGGTGGGGCAAGCCTGCCAAGATTGAGGCCACCGGCGTCTATCCCAACCTCATCTACAGCCGGTGGCGTTACGCCCAGGGTCCGACCGTCCAGTTTGAATGCGCCTGGGACCCCGCCCCCAAGTCGCCGTTTTACTACAACTTCAAAATCATCCTCGAACGCGCCACCCTGCTCTTCGACACCCGCGACGGCAAGGGGCTCCAACTCGCGACCGAGAAAACGTTGGAAACCATTCCGCTGCCACCGACCTCCGGCTACGAAGACGAAGACAATTACTTCCTCAACGCCATTCTCCATCGCAGCCCGCTCGAGCGCTGTCGCCCCGCCGACGCCCTCGCCGCCTTGGAATGCGCCACCGAAACCGCCCGGCAACTGACCGCCCGCAGTGATTGACCGACGCTCAGACTTTCCTGCCGAACTTCTTCTCCAATTCCGGGTACGAAATCTGGATCATCGTCGGGCGACCGTGGGGACAGGTGTACGGCAAATCGCAGTGGTGCAGTTGTTGCAACAACGCCCGCAATTCCTCGCCGCGTAACGGGTCGCGCGCTTTCACCGCGTGCCGGCAAACCGTCGTCGCGATCTTGTCCTCGCCTAAGCGCCGGGTGTGAACCTGCTCGCCCGTCTGTCGCAACTCATCCACGACCTGACGCATCGTCTGCAGGAGATTCCCCGCCACAAAATACGGCGGCAGGGCATCCACCAGAAACGTCTTGTCGCCGAATTCGCTGATGCCCAGGCCGAGCTTGTGCAATGTCTTGAGATTGGCCCGCAGGAATTCCGCGTCGCGCGCGTCCAGTTCCAGCGTTACCGGCAACAGCAGCTTCTGCGACGGCGCATTGTCCGCCGCCAATTCCTTCAGCATCCGCTCAAACAACACCCGTTCATGCGCCGCGTGTTGATCAATCAACACCAGCCCTTCCGGCGATTCCGCCAACACGTAGAGCTGACCGACAACCCCCAAAATGCGCCACGCGCCTTCTTCTTCGGTTTGGATTTCGGTCACCGGCATGGCGGCCTGGATATAATGACCCGCCTCCCCGGCGGCAGGAGCCGACCACACCGGAGCGACGGACACACTCCGGTCGCTGATCGGTTGCGGTGTTCCCTTCGGCGCCAGCGCCGCCCGCACGGCATCAAACACCGCCTGCCGGACGGCCAACTCATCCCGGAACCGGACTTCCCGCTTGGCGGGATGAATGTTCACGTCCACCAGCGCGGGATCAATCGCCACAAACAGAAATGTCACCGGAAACTGCCCGCGCATCAACGCCGTATGATAGCCCTCGCGCAACGCGAAGCTGATGCCTTTGCTTTCAACCGGCCGGCCGTTCACAAACACGTGCTGCTGCGACCGGTCCGCACGACTGATCCCCGGCTTGCCCACAAAGCCGGTGATTTGGATCTTTTCGGCGGCCGTACTTACCGGCAGGAGCTGGTTCGCCAACTCCGCCCCATACAACTCCCGCAACCGGCCACTCAGTTCCTTGGCCGGCGCGAGATGGAACCGTTCGCGGTCATCCGCGATCAAGCGGAAGGCCACGCCCGGATGACCCAGCGCACACAATGTAACCATGTGTTCGATGTGCGCGGTCTCCGTCGGCTCGCTTCGCAGAAATTTCCGTCGTGCCGGCAGGTTAAAAAACAAGTTGCGCGCTTCAACGACGGTTCCTTCGGCAGCGCCTTCATCGGTCACGGAAAGAATTTTCCCGCCGGCGATCTCGATCTTCGTGCCACCCAGCGCGCCGCGTTCCCGGGTGGTTAGCGTGAACCGCGACACCGACGCGATGCTCGGAATCGCTTCCCCGCGAAATCCCAACGACGTGATCCGGGCCAAGTCGTCCGCTTTGCTGATCTTGCTGGTGGCGTGACGCTCCAGCGCGAGCAACGCGTCGTCGCGGCTCATCCCCCAGCCGTCGTCCGTCACCCGAATGACCGAACGACCGCCCTTACTAATCGCAATGGTGATGCGCCGGGCATCGGCATCGAGCGCGTTTTCCACCAACTCTTTGACCACCGAAGCCGGTCGCTCCACCACTTCGCCGGCCGCGATCTGGTTGGCGACATGTTCCGGGAGCAGGCGGATGCGATTCACGGCGCGAGTATAACGTCGCTAGAACTGTTTCTCCAATGCCAAACCGACTTCGTGGCCGCCGGTCTTGCCATCGCGGACGGCGTTGATCCCGTAGCCGTAGGTGAGGAGGGTCTGCACGTTCCAAAGCGTGCGGAAACTCAGCCCGGCGCCGACGCCGAACAAGTTGCGCCACCGGTCGGCCGTGCCGGTGGTGACATCGAGTTGTTTGATGACCGCGTAATCGCCATAGAAATGGCCGTGCAGTTCCCATCGCGGCAGGATGGGAAACGTGAACTCGGTGTTGACGAGGCCAAAGTCGGTGGCGAAGAATTCCCGGGTGTAGTAGCCGTGCAGCGGATAACTGTAGGCTTCCGCGCCGAGCAGATGACCGCCGATTTTATAGGCGCTCAACTCATCGAGATGCTCACCGGTACCGCCGCCGACGCGCAGGAACAGGAGCGTTTCCTTGAGGGGAATCTTGCCGCCCAACGAACCAAAGAGTCGCTGGTAGCTGGTGAACGCTGGATAGAGATTACCGGTCGGGCCGAATGCTTCAAACCCGCTCCGGTAATTGGATTCCGCGGCCAGATAGAGTTCCGCGCCGCGCGTGGCCGTCAATCCTGGCTCGATCCCGCCGAAGCGCAGTTCCGCCAACACGGTTTGTGTCAGAAAATCGTTCGGGATCGTAAATCCTTCCGTTGTGTCTGATTCCCGGTAAAGAGAGCCCGACACCGCATATGTGGCGCGGACGTTGACCGGGAGTTTTCCCAGATCGCCGATGGGAATCTCCGCCAGCTCGCGATTGATAAACGTTCGAAAATTGACAGTGTCGCCCCAGAACTGTTGATTCGTCAGCCGTTCACCGCGCCAGTACGGCGCAATGCTGTCGAGAAACAACCCACCGCCACCACCGACGCCGATCGCGGTGCGCGGATCGCCAGGCAGAAAGTAGCTCAGCTCCGCGTCACCGAAAATCCCGGCAAAGATGAATCGCAACGCCGTGTCCTGCCACGGACAATGGTTCTCGTTAAACCAAAAGTAACCAAAGCCGCCGAGTTGTTCCTCATTCTCGCTGACCGGGAAGGCCGTCTGTGCCGTCAACGTGCGCCGATGTTCGACATCCACCTGCGCCCACAACGGCGCGGCGACCACCACCACCCATAATCCGATCAACAAAACCCGTTTCATGCGGGGCGGAGCATAACTTGACCCTCATCCGATGCAATGTTAAAGTCGGCCCGCGTTTCGAGACGGTGGATGTAGCTCAGCCCGGTTAGAGCCCCAGATTGTGGATCTGGTTGTCGCGGGTTCAAATCCCGTCATCCACCCCATCCTTCACTAGCACCCCTGCCGCCTCGTACAACCCCTTGAAAAGGCAATCACTTGCGACGGTTCTAAAACCATTTTCTCCGTCGAGCGTAAAACCGCGTGGACTTAGAACCGCCAGCAGTCGTCGCTTCTGCTCGCCGGACAACTGCACGTACAGCGATTTCGCGTTGGACATCAGGAAGCAGGCAAAGTTGAGCGCGGACTCGATGTCGAGTTCTTCGGTCTGGCAATCGTGCATCGCGACCTTGACCGCGACAAGCTGTTCTTCGAGGCTGGCGCGCCGAGCCGAGTACACCTCTTTGGTGATGGCCTGTTGATCAATGAAGAGGTCGTCAAGTCGAGCGAGTTTTTTCTCGATCTCCTCAACCGCTCCCTGAGTGGTCGTCGCGGCCAGCATGGCCACATCGCGTTTCTCTTGCCATGTCACTAGCACGCTCTCTCGGAACAATTCCACAAAATGGGGAGTTGGTTGCCAGCGTTCCAGGAACGCCTCGAACTCGTCTTCCAGCACTTCCGTCCTCACCGAGGTCTTGTTGCTGCATTTGGGGTTGTAGCAGGCGTAATAGGAATAATGTTTCGTCCGCCCCCGTGCGTTGTACCCCGTCAACAGTTCGCCACAGCATTGACAGCGAATTGAACCGCGCAGCGGGAACAGCGGATTGTCGCGGAGGTGCGTTGCCGGTGTGTTGGTCTTGCGGCCCTTGGCCACGAGCTGCACGCGGTCGAACACCTCCTCGCTGACAATCGGTTTGAAATTTCCGCCAACCGTCTGATTCCAAGCGGGGACATCGATCTGGCCGATGTAGATGGGGTTCGCGAGCACTCGCACAAATGTCGTGATCGCGACCGGATTGCCGTTAATCGTTCGCAAGCCCATCGCGGTGACCTTGTTGAGCACCTGCTGTTTGGTGAAATGACCAGTGGCATAAAGCTCAAACGCGCGCCGGATCAGTGGAGCGCGCTTCGGGTCATGCGCCAGCGTGGGTTCACCTTTCTCGTTTCTCACGCGCCGGTATCCGATGCTTGCCATGAACGGCCAGCGCCCTTTCTCGACCGCCATCTTCATGCCGGCCACGGTCCGGTCAGAGCGCATGTTGTTGTCGAGTTCAGCCACAGCCGCCATGACGGTCTCGAAAAACTTGCCGGTGCTCGTCTCCTCAATCGGCTCGCAGACTGAACGCAGGCTGACTCCGTATTCGCTCAGCTTCACACGGACGGCGAGATGGTCGGAAGTGTTGCGAGCAAAACGGCTGAGGTTGTATACGACGACCGCCCCCACCTGGCCGGTGTTGTCCCGGCAGTAGCTGAGCATCGCCTGCAACTGTGGCCGATTCGTGGTCGCGGCAGACTCGCCTTCTTCCGTAAAAACCCGCGCCACCGTCCAGCCGTTGCGCTCACAAAAGCGCTGACACTCGCGCCGCTGAGTTTCCAGCGACAAATTCTTGACCTGTTCTTCGCTGCTGACGCGAATATAGATGACCGTTTTCATTGGCTCGCCCTCCGTTTTGCTGCGTTGGCTTTCCGTGCCTTTGCCGCCATCGCAGATATACGCTCGTAGTACGCCTTGTCGCCACGAACCTTCGCCTTGCCGGTGCCGGCCTTGCCGCCCTTCGTGGCGATTTCTTTCAGGTATCGCCTGACCGCTTCGTTGATCGGTTGTACCATCTACCTGATGCATATCACAAGCGGGTTGCTATAGCAAGCCCTAAGCGGCTCTTTTCTCGTGGGAATTCTTGGCCGCCTTGCGGCGTTGCTCGATGTAACAGTCGATCACCATGTCGGCAATGGCGTCCAGACCGGCGATGATCTCGACAATCTGAGCGTCGGTCTTGCCCGCGGCATCCTCACCGAGAATCTCCCGCGCTTTCCTGATTCTCTTGGCATCGATCATGTGTTCTGTGGACTGCGGCTGGACCATGTGCGGACATGGATCGGCATTGTTTCCGTCCACAGCGAGAATGTCGGTGTGGACAGTGCGTGGATGCGGCCGGGACGCGGACTGGCCGTGTCCACCACGACGGACTGATTGCGGAAAGTTGAAGCGGTTGCGTGGCCGCTGGTGCGGACGGTATGCGGATGCGCTCGTGGACGTGGACTGAACGCGGACATGGACTGTCCAGGGACATGACTAATCCACGTCCACGGACTGTACGAGATCGCGGACTGGCAATACGCTGCCCCATGGATGGGACTGTGGCGTGGACATCGTGTGTCCGAAGCAGGGCTACTGCGCGTCCGTTCTGCATCCGATCCGCGACGATTTCGCGGACGCCCGGACCTTCTGACCAGAAGGGGTAACGCGTGCCCTGTACTAAAATTGATGGGAAGCGCATAGCCTCCTCGCGCACTGGCAATGGTGTCGGTGGTCACCCGGTTGCCCGGTGACGGATTCGCCCGGAGGTGTCGTCCGATGGTTCGCGTCTCGTTCTGGTTGGCATCGGGATCGACGGACTGTCCCGCGCAGGATTCCAGGACGGTGTGTTCCACCTCGTCGGTGGTGCGCTCGGTCCTCAGAGTCTGCGTCATATTCATGGTCGCAGTTGACCACAAATCGAACGCGTTCCGGTGCATCAGCTACACAGAGTCCGCCCACATTCCGTGTAGTGTCCCCGTCATGGTCACGGCCAAAACGCAATACACGCTTAAGAACGCACAGGAGTATTTCGAGGAACACCTCTGCGTCGGCGACTACTACGATGAAGGCCAGCGGGTGGCCGGCGAATGGCTGGGACTGGGCGCGCAACGACTCGGATTGTCCGGGAAAGTCCGCGCCGATGACTTTCTGCGGCTGTGCGAGAACCAGCATCCGGCCACAGGCGATACGCTGACGCAACGACTGAACACCACGCGGAATGAGGATGGCCACGAGACGGCCAATCGGCGGATATTTTTCGACTTCGCCTTCTCTCCTCCCAAATCCGTATCGCTCGTGGCATTCCTTGGGCAAGACGAACGGATTCTGAAAGCGCATGCCCGTGCGGTTCGGACGGCATTGCGAGAGTTTGAAGCATTCACGGCTACACGCATCCGCACCGGTGGCGCACAGGGTGACCGTCTGACCGGCAATTTCGTAGCGGCGCTGTTCACGCATGACACGTCGCGCGCGCTCGATCCGCATCTGCACACGCACTGCGTCGTCTTCAACGCGACATTCGATCCGATCGAAAATCGGTGGAAGGCGCTGCAAAACTATGAACTGCTGCGCGCCCGCAAGTTTGCCGAGAACGCCTACTACCATGAATTCGCCCGTGAACTGCGCGGGTTCGGCTACCGGATTCGCAACCGGGCACGCGGGGATTTTGAACTGGAAGGCGTTTCGGATGAAATCTGTCAGCGATTCTCCAAACGCCGCGCTCAGATCGACGCTGGACTCGCCCGCTTATTGGCCGAGAAGCCCGAATATGCAAACGGGGACGTAATGGCCATGCGCCGTCTGATCGCGACGGCAGAGCGGTCACGCAAGCAACACGATGTAAGCCACGACGAATTGCGGACGCTGTGGGCGTCGCAGTTTACGCCCGAGGAGCGCCAGACCTTGAGCCGGCTGTGCCAGCAGTCCACACCAAGTCCAGCCAATGACCGCCGAATTTCCGTGGCTGAGGCCGTGCAATGGGCTGAGGAACATCTGTTCGACCGGAACTCGGTCGTGCTGGAATGCCAAGTGTGGCAAGAGGCGCTTGGCCGGGCGCGCGGCGAGGATTTTCCGGTTGCAGAACTGACGGCATTCACCGCGCAACGTGATTACATCCGAAAGGCTGAGCGACCGGGGGAAGTGACGCGGCGCGATGTTCTGCTGCGCGAATGCGAGATCGTTCAGACGGCCAAGGAAGGTGTGGCCGCTCTGCAACCACTCGTGGCGACTCCGCGCCCACCGAATCCGCAACTCGACGACGAACAACGCCGGGCACTCGAAAGTCTGTTCTGTTCCACCAACACGGTGTCTGTTTTCCGTGGCGGCGCCGGTACCGGCAAGAGCTTCGTCCTGCGCGAACTGGTTGAGCAAATCCATCAGTCTGGCCGGCCGGTGGTGGTCCTCGCCCCGCAACGCCAGCAGGTCGTGGACATGGAAAAGGCTGGATTCCCGTCACCGGTAACCGTGACGCAGTTCCTCCTCAAACGGGAGCTTCCAGAGCATGCCGCAGTCGTTGTGGACGAAGCCGGTCAGATTGGCGGACGGCAAATGCTCGAATTGATTCGGCTGGCCCGCGCCCGGAATGCCCGGTTGATTCTGTCCGGTGACACGCGCCAGCATGGAGCGGTCGAGGCATCCGATGCGCTTCTGGCCATCGAGCGGCATTCCGGTATCCGGCCGGTCGAACTGCACACAATTCGCCGGCAGGATCCGTCCCTGGCCCGTGACGTGGACGAGCGCCGGCAAATAAAGCGTTACCGGCAGGCCGTGGAATTGGCTGCCGACGGCAAGCTGGGCGAATCATTTGTACGCCTCGACAAAATGGGCGCTGTCGTCGCGTGCGGATTGGGCGATCAAGCGGACAAGCTTGCCGATGAGTACACCCGCCTCGCCGAACAGGACGCCTCCGCCGTCGTGGTTTCACAGACTTGGGCGGAAGTCCACCGCGTCAATGCGCGAGTGCGTGACGCGCTGAAGTCGAAGGGAGTGCTCGGTGTTCAGGACACCGTCGTTCAAGCACTCGATAAACTCGACCTGACGAACGCACAAAAACGAGACGAGCGATTCTACCCACCCGATGCCGTCGTCGTGTTCAACCAGAAAGTGCGCCACGCCGAACCTGGCGCTCGGGGCAAACTGGCCGGCATCTTGAAATCCAGTGTGCTGGTCGAGGTTGATGGGCGATTCGTCACCGTCTCGAACAAGTGGCTGGATCGCCTCACGGTCTGCCAACCGCGCGAACTGCCGATGACGCAAGGCGACCGGCTGCATCTCAAGTCAAACCGCCGGCTGGCGTCGGGGCGTCGTGCCACAAACGGTGAACTGGTCACCGTGAAAGCCGTCCGCGCGGACGGCGGAATCGAGTTGACGGATGGCCGCGTATTGGACAGCAGCTACCGGGAATTCCTGCCCGGCTATGCCGTCACGTCCTACGGTTCGCAGGGCAAGACGGTGGACTACGTCCTCTTCTCGGACTCAACCATCAAGGCTGCGACCAACGCGCAGCAATGGTACGTGACGATTTCGCGCGGCCGGCGTGGCGTCCGAATCTTCACACCAGACAAGGAGCAACTGCGCGAGAACGTGACACGCTCCGGTCACCGGCCGTTGGCAATCGACCTTGCCGGCCATGCCGCACCCGGTCGAGGCCGTCTATACCAATATATGTTGCGTTTCGGCAGGCGCGCCGCCGAGATGTGTTGTCGCCTCCGGCACGCTCGTCGTCATCGCCGACTAACCATGGAGAAATATGAGCACCAAAACACCCGAATGTTGGGCGTCTGATCCACAATCCCGCGCACTGCGCATCGAAGCGTCACCTGACTGCTCGTTGCTGCTGCCGCATGATCACTTTCTGTTTTCGGAGTTGACCAATGACGGCAAGGAACAGCGGCTACGGCTGATGTTCGACTCGCACGAAGTCGTAGTTCGTGGCCACGCGTTGCGCCGCTTGGAAACGGTCATGCAGCGGCAGGAGTTGTCATTCATCGCCGCAGTGGCTAATGCCGCGCGATCACTGGCGGCTGACAATCAGCCGGCCATCCTCGAAATCGTGGTCAAGGAAGTCGGCGTTGCAGATCAAGCTGCACCAGAATCGCCGGAATGACGCCACCATTCCCGCACCGGGCGTGTAGAGCGCGAGCGTGACTCTTAAGCGCCTCCGCATGGCGGAGCGAGCGCGGTCAATGGTGGAGGCGTCAGGGTCACGGGGGACGCACGACCTTGGCGGCGCGAGCGAGCCATATAATCGAGGCGCAAGGCACGCCGCCAGTTGCCCCAGCCGATGATTCGGCCCCGGTGACGGCAAGCGAAGTGAAGAAGCGGTCGGTGCCGGTGGACGGAGCGGCGGAACGGACGTATAGGCTCGTCCGCCGACCGCGACGGGAGCCGGCACGGACCGCCGATGCCCCAACCCGTCGCGGCGCGTGCCGGGGGCAGCGGAACGACGTGAGTGAAGCGACCGCGACACGGGCCAGCGCGGGGCTTCGCCTCTTGGCGAACATGGCTTCATGCCTCACCCAGCAGCGGGCTGTGCTTCTGGACCAGCAATTCTCCATCGTGCCTTCGAGTGTCCTTTACATTTCGCAGGCTATCCACGCAGCGGTGCGGTATATGAAACGCAAATACCGTCCCCGCAAATGTCGTTACTGCAAAGAATTCTTCCGCCCCGATCAACGGAGCCGCAATCGCCAGCGCTTTTGTTCGGACCCGGAATGTCAGAGGGCCAGCAAGGCTTTGAGCCAACATCGCTGGCACACGAAACCGGAGAATCGCGACTACTGGCGTGGTACGCACCAGGCAGATCGCGTACGCATCTGGCGTGCGTCGCAAGTGCGATACCACAAGCAGGCAGCCCGCGAAACCAACTCTGTTACAAGATGACATCCACCCGGAACATTCTCTCAGCCTAAGACTTGCGTTGGGTCAAACAGCGCTTGTTACAAGATGACATGGTCGTGTGCGGGCACGTTCGATAATCTAGCACTGCATGTTCCTCGCGTGACGGCGAGGAGTGCCCTGAAACAGAGACATGGAACACAACGCCATAAGGCAACAGAACATTTGCGCCCAACGCGATGCAACTGGTGTGCGCCTTCAATGCGCCGGTGCGGCGAACGAGATTGATTGCGCATGAGCCGAAAAGATAACGACGCTTCAGCAAATCGCGCTGCCGCTTACGTGCGAATGTCCACCGAGCATCAGCAATACTCGACGAGCAACCAGATGGATGTCATTCGCGAGTACGCGAAACGCCGTGGGTTGGAAATCGTGAAGGAGTATTCCGACGAGGGCAAGAGCGGCCTGAATATCCAGGGGCGCGATTCGTTGGCGCGAATGATTAAAGACGTTGAGAACGGCGAAACGGATTTTTCGTGCATCCTCGTTTACGATGTCAGCCGGTGGGGCCGGTTTCAGGATGCTGACGAAAGCGCGTACTATGAATACATCTGCCGGCAAGCTGGCGTTGCCGTTCACTACTGCGCCGAGCAATTTGAAAATGACGGCAGTCCGGTTTCCACAATTGTCAAAGGCGTCAAGCGCGCCATGGCCGGTGAGTACAGTCGGGAGTTGTCGTCGAAAGTCTTCCAAGGCGCATGTCGCCTGATCCAGCTTGGCTACAAACAGGGCGGCACTGCCGGCTTCGGGTTGCGCCGCATGCTGGTCGATCAGAGTGGGCAACAGAAGGCGATGCTGAAGATGGGCGAACAAAAGAGCATTCAGACTGATCGCGTGGTGTTGGTGCGGGGACCGGAGGACGAAGTCAAACTTGTGCAGTGGATCTATCAGGCATTCACGGCGGAGGGGAAACTCGAATCAGAAATTGCGGAGCTCCTGAACGCCAAGGGCGCTCGCACAGATTTTGACCGGGCATGGACGCGCGGAACAGTTCACCAAGTGCTCACCAACGAAAAATACATCGGCAACAACGTTTATCACCGGACGTCCTTCAAATTGAAACGTAAACATGTGGTCAACGCCCCGGACAAATGGATTCGGGCCGATGGCGTGTTTGAGGGCGTCGTCGAGCCGGACCTGTTTTACAAAGCGCGCGAGATCATCCTTGCCCGAAGCCAGCGACTCACCGATGACGAGATGTTGGACAAGTTGCGCGGCCTGCTGAGCCAACATGGGCGAATCAGCGGCATCATCATTGATGAACAGGACAACCTCCCGTCGAGTGCGGCGTTTCGTCACCGTTTCGGCAGCTTGGTTGCCGCGTACCGGCTTATCGGATACGACCCGCAGATTGATTACAGCTTCATCGAGACCAACCGAAAGCTCCGCAAGCAACACCCGGAGATCGTCGCATCGGTGATCCGCCAAATCGAGGCACTGGGTGCGGTGGCATCGTGGGACGAACAAACAGGGCTGATGTGTTTGAACAATGAACTGCGTGTTTCCATCGTGTTGTGCCGGTACACCACGACGTTTGCCGGTTCGTCCCGGTGGATCATCCGGCTGGATGCGAGTCTGAAACCGGACATCACGATTGCCGTCCGGATGGACGCAACCAATGAAGGTATTCGCGACTACTACGTGTTGCCGGGAATCGACATGACGTGGGAACATCTGCGCGTCGCCGAGGACAACGGGATTTATCTGGATGCCTACCGGTTTGACACATTGGACTACTACTTCGGCATGGCGGAGCGGGTCAAATTCCAGGAGGCCGCGTGAAAGACGAAGTCATCATGATCCCCATTGACCGGATTCGCATTCTGAATCCACGGCAACGGGACCGGAAGAAGTTCGAGCTGATCGTTCAGAGCATCAAGAATCTGGGACTGAAGAAGCCGATTCAGGTCAGTCTGCGCTCTGAAAGCGAAACAGAGGGGCCGGGCTATGATTTGGTTTGCGGCCAAGGCCGCCTCGAAGCCTTCACCGCACTCGGTCACAAGGAAATCCCGGCGATTGTTGTCGAAATCACGAAGGAAGATCGGCTGCTCCGCAGCTTGGTAGAGAACATTGCCCGTCGATATCCGGCACCGATGGATCTGATTCGTGAGGTTGAACGCCTGGAGGCGCAAGGATACACAAATGTCGAGGTCGGTCAGAAGTTGGACATTAGCGACACGATGGTTCGTGGGCTGTTTAACTTGAAGAATGCCGGTGAAGAGCGGCTGCTCGAAGCGGCCATCAAAGGGAAAGTGCCGCTGTGGGTCGCGATAGACATCGCCAAAACGGACACAATCGAAGCGCAACGGGGATTGCTCAAGGCGTATGAGAGCAAACAACTGAATCATCTATCCATCCGAGCGGTGAAACGCCTGATTGATCAGCGCCGGTTCTTCGGCAAGCAACGGGGTTCGGTTGGCCGCAACCCGCGCAAGGCACGCAACACCGCCGAGAGCATGGTCAACGCGTTCAAACGGGAGAGCCAGCGGCAAAAACTGCTGATCCGCAAAGCGAAAATCTGCGATGCGAAACTGGTTTTCATCGTGACGGCGTTCGACAAGCTACTCAGCGACAATAATCTCGTCACGTTGCTGCGGGCGGAGTCGCTGGCCACGATGCCGAAATACCTTTGGGCGAAACTTGCGCCCAAACACAAGGAGGCCGCATGAGCAACGCGAAAATTGGATTCGAGATGCGGAAGGTCCGGCTTGCTCTGGACGCCATCCTGCCGGTGCGTCAGATCAAAGACCCACAAAAAGTCGTTCAACGGTACAAAACCATCCTCGTTTCGATCAAGGAGGTCGGCCTTGTCGAACCGCTGGTTGTGCATCCACAGAAGGGCGCACCGGGGAAATACGTGCTGCTGGACGGTCACCTCCGGCTTTTCGCTCTCAGGGAACTGGGCGAAACTTCCGCCGACTGCATCATCGCAACCGATGACGAGTGCTTTACCTACAATGCGCGCATCAGCCGACTGCCGCCGATTCAGGAACACCGGATGATCATGAAAGCGGTCCGCAACGGCGTGCGACAGGAGCGGATCGCGGCAGCGTTGAACATGCCGGTTCGCATCGTGCGGGCCTCGATGAGACTGCTGGATGGAATCCACGAAGAGGCTGCCGATTTGCTGAAAGACAAAAACATTTCGGGCAAGGCCATCCGCCTGCTGAAACGGGTGACCGGCTTGCGTCAAATTGAAATTGCCGAACTTATGGTGAGCGCAAACAATTATGCCGTCGGTTACGCCGAAGCGTTGGTGGTGGGCACGCCCAAAGATCAATTTGTAAATCCCGATGAGCCGAAGGAACGCGAGGGCATGTCACCGGAAGACATCGCCCGGATGGAACAGGAAATGGAATCACTGGAACACGACCTAAAAGCGGTCGAGGAAACCTACGGCGAGAACATGCTCAACCTCACGCTGGCGCGTGGCTACATCAGGAAGCTCTTGGACAACGCCAAGGTCGTCCGGTTTCTGACCACGCACTACTCCGATATTCTTTCCGAGTTCGAGACCATCACCTCCGCCGAATCCTTGTGAGCGCGCAATTGATCAACACGGCAGTTGATGAGTGCTATGAACGCCAGCCATGATGCGCGCGGTGATTTCGTAAGTATTCCACTGAGGGACGGAGTTTGGCACTGGGATCAAATTGGAGATGACGTCCGGCAAAGGATGACAACCGAAATGGTTCCGGGCCATTCTCACTGAACCGGCGAGGGTTAACAATCACCCGCAAATCGTTGTCGGAGCTCCACAACCCCTCATCGAACATCCAATGTGCAGTCTTGGACAGCGCCAAGCCATTGGTGAGGTCGTCATTCTGCGTTCGCGCCCACTGTTCAATATGGGCGGCGTCCACCACCGCAGCTCCGTCGTCCGTAACGCACCGGTACCCGGTCAGGGCGCAGGTGTACCGGTACTCGGCCACCACACGCACGGCAAACCGGGCATTCCGCCCCTTGGACTTCGCCGCCTCAGCCGCCTCGCGCACAACGTTGTCCGCCTTCACTCCCTTAACCGCACCGGCTTGGAGACCGAGACCCTCGAACAGCGCAATCCGTTCCGTGGGCGTAAAATACTTCGTCACCAGCACCAGCCGAGCCTTCAGCCGGAAATCCGCGTCGGCCATGAGCGCGAACAAATCCGGCGACATTTCGCAGACCACACATGAATCAGGGGACTTGGCAGGACGCATCTCAACGTCCAGCGGTTGCCAGAACCCCTGTGTGCTCAGATGAAAGAACGGCATCTTGACGTCCAGCCGGGTCGGCCAACGATCCGCCACGATGCTGCCGTAGCTCCGAAACCGCAGCACCAACCCGGGACTGCGCGTAAAAGACCGCGTCGTGAGTTCGCCCGATTCGGCCAGATCAATCAACGCGAGTAGCAAGAGCGGTTTGTGTGGTGCTTTCCCCTGACCAGCGCCGCGTCCGGTTGCCGGATTCAGTCGTGTCAGTTTCCCCAACCACCGCTGCTTGAGGTCCTCAGTTGTCATGAGCACCGGTCATTGGTTTGCCAAACAATACGGGGTCGCACCGAGGGCGATTAAGGTCTGGTTGGCGGGGCCGGGGTGGGTGTGGAGGGGCTTGCCCCAAGCGATAACTTCCCGGCAGAAAAACTCGGTCTTGCTGTTTGGCTGGGCGTAAGCAACGAAAATCCTCTCGGCCAGCGCGGCGACGACGCGGTTGCGGTGGTGCGCGGTCTCGACAGTGGCGCGTCTGATCGAATCGGGAAAGGCCGACAGAATCAACATGCGACCTTCCTCAAGCGGGCGTCTGAACTCCGGCTCGATACGTCGCGGCAGGTTGCGGGCCGGGCAGACAATCACGGCGTGCGGACTCCGAAGTAAAATGTTCAGGCACTCGCGCTCCATCGGCGAGTGAAATCCGCTGATGACCGTCACGCCTTGGTCGCGCCATTTCTGGGCGAGGTCGTAGGTCTGCAAGATCAGATTGCCGGGACATTTAACAGAGCAGAACAGCGCCACCGGTTTGGTCTGGAGAATGTCGAGATTGCCGAAGACCTGGAGTCGCGACGGAGCATCCTGTCCCAAGCGGTTCCCAATTTGGTGCGGCCACTGCGCGTCCGCCGGTGTGAGCGTCATTGACTGTGGCTTGAACATGGCGAGCTTTGTCGGTCGTCCGCTATTCATCCGAGATGGGAAATATCCAAGTCGCCCCAGTGTTGTTTCAGGTATTCCGCCACCAGCCGGCGATGACAGTGGTGTGGCTTCTCCTCGCTGCATAGTAGGCAACCGTCTGCCACGATTTCCTTGGGGATGCGATCCTCAATCTTCCTTTTGCTCATGAGTTCAAGGAACCGCGCTTCATAGGTAGTCCAGTCTCCCTTCAGCTTCTTATATGCATCGAGCATCTCCTGCGTCGGTGCCAGGTCAGGCACATGCACGTAGTCCATGCCGCAAACTTCTTTCAGAAAAAACGCGAGATCATCCCGTTTGGCGAACCCGGCGAGCTGCGATACGTTGTTGAGGCGCACATCTACAACCCGTTTGGCTCCCGACTTACGGAGCAGGTCAAAAAACTGCCGGGCCGATTTTTTGGTGAATCCGATGGTGAATATTTTCATGGTGAATCTTCCCGCACGATCATTGGCGCCTGCGTCTCGTCCACATAGGCGACGCGCTGCTCCTGCCGGGCCAGCGCCTCGGAAAGAAGTTCCTCCTTGGAACGAAACAAGTCCTCTTTCGGAAGTCCGGTCACGACGAGCAACCGTTCCATCGCGGCCTCGTGGGTTTCA
>JBBISF010000020.1:0-1706 GCA_037441425.1 Verrucomicrobiia bacterium
CTTTTTGGCGACCGATATGTGGACGTGACTCCCGGCAGTCCATCGTCACCTGATCCAACGCCGCTTTCACCTTGTTGACTGCTTCGTTCATATCCGCACTGGTGAACCCCTCAATCGTACTGCCCGGCTTCAAGACTGGTGACGATGGACTGCCGGGAGTCACGTCCACATATCGGTCGCCAAAAAGACCGGATTGATTCACAACGAAGCGCGCATCCTGTCGAATGACCACGCCTTCATGAATCAACAGCCGCACCCGCACCGGCAACTTGCGTTCCTCGGTCAAGTCGATGGCCCGCACCGTTCCCACTGTGATCCCGGCAAACATCACCTTCGCGTCCTTGATGAGGCCGGCGGCATTCGGGAACATCACATTGACCTCATAACCCGCCTCCCGACCGGGCCGGTATTGGCCGAACCGGATGATCATCCCGGCAATCAATGCCAGGCACACCACCACAAACAACCCCACTTTAAATTCAATAGACCGCGGTGACGCCACTGGTTACCTCCTGTTGAATATCAGATTGGCCACAAATGAATTGTTGAACCACCGGATCACGACTCGCCTGAATTTCCGCGGGCGTTCCGACCGTGTGAATCCGCCCCTCATGCAACATCGCGATGCGGTCGGCGATCTTGTACGCGCTGGCCATGTCGTGCGTCACGGCGACGCCCGTCACTTTGAAACGATCCCGCAGCCGCAAGATGAGATGATTAATCGTGTCCGCCCGGATCGGATCCAGGCCGGTCGTCGGCTCGTCGTAGAGCAGATACTTCGGCGTCGTGACACACGCCCGCGCCAAGCCGGCGCGTTTCCGCATTCCCCCGCTTAGTTCTGCCGGCTTCTTCTCACTCGCCCCCGTCAAACCGACGATCTCCAACGCCTGATTCACCCGTTCGCGGATTTCCGCCTCGGATACATTGCGCCGTTCCCGCAACGGAAACGCCACATTATCGAACAACGTCATCGAATCAAACAACGCCGCGCCTTGAAAAAGAAAACCGAACTTCATCCGAATCGGCGCGAGCGCCCGCTCAGCCAACGGCACGATATCCACGCCGTCCACGATCACCTTCCCGGCATCCGGCTTCAGCAAGGCGCACAGATGTTTCAACAACACACTCTTGCCGCCGCCCGATTTACCGATGATTACCGTCGTCTCCCCTTCCGGGATTTCAAAATCCAACCCGGCCAAAACTGGCGCGCCATCGAAGCCCTTGCTGATTTGTTCCAGCTTGATCATACCGGGATGATGGCGTTGAAAATGATCTCGATGAAGAAGTTGGCGATCAACACCGCCAAGCTGGCTTCCACCACTGCCTCCGTCGTGGCCCGCCCCACGCCTTCCGCGCCTTGGTCCGCGCTGAAGCCTTTGTGGCAGGCAATTACGGCGATGAACCCGGCAAAACACACCGCCTTGATCAACCCACTCATCACATCTTTCACCCCGGTAAATCGAAACATGTTGTCCAACAAATACGCCCCATCAATCCCCAACATGTGCACCGCCACGTAGTAGCCGGCATAGATCCCCACCACCATCGCTTCCGCCGTCAACATCGGCAACGCCAGCACCAACGCCCCCAACCGCGGCACCGCCAGATAATCCACAGGCGATGTGCCCATCGCGCGCAACGCATCCAACTGCTCCGTCACCTTCATTGTCCCCAACTCCGCCGCAATCGCCGCCCCCACCCGGCCC
>JBBISF010000020.1:1716-35996 GCA_037441425.1 Verrucomicrobiia bacterium
GAAGACTTTCTTTCAGGAAGGCGCCCGCTTCGTCCGCCCCCACCCGGCCCGCCACCATCAACGCCGTCAACACCGGCGCCAATTCCCGCAACATCGCAATGCTCACCACCGGCCCCACCGCGGTATCCATCCGCACCTTGTGGAATTGCAGCCCGGTCTGCACCGCGAACACCATCCCCGTAAACGCCCCCGTGATCACCACCACCGCCTGCGACTGCCAACCGATTCGAAACATCTGCTCCACCGTCTCCCGCCACCGGGGCCGCCGCGTCAACGTCGTCTTCACCATCTCCACGAACAACAGCCACAACCGGCCCGTCTGCGCCAACTGCGCCAGCACATACGCGCCCAACTGTGAAATCGCGGCCATCATCGTCGCCCCTCTTGTTGCGGACTCCGGTAACTCTGCAAAAATTTCTCAAATAAACTCGTCATCTGCTCCCGTCGTTCCGGCGCACCCACGTACAACGCCACCGTATGATCCACGCCGTTCTGCCGGAACTTCACCTGCCGCATCCAAAAATACCGGGGCGCGTCCACCTCCACCTCCACCTGCAACGCCTTCGTCTGGCCGACCTCGCGCCACCCTGTATCCAACAATCGTCCCGTGCCCGCCCGCGCAATTGTCGTGTGGAACGCCTGCACCACCGCTGTCCGATCCGCCTCCGTCAGTGATGCTGCTTCCGCCAGCTGGGCAATTACCCGAATCTCATCACTGCCATCCACAAACGCCACCTTCGACCGCGCGCTGTCCGGCATCTCCTCCACCCGCCATCCGGCTGGCACCGCGCACGCGAACCGTCCCTTCGCGTCTGCATAAATCGGCGGAGAGCGTTCTCCCATCGTGGCTGGGGTCACGGGCATCTTCACCCGTCGCTGCTCCAGCAAATGGTACGTAAACCAGCCCAGGAAAATGCAATCCGCCACGCCCACCCCGACCCAAAAGATCGTCCACGCCTTGCGGGACATCTTCTCCTCGACCGCCGCGACCGGTTCTGAACGCGGGAACGGCTTCAGCGCCGCGACCGAACTTCCCGACACCATGACTGTCTTCTGGGGAAGCGCCCTTCCGGGCGCGACCGAACTGACGGGTCTCCCCTTCCCGCTTTCCCGCTCATACTCAAACGCCACCGCGCCAATCTGCAACTGATCCCCCGGCGTCAACCGCGCCTCCGTCACCCGCTGCCCGTTGACGAACGTGCCGTTCGCCGAATTCAGATCGCGTACCCGGTACTCATCGCCCTCGGCAATCAACAGCGCATGGTGCCGGGACACTTGATCGTCATCCAGACAAATCATGCTCTCATCGGCTCGGCCTACCGTCAGCGACGGCTCGACCAACGCGAAGACCGTGCCTTCCAGCGGACCCGACATGGCAGCCAGCTTGCGCATCGCATCCATTCTCGCCGTCCCGACCCCGCTCGTCAAACGACATTTGCGGATCGGACAACCCCAACTGTTCTATAGTGACTCGCGTGGGAAACCGTTCACACCCCCATTATGGCGGCAGTGTCAAAATGCGCACGCCGGACAGAAGATCGGGGGACTTACCCGATTGAAAGTGGGTAGGGGCCGGGTTGGCGGAACCCCTACTCACGACGGAGGAACCGGACTACTTCAACTGTGCGAGCGTCTGCTTGATCGCCTCGAAATTCGGCAACTTACCGGGGTCCTCGTTGACTTCAGCGTAGCGAATCACGCCTTGTTGGTCCACGACGAACGCCGAACGTTTCGGCACGCCGCCCATGTCAAGGTTCTTGGCCGGCAGGAACGATGTGTACGCCACGCCGTACGCCTGCGCGACTTTGTGTTCGTAATCCGCCAATAGCGGGACGGTAATCTTCTCCTTCTCGGCCCACGCGGCCTGCGCGAACGGATTGTCGCCGCTGATGCCGCAGACGGCGGCGTTAAGCTGGGTGTATTGCCCCAGCCCGGCGCTGATCTCGCACATTTCCTTGGTGCAGACGCCCGTGAACGCCATCGGGAAGAACAGCAACACGCTGTTGCGCTGGCCGAAGTTGCTGCTAAGCTTGACCTTCTTCGGGCCTTCCGCGGTCTTGGTGGTGAGTTCGAAGTCCGGGGCTTTATCGCCAACTTTCAATGCCATGATGATTTTTCTCCTCGTGATTAGGATTGGGTTTCCGTTGCTTGCGGCACAATACCGCGAAACTGCCGAGATGCAACCACGAGAGTCCTCGCACCAACGAACACACCGAACACGGATTTTGGCTTGCGTGAGCTGGCCGGTGATTATAGAATGCTGCCTCGATAATCGTGGTCGATGACCGAACAACCAATCTCCAAACTCGACGGGGAATCATGATTCGACAGCTTGACGCTTTGACCGGCCGTACTGTTGTCGCCAGACGAACGCGCGCCATTATCATAAGCCTCGCTTTGACAATTGCCTGCGTCGCCTTTTCGCAGCCAACGCGCGCCGCCACCAACAACTGGGTGTCGTCCGGCGGGTTCGCCACTTGGTTCCAGGATTCCAATTGGTCCGTCGCCATTCCGACGGCCACTGACGAGGCGTTCATCACGAACGGCACGACCGCCACCATTCAAGGGGTCACCGCTGCCACGGCCAGCAACTTGTTCATCAACAGCGGCAACGTCACGATCGGCGTCATTGATCCGGGCACCCTCAATGTGACGGATGCCATCGCCATTGGGACGACCGGCAGTTCGGGCACACTCACGTTGAACTACGGCACGGTTTCGCTCAACACGCTGAGTGTTGGTCCGACCGGGACTTATACGGACACCGCGTTGGGCACGCTCAATCTGACCGGCATTAATCCCACGATCAAGATGGCGGGCGGCGTGACGGTCACCGTCAACAGTCAGATCACCGGAACGGACGGATTGACCAAGGCCGGCCCCGGCACGTTGGTCTTGGCCGGTACGAACACGTACAGCGGCGGCACGACGGTCAGCGTGGGCACGCTTCAAGTCGGCAACGGCGGTACGACCGGCAATCTCGGCAGCGGCGATGTGACCAACAACGTCAGCTTGGTCTTCAAACGCAGCGACACGCTCACGGTGGATAATTTTATTACCGGCGCCGGCCGTCTCACCCAGTCGGGCACGGGCACGTTGGTTCTCACCGGTAATAATGATTACAGCGGCACCACGACGATCAGCGCCGGTACGTTGCAGATCGGCAACGGCGGCACCACCGGTTCACTCGGCACAGGCGACGTGATTGATAACAGTGCGCTCGCGTTCAATCGCGGCGACGACATCACGGTGAGCAATAACGTCAGCGGCACCGGCACGCTCACCCAGTCGGGCGCGGGCACGTTGACGTTGGTCGGCAGCAATACGTACGGCGGCGTGACGACCATCAATTCCGGCACGCTACAAGTCGGCAACGGCGGCACCACCGGTACACTTGGCACCGGCAACGTGGTGGATAACGGCACGCTCGCGTTTAATCACGGCGACAACATCACCGTGAGCAATGCCGTCAGCGGCACGGGCGGTCTCACCCAGGCAGGCAGCGGCACAACGATCCTCGTCGGCAACAACACGTATGGCGGCGAGACGTTGATCACCAACGGCACGTTGCAGGTGGGCGACGGCGGCACGACCGGCACGCTTGGCACCGGCGCGGTCAGCAATGACACGGCCTTGGTGTTCAACCGCAGTAACACCTTGATCGTCAGCAGCGGCATTAACGGCACCGGCACCGTGACGCAAGCCGGTAGTGGCACGACGATGTTGACCGGCACGAACACCTACAGCGGAATGACGATCATTACGAACGGCACGCTGCAAGTTGGCAACGGCGGCACGACTGGAACGCTCGGCAGCGGCAGCGTCAGCAATGCTTCCGCATTGGTGTTCAACCACAGCGACAACATCACGGTCAGTAACCTGGTCACGGGTACCGGCAGACTCACGCAGGCCGGTTCTGGCCAAACAACGATTGTCGCCGACAACACGTACAGCGGTGGCACGACAATCAGCACGGGGACGTTGGCGGTTGGCGATGGCGGCACCACCGGTTCGCTCGGCACCGGCGACATCACCAACAACGCGGCGCTCGCGTTCAATCGCGGCGACGCCATCACGATCAGCAATGTCGTCAGCGGCACCGGCAGTCTGACGCAAGCGGGCGGCGGCACATTGACGCTCACCGGGTCGAATACATACAGCGGCGCGACGACCATCACCAATGGCACGTTGCAGATTGGCAACGGCGGCACGACCGGCACGCTCGGCACCGGCGCGGTCAGCAACGATACGTCTCTGGTTTTTAATCACAGTGATACGCTGACGGTGGCCAACGTCATCAGCGGGACCGGCACCGTGACGCAGGCCGGTAGCGGCACGTTGACGCTGACAGGCAACAACACGTACAGCGGCACGACGCTCATCACCAACGGCATCGTGCAAGTCGGCGACGGCGGGACAACCGGCAGCCTCGGCACCGGCAGCGTGAGCAACGATACCGCGTTGATCTTCAATCACACCAACGATCTTGTGACGGTCAATGCTATCAGCGGCACGGGCAGCGTCACCCAGGCGGGGGCCGGCACGTTGATTCTGACGGGCACAAACACTTACAGCGGCACCACGACCATCACCAACGGCACGCTGCTGGTGGGCAACGGGGGCGCGACCGGCACCTTGGGCAGCGGCGACGTTCTGAACGACAGCGCCCTTGCTTTCAACCGGACAAACGCGCTTGTCGTGGCCAACGCGATCAGTGGCACTGGGACGGTGACGCAAGCCGGCAGCGGGACGACGACGCTAACCGGCACGAACACCTACGGTGGCGCTACCTCGATCAATAACGGTACGTTGCAGATTGGCGATGGTGGCACGACCGGCACGCTCGGCACGGGCAATGTCACCAACAATGCCACGCTGGCGTTTAATCGAAGCGATACCGTCACGATCAGCAATGTGATCAGCGGTTCCGGCAGCCTGCTCCAAGCCGGCAGCGGCACCACGACGCTCGTCGGCACGAACTCCTATACCGGCGGCACGACAATCACCAACGGTACGCTTCAAGTCGGCAACGGCGGCACGACGGGCTGGATTGGCTCCGGTGGTGTCAGCAACGACGCCACGTTGGTGTTCAATCGGAGTGATGGTCTGACGGTCAGCAATCTGGTGACCGGCACGGGCGTCCTGATCAAGGACGGCACGAACACGCTGACAATTATCGCGAACAACACGTATAGCGGCGGCACGATTATCACCAACGGCACGTTGCAGGTCGGCAACGGCGGCACGACCGGCGCGCTCGGCACCGGTGCGGTCAGCAACGCCAGCGCGTTGGCGTTCAACCGCAGCGACAACATCCAAGTGGACAATGTCATCAGCGGCACCGGCAGTCTTGCCCAGAACGGCACAGGGGCGTTGACGTTGACAGCCACGAATACTTTCAGCGGCGGCACAACGGTCAACAACGGCGGTGTTTTGATCATCAAGAACAGTAATGCGCTCGGCAGCGGCAACCTCGATTTGATCAACGGCACATTGAAGTCCGATCCGTTAGTGATCAACGTGGGCGGCAATTACACGCAGGGCACGAATGGCACGTTGCAGTTGGCGATCGCCAGCACCAACAACTTCGACAAGCTCAACATCACCGGCACGGCCAGTCTTACCGGCGCGGTGCAGATTGTGCAGGGCGGCAGCTATATACCGCAACACAACAACGAGTTTGTAATCGTCGAAACCGTCGGGGGTCTGACCGGGGAATTCGGCAGCTACACCAATCTCATCACCCATAGTCCGATGCTCGACCCGCAGCTGATTTACAGCACGAATGATGTGACCCTGAAATGGGTGCAGGAATCGTTTGTGCCGTTTGCCAAGACGGCAAACGAGCGGGCGGTTGCGCGCAACCTGAATCTAGCGGCCAATTCCTCCTCGTCCAATGCCGTGGCGCTGATCAACTTCCTCGATAACCTCGCCAACCCGACCAACGTGTACCCGTTGGCCTTTAATCTGATCGCGCCGGAAGAACTGAGCTCGATGTTCCTGCTGTCCTTCGCCAACGCCGAAGCGCATGGCAATCAGTTCCTCAACCGGATCAATCAACTGCGCGCCGGCAGTCATGGATTGACCGCCAGCGGATTGCATCCCTACGATCCCGATGCGCCGGAGGCCGTGCCCGGCGCGACCAGCGAGTGGTCGCAGAGCGTTCCACCGAAGCATGAGAGCATCTTCAGTCCGTCGGCGGATAATCCCTGGGGCGTGTACGTGGAAGGCACGTACCAAACCATCAACGTGGGTGGCGATCATAACGCCGCCGGCTATGCCGTGAACAACAAGGCGTTCACCGTGGGCGTGGACCGCCGGCTCAACTACCAACTCGTGGTGGGCGCTTCCGGCGGCTACGACGACAGCCACGCGGATCTGACCCACAACGGGCACGTGGACATGCAGAGCGAGCGCGTGCAGGTTTACGCGGCTTGGCTTAACCAGAACTTCCATGTCGAAGGCATGACGGGCGTCGGTTTCAATTCGTATAACACGAAACGGTTTGGGTTGACCAATTCCGTGACCGGCAACACCAGCGGCAGGGAATGGTATGGCGTGCTGGGGACCGGCTATGATTGGCAGCGCGGACCGTGGACCATCGGCCCGGAAGCGGTGCTGCAATTCACCACGACGTGGATTAACGGCTTCACCGAGAAAGGCTCGATGGCACCGTTGCACATCGAATCCCAGAGCGTGGATTCGTGCTTCACCTTGTTCGGGATGCACGCCAACTACCACGGTCGCATCGGCAAAGTCCCATTGCTGTTGAGTGGCGCGCTTTCGTGGCGGCACGAGTATCTGACCGATAGCATCCCGATCGACTCCCGGTTTGCCGACGGCAGTGGCGGCGTTTTCACCGTGCACGGCCCCAAGATGGGCGCTGACAGTGCGGAGTTTAACGTCGGCCTCTCACTGCAATGGACGGAGATGTTCAGCACTTACCTCAACCTCACTACGGAACTTGGACGCGGCGGCTACGATATGTACGGCGTGAACGTGGGCGCAGGCGTCAACTTTTAGGTTTGGATAATATGAGAATTGCCTCCCTCATCTTCTTCCTGGGTCTGGCCTCCTGTCTTGCCGGGGAAACGGCGCTACCGCCAGTCGCCGCACTGAAGGAATCCGCTGCCAACGGCGATATGCAGGCGCAATACAAACTCGCCCGCGCCTACGAAGATCAATTCGATTTGGTTTCTGCGTCGAAATGGTACTGGGCGGCGGCAGCCCAAGGCATGGCCGACGCCCAGTATCGCTTAGGACGGATCCTTTTGCGCAAATTCACCATCAGCGTGGACGGCAAAAACGCCACGCCCGAACGGGATCCGGCGGTCGGCGCCAAATGGTTGCTCAAAGCGGCGGAGCAAGGTCACACGCTGGCGCAACTGGCGCTGGGGCGCTGCTGCGCGGATGGCGATGGCGTTCCGCGGGACTACTCCGAAGCTTACAAGTGGTTCACGCTCGCTTACAAGAAAGGCAACAACACCGCCGGGACGGAACGGGATAACTTAGTCTTCAAGATGACCGCCGAGCAAATCTCCCAAGGCCAAACCTTGGTGGATAACTATAAGAAGGAAGCCGGCCCCGAAGAAGCCGCCGCCAATGGCGACGCGCAAGCCCAGTACAAGTTGGGACAGATCTATGAGGCCCAATCCGATCTTACCGGCGCCGCGCGCTGGTATCACGTCGCCGCCAAGCAAGGCCTCGCCGACGCCCAATACCGGCTCGCGCAAATTGTGATGCATGATCCGTCGCTGGGCGTGGACGAAAACATGAGCCTTCCCAAGCGCGACTCCGTCGTGGCGGCGAAATGGTACCGCAAGGCTGCCGACCAAGGCCACGTGCTGGCGCAATTCGCGTTGGGCCGCTGCTATCTGTACGGCGACGGTGTTCGGCAGGATTACACCGAAGCGTACAAATGGTTCTCGTTGGCCGCCAAACAAGGCAATACGGCCGCTGCTGCCGCGCGTGATAAATTGGTGCCGCAAATGACCGCCGAACAAATCGAAGAGACCCAAGCCCCGCCGGCGACCACGACCCCGGCACCGGGCAAACCGGCCACTACCGCCTTGGAAGCCGCCGCCAGCAATGATCCGGAGGTGCAGTACAAATTCGGTCAAAGCTACGAAGCGAAGCTTGACCTCGTGACCGCCGCCAAATGGTACTGGGTGGCCGGCAAACAAGGTTTACCGGAAGCTCAATACCGGCTCGGCCAAATCCTGATGCGCGACCCGAGCATGAACCTCGGCGGCAAAGTCATCGCGCCGGATCGCGACCCCGTCGTCGCCGTCAAGTGGTTCAGCAAAGCCGCGGATCAAAACTACATGCTCGCCCAGCTCGCATTGGCCCGTTGCTACGCGGCCGGCGAAGGCACGCCGCAAGACTTTGTAGAAGCCTACAAGTGGTCCAGCCTGGCGGCCAAACAAGGCAATGCGACGGCGGCCGCCGATCGCGATAAGCTGGCGAAACAACTGACGCCCGAGCAGCTTGCCGACGCGCAGAAGCGCGTGAACGAATTCCAACCGGTTAAATTCGTGCCGACACCCGCCGCCAAATAGGATCGGTGGACTACATCCCCATTCCGGCGCTCTCCTCGAGCATCCGCTTCAGCTCGATGGAGAACTCCTTCATATCTGCCTGTGTCGGTTTGCCGGAACCCAATTCCGGTTCCAATCCGAGCCGACCCGCGCTGTCGAGGAACCAATGCGCCTTCGCCCCGCTGGAGAAACGGGCATACCCGCTGAGCATCGCCCCCGGCGCGGGCATCTGATCCACACTGATCGAAAGCTTGCCGCCCGCCGGCGGTTGGCCCTTTCCTGTTACCGCACCCTTGGCCGGTGCGTCCGCTGGCGGCAGCACCACTTTGGGCAACTCCTTCTCCGGCAACTGCGCGTCCGGCATCTCCGAGAGCAATAGCCGCAGTTCCATGTACGTGATCGAATCGCCCTTCTCTTTGCGCAGATAATCCTGAATTTGGGAGAGCGATTGTCCGTCCTTCAAAAGTTTCCGTACGATCTGTTTACGTTCCTCGTTGGTCATGGCGGGGAGAGTACACGGAAGTTTTTTGTGGCGCAAGTGCGCCGGGTTACGCAAAATGCGCAATCTATGGCAGCATCCGAAATTCCGAAGGCATACGATCCGAAGCTGGTGGAAGACAAGTGGTACGCCGATTGGCTGGCCAAAGGTCATTTTACCGCCAACCCGCAATCCAGCAAGCCGCCTTACTCCATCGTCATCCCGCCGCCGAATGTGACCGGTGTGCTGACGATGGGCCACGTGCTCAACAACACGCTCCAGGACATTCTCGCCCGCCGCAAACGGATGCAAGGCTACGAAGTGCTCTGGCTGCCGGGCACTGACCACGCCGGTATCGCCACGCAGACCGTTGTCGAAAAAACGCTCCGCAAACAAGGCGTCATCAAACACCGCGACGACCTCGGCCGCGAGAAGTTCCTCGAAAAAGTCTGGGAATGGAAAGAGAAACACGGCGGCATCATCATCCAGCAGTTGAAGAAGCTCGGCTGCTCGTGCGATTGGACGCGCGAACGGTTCACGATGGATGCCGGCTACTCCGAAGCCGTGCTGCGCACGTTCGTTGACCTCTACATGAAGGGCTACATCTACCGGGGCAAACGGATGGTGAACTGGGATCCAACCGGTCGCACCGCGCTTTCCGACGAAGAAGTCATCATGACTGAGACGCAAGGTCATCTCTGGCACATCCGGTACGCCGACGAAATCATCGTCGCCACCACCCGACCGGAAACAATGCTCGGCGACGAAGCCGTCGCGGTGCATCCGGACGACACGCGTTACCGGCATTTGGTGGGAAAGAAGATCACACTGCCGCTGCGCAACAAACAGATTCCGGTCATCGCCGATGCCGCCGTGGACCCGAAGTTCGGCACCGGCTGCGTCAAAGTCACGCCGGCGCACGACGTCGCCGACTACGAAATGGCGTTGCGGCACAAGTTGCCGTTCACCGTCGTCATCGGCCCGGACGGGATCATGACTGCCGAAGCTGGTGAGGATTTCGAAGACCTCGACCGGCTCGAATGCCGGGAAGCCGTCGTCGAAGCCCTCACGCAAGCCGGCTTGCTCGTGAAGGTCGAGGACTACACGCACAACGTCGGCTACAGCGAACGCACCAACGTTCCGATCGAGCCGTACTTGAGCGAGCAATGGTTTCTCCGGTATCCACAAGTCCCCCGCTCTACCGACACGGTCGATTCTGGCGAGATCAAGTTTTATCCCGAACGCTGGCAGAAGACCTACACGCACTGGATGAAAAACATCCGCGACTGGTGCATCAGCCGGCAACTCTGGTGGGGACACCGCATCCCGGTGTGGTATTGCATCGGCGACGATGCGTGCCGGCTCGAATGCAAACAACCCATCGTTTCGACCGAGACACCCACGGTCTGTCCCCACTGTGGCTCGAAGAACGTGCGACAGGACGAAGACGTGCTCGACACGTGGTTCAGCTCGTGGCTCTGGCCGTTCGCCACGATGGACGACGCTACGCGGAAGAAGTTTTATCCGACCACGGATTTGGTGACCGGGCCGGACATCATTTTCTTCTGGGTCGCGCGCATGATCATGGCCGGTTACGAGTACACAAACGAAAAACCGTTCGCGAACGTTTACTTCACCGGCATCATCCGCGACGCGCAGGGTCGCAAGATGTCGAAGTCGCTCGGCAACTCCCCTGACCCGCTCGACTTGGTCAGCCGGTACGGCGCGGACGGCTTGCGTTTCGGCCTCATGCTCATCGCGCCGCAGGGCCAGGACATTTTGTTCGACGAGAAACGCTGCGAAGTCGGCCGCAACTTCATGAACAAACTCTGGAACGCTGCCCGGTTCATCCAGATGCAGAAGCCCGGTCGAACTGACTACAACGCACATGATCTCAAGATTCTGTTCGAGATGAACGACGCCATCACAAAAGTCAGCGCGGCGCTCCATGACTACCGGTTCAACGAAGCGGCCAAGGAACTTTACGATTTTGTCTGGGGCGACTTCTGCGACTGGTATATCGAAGCGAGCAAAGTCGCGCCAAACGTCGCGGTGCTCAACGACGTGTTCAACGTCATCCTGCGCCTGCTCCATCCGTTCGCGCCGTTCATCACCGAGGAACTCTGGCGCGGCGATGGCACGATCCAGTTCGCCCCGTGGCCGGTCACTCGCGAGGTGCCGGGCGCGACCGCCGCGCTAGCCACTCAGGTGGATGAACTCTACGAGCTAATCAGCGCCGGCCGGCAACTGCGTAATGATTATGGGATTGAACCGAAGCAGCCGCTGACGTTCGCCATCAAACCCACCGCCGACGAAGACTTCTTCCGAAGTGAACTCGCGTCGCTCAAGATGTTCCTCAACGCCGCGGATGTCGCCCTTGATCGTAATTATCAGCCGGCGGGGCTCGCGCCGAGCTTGGTCACCAAAGCCGCCACCATCTTCATGGTCGGCGCCGTGGATGTGGAACAGGAGCGGCAGCGGTTGACGAAACAGTTGGCAGACATCAACAAGCAACTGGCCGTTACGGAGGCCAAACTGGCGAACGCGAATTTTGTCCAAAGGGCCGCACCCATTGCCGTCGAGCGTGAACGCGATAAGCTGGCGACGTTGCGCGAACAGAGTGAGAACATTCAGGCGCTACTTGTCAAACTTGTCTAGGTAATCGCTGATGGGGTTGCGGCGTTGTTGTTCCAGTGTTTCGAATTCTTCGAACACCCGGAAGAAGTTGCTATAGGCGCTGTTGAGTTCCCGCGGCGCGAAGATTCGCTCGGCTTCGTCGAGATAATCGCTGACTTGCCGGGCTTCTTGTTCCACCCGGGCGCGTGCCTTGTCCGTCTCGGCCACGGTGCGCCGGAAAGGATTGATCTTTTCGTCCGCCAGCAGCCGGATGGCAGTCCCGTAACCGTCCAGCACGGGCCGGTAAACCGGCGCGGCCCGCGCCCGTAGATCGGCCAAGGCGAGCAACTTCTCGCGCAAGACGACGTTGAGCCAGCCTTGCTCATCGAAGCGCCAGAGATCACGGAACGCCACGATGGTTGCGGCTCCGGTCGAAACGTCGCTGCTTGTGACCCGGGTGTTGAGGATATCCGTGAGCCGTTGGGAAGTCTCCGGCACGGTGAGGTTGCGCGCGATGGACGCGGCCAGCCGATTTGACAGCTCCACCGCCCACCAACGTTCGAGCGCGGCGGTATCCTGAAAATCCTCGCCGTACGTCATCCAAAACGCTTTGGTGATGGATTCCTGAAGACTCAATTCCGTCAGATACCGGCGCATCTTGTCGGCGCCGTGCGGCAGGCGCAGCAACCCTTCAGCAAACAACCACGCGTTCGCGCGGAACAACCGGCCTTCCGCAGGATCAGTTGGCAGTTGCTTCGTCCCGATCAAGGCGCTGGCGGTCTGCGGCTGCCCACCAGCCAAGGACTGCCGTGCAATCTGTGTTAAAAACTCATCGCGCCCTAAAATGGATTGCGCCACCCCCTGCACGAGCCACGGCGCGCTGGGCGCGACTGAAAACGGCCCGGTGCTCATCACCGGTCGCGCCCGGTTGCTCAACTCGGCGCAGAGCGCTTCCACAATCGCATTGGCGAGCGTGCGTTGGTCAAGCGGCGTGGTGCGGTACAGGATCCGATATCTCAGTCGCAGTTCCGAGCGGGCAACCCCCACTTGAACCGGTGGCGTATTTACCGGCGTCGCCTGGGGATCGAGCACGATGAAGATGGGATCGCGCCAAGTTGGATCAACATCCAACAGGTCCGCCCATTCGCGACGAACCTGTTCGGCGAACACACCCACCGCCTGCGCCAACAATGTGCCATGAGCGTAGGTGATGAATTGCCGGGACACGCTCACGGCGCTGTCGAGCGTATTGGAACTTTCCGCGCCGACCACCGGGTGAACGGCACACAGCCACGCTAATCCCGCAGCAACGATCAGCCATTCTGCACGGCAGGATTTACTTTTCCGGTTGATATTCCAGAGTCGCGACACCGGACCTGACGGTGATCTTCGTGAGGTTCTCCAACAGTTCCTTTTCTTGGAGTCCACCGTAAATCTGTTTGAAATAACTCTGAATCAGGCCGGCATGCTCCAGAATCCAAGGGTGAATCGGCAACGCGCCGATCGCCGCCGCCACGGGACGCAATTGGAAATGACCATCCGTAATTTCCGGTACGCCGGTGTAGCTGATATAAAGTCCCTTTTCCACCGACCCGACCGTGATACGACCGACGACAATGGTCGTAACCACCCCTTCCCCCAGTTCCATCTGCAGTTTGCCAGGAATCACTTTGATGCCGCGTCCTTCCGCCTCTTGTGTTTTAAATGTAGCCATGTACGCGGCGATCTCGGAATCGTTGACTTGGACGGAGACCGGCGACTTGCGCGCCTCTGCCACCTTGAGCGCGTCCAACTGTTGGTAGAACGCCCTGATGTCCGCACTGCTGTAATCAATCTTCCGCATATCGGGCACCTGGGCCATCAGGTAAACACCCCACGCCAATCCGCCGAGGATGACCAACCGGATGACCCATTTAACAGCCCCGCCCCCTCCACTCTTCTTGCCGCCAAGGCGTTTGCCACCTTGACCGGGCGGTTTAATCTGGCTGAGGTCGAGCTTCGTGCCGCACTTATGGCAGAAGATGCGACCCAATTCATTATCGTGACCACATTTCGGACAGGCGAGCATGGCTTAATCCTTTTTTGCGGACGTCTTCTCGGTTTTGGCGGGCGCGGCGCCGGAATCCTTCGTCACCGGCGTACTCTCTCTTTTGGCCGCTTCCTTGTAGCTGGGCTTGCGGTAATCCGTAATGTAGAACCCAGATCCCTTGAAAATCAGCCCCGCGCCGGTGCCCAGCAGACGTTTCACGCGCCCCTTGCATTTGGGACAGGTCCTTTTCGGCGCTTCCCGGATGGACTGAAACACCTCAAAGTGGTGTTGGCACTTCTGACATTCGTATTCGTAAGTCGGCATGGCAAAAACCGCGTTACTAAAGCAGGATTCCCGTCCGTCAGCAAGCTTACATTCGCAATTCCCGTAACGCCGTCTCCAGGGCCACCGTATGCGCCATCGCCCGCCGCCCCAGCGGCACCGTCTGCGGCGTTTCGCTGCCCAACACGTGTTCCGTACAATTCTGAAACAGCCAAAACGCCATCGGCCACCGCTGCCGACGACCGAACGCCGTCACGATCGCGTCCCGATGAATCAACCCGCGTTTTGTCACCCGATGGCCGTCAATCACCCACGCTCGGCTGATGGGGATTACGCCGCCCACCGCCCGGATGATTTTCTCACCAACCTCTGGCGCGTCGCGCCGTAACTCGTAAAGATAATAACCGGTGGCTTCCCAATCCTCATGAAACTCCATCGAAAACAAGAATCGCCGATCCCCAAGCAGCCGCTGGATGAGCTGAGCTTCTGGACAGTACCGGGTATCCCGGAACTGTCGGTTGATGTCGCGGCGCTGCGCATTGGTGCGCCGATCGCGTTCCCACCCAAACGGATTGATGCACGGCACCACGCACCAATTCAGCCGGTACCGCCGCCACGCGCCCTGCTCCAACCACTGCAGCACACCTTCCACTCCGCCCGGCTCCTCACCGTGCATCCCCGCCGAAAGCAGAACCGTCGGGGCGCGGGTTGAGACGTTCCGTTCCAGCGCGAAAAATGGATAACCCCAGACTTCTCCGACCCGCCGCATCCGCCACGCCCGCGCCGCCACCGACCGCAACCGGCGGACCACCGCCCGGTAATCACGCACGCGGCTCATCGCCGGCATCTCATGCCGCCATGAGTTGCTTGAGGAATTCCTTGTTCGTTTTGATCTTGGTCAAGCCGTTCAGCACTTTCTGGATCGCTTCCACCGGCGGCGCTTCGCTCAACGCGCGCCGCAGCCGGGCGACCGCTTCCAGATCTTTCGGGGGCAATAATAGTTCCTCGCGCCGCGTGCCGGACAGGTTGATGTCCACCGCCGGCCAGTACCGCTGCTCCGCAATCTTGCGGTCGAGGACCAGTTCCAGATTGCCGGTGCCTTTGAACTCCTGGAAGATTAATTCGTCCATCCGCGACCCGGTATCCACCAGCGCCGTGGCGATGATGGTCAGCGAGCCGGCTTCCTCGGTGTTCCGGGCCGATGCAAAAATGCGGCGCGGTTGTTCCATTGCGCGCGCGTCGAGACCACCGGTCATCGTGCGGCCGGTCGAACCAATGTAGTTGTTAAAGGCCCGCGCCAGGCGCGTGATGGAGTCCAACACGACAAACACGTCGCCGCCAAATTCCACGATGCGTTTGGCGCGTTCAATCGCGATTTTGGCGGTGCGGACGTGGTCTTCGATGGTTTGGTCGTTGGTCGAAGCAATAACCTCGCCGCCCTTGATGGAGCGCCGGAAATCCGTCGTCTCCTCGGGCCGTTCGTCCACCAACAAGACCATTGTGTGGACGTCCGGGTGATTGCTGAGGATCGCATCGGCGACGTGATGCAGCAGCGTCGTCTTGCCGGTGCGCGGCGCGGCGACGATGAGACCACGTTGGCCTTTGCCAATCGGCGCAATGATGTCCATCACCCGGGTCGTCAACCGGTCGGGGACGGTCTCTAAAACAAACCGTTCGTCCGGTTGGATGACCGTGAGGTCGTCGAACTTCTTCAGCGTCTGGAATTTTTCGGGCGGCTGGCCGTTGATCGTGGTGATGTCGACGAGTTGCGGACTGCCTTTCTTGGGTGGCGCAGCCTTGCCGTCAATCTCCAAGCCCGGCCGCAGCCGATAGCGCCGGATAATGTCCGGGGAGACATAGATGTCGTTCGGACTGATCTGGAAGCTCTTCGACGGGTTGCGTAGAAAGCCAAACCCCTTCTCGCCAACCTCCAACACGCCTTTGGCCGGGATATCGGCCGGCGGTCGGCGCGATTGGTTTTGTTCGTTTGCGGGGTGGGCCTCGGGAGGAGGCGTCATTGGTTGTTTATCGTGCTCGTTCACAATGCGTATTTTGTTTTGCCCGATTCGCGGGCGAATGGGGTTGTCTGGGGTGCCTCCAATTGAATTCGAGGATGCACTCCATATTCCAAACTAGTCTGGGCTTCAACTTCACCATGACGAACGACTGGAAATTTGCGACGCGATTTTATCGGGCGATTCCGCGCTCGGACTTGCGACAGAAGTCGATGAAATGTTCGAGCTCTATGCTGCGCGGAACTTCGGCGGATACCTTATCCAAAGCGTTGGAAACTGTCAAGCCCCCGCGGAAAACAATCTTGTACGCCTCCCGGAGCGCCCGCCGCGCCTCCTCCGCCACTCCGTTGCGTTCCAACCCCACCTGATTGACCCCCCGGCAGACGGCGGGGTTACCATCGGCCATCATGTACGGCGGCACGTCTTGCACCACCTTGGAACACCCACCGATGATGGCCATCCGCCCGATCCGGCAAAACTGATGCACCGCTGCCAGCCCACCCACGATGGCGTAGTCCTCCACCACAATGTGCCCCGCCAACGTCCCGTTGTTACTGAACACCACGTGATTCCCTACCACGCAATCATGCGCGATATGCGCGTACGCCAGAAAGTTGTTGTGCGACCCGATCCGGGTGGCATCCCCGTCACTCGTGGCGGTATGAACCGTGACGTGTTCCCTGAACACATTATCCGACCCGATTTCCAGATAACATTTTCCGCCCTTGAACTTCAGGTCCTGCGTCTTTAACCCGATGCAGGCAAATGGATAAAACTCGCACCGTGGCCCGACAGTCGTCAACCCATCCACCACCACGTGGGAATGCAACCGGCAGCCCTCCCCTAACTTCACCTGCGGCCCGACGACACAATACGGTCCGATCTCGCACCCAACCGCCATCTGCGCCTGGGGATCAACCACCGCCGTGGAATGAATCCGCGTGCTCACTCAGCCCTCGACAACGCTGAACATGACTTCCGCTTCGCTGACGACTTCGTCGCCGACTTTACAGACGCCGTGGGCTTTGCCGATTTTGCCGCGGGACTTGCCCATTTCGACTTCGATCAGGAGTTGGTCACCCGGCCGGACGGGTTTGCGGAACTTAACGTTGTTGGCGCTCATGAAATACGCGACCTTGCCGGCATTCTCGCCGGACTTGAGCATCAACACGCCGGCCACCTGCGCTATGGCTTCCACTTGCAGCACGCCCGGCATGATCGGGTGCCCGGGAAAATGGCCTTGGAAATACGGTTCGTTGATCGTGACGTTTTTCAGACCGACAATCTTCTCTTCGCCCTCAATCTTCACGATGCGGTCCACCATCAGGAACGGATACCGGTGCGGCAGGACATTGAGCAAGCGTAGATTATCCATCGCGATCTCCGTGCTGGCCGGTGGCAGTGGCGGCGCAAACGGAATCGCCGTGGGACGCTCTTTTTCCAACAGGCGTTTCAAGGCCTTGGTCAACTCAGCGTTCGGCGTGTGGCCGGGCCGGATGCAGATGATATGCGCCGCCAACGGCACGCCCAGCAACGTGATGTCACCCAACACGTCGAGAATCTTGTGCCGCACAAACTCATCCCGGAATCGCAAGGGTTGCGTGGCTAAAACAGTTTCGTTGCGAATCACGACCGCGTTTTCGAGGCTGCCGCCCTTGATCAAACCGGCATCAATCAACGCGTGCAAGTCTTCGAAAAAGGCAAACGTCCGCGCTGGCGCCACCTGGGTTTCGTACGTTTCCGGGTCAATGGCGAGACTGAGATATTGCGCGTCCAATCCCGGTTTCCCATAATGAATCGTGCAACTGATCCGCAACTGATCGCTCGGCAGCAACACCACCAGCGCATCACCCACTTCGATATGGATCGGCATGCGTGGCTGGAACACCTCGCGTTTGCCTTCTTGCGGTTGGATGCCGGCCTGTTTGATCAAGTCCACAAACGCCAGCGCGCTGCCGTCGCCCACCGGCGGCTCGTTCCCGTCCAGCTCAATCAGCACATTGTCAATCCCGAAGCCGGTCAGCGCCGACAGCACGTGCTCAACCGTGTGAATCACCGCGCCGTTCTTGCCGATGGTCGTCCACCGGGTGACGTCGCCGACGTTCTCAATTACCGGTTCGATGACCGGCCGCGATTCCAGGTCGGTGCGGACAAACTGGATGCCATGATCCACCGGCGCCGGTTTCCACGTCATCGTGACCTTGCCGCCGGTATGAATGCCGGTGCCAGTCAAGCTGACGGCGCGTTTGATCGTCTGCTGCTGTTTGAACATGCGGGGGTTGTAACACAGCCGGCAGCGCCGCCGCAAGACGCTTCGCCAGCCTGTCAAGCGCGACGAGTTGCGCGACAACAGCGTCCGGCTCTCCAAATGAACTGCGCTGCCGAATCGGTCGCTTCAACAAGAATTCCACGCCGCGCGCATCATTCAGTCCTGCTTATACCGGGGCTTCAGCGGCAGAGCGCTGGGATTGGCTGGCGCGCTTGCGCTGGGTGGCGTTGAGAATCTTTTTACGGAGCCGCAGGTTCTTCGGCGTGGCTTCGACGTATTCGTCGGCGGCGATGTATTCGAGGGCGCGTTCGAGCGACATCTTCAGCGGCGGTTCGAGTTGAATCCCCTTCCCTTCGCCTTGGCTGCGCATGTTGGTGAGGTGTTTGGTCTTGGTCGGATTGACCGGCATGTCTTCCGCGCGCGGATTTTCACCGACGATCATGCCTTCGTACACTTCCTCCTGCGGACCGACGAATAACCGGCCGCGTTCCTGGATGTTGTTAAGCGCCCACGCCGTCGCGACACCGGTTTCCATCGAAACCAGTGTACCGGTCAGACGGGTCAAAATTTCGCCGACCACCGGGCCGTATTCCTTGAACATGTGGCTCATCACGCCCCGGCCACTGGTCAGGTTGACCATGTCGGTCTCGAATCCGATCAGGCCGCGCGTCGGAATGGTGACTTCGAGGCCGACGCCGTGCGGGTGGTGCGCCATGTTGACGATTTGGGCTTTCCGGACGGCGAGGTTTTGGAGGATGTCGCCGAGGCATTCTTGCGGGACTTCGATCCAGAGCGATTCGTATGGCTCCAGCGTCTTGCCGGCTTCTTCCCGCAGGATGACCTCGGGGCGCGAGACGAGGACTTCGTAGCCTTCCCGGCGCATCTGTTCGACGAGGACGGCGATCTGCATTTCGCCGCGGGCGCTGACGAGGAAAATGTTGGGCGCTTCCGTGTCTTCGACTTTAAGGGAGATGTTGGTGCGCGTCTCTTTGTGAAGGCGCTCGCTGATGTGCCGGGCCGTGACAAATTTGCCATCCCGGCCGGCAAGTGGGCCGTCGTTAACAGCGAACTGCATCTGAATCGTGGGCGGATCAAGCTCGGTGAACGGAATCGGTTCGCGTTCTTCAGAATCGCACAGCGTCTCGCCAATCGCCAACTCCTCGAAGCCGGAGATGCCCACGATATTGCCGGCTTCCGCGGCGACGGTCTCGCCGGACTTGAGACCGCTGAACTCGAAAATCTTGGTAACAATGGCGCGTTCGCGCTTGCCGCCCTTGTGGATGCACACGATGGCGTCGCCAATCTGGCAGTGACCGCCAGTGACCTTGCCGATGGCGATGCGCCCGACGTAATCGCTCCAGTCAAGATTGCTGATGAGCATCTGGAACGGCGCTTCCCGGTCGGCTTGCGGCGGCGGGATGTGTTGGAGGATCGTCTCAAACAACGGTGTCATGCCGGCGGGTTGATCGTGGAGTTCCCGGAGGGCGTAACCATCCCGGGCGCTGGCATAAATAAATGGGGCGTTGAACTGATTTTCGCTGGCGTTGAGTTCGAGCAGGAGTTCGAGGATTTGATCGTGAACCTTGAGTGGGTCGGCGTGTTCCCGGTCGATCTTGTTGATGACCACGATGACTTTCAGCCCGTGCAGGAGCGCCTTCTTCAAAACAAACCGGGTTTGCGCCTGCGGACCATCAAACGCGTCCACAAGCAACAACACGCCGTCCACCATGCCCAGAATGCGTTCCACCTCGCCACCGAAGTCAGCGTGGCCGGGCGTGTCGACGATGTTGATCAAGTGATCACCCCAGTGAACGGAAGCGTTCTTCGCTTTGATGGTGATGCCTTTTTCGCGTTCGAGATCCATCGAATCCATGGCGCGCTCCACCACTTCCTGGTTGGCGCGATACACACCGCCTTCCCGCAGCAGTTTGTCCACAAGCGTTGTCTTGCCGTGGTCAACATGCGCAATGATGCCGATATTGCGGATGGCAGTATTCATGGCCGTGAGGCGCGCGAATGTAATGAAACTAGAATAAAAAGCAAGGCTGATGCAACAGACGCGACCGGGAGCGAGGAATTACGGCGACGCCGAACTGGTATTGGTGACGCTCGGCGAACCAGAAATCAAGGCCGGGAACCTGGCACTGCTCTGGTCGCCCAACGCATCGCGCGCCTTGGCCAGTCGGCTGGTGGAATGGCTGGCAATCCCGCGGGCAACCGCCACAGCCACAACGCTGATCAAAGCGAGCACAACGGCGGACTCGAGAATGCTTTGCGCCGACTGCGACCGCCAACCTTTGCGTCTGTCCAGCATCATGACTGTGCGTACTCTACCAAATATCCAAGTCAAAGAAAAGGGGGGCTGGTAACCAAATTGTAACATTTCGCAAGATGGTGGAGACGATGGGAGTTGAACCCACGACCTCCTGAATGCCATTCAGGCGCTCTCCCAACTGAGCTACGTCCCCAACCATTCACCGTTTCGAGTGGCGGCAGACTAGCCGGTCATCAACTATTTGTCAAACGCCCACTCCTCGTCACGCACATCACTCAACTGACAGCCATTGGCTTTGTTCCATCCCCAGCTGTTCACACAGTTCGCGTATAGGTGCCAGAGAAAATTACGCAAGCCATTGCCAACCTCCAAACCAACACCACCACCGCGCCTGACCGGCTCTAGGCTGCGGTCCGGCGGATGACCAGAATCGCCAAGACCAAGCCAATTCCGGCGAGGACAAAACCGCTGGGCTCGGGAATGACCGGTGTCTCCGAACCTTCCGTGCCCCCAACGAAATCCACTTCCAGCCGGCTGCCGCCGTAGTTGCCGATCTCTGTGATTCGCAGGTAGCCTGGCCCCAGTGCTTCATCAAACTTGAAATAGTACATCTGATCCACGTCGTCACCGGTATCGTTCCCGCCAAAATCGCTACGCTTCAAAATTGTTTTCTTCGCCTTCTTGCTGAAACCATTGAACAACATGAGCGGTGACGCAAAATCGGCCGTGGCCGAGTACTCCAGTTTGAGCGGATCGAGCCCGCTATCTTCCTCAATCACCAAGTCACCGAGCGGGACGCCAAACTGAAGAACCAGCGAAGCCTTCTTACCAAAATCCACGTTGCACGGCGCGTCAATCTTCTCGCTGACCAGGCCCACATCGTCGAGCACTGACAGTTCACCGTTAACTCGGGTGGCTAGGTCCGTGAAGTGTTCCCCTTTGTCCAACTGACCGGAATGGGAACTGTAAGAGACGCCGGTGTTGATGTCGCCCAACACATTGGCGGCTACATCCGTCGCCGACGTGGCGACGCTCGCGGAGTTCAGACCGAGACGGACGCCATCGGTACCGGTAACCGTAAACGGCGCGGCAGTGGGGTCACCTGGCGAAGTACTGAAGACCGAGAAGACGTACACCTCAGAGACGCCCGCCCTTGCCGGCGACCCCACAGCCGTTAGCACGCCCAATACACACCCGACTACCACACCCTTGCTCATCGTTCTTCCTTTACCCTAAAACCCGCAGCCACGGACGACGCGACACCCGCGGCGCAACATCATTAAGCCTCCTGTATGCCAATAAAATACTGACCTCCATGGTGATGACCGCCTACCACACACAATCCATTGGTACAAGGACAGTTGGTTATCACCCCGGCTCCGGCAACGCGCTCGATTCTCAAAAAAGGGAACGCCCGGAATGTTCGGCGCACTGGACACAACTGCCCACCCCATGTTCAGGTCGCGCCGCCGATTGGACGCCGCACTCCCAAATGCCGGACGCTTTTGCTACAGTGCTGACGACATGCAGACCCAATCCTATTACCGTTGTTGGGTCGAAGTGGATTTGGACGCCATCCACCACAACGTCCAAGCCATCCGGCAACTCGTCGGACGCGACCGGAAGATTCTCGCCGTCGTCAAGGCTGACGCTTACGGCCACGGACTGCCGCAGGTTGCCGGCACGCTCATGCGCGCCGGGGTGGATGGCTTTGCCGTGGCGACGCTGTCGGAAGCTCTCACACTCCGGCAGGTTGGCGGTCCCGGTTGGTTCATTTTACTCTTCGGCGTGGCCATGCCGTTTGAACTCGAGAAGATCGTCGAACAAAATATTACGCCCACCATTTCCTCTTGGGACGAAGCCCGCCAACTCGAAGCCGTCGTCGCAAAACAAGATCGTCGTCATCCCGTCCACATCGAAATTGATACCGGCATGGGCCGGGTTGGCTTCTGGCATGAGGATTTTCCCCGACAACTGCCCGATCTGCTCGCGTTGCGACACCTGCAGTTCGCCGGCCTTTACACCCATTTCCCTTCCGCCGACGAAAATCTCGCCGTTACCCGGCAAGAACTGGAGTTGTTTCTCCGCGTCACGCGCCAGATCGCACTTCCGGTCCCGTTTCATGCCGCCAACAGCGCGGCACTGCTGAATCTTCCTGAATCGCATCTCGATATGGTGCGGCCCGGCCTCGCGCTCTACGGAATCGCACCGTCTCTGCATCCGGCGCTTACCTTCAAGTCTCGCGTGGCCTTCGTTAAGGAAGTGGGAGTCGGACGCACCATCAGCTATGGCCAAACATTCATCGCCCCGCGGCCAATGAAAATTGCCACCATTGCGGCCGGTTACGCTGACGGGTTCAGCCGGAATCTCTCCAACCGTGCCCAAGTCCTGATCGCCGGTCACCGTTGCCCCGTGGTGGGGCGAGTGACGATGGATCAACTCATGGTCGACGTAACTCATGTCCCATCTATCCAATGCGGCGACGAGGTAGTGTTGATCGGCCGACAAGGATCGGAAGAAATCACGGCTACCGAAATGGCAATTTGGGCCGGCACCATCGCGTGGGAAGTCCTCTGCAATACCACCAAAAGCGCGCGCGTCCCGCGCATTTACCGGGGAGCTTCAGCCGCTTGAGGTTTGCGGTCGCAGCCGGTTCCGGTTATACTACGCTGTGAAGGAGGCAATCATGCCAAAGAAAACGACCAATCCCGCCGGAACCTCGCGCCGCACCCGCCGCATGAAATGCTCCTGCGCCAGTTGCACATGCACAGTGGACATGAATACAGCGCACCGGAAAGGCAACTTGGTGTATTGCAGCCGGATGTGCGCCGAAAATTGCACACCCGAAGTGTGCCGTTGCGAACACGACGATTGTCAGCGTTGACGCCGTTTGCGCCGACGATGTTTCGCCGACTCCCACAATGTGTCGAGTTCGGCCAGCGTGCAATCTTCGAGTTGACGCCCGCTGCGGTGGACGGCCCGCTCAATTTGCTGAAAACGGGCGACGAACTTCTCAATTGTCCGATTGAGCAGGTCTTCGGCGTGTAACCCCTCAAAGCGCGCCAGATTTACCGCTGAAAATAAGACATCGCCGAGTTCTTCTTCGAACTGCCGGCGGCTTCCCGAGGCCAGTGCCCCCTTCAATTCCCGGACTTCCTCCTCCACTTTGGCCACAACGTCGTTGACGTGCTTCCAATCGAATCCCACGCGCGCCACTTTGCGCTGTATTTTGTCGGCCTTTAACAAGGCCGGCAGACTTTTCGGCAATTCCGCCACAATGCTCCCGGATTTCTTCTCCCGCTTCTTAATTGCTTCCCACTGTTGCAGGACTTCCTTGCTGTTGCGGGCCTTCTTTGCTCCAAATACGTGGGGATGCCGCCGGATCAGCTTGTCGGAAATGGATTTGGCCACCTCGTCGAAATCAAAATCACCGGCTTCGCTGGCCATCTGCGCATGAAACACCACTTGGAGGAGCAAGTCGCCGAGTTCGTCGCGAAACTCGTCCATCTGACCGGCATCGAGCGCGTCCAGCACTTCGTAACATTCCTCGATCAGATTGTGCCGGAGCGATTCGTGGGTTTGCTCACGATCCCACGGACAACCCTTGGGGCCACGCAGTCGCGCCATAATGCGCAACAAACGGGCGATGTTCTTGGCGCGAGGCGGCATAAAAACAACGACACGAAATGGTCGGCAGGATCAAAAGTCGGAAACGCCGTCCAACCCGGAAGCTTACACGCCACGATTACGGCTACCGCCGGGAAACGCCAGGACTTTTTCCTCGTCGTCGGTCAGGGCCGTTTCGCGCAAGGGCGCAGCCTGCTCATGCCGGCGCATCTCCCACAAGCGCTCCAGTTCGGATTCGAGCGCGACGATGCGATGGGTGCCGACAGCCGGGAGATCATCACCGGCGTTGGCGAGTTTGCTGCGCAACAATTGCAATTCCTCAGTCGCGACTGCGATGCGCTCCAACAGCGACGGCTCCTTGGGCTTACGGGCCAAGTCTGCCACACGCCGCAGTGGCGAACGCCGGCGATGGGAACTCTTCTTGATTTTCATAGAAATCTGGCGTGGTTTCATTTAGGTTGCAGACACCGTATCTAAGGGTTTGTTCAAAGAAATACAAGTGTATTTACATCTTCTTCCACCAACCGCGGCGTAAATCACTGACTAACAAAGGGGTACAACGTCAAGGACTAGTTACCTGGCAACTCAAAAGCTGTTCGTCATCAAATACAAATCGCCCGCAGAACTTCTTGCGTTCCAACAACAACGGCAACCAGTGGGGATCGTCCTGCCACATGTCGTGGTAAGGAATCTGGCTCACCGGCATCCACATCGGGGTTGCCTCAGGCGTTTCGCACAAATTTCCTTCACAATCATTCGCGGCAAACACTGCCACGTGAAGTTTATAACCATCAAGAAAATGGAAAAACAACTCGCCGATTTGTTCCACGCCGAGCGGGGTCACGCCGACTTCCTCCTGCGTTTCCCGAATCACCCCCTGCAAGGCGGTCTCCCCCGGCTCGTTGCGCCCACCCGGACCGTTGATCTTGCCGCCACCCAAACCGCGCTTTTTGCGAATCAGTAGAATCTGACCATCACGCATGATAAAACAAAGATTCGCGTACTCGGTTGGCCGCCAAGTCGTCCAGTCAATCGTTTCAACGGTGCGATTATCGCGGTTCATCCCGGATGGGCGCAAAATCTCCTTCCTCGCAACAGCGCACAAAACTTTCCGTGACGCGTTTCAAGTCCTCCCACCGCGCCCGAATTCGCTCCGCTTCCATCGGTGAAATCTGGCTGTCCACAGCCGCCGTGGCGATCACCGAAAGCATATCAGCAAATTCCCGGACGATGGCGTTCGTGGCCGGCACCAACTCATACGCGCGCCCACGCCCACCGACCGGATTATTCACAAAGAAGCCTCCGGCGCGTTCGCACAGCCACTGGACGATGCGTGGATCGCGCTTCGTCGCTTCCAGCAACGCGGCCACCCGATCCAATGGATTCGCCGTGCCACTGCCGCCCTCGCTTGCCGGTTCCGCCCACTTGTACACCATGGACAACGACAGCCCAAGTTCCTCCGCCACTTGTTTGGGATTCGCCGACTCGAACACTGCGCGCAACACTTCATGCGACTTCATGGCCGATACGCTTACAAACATTCCCTAAAAATGTAAATGAAACTTCCACAAAGGTGTGCTTAACTGCCCAACGTGATCCCGGTTTGTCCCAAATGCGATTGCAGCCTGCTGATCCTCCGGCTGGCGGACGCGGAACTGGATTTCTGCGACCGGTGCCGGGGACTTTGGCTCGACACCGGCGAAATCGAGATACTGGCCGGTGACACACACTCGCCTTTGCTGAAAAGCTTGCGGGATCAACCCGGTTCGCCCACCCCGCAGAAACATCTCTGTCCCCGGTGCGACGCCGCGCTGGTGGAATTCACCGTTCCCGGCACAAAGCTGCAACTGGACCGCTGCCCCAAGGGCCACGGTCTGTGGTTTGACGCCGACGAATTGGAGCAGATCCTCGCGATGCTCCCGAACGATCCGCTCGCGGCCAAAACCATCAATCTGCTGAATGACCTGTTTCACTATCAGAAACCCAAAAACCAAGGAGATTAACCTATGTTGATCGCATTGATCGTCGTCATCGTTCTCATCGTCGTGGCCGCGGCTTGGCTGGCCGGGATGTACAACGGCCTCGTCCGTCTGCGCAACCAGCTTGAAAACGCGTGGGCGCAAATTGACGTCCAACTCAAGCGCCGGCACGATCTGATTCCCAATCTGGTCGAGACCGTGAAGGGCTACGCCGCGCACGAACGCACGACGCTGGAGAACGTCACCAAAGCCCGCAACCTGGCCGTCAACGCCCAAGGCGTGGCCGACCGGGCTCAAGCTGAAAACATGCTGACTGGCGCGCTCAAATCGCTATTCGCCGTGGCCGAAGCCTATCCGGACCTCAAAGCAAACCAAAACTTCCTCGCTTTGCAGGAGGAACTGACCTCAACCGAGAACAAAGTCGCCTTCTCCCGGCAGTTCTACAACGACAGCGCGCAGGCCTACAACACCCGCATCGAAGTCTTCCCGACCAACATCGTCGCCGGGATGTTCCACTTCGAACGTCGCGAGTTCTTCGAGGTGAAGGACGAAGCGCAACGGGAAGCCCCTCAAGTGAAGTTCTAATGTGGGAAGCGATTGCCGCCAATAAGCGCCGCTCCGCCGTGCTGATCAGCGCGATGGTGGTGATTCTCATCATCATCGGCTATACCGGCGGCGAACTCTTCGCGCGCGGGGCTGGGCCGCTCGGGCTTGTGGTCGCGGTCATCATCTGGGCGGTGATGATGGGCACGTACCTCTTCGGCTCGGACTCGCTGTTCCTCCACGGCGCATACTTCAACGAGTTGAAAAAGGAGGACAGCCCGCAACTGTTCAACGTCGTCGAAGAAATGAAGCTCGCCGCCGGCCTGGATTTCATGCCGAAGCTGTATCTCATCCACGACGAAGCGCCCAACGCCTTCGCCGTCGGTCGCAACCCCAACAACTACGCCATCGCCGTCACCAGCGGCCTGTTACACCGTCTCAACCGGGATGAACTGCAAGGCGTCATCGCTCACGAGATCGGCCACCTCAAAAACCAGGACGTGAAGTTCATGACCTTGGCGGCCGTCTTGCTCGGCTCAATCGTCATCCTCTCCGACGTCGTCGGTCGTTCACTCTGGTTCAGTGGCCGGGGCCGACGCCGCTCCGATTCCCGGGGTAACGACCAGGCGCAGGCGATCATCCTCATCGTCGGCCTGCTGTTCGCCATTCTCGGTCCGCTCATGGCGCAACTTCTCTACTTCGCCTGTTCCCGGAAACGCGAATACCTCGCCGACGCCTCCGCCGCCCAGTTCACCCGTTACCCGGAAGGTCTCGCCTCCGCGTTGCAGAAAATCGCTCTGGCCGGACGGGGACTATCATTCGTCAGCAAAGCCACCGCGCCCATGTTCATCGTCAACCCGCTCGCCTCCGTGGACGATGAATCCGCCAGTTTGTTCTCCACCCATCCGCCCACCGCCGAACGCATCCGCATCCTCCGTCACATGGCCGGCGCGTCGTTGACCGATTACGAAACCGCTTTCCGGGAAATGAAACGCGGCAACCTTATTGGTGGTCGCACCTTGGCCACCGCCGCGCCGACATCCATTCGTGCCGCGTCCGCCGACGGCCCGGTTCAAACCCGCCAGGAAGCCGGTGACATGGCCTACCGGCGCCACGGTTATCTTCCGTTGAATTGCAGTTGCGGCCTGACGATCAACGTCCCGGAAAACTACGACCGCCATGAAATCCGCTGCGTCCGCTGCGGCAATATGCTCCCGATTCCCGTCGCGCAGGAGGGTGCGGCTCCAGCGCCCGCCGCGCCGCAGAACGTCGCGCCGCTTGTCTACCAGCGCACCACCCAAGGTTGGGAATCCTTCCGTTGCGCCTGCGGTCGCACCATCCAACTCAGCCCGGCCTTCGCCGCCCCGCACATCCATTGCCAGGCTTGTGGCCGCGCCATTGCGGTGACCTGACGGCGGCGCTAATAATCCGGTGCGCTTCCCAGCGCTCCGGTCGGTGGCACCGACGTTCATTCCCCGAACACGCGCTCGCAATCCGGTTATGCAATCGCGCGAGCCGAATCGTTTATGAGATTCACTGGAGGCGTTCTCCGCCGCCAAACGCCGCCGGTGCGCGACCTGCTTTATTGACGACAGGCCAAGAACGTGGGGGTGGGGACCCGAAAGGTCGCCGTCATTATGAACAAACAGTCGGGCCTGTTGATCGTCAGCGTGGCCAGCTTGTGCTTTCTCGCCGTCCCGGCCAATCGCGTCATCGAACAAAGCATTCCGCCCAGCTTCCGCACCAGCCTCTACTACCCGGCACCGCGCACAATCCGTTTGCGCCGCCCGCAGACCGACGCCGACCGCCAGCGGCAATTCGAGGCGGAATACGGCTTCTATCAACCCCGTTCCTCACCGGTCTTGCGTTCCATCCAAGCCGCCAAATACCAGGTGGACACCACGGTCTTCTCGCTCCAACAACTCGTGGAACACCTTCACAACGCGCTCAGCTTCGAGTACCGACAAGGCCAATGGCAACACGCCGCGCTGGATGCCCAAACTGAACCAACTGACTCCCGTGTTGGGTTCTTCGGAAATCCGCGGGTGAACGTGGACTTCAATCCCCTGCCCGGCAAGACCTACCTCGGCCTGCGCGTCGTGATCCCGTTCGGAAGCTGACGGGTCAGGCGGCAATCTGCAACGCGGTCTTCCGGCCCCACTCCAGAAGCTGCCGGACCCGCGCCGCGGAGGCGGCTTCGCTGTAGATACGGATGATCGGTTCGGTGCCGGAGGTGCGGAACATCAACCACGAACCATCCCGGCAAACGTACTTCACGCCGTCAAACGTCTTCACGTCGGCGATGGGCGTTCCCAGCAGATCGGCGGGAGGCGACTCGCGCAAGGTCGTGATCAACTCCTCCCGTTTCGCCAGCGGATAATGCATATCGATCCGGTCATAGACGCTGCGCCCAAATTCCTTCTGCACCTGTTCGATCAACCGACTGATCTTCTGACCGGTCATCGCCAGCATCTCCAGCAACATCAAGCTGGCGACGATGCCGTCGCGTTCCGGGATGTGACCGCGGAAACCGATGCCGCCGCTTTCCTCGCCGCCAATGAGCACATCGGTCTCGCGCATCTTTTCGCAGATGTACTTGAACCCCACCGGCACCTCCGCCAGCGGCAATCCGTGCGCCCGGCAAATCCGGTCAACCAACACCGTGCCGTTCGCCGATTTCACCACCAACCCCGGCTTCGCCTTCCGGTGGCGCAACAGATGCAGCACCAACAGCGCGTACACGAGCTGAATCGAAACATACCGGCCCCGATCATCCACCACGCCGAACCGGTCCGCATCGCCATCCGTGGCCACGCCGACCTGCGCCCGCGCCTGCTTCACCGCCGCGCACAGCCGACCAAGATTCTTGCCGATGGGTTCCGGGTTCACGCCGCCAAACAACGGATCGCGTTCCGCGCGAATGACGACCGTCTGGCCGCCCACCAACTTCTCCAGCACATGCCCGCCGCAACCATGCATCGAATCCACCACCACCCGGAGCCGCGCGCGCCGGATCAACGGCACACTCACGAGCTTCCTGGCAGCAGCGATGTGGGCCGGGCATGGATCGTAAATCTCAATCCGTCCCTCCTGCACCGCCTGCTCGAAATTCCGCAGCCGCACCGGCGACTGATCCACCCGCGCCTCGATCTCCCGGCAAACCTCGGGGTCGGCCGAGCCGGCATAATGGGCTTTGAGCTTGTAGCCGTTGAACTGCGGCGGATTGTGGCTGGCGGTAATCATCACCGCGCCGCAGAGCCGCCGGTCGCGCACGGCGAAGCTGACCGCAGGGGTCGGCGGCGCAAACGGCGGATACAAGGCTTTGATTCCATTGGCCGCCAACACTTCGCACACCAGCCGGGCATAGACCTCCGAGAAAAACCGGTTGTCGTAGCCGACAATCGCCTGCGGGGGCAACCCGGAAGCGTTCCAGTAGTCCGCCGTCGCCTGCGCGACGCGGCGGACGTTGGCGAACGTGAAATCGTCGGCGATGACGCCGCGCCAGCCGTCGGTGCCGAACGTGATCTTAGCGGGCGGCATGTTGACGCAGTTCCTTGATGGCCGCGGCGAGATTGTGTTTCTTATGGCGGAAGAGCGAGTTGCCGGCCACGAGCACGTTTGCGCCCGCCTGGACACATTGCTGTCCCGTTTCCGCGTTGATCCCGCCGTCCACGATGATGTCCACGTGACGGCCGAGTTTGTCCACCGCCGCCCGCAACACGCGGATTTTATCGAGCACCTCCGGCATAAACGCCTGTCCGCCGAAGCCGGGATTGACGGTCATCACCAACAACTCGTCGAACTGTCCGAGAAACGGCCACACCCGTTCCGCCGGTGTGGCCGGATTGATGGCCAACCCCGCCCGCTTGCTGTGGCTGCGGATCAGCGAGAGCGTCCACGCCACATCGTGTTTGGCTTCGCCTTCAATGTGGACAATCACGTGGTCCGCCCCGTTTTCAACGAAGCGCTGTACGTAGCGCTCGGGGCGTTCAATCATCAAGTGCACGTCCAACGGACGCTTCGTCGCCTTGCGCAACGCGTGCACCACATCCGGGCCGAAGCTGATGTTCGGCACAAAATGCCCGTCCATCACGTCGCAGTGCAACCAATCGCCACCCGCCTGCTCGGCGCGGGCGGCTTCCTTGGCGAATTGACCGAAGTCGGCGGCCAGAATGGAGGGGGCAATCAATACGCTCATGATGGGCACCTCTGCAGCAACTCGATTTCGTACCCCTCCGGCGCGTCCACAAACGCGAACACGCGGCCGGACGGGGATTTCGTCGGACCATCGGAAAGTTTCACGCCTTTTTTCTCCAACTCCTGCGCAAACGCGGCGAGATCGTCCACTTCAAAGCACAAATGCGTCAGATCGGGCGGCACCTGCACCGGGCCGCTGGCCGGGTAGTGACACAACTCGATCTCCTCGTCGCTGCCGGGCGCTTTCAGGAACACCAACTCCGACCCGCGCGGCGATTTGTGCCGGCTGATCTCGTGCAGCCCCAGCACCTCCCGGTAGAACCGGACCGTCTGCTCCAGATCGTTCACCCGGTACCGGGTGTGCAACAGTTTCGTCACGCCCGCCATGGCGCCTCCTCAAGGATGCTGCAACTCATGCTCCTCCATTTTCTCCTCCAGACTGCCCGGTTCATGATGATGGTGCGACTGGAACGGTCCTTCCGCGCCCCATTTCCATTCGTAAAAATACATCGCGCCGATGACCACAATCATGGCGCCCAGGATGAGCAAGATCGGCATCAACGCTTTCTTCACGCGGCAACGACTCTAAAGAAACCGGCCCGGCAACACAAGTCCCCGCTTGCCGGCCGCCGCTGAAGGAATGGACACCACCCCGGCACTTTGCTGGACGTTCCCGCCATGAACAAAGTCCGTTGGGGAATCATTGGTTGCGACGGCATGAGCCGCCATCACGGCAAGGTGTTCACCACGCAGGTGCCGGCCGCGGAAATCGGCGCCCTCAGCGACCCGCACGCGGACAACCTCAAACGCTATCAGACCGAAATCGTCGGTCCTCTCCGCCAGCGTTGTGCTTGCCAAATCCGCCGCAGCGAGTAGTCTGGAAGGTGAGGAACACACCGTGATCGAAGACACCATCAGCAAAATCGAAACGAAAATCCGCGCCGCGGATTCCATCGCCGCCGACCGCCGCCGGGAACTGCTGCAACTGCTCGGCACGTTGAAGACCGAAATCGGCGCGCTCTCCCAAACCCACGGCGACCACGCCCAGAGCATTGCCGGGTTCATGGAAGTCTCCGCCCACGAAGCCACCCGCTCGCCGCACAACCCGGAACTGCTCGACCTCTCGTTGAAAGGCCTCGCGTCGTCGGCCCGCGGCTTTGAAACGTCGCATCCGCGTCTCGTCCAGATCGTGGACGCCATCTGCAGCACGCTGGCCCGCATGGGCATCTGAGCGCGCCCCATGTTTCTGCCCGGCCAGAAAGTGGTGTGCGTGGACGATGTTTTCCCGGACGCCATCAAAAAGTTCTACTGGAAACTGCCGGTCAAAGGCGTGACCTATACCGTCCGCGACATCCTGCCCGGCATTGATCCGCGCGGCGAACCCGGCGAAGTCTGCGTCTATCTCGTCGAACTCCTCAACCCGTGCAGCGACAAGCCGCCCTACCCCGAACGCGGCTTCAAAGCCGAACGCTTCCGGCCGCTGGAGACCGACACCGAAACCGAGTTCCGCCTCGACGATGTTCCCGACGAAATCCCGGTCGAGTTGCCGGGATAACCGGGCGGCGCGGCGCGCATCAACTGTCGCCGCGGTCGCCGACCGCGGTATCCAGGGGATACCTCCATTTGATGGGCGGTATCCGATCCCAAATTACAGTCGGGCCGGTATCCCAGTTCATCAGGATCCTTTGCGTCTCACCAACTGGTGCATCCCGTGGTTCATTTGCGCCTCCCTCTCGAAGCACCGCCTTGGCCGAACCCATGCCAATCACGAAATGAATTCTTACAGAACTGTAAGAAACATTACATTTGCTGGGGTTTAGGGGTCGGCGCGACCGCATTTTATCGCGCCCGGTCTGCCGGCGGATGAGCTGTCCGCACTCAATTCTGTTCAACAAAGCCGAGTCTGCGAGACGCCACCGTGTCGTTTTGGGGGCAAACGTCTTCTTCCACGCCGAAAATGGAACGTCACCCGCGCCAAAAGTGACCTTAGACGCGCAGGATGTAAGGTCACATCCTGCGGATGGCCGTGGGCGCGGATTTCTTCGAGCTTCGCGCTCTTGCAGAAACCGGCAACGTCTTGGTACTTGCCGGCGCCCTTGTCCCCGCGCCAAGCATGATACGTCCCGGCAATCTTCTGGAAATCTTCGTCGGTGAGTTCCCGGTGAACCCGGTCAATCATCCGGCCCAGTTTGCGCGCGTCAATGAAGAGTGTTCGTCCCTGCCGTCCGTGTTTCGTCCGTGCGAGAAACCACAAGCACACCGGTATCTGCGTGGAATAGAAAAGCTGGCCGGGCAAGGCCACCATGCAGTCCACGAGGTCGGCTTCGACAATTGCTTTGCGAATCTCGCCTTCGCCGGATTGATTGGACGACATCGAGCCGTTGGCGAGGACGAAGCCCGCCATGCCGGTCGGGCTGAGGTGATGGAGGAAGTGTTGCACCCAGGCGAAGTTGGCGTTGCCGGCGGGCGGGACGCCGTATTTCCAGCGGGCATCTTCCTTGAGCTTGTCGCCGCCCCAGTCGCTGAGGTTGAACGGCGGATTGGCGAGGATGAAGTCGGCCTTCAAATCCTTGTGGAGGTCGCGATGGAAACTGTCGGCGTTCTCCTTGCCGAGATCGGCTTCGATGCCGCGAATGGCGAGGTTCATCTTGGCCAGCCGCCACGTGGTCGGGTTGCTCTCCTGACCGTAAATGGCGATGTCGCCAATCCGGCCGCCGTGGGCTTCGACGAATTTCTCGCTCGACACAAACATGCCGCCCGAACCGCAGCAGGGATCGAACACGCGGCCCTTGTACGGCGACAGCATTTCGACGAGCAACTGGACGACGCACCGGGGCGTGTAGAATTGGCCGCCCTTCTTGCCTTCCGCGCTGGCGAATTGACTCAGGAAATACTCGTACACGCGCCCGAGGATGTCTTTCGACCGGCTCTCCTTGTCGCCGAGGCCGATGGTGGAGACGAGATCGATCAGTTCGCCGAGCCGGACCCCGGTCGCGCGCCAGCGGGTGTATTCCTTCGGCAAGACGGCTTTCAACGTGGGATTGTCGCGCTCGATGGCGACCATGGCGTCATCAATGAGCTTGCCGATGAGCGAATCCTTGGCGCGGCCTTGCAGATATTTCCAGCGGGCTTCGGGCGGCACCCAGAAGATGTTCACGGCCCGGTATTCGTCCCGGTCTTCGGGATTGGCGTCTTTCTCCTTCAGCAGCTTGGCGTGGATTTCCTCGAAAGCGTCGGAGATGTACTTCACAAAGATCATGCCGAGAACGACATGCTTGTATTCGGCCGCGTCGAGGTGTCCCCAGAGCTTGCAGGCCGCCTCCCACAGCACCGCCTCAAAACCGAGATTGGCTCCGCCGTTGGATTTCTTTGCTTTCGCCCACGGATGTCCGCTTAACAGGCGATCACGTTTCTTGTAAGCCTTCATGATGAG
>JBBISF010000021.1:0-35545 GCA_037441425.1 Verrucomicrobiia bacterium
GGAGTCACCCCTACCTCGCATCCTTACTCAACTTCTAAATGCAATTGCCCTGACGAGACTGGCGACATCTCCGTGAAAATCGGCTAACGACGCCCCGGTCGCCTCTGTTAGACTGGCGCTGTTTTCCCCGTGTGGAGATGAAGATGACGCGACGTGAACGTTTGATGGCCGCCTTGCGTGGTCAACCGGTTGATCGCCCGGCGGTGAACTTCTACGAGATTGGCGGGCACTCCCAAGACCCGTCGGTGTACGGCGACGGTGGCGGCGCCATGAATCCGAACGATCCCGATCCGTACAATGTTTACAACTCCGCTTCGTGGCGACCGCTCCTCCAACTCGCCGAGGAGCGCACCGATCTCATTCGGATGCGTTCGCCCATCCTGCGCGATCCGCCCGGCTCGCCGCGCGAACAGTTCTTCAAATCCATCGATTGGGAAGACGGCAATTCGCGATACACCAAGGTGGAAATCCACATCGCCGGACGGGTGCTCACCCAAGTCAACCGCCGTGATCGCGACGTGGCGACGAGTTGGTGTCTGGAACATTTCATCAAAGCCAAAGACGACCTGCTCGCCTACCTCGAACTGCCGGATGAAATCTTCGCGCGGGAGGTGGACATCACGCCGTTAGTCCAAGAAGATAAACGAATTGGCGACCGCGGAATCGTCATGGTGGATACCGGCGACCCGATCTGCGCCGCCGCGCCGTTATTCTCGATGGAAGATTACACGGTGTTCGCCTTCACCGAACGGGAGCTATTTCACCGGCTCATGGAGAAGGTCGCCAGACCACTCTGGCAAATCACCGAAACCGTTGCACGCGAGTTTTCCGGCCACTTATGGCGCATCTACGGCCCGGAGTATGCCGGTGAGCCTTACTTGCCCAACCAGTTATTTGAGGAATACGTCGTCCGTTACACTGGCCCGATGGTGCAGAGTATCCGGCGCTACGGCGGTTTCCCGCGCATCCATTGTCACGGACGGATTCGCAACCTTTTGCCTTATTTCGTCAGTATGGGCGCGACCGGTACTGATCCCATCGAACCGCCGCCGCAAGGCGATGTGGAACTCCGCTATGTCCGGCAGACCTACGGGAAAGACCTCGTCCTGTTCGGCAACCTCGAATGCTCGGATATCGAAATGAAATCACCCGCCGCGTTCGAGAAAATCTGCGCCCAGAGCATTCAGGACGGGACCGCCGGCAACGGCAAAGGGTTCGTCCTCATGCCCAGCGCCGCACCCTACGGACGAACGATCACCCCCAGCACCATGGCGAATTACGAAACGATGGTCCGGCTAGCCGAACGCGCCTAACCGCCTGTTAAAGAATGCCCGAGTTTTATCCGCGGTTTGAATCCGAGTAGACCGACGTTGGTCGCAGCACATCGTCGTACCCTCGCCTCACGCCCGATCCACCCACGCGGTCCACAGAGACCAGATCAGTCGCCACAAGTAAGCCAGTTGATCTTCATATCTCTTTCCAGTGCCTTGAACTCGGTGTCAGCAGTGACGCACTCGGCCTGCTTGCTCTTGGCGAGCGCCGCTGCCGGGAACAGGTGGAATTCGCGTTAGCGGAAGTGGACATTTCGCAAGACGCAGAACTGCTGGCCCGGTATGGGAACGACATCCCCGTCATCCTGCTTGACGGCCAGGAGATTGCCCGTCATTTTGTCCGGGAACGACAGGTGCTGGAATTGTTACGGAGGAAACCATCATGAACACCAAACTTCTTGTTGCAGTCGTCGCGATTGCCGTGGCCGGTTTGTTCTTCGTCCGCGCCGCCGACCAAACCACGCCAGCCGCCGATCCGCGCATCGACAAGCTGATCCAACAAAATGAGCAAATCCTGAAAAATCAGGATGCGATCATGAAACAACTTGAGGACTTGAAGGAAGGCGTCCTCCAGTTGCGCCGCCGGTCAAGTTGACCTCCGGCTTGTTGCGGCGGGGGGCCGCCCCAGCTTCTTCTTTGGCGATGGTGATGCCGAATAACCGGCAAAAGGTCACTTTTTTATCCACATCGCCGGCAGGCTCTGGTAGCGTGCGTGACAGTGTGAAAATCAACCGATTCACGTTGCGCGCCGTGGTGGCGCTCATGCTGGTCACGACCGCCTCGTTTGCCGGTCCGGACGCCGACAAGGTTGTGCTTCAAGTCCAAGGCGACAACCTGGAGAAATATCTGGTGGCCGGCAAAGTCACGCTTGTGGATTTCTACGCGGACTGGTGCGGTCCGTGCCGGTACATCGGGCCGATTCTGGAGAACATGGCCAGGAGCGACGCGGCGGTTGTCCTGCGCAAAGTCAATGTGGACCGGAATCAGGCGTTGGCCCAGAAATACGGCGTGCGCGCCATCCCCCGCATCCTGATTTTCGATAAACACGGCAAGCTCGCCGGCACCGTCGTCGGCGCCGACCGCGACAAAGTCGCGCAGTACGTCAAACAAGCCAAGGATTAGAATTCAGAATGAAAGACCCCCGCATCGTCAAACTGGCCCAACTGCTCACCCGGTACTCCCTGAAACTCAAACCCGGCGACGTCGTCAGCATCAACGGCGAAGCCATCGCCGCGCCGCTCATCCGCGAGTGTTACCGGGCGGCGCTGCGCTGCGGGGCGTTTGTGGTGTGCGACATCGCCCTCGATAGTCTTGCCGAGATTTTCTATGCGGAAGCCAACGACAAACAGTTGCAGTGGCTCTCCCCGTTCGCCAAGCACAAGCTGCAGCGCCTTGACGCTTCCCTCGGCGTCTGGGCCGACGAAAACACCAAGGGGCTGTCCAACGTGGATCCCAAACGTCTGGCCAAGGCCAGCGCCGCCCGGCAACCGCTCAACAAGATCTTCATGGATCGCAGCGCCAGCGGCGCGTTGCGGTGGGTCGGCACGCAATGGCCGTGTCACGCCAGCGCCCAGGATGGCGAAATGTCGTTGGAGGAATACGAAGATTTTGTCTTCGGTGCCGGCCATCTCGACGATGCCGATCCGATCAAGACTTGGCAGCGCATTTCCCGGGACCAGCAGGCTCTCACCGATTTCCTCAACAAGTCCCGCGAGATTCGGATCGTCGCCGAGGACACCGATATCCGGTACTCCTGCAAAGGCCGGAAATGGATCAACTGCGACGGTCACTACAATTTCCCCGACGGAGAAGTCTTTACCGGCCCCGTCGAAGCCAGCGTCCACGGTCACGTGAAATTCAGTTTTCCGGCCGTCCACGGGGGCCGGGAAGTGGACGGCGTCCGGCTGACGTTCGACAAAGGCAAAGTCGTCAAGGCCGAAGCCGCCAAAGGCCGGGATTTCCTGCGGGCGATGGTCGCGATGGACCAAGGCTCATGCTATCTCGGCGAAGCCGCCATCGGCACCAACTACAACGTCAAACGCTACACGAAGAACACGTTGTTCGACGAAAAGATCGGCGGCACGATTCATCTGGCGCTGGGCGCTGGCTATAGCGAGACCGGCAACAAGAACCGCAGCGGCCTGCACTGGGATATGGTCTGCGATCTGCGCCACGGCGGCGAGATCTACGCCGACGGCGAATTGATCCAGAAGAACGGCAAGTTCCTCAACAAAAAGTTCCCCCAGCCCTAACGTCAAAGGTCAGCGACGCGGCGTTAGCCGCGTTCGCTGCACCGAATTGATGGGCGTATGATCCCCACCAGGATGCGTCGCGCTGCGGAAGTCAGATCGCCTCAGCGACGTCCGCCGCTCAATAGCAAGTACCACTCGGTCGAGAGTCTTTCGAGCAACGGACTTCAATATAGGAACTCGCTCAACCACATACGCAGCATACGGGCCAAGGTGATAGTAGGCCGAGATAAAAGCCCGACCTACTTGTGACCGCGACAGGATGGAGTCTCTGAATGCTCGCAGAAACTGAACTTCCACGAAATCCTCATCGCCGTATGTCGCTGATGCAACAAAGCAGCCAGAACGGTGAAGTACGCTGGTGCATGTCGGGCACTTCCAAGTCTCGCGCTTCCCAAAAGAAAATGTTCCGCCACCGACGCTCGTGACGACCGGTGTAACGTAGGCGTTGCACGTCCGACAGAACGTACCGCTCGACTGCCGGGGAGGCGCAACCGGCGGTGCTTGGTACATGGGATTTCCACACTGCGGACATGCTGCGGCATTACTGCTTATCTCTCTGCCGCATTCCGGGCATTTCACGAGCGCCATAGCATCTCCTTGAGTTTCACGTCACGCCCATCATAGTTAATGGGACAAAGATTTGAGCAAAAGACAAACTGCAAATCGTCGTCCGTTCATGGGCGGATGAAAGCAGTGGAGGCGCGTGTTGTCAAACACAATCGCAACATGTTACAGCGCGAACTATGGACAGGCGATTTGCGCTGACTTTGTCTTTTGAGCTTGCCGTGCCGCCCCGGCAAAGACAAACTAAGGTTGTCCTTTGCGGAGGTGCGCCAATATGGAAAACGACAAAGTCGAACAACCGGTTTGGTTTCCAGAATGGGGGATTGTCCTCCAGCACGAGCCATTTCCTCCGGCGCAACGCGAACAGTACCGGCGCGTGTTGGTCGGATATTTGCACCACTGCCAACTGACCGGGCAGCGGGCGACGATTGCGTCGGCGCGGCGGTTTGTCGAACAGTGGAGTCGGAGAGACGAGCCAGCAGCAGAGGAATTGACCGCCGCGAAATCGGCGCTGAATTGGTTTTTCCAAACGGCGCGCCGGCACAAGCCATCGCTGCGCGGCGTGCCGCCGCTCGCGCAGAAAGACTTGGGCGAAACGGATTGGGAACAACGGTTGATCCGGCGCGTGCGGACATTGCATTACCAGTGGCGCACCGAGCAATCCTACCGGGGGTGGGGCTGGCGCTTCGCCCGGTTTCTGAAAGACACGCCAGTGGAGTCGGCAACAGAAGACGACGTGCGCGTGTTTCTCTCCGGTCTGGCGACGGAGTACCGGTTGTCGGCGTCGTCGCAGAAGCAGGCGCTCAACGCGCTGGTGTTTTTGTTGCGGGAAGTTTTTGGCAAAGAATTGGGCGACTTCAGCGATTTTGTTCGCGCCCGGCCCCGGCTCAACATCCCGGTCGTGCTCACGCGCGAGGAATGTCAGCGCTTGTTCGCCGCCTTGGACGGCACGACGCAGTTGATGGCGGAGTTGATGTACGGCAGCGGGTTGCGGTTGACTGAACTGCTCAGCTTACGCATCAAGGACGCGGATTTGGAACGCCGGCAGTTGATCGTCCGCGCCGGCAAAGGCGGCAAGGACCGGGTGACGGTCTTGCCGGAGTCGTTGGTGGACCGGCTGCGCGCCCACCGGGAGCGGTTGCGGAAACTCCACGCCGCCGACCGGCGCAATAACGTGCCGGGCGTCTGGCTGCCGGAAGGTTTGGAGCGCAAATACCCGAAAGCCGGCCAGTCGTGGGAATGGCAGTGGTTCTTTCCGTCGCGGCAGTTGATGAACGATCCGCGCCTGAAACTGCGCCGCCGGTTTCACGTGCTCGATGCGACGTTTCAACACGCAATTCGTCAAGCCGCGCGGCAGGCGGAGTTGAACAAGCGGGTCACGCCGCATGTCTTGCGTCACAGCTTCGCCACGCACCTGTTGGAATCCGGCACCGACATTCGCACCTTGCAAGATTTGCTCGGCCACAAAAACGTCACCACGACACAAATCTACACCCACGTCATGAAGAAGCCGGGCCTCGGCGTCAAAAGCCCGCTGGACACAGTCTCCTGACCGTGAACCGCGAGATTCTCTACACGGCGGCGCACGCTGGCTTCCCGGACACCGAACCGCTCGGCGGCGGCAAGGCGGTGGCGGATTATCTTTGCCGGCAACATCCCCAGTGGACGGTCCTGAGTCCGGCGCGATTCGGCATCGGCGGCCGGCTGGCCGAGATGAGCGAAATCCAATACGCCCGGTTTTGCCGGGAGTTCGAACGGGTCACGACCGCGGAGATATTGAAGCGCGACCCGGCAACGTGCGTGGTGTTGAGCAACGACATTTCGGAGGGGCCGGACTTTGCCGCGCTCGGCGCGCGCGGCTACAAGATTGTCACCATCTTTCACGTGGATGTGGTGGAGTATTTCACGAAGTTCTACCTGCGCGGCTGGGTGAAACCGGCAACGGCGGCGAAACTCCCGTGGCCGCGGATTGTGTTCCGCAAACAGCGCGATTGCGTCCGGTATTCCGCGCGCCTCGTCGTGCCGTCCGCGCCGATGCGGGAGATGATCTTGCGCTGTTATTCGTGGTGTGATGCGGAGAAGATCGTGGTGTTGCCGTGGGGAAATGTGGCGCCGTCTGTGGCCGCGGTCGGCGACCACGGTTACAGCCCGGACGAATTCATCATCATGACGTTGAGCCGGTTGTCGCCGGAGAAAGGGATCGAGCGGCTGCTGGCGGCGTTGCCGCTCGTGCGCGGGACGTGCCGGGCGCTGATTTGCGGCGCACCGGCTTACATGAAAGGGAAACGGTACGCCGCGAAACTACGGAGGATGGCAGATAGGCGCGTGGAATTTCTCGGTCACGTGACCGGCGAACGCAAGGCCGCCCTGCTCCGGCGGGCGGATTTGTTTGTGTCGCCATCGCTGCATGAAAGCTATGGGCTGACGATTGCCGAGGCGGAAGCGGCCGGCTGCCGGATCATTTCCCATCATCATTACGGCGCAACGGGGACGGTGGTGGATTGCGCCGACCGGCGGATGTTGGCGGCCACGATTGATGCGGCGATTGCCGTGGGCCGGACACAGAAGGAGGCGCGCCCCGTCAGTTCTTCGGCGGCGACGCAACTTGCCGATTTGTTGGCGCGTCTGTTCCCGGCAACGTGAGCGCCTTGTCCATCGCTTGTCGAACCGACTCGACGGCTTGTGCCGAAGCTTCTTTGCCTTGGGGCATTTGGCCAAACTGAAGTTTCGGCAGGGAACGATTGATCGTCCACTGGCCGGAAGCCCAAAGCTCAACCCACCGGCGCGCCCGCCCCGGATCTTTATCCGTTGCCAGATTCATCCAGCGCGCTCCGAGCATGGTGGCGGCCATGTCGTCGAGGTCGAACCAGTTGCTCGGATCGTGGGAGTCCACGCGTTCTTTGATGACGGCCGCAGAACGGCCAACATCCCAGTAGCCCTCAAAAGTGCCGCCACCGATGAAGTGCCAGGCCCAATCCACCCGGCTTTGAAGAACCGAGTTGCCGCCGTTCTGCGACCACAACCACAAGCCGCCAAACAGGGAACGCACTTGATCGGACAGGGTGAGCTTGGGATCGTTGTCGGCGTTGCTGAGCGCCATCTTGCACAGGACCGAGAAGATTTGGTCGAACTTCAGCCCTTCTTTCTGATAATAGGCGGCAAGCGCGGCGTACTTGTTGTCTTCGGGATGCAGCACCCGCATGGTCGGCGCGCCACCATCCGCCCACACCTGCGCCGTCAGCAACAGCACCAGCCCTAAACTGAAATACCGACGCATTGTGCGGAAAGTACCGGTAAGCCACACGGTTGGCAATAGCGCTCACTTGGTTAGAAAAAAATCTTGCCTCCGAAACCAATCCTAATTATAAAGTGATCGTTTCCTCGGCGCAGATTTCTTGTGGGAAATCTTTTGCTGACGATATGTAAAGCGGTTTAACTGTGAACATCAACCCCATGATGGGATCAATTGTCCGCCGAATGCTGGGTCTGATTTCGACCAGTTTCGCTCTTCTTCAGCTTGCCGGGAATGTCTCCGCCAACAATAGTGTGCACACCTCCTGGCTCTGGCATTTGCACCAGCCAATTTACTGGCCGGACCGCGCGCCGGCGAATCATGCCGGTGATCATTATCAAAATGCGTGGGACACGATGCAGTTGCAGGACGGCGGCTTCGGCCATCCGGTCGAACACCTGCGTGATGTGTTCAGTCTGAACGACCGGATCAACGCCTACCAATGGGAGCCGATGAATACCTTGTCGGCGATTGGCTGGGCGGCGAACTCAGGTGTGCAACTCAATTACTCCGGCGCGTTGATGGAGAACATCCAATCGCTCGCGCAAGCCGGGCAGTATTACGGTACCGATTGGTACACGTACAATCGCACGGCGCACACGTGGACGACGACCGGCGGCAAACCGCGCATGGATTTGCTGAACTTCACCTACCACCACGCGCTGGCGCCGTTGCTGACGGACGCGACGCTGGAGATGGAGTTGCGGATTCAACAACGGCACATGCAGATTCTCTGGAACACACCCATGCCGCCGTCGCAAGGCTACTTTCCGGCGGAAACCTGTTTCAGCGAACGCATCATCCCGATTCTGAAAAAGGTGGGGATCAACTGGAGTGTCATCGCCAACAATCATCTCTCTCGCGCCTGCCCGGATTTCCCGTTGGTACTCGGTTCCGGCGGCGAGAACTGCGACATCCCGAACAAAGCCGACCAGATCAACGGCAACGGCTACAATTACAACCGCATCACGATTGACCGCGGCGTCTCGCCGGCGGCCGCGATTCCGTTTGCGTATCAAGTGCACTACGCCCGTTACGTTGACCCGAACACGGGCGCGGAATCGAAGCTGATCGTCGTGCCCGCCGATCAGGCGCTGGGCTGGAAAGACAGCTATAGCACGTGGGACTTGGGATTGATGGACCCGATCAATGCCCACAACGATCCGAACAAACCGTGTTTCGTCATGATGGCCCACGATGGCGACAACGCCTGGAGCGGCGGGTATTCCTACTACAACGAATGGATTCCCAACTTCACCAGCCAGGCGGTTGGGCGCGGTTACGAACCGACAACCGTCGAGCAATTCCTCTCCGAGTTTCCACCGAATTCCAATGACATTGTCCACGTTGAAGATGGCGGCTGGGAATACGCCGACAGCGATTTTGGTTCACCGATCTTCGTGAACTGGCACTGGCCGCCAAGCTATACCGGGGCGGGCGGCGTGAACGTCGTTGATCCGAGCACCGGCACCAGCAGCAAAGCCGACGTGTGGCGCGTCATTCTCGCCACGGAAAACCGGGTGCGCACGGCGCAGCAGATTTCCGGCATCACGCCCAACCTTGACCAAGTCCGCGATCCCGGCAGTTACAGTGGCACGCCGAACGGCATCGAACTCGGCTGGCATTATTATCTGGGCGGACTCGACAGCGGGTTCGTGTATTTCGGCTGCCACGATGACGAGTGCTGGCGGCCCGTGCTGGCGCAGTCGAATGCCTGCCGCAACGTGGACGGGTATCTCGGCGATCTGAGCAATGATCACACCGCCCCCAGCGTCTTCATTCCGCAGCGGCAGCCGTGGAATCCCGGCAGCGCCAATTACGGCGTGCAATACAGTTACAAGGTGTACACGCCCACCAACACGGATTTCTGGGTGTGGACCTATGCGTACGACGTTTCCGGCATCACCAACGTCACCTTGCGCTACCGGTCCAACGGCAACGCGCACCCGCCCACCCTGGACGAATTCAAAACATACGCGGGCGGCCCGGACACCGGCGCCTGGATTTCCCAAACACTGACGCAACGCTCCGTGCCGTCGGCGACCGGGCTGACGCCGCAGTATATCGCCGACTACTACTACACGAAGGTAACCGGGTTGTCGGACACGTACGCGGACTATTACGTCAGCGCGACCGACAGCCGCGGCAACACGTACAACAGCCCGATTCAGCACGTGTACGTCGCAGTCAACATCGGTGGTCCATCGTCACCGCCGCCGACACCGGACAACCTGACCGCCACACCCGTCAACACCAACCAGATTAACATCGCCTGGCAGCCGGCCAACACCGCGACCGGCTACATCCTTCAGCGTGACGGCTCACCCATTACCAACATCACCGCCACAGCCTATCAAGACATCGGTCTCAATACCGGGGCAACGTATTGTTACAGCGTCATCGCCTCGAACAGCGCCGGTAACTCGGCGGCGACCACCAACGTCTGCGCCAGCACGTTACTGACGCCCCCACCCCAACCGCCACCCCCGCCCCAAAACCTCGTCGCGACGACCATCGCCACTAACCGGATTGACCTGACATGGTCGGCCTCCAACGGCGCGACCGGGTACATCGTCACCCGTGGCGGCGTGCCCATCGGCACGACGGCGAACACAACTTACTCCGACATCGGCCTGGCACCGGGAACCGAATTCTGTTACGCGCTGGCCGCGACCAACACCATCGGCAACTCAGCCGAGACGACGAATATTTGCGCCACGACGTTCGCGGTACCACCGGGAATGGTCTCCAATCTGACCGCCACCGCGACCGGTCCCAATCAAATCCACTTGAACTGGAACGGCGCGGACTGGGCGACCGGGTACATCGTGCAACGCGGCGACGTGCCGGTCGGCGCGACGGCCAACACCAGTTTCGACGATACCGGGTTGTCCAACGACGTGCAGTATTGCTATGCCGTCACCGCCACCAACAGCGCCGGTTCCGCCGCGCCGTCAGCACTGGCTTGCGCGACCACACTGAACTACTTCCCGATTGTGATCGGCAAAGGCCCGGCCATCGGCACGGACAAGCGCGGCGTGACCTGGTATCAGGAATTCCAGGACTGGACCACCAACGACTTGCGCGCCGTCAGCCCCAACGATGACGAGTACAAGTTCAACGACGCTTACGATCCGTCGCGTGATCTCATCGCGTTCTACTCGCGGCAGGAAGGCGATTCTTATTATTTCCGGGTGGACTTCTTCGATCTGTTGTTGGGCGCGGAGAATCAGAATCTGAATGTCTATGTGGCGTTGAGTTACACGGCGGGCGGCCAGAGCTACTTCCCGGATTCGGTGCAGTGCAACACCGATCACCCGTGGAACCTGTGCGTAAAACTTTACGACTCGCAATATGCCTCGGTCATCACCCCCAGTGCCGACGTGACCACCGGCAACTGGCTCGGCTCGTACTGGAACAGCGACCTGGACAGCGTGGAATTCGGCATCAAGACCAACGCGATGGCCGGCTGGGATGGCGTCAGTCCGGTTTATTTCCAGGTGTTCACGACAAAGGACTTCAACCACTTCGGCAACCAGACCGATCTGATTGACGTCATCGGTGGATCGTTGAACCGCAATGCCGGCGGCGGCATCGGGATGTTGACCGGGGCCATAGCCTCGACCAATCAGGTCCGCACCGCGAAATACGCCGCCATCGCGCACGCCAATCAATCGCTCGGCACACGGACGCAAACCCAGGCGCACATCTTCACGAAGCGGCCCGACCTGGATTTGTATCCCGGCTTCATCCGCACGCTCGACACCCACACGATGTTCCACGTGCCGCTGAACATGCACATCAGCGGCACGCTACTCAGTTCGTTCCTCTGGGCCAGGGAAGATCCAAGTGATCCTAATTATACCTACCCGGAACGCGACGGGCCGACATTCCTGAATCGCGTGAAACAATTCATCCAGAGTGGGACCGGTTCGCTGATCGGCGGCGTGTACGCCGAAAACATCATGCCCTACTTCGAGGGCGACGTGAACCGCGCCTCGATCAATGCCTTCAACGACCTCGCGCTCTCGATTTTCGGGTTGACACCCGGCGACATGAAAGTCATGCACGTGCCGGAGCGGGTGTTCCAGAGCAACACCAACTGGCCGCACGCCAGCCCGACCGGCCCGCTCAAAGGCCAACCGTTTGGCGACATCCTCGCCGGCGGGTACGCGGCGACGTACTTCGACGAAGTGTCGCACCTGCATTGGTGGTTCTACTCCGACGAGACGAATTACTTCAACACCTGCTGCGGCGGCGAGAAATGGGCCGGGTTCGGCGGGTGCAACGACCGGCAGTACCACCACAAGTTGCACAAGATCAACGGCGTGCTCTGCTTCTTCATCAACGACCGCGAAGACCAAGAAAAGTTTGGCCCGGAAGACGGCGGCTTGGCCAAGGACACCCGGTACACGTTGCTCGACAAAGCGCTCCAAGCCAACGATCCCGGCAACCCCGGCGGCTACGCGCAACTGACGCTGGTGTTCGACGACTGGGAAGCCTATGCCGGCAACTCGTTCGCGTCCTCGACGCCCAACAACAACGCCGACCAATGGCACCAGACCGTCCGCTGGATCGCCAATCATCCCTGGATTCAGATGGTCAACCTCAAGGATGTCGTGACTTGGGCGCAGAGCGATACGAACTGGATTTACGAAGACCACGGCACCCGCAACGATCTCTCGATGCAGACGTACGAATATCTCAAGCGGTCGTCGGAGCAGGATTACGATCATTGGTACTACGGCTCCAGTCAGGAAGAGAATTTCTCCGCGCGCATCCCGGCCACCGCCAACAACAGCACGTACTACCTCCCCGGCACCAAACCGTATGGCGACCTGAACACGCCCGGCACGTTGATCCGCGATGCGTGGGACAAAGTTGCCGCCATGCCGACCGGCCACTTGCGCACGCTGGCGGAGTGGCAGTATTCCGCGATGATTTACGAAACCGCGTGGCATGACGAGGACGCCGACCCCAACACGTATCATTCGCGGAATTATCAGTTGAACTTTGACGTGAATGACGGCTGCACGTTCTCCCAAGCAGACACGACGTACGACAACATTTCCGGCTGGGCGCTGCGGTTGCACGGACACATCCGGGAAGTCGGCATTCTCGCCGAAGCGGCGCAGTGGGTGCAGGACATCAAGAACAACGCGCAGGGGTCCAACACCGTGACCGTGGTCAAGGACGTGGATGACGATCTGTGGAACGAGTACATCTTGAAGAACAACCGGGTATTCCTGTGCTTCAAACGCTGGGGCGCGCGCTGCGTCGCGGCGTTCGTGTACGACCCGGTCGCGCAGGACGCGGTGGAAGTCATCGGCCAACCGGTCGCGAATCCGGCCCAAGAAAGCGACGAGGAAGATGCCGACAACACGCGGTGCTCCGCCTTCAAGGACCGCTGGGCTACCGGCAGCGCCACGCACACGAATTACGTGGACCTGGATTACGCGCTGACCGCGCCGACGCAAGGGTCGAACTATTGGGAGTTTGTTTCGCAGAACGGCCAGATCCGCAAACGCATCACGCTGGTGGATGGCCGCGATGTCGTCCGCGGCGATTACACACTGGGCAACGGCATCGGCACGCTCTACGTCCGGCATGGCTTCGGTCCGAACCAGCTCGATCTGCTCCACCACGGCGACGCGAATCTGTCCGTGCAGTCCGACAACACCTATTACGGCTTGAGCAACAGCGCCGGCGGCGCGGTGTACTGTGTGAACGATACAAACTGCGCGCGCAGCACCGGGGCGCTGCCGCAAGCGGGTTATCAAAACCGGGAATTCCCGCTGATCGAAGAGGTCGAGCAGTTCAACAGCGGTGGCGCGACGAATTTCACGATGTGGCTGGCGTTCAGCCCGACCAGCGCGCAGAGCGTGGATGGCGATGGGATCCCCAACTGGTGGCGATTGCAGTATTTCGGGCACATCCTCGGTTCAGCCACCGATGGTTCGCGCGCGACCGACGATCCCGACGGGGATGGTCAGAATAATCTCGCCGAATATCTGGCCGGCACGTCGCCCGTCGATCCCAACTCCGCGTTGCGCATTCTCAGCGTCGCGCCGACAGCCGGCGGTTATGTTGTGACGTGGAGCAGCGTGCCGGGCCGGTCTTACCAGTTGTCGTACCGCGACAGTCTGACGGCTGGCGTCTGGAATCCGCTTCCGCCGATCGGCGCCACCGGTAACGCCACCACCGCCACAAACACACCGCCGCCGGATGTCATCCAGCGGTTTTACCGGGTGGAGGTTGTGCCGATTCCATGAGACTTGGACAAACCAGGCGTTTTATGGTATTTTTGTTGAGCTTCAGGGATGAGGGTATGGGATTTCGGTTCGTGAAAAGAGCCATCGTTTGCCTGGCGTTCGGGCTGGCGTTTCTGGCGCAAGCCCACGGCGAAGCGATGCTTCAGTTGTTCAACCTCACCTGGAATCAGATCGCCGACAAGATGCCGGAGATCGCCGAGGCTGGTTACACGGCGCTCTGGTTGCCACCACCCGCCAAAGCCAACAGCCAGTTCTCGGCCGGCTACGACATGTTCGATCCGTTCGATCTCGGCGACAAGGACCAGAAAGGCACCATCGCCACCCGGTACGGCACGAAAGACGATTTGCTGCGCATGGTCAAGATCGCCCACCGCTTCGGCATCCGGGTGTACTTCGACAACATCATGAATCACCGGTCGTACGACGTGCCGGGCTACGACGCGAACACGCCGATCACCGTCTATCCCGGTCTCCTGCCGGAAGATTTTCATTTGCAGGTAACGGCGGACGGTTTTTACCGGAAGTGGCCCAACGTCAGCGACTGGAATAACGTGTGGCAGATTCAAAACCAAAACTTCTCGGATTTGGTGGATTTGTCGCAGGAAAGTCCCAACAATTATAACTTCGGTCCGACCTTGGGCACGGTCAGCCCGAAGATCAGTTGGATCCGGCAGCCGAACAATCCGGATTACTACATGGACCCGACCCAGCCGCAGATCGATCCCGGCAGCGCCAGTTGGCACGGATTCAACGGCACCAACGGCATGCCGGTCGCCGAAGACACGGCCTCCTACGAGATCCGCGCCGCCCTGTGGGAGATTGACCAGACCAAGTGCGACGGCTTCCGGCTGGACGCGGTGAAGCATGTGCCCAGCTTCTTCTTTGGCGATTACGGCACCGCGACACCGAACGGTTATGACGGCGCGATCCAGGTGATGTTCGATTGGGTGCATGGCTACGGCTACAACAATCCGATCAGCGGCTACAACGAAGCCAGCTTCACCAACGACAGCAACGGCACCGTCGGCGGCGATGACAACCGCAACAGTTGCTACGACACGGAAGCGGTCCGCAACGACGCGATGATTTTCGGCGAGCACCTCGGCCAGCCGCCCAGCTTCGACGATTACCTCAGCCGCGGGATGCGCCTGCTCGACATCAACCTGCACAACAACCTCAACAACATCCTCGGCAATCCCGACTACAACAGCCTCCAGGGCTACGATCAGCGGGACGCCGGCGGCTTCAGCAGCGCCGACCGCGTGATGTTCGTCGGCACGCACGACCCCGGCGTTTCCTACACGTCGCAACGGGCGCTGCAGTTGGGCTATTATTTCATGCGCGAAGGCGAACCGTCGCTCTACACCGACGGCTACCACCAATCGCAGAATTGCCAGCAATGCGGCGGCGCGTTCCCGGCCATCGCCTACGCGCCGTTCCTCGGCGAGTTCGGCGATGACAAGATGCCGGAAATGGCGTACCTGCACAGCTTGCTGGCGCGCGGCGGCACCATCTCCCGCTGGAGCGACCAGTACACCGTCGCCTTCGAGCGCTACGATTACCGGGAAGGCAATCCGAACGACCGGTCCAGTCAGGTCGTTATGCTCTTCGCCATGAACGACAAACTCAGCTACCCCGGCGACATCGTTTTCCTCGATGGCATCGGCGACGTCTGGCCCGGCAACGATGGCATCCCGCCCGGCGCGGGGGGCGTGGCGCAGGGGTTGGCGGTGGATTTCCCGGTTGGTTCGGTCCTGTATCAGTTGGCGGCGTCCGGGCCGGGCGCCGACCGCACGTGGTCGCCCATCAAAGTCCGGTACGCCTCCAACGACCCGAACTGGGTCGCCGGCGACCCCGCCAACCGCGTGTACGTCGGCAACCAGACCATTCCGCCCAATGGCGGCGGCATCGAGTTCGTGATTCCGAGCGGCGGTTATGTCGTTTACGGCTACCAAGGTCCGCAAGCCAGCCGAGCCGGTCTCAAGGACGCCATCACGCTCCGGCAAAACGGCCAGGACGTGCCGCGCCTGACGGTGCGGCGCACGGACGGACCGGATGGCGATCAGGGCTGGAACCCGATTTACCCATTCCAAATGCGGGGCAGCGTCGATCCGGTCGGCAACGTGATCGGCGGCCAGAACGTCTCCAATCTGACCTATGCCATTGACGTGCCGGTCGTCACTAACCCCGCGCCGCTGGACCTGATTCTGCGCGCCGACGCCTCGGCCGACAACCTGCTCGTCAAACTCGATGGCGGCCTGGACCTGAATCGCCAGATGGGACTGGGCCGCGTCTGGACCAACACCGCCACCGGCTTCATCGACGCGCGCGACAACCGGCCCGGTCACAGTTACGACACGCTCCTCGGTTACGAGCAACCGGCCTTTCAGTTCCGCAACGGCCCGGAGAAATTTGCCGCGCTGGATATTTCCCGCAACATCGTTGTCTCGCTCGGCGCGGAAACGTTCTCCTACACCATCGGCGGCGCGACGAATGTGATTGCCGGCAGCGGCTTCAACACCAGCAACGCCACCGCGGTTTGGGTGTACCATAACCCCGCCGATGTGACCGACCTGGGCGCGCCGATGCGCGCGCCGGTGCTCCCCGGCGCCGGCCAAGCCGTGACGCTCTGGGTCAAGGTCGGCTACCAAGGCTCCATCAATCTCGGCAACGTCTATTACACAACCGACGGGACGCCGCCGGAAGGTTCCTTCGGCGTGCCGAAACCCGGCACGACCACGCAGGTGGTGCCGCTGCAATGGAGCCACACCAGCAGTGGCACCGGCGGCACGTACGATTGGCGGTCGGCAACACTTCCGGCCCAGAGCGCCGGCACGGTCACTTACAAAATCGCGCTCTACAATCAGGGGATCAACCCGATGTCCGATGGCGACCCGGCCAAGCTCTACGGTCTGACCCAGTTCGCGATCACCAATTTCAATCCGGCGACGGCGCTGGTCTGGCTCCATGACGACTTGAACACGAACAACACGCAGATCGGACTGGACCCCGGCTATCACATCGTCCGCCTCCGCACGTTTCTGCCGCGCCTGGGCAAAGCCAGCGTGATGAACACGTTTCTCCAGACGTTCTATTACACCCCGGCGACGCCGCAGGGCGTGATTGCCTTCCCGAACGAAGGCGACACGATTTACAGTCCCGAATACGGCGTGGTCGTCCGCGCCGACGGCAATACCGCGGCGGTCGAGTACAACATCCTCGACGGCAACTCGTGGACGAATCCGACGAGCTTCCTGCCGGCAACGCAAGTCAGCCCGAATCCGTCCCTCAGCCAGCAGTACCCGAATTATCCGCAGGAATTCCGGTTTAACTACACCGGCGTGCCCGCCAACGGCACCGCCACCATCACCGTGCGTCTGCAAGACGTGGCCAGCGGCGCGTTCTCCAACCGGTACACGACCTTGGTCCGCCATGTTTATCTGCACGCGCCGCCGGTCAGCCTGACCATCGGCTTCCCGGCCCCCGACGGCACCACGATCTCCCTCGACCAAAACGGCACCTACCAGATCGCCGCCTGCTTCAGCAATCTGGTTCAGGACATCAACAAGTTCACCTACTACATTGACGGCTCCGTGCAACCGCGCTACGCGCCGGATGGCACGCCGCTGTACGTCATCCAGACGACCGACGCCTTTTGCCCACCGGCCTCGCTGCGCTACAACTGGGGCGGCATGAGCGCCGGCCCCCACCTCATCACCTGCATTTACTCGAACAGCGCCGACGGCTATTTCCTGCAGGCCTCCCGATTCGTCAACGTCAACCTGACCGGCATCTCCGTGGACATCGTGGACCCGGCCGCCGCCGACTCCCAGGGGCGCTCGCCATTCACCATCGACATCAGCACCTGCACCGGCGGCAGCACGTCAACGACGCACAATGTCTTGGTGCAGACCAGCCCGTCGGTGACGAACGTGCTCATCAGCATTTTCCCGGAAACGAACGCCTTCACCGGTGGGCAGGCCATCATTGACCCCTCGTTCACCAACACCTCCACCAGCGTCATCCAATGGGTTTTCCCGTGGACTAACCTCGTCAGCGGCACCTGGGTCATTCGCGCCGACGCCACGGGCGCCGGAGCCTCCAACACCGCGTTCCGCACCGTCAACGTGGACTTTTCGCCCATCGTCGCGCCGAACCCGAACAGCGACGACAGCGACAATGACGGCGTCAGCGATTACCTCGAAGCCAATCAGGTGCCGCTGCCGAGCACCAACCCCGACACCTGGCAGAACAGCGATGTGCATGTCTGGGCGCTTTCCGGCAAGAGCAATCCCTACAGCGCCCACTCCGACGGCGATCCGAACGGCCTGCCGGACGGCCTGAAGCTCGGCATTGGCCCGGCGTCCACGGCCACCAACACCATCGTGCCGGACCCGAATTGCGGCGGCAGAAGTTTTATCCCGAGCCTTGACCCGCCGCTGTACAACACCACCGACAACGCCAACCGCCCCGCCGGCTACGACGGCTACAACCCGTGGCCGTACGATTACAACAAGTCGCGCACCGACCAGATTGCCGGCCGCATTCTCAATCCCCTCACGCCGGACACCGATGGCGACGGCTTGCGCGACGCCGTCGAGGACATGAATCACAACGGCCGGCTCGACATCACGCTGACCAATGCCAACGGCACGCCGCTCACCAGCACGACCGGCCTGCCGGGCACGACTTACGACACCGTCACCCTCTCCAACGCCAACGGCCACCTCGTCATCACCGGCTACGCCGTCACGTGGCAGTATCCGGACATGGCCGGTTACAACTGGCTCCCGGTCGGCTCGGCCATCACCACCAGCATCGTCGTCATCGCCCATCCGCCGACAATCTACAACACTTCGATCATTGACCGCGTCAAAGTCCTCCAACAATGGCCCAACGCCGTCTGGCTCGAAACCGACCCGGCCAATCCGGATAGCGACGGCGATGGTTTGGCCGATAGCTTCGAGAACGACTCCCAAACCGGCTTCATCAAGATCGGCCTGTTGAACCGGAACATCGGCTACAATGCCGGCAGTTGCGGCTGCCCCTGCGTCAGCAACGTCATGGCCTGCGTCACCAACACACTGCCCACGCCGTTGCCGGCCTCGGTGCTGTACTGGCCACTGACCTCCCGGATCAATCGCCGTGCCTTGATCCAGCAATACCCGAACGCCGTCCTGCTTGAAACCGATCCGATGGATGCCCACACCGACGGCGATCCAAACGGGCTGCCGGATGGCTGGAAAATCGCCCACCGGCTCGATCCGTGGGATGATGGCGTGATCGGCCACACCAACTGGCATACCGGCGCCTTGATCACGACGAACCTGAATGGCGTTGCCGGTAATCCATCCGGCGACGGGATCAGCAATTACACCAAGTACCTCAACGGCATGGACCCGTGGCTCTATTACAGCAACGGCGTCGCCATCACGAGCAACAGCATCACCATCGGCCCCGGCAATGTCATCGGCACCGCCGCCGGCACAACCTGGCACGAGGAGCTACAAGGCTGGTCGGTGAACGACCTGAAAGTCGTCCGCCCCTACGACGGCATCGGCCCGAACAGCAATAGTCACACGATCTATCCGTTGTGGGACGGCTACGACTGGTCGCGCGACATCGTGGCCTTCTACGCCCACGACGGGGCCGACCCCAACGTTGGCGGGGATGGCAATTATTACTTCCGGGTGGACCTGCACGACCTGACGTTCGGAGCCGATCAACAGGGCCGGGTCAGTCTCTACGTCGCCATCAACTTCGGCGTGCCGGGACCGCCGGCGGAAACGGTCTTCCCGGAAAACATCGGCGCCACCACCGACATGGGTTGGCGCGTGCTGGCCGGCATCTACGGCACGGTGAACGGCAAGTATGCGGCCAATCTGTACGTCAAACTCCCCGGCAGCGGTCCCGGCGTGTACGAAACCCGCGGCTACCAACAACCCGGCGGCGTGCAGAATCAATACTGGCGCGCCGACCTGGATTCGATTGCGTTCTCCATTCCGCGGCAGGCGCTGCTTGATGCCGGCTGGTCCGGCACCAGTCCGTTGTACTTCCAAGTCTTCGACACCGACGGCGCCACGCGATTCGGCTGGCGGCCGGCCATCGTCGGCACCGTGTACGACACCGGCATGTGCGAGAGCCGCAATACCGGTTACGGCAACACCCTGCATTACTGGTTCAGCTCGCTCAACCAGAACCCCATCGGCCTGTCCGATTACAATACCAACAACAACATCGGCAGCGTCGTCAACCGGCCCAACACCGCCAAGGTCGCCATCGTGCTGCACGCGAATCAGGCGGACTTGCCGGCCAGCCTGATTCAGAACCTCGTTTCCAACGCGGTCACGCGGACCCCGAGCGGTTACAGCGCTAACGCCAGTTACGATCCAACCTACAACCCCGGCAACAACCCAATCGGCTACTACCGCGCACTGGAGTCCGCCCAGGTGTTCGGCATCCCGCTCAACCTGCACCTCAGCGGCTCGTTGATCGCGGCGTTGCAGTGGGCCAAGTCCGATCCCGCGTTGGACCCGAATGGCACCCGGGATGGCGCCAACTTCAACCAGCGCATCGCCGCGCTGGTCGCGGCGGGGAAAGCCTCGTTGATCAGCGGGATGTTCGCCGACCACATCGCGCCGTATTTCACCGGGGCCGTCAATCGCGCCGGCATCCAGTTGCAGGACGACATCATGCGCAGCGTGTACGGCAGCAACAGCGTCACTGCGAGCACGCCGGTCTGGTTGGCCGAGCAGGTCGTGGACGGTCCCACGTTGAGTGATTTGGCGGCCAACAGCGGGCACTACTACACCCTGCTCGATCAGATGGTGCATCTGTGGTGGTGGGGCGATCAACTCTACGGCTTTGGCAACGGCCGCCTCGTGGCGCTGAGCGACAGCGGCTACCAGCTCAACCGGTTCAACGGCCTGAACGCCTTCCTCATCAGCGGCGCATCGGACCAGATGTACCTGAATAATGATCTCGGCACGAGCATCGCCTTGCGCGAGCTCTTGCTCCGCCGGGCGCTCAGCGGCTCACGCGATCAGGTCGTCATCCTCGCCGACAACTGGGAAACCGCTGGCGGCGTCGGCGGCACCAGCAACCCGGACAACCTGAATCTGAACCTCCGCTGGATTGCCAATCACCAATGGATCCTGCCGGTCCGCCTCGATCAATTCGCCAATGGCCAGATCGACATGAATAACGACGGCACAATCAACGGGCAGGACTTCCCGTATATCAACGACCGGGGCACGGCCAATTTCAGCCAGCAATCCAAAGATTATGTCCGCCACGCCTGCGAGACCAACTACGACAACTGGTACTACGGCAGCGCCCAGGAACAGAGTTTCTACAACCAGCACCCCATCCGGAGCGACGGCACACTCGGCGCGAAGGTGTTGGGACACGTTCTCACCAATGGCACGGTGCTTGCCGACACCTGGGCCAGCGTCCAACTCAGCACCGCCACGCTGAGCAACCTCGCGCAACTGGTGTATCTCAATGGCATCTACGAAACCGCGTTCCACAACGAGGACAACGTTAACGACACCCGCTATTCGACCGGCGATTACGTGTATCCGGATACGACGTACGACACGTTGGCGTCCTTTGCCTACAACCCCAACGCCCGTGCCACGCGCCAAGCCGGCATCATCGCCGCGGCGTCCGCTTGGGCCGCCTCCAATTCCGCCCCCACGCCGGTCGTCACGACGCAGGACTTGGATCAGGATGGCGAGCCCGAATACATCCTTTCCAACAACCGGGTGTACGCCGTTTTCAGTCGCAAAGGTGGCCGGCTGATCGCCGCGTTCGCGCGCGATCCGGTCACCGGCTGGGCCTACGAGATGATCGGGAATCTCGTCAGCACCCCGGAATACACCGACCCGAGCGAAGGCGCGAGCAATGTGACCGGCACCCCCGTCGCGCCGTTGGCCTACCGCACTTCCGGTCTCAAAGACTGGTTCGCCATCAATTCCCAGTCCGGCAATACCAACCAGTACGTCAACGATCTCTACACCGTGAGCAGCGCGCCCGGCGGCACCGGCTGGAAACTCAGCAGCTCCGACAACCGCGTGACCAAGACCGTCACCTTGACGGCGGACAGCAACAAACTCGAAGTCGGTTACAAACTCACCGACGGCGTATCGTCCCTGTATGTGCGCCACGGCGTGTCGCCGGACCTCCTGAGCCTGCTTTATCAGGGACAACAATATCTCGCCGCACCGGTGGACAGCGGCAGTCAGGTCAGCGTCCGCAACAACGGGATCGGCGCCGACGCAACGGTGGCGGTGGATTACGCCGACAGCGGCCACAGCAACACGCTCTACAACGCCGCCGCGACCGACAAAGACAGCAGCTTCACCTCCGTCAACATGCGCAACCAGGCGCAAACCCAACAGATCGAGTTGCAGGGCACCACCCAGAACTTCAGTTTTGCGCTGGAATTCAATGTCTACAGCAAAGGCCCCACGGTGGACCACGTCGGTGATGGCATCCCGGATTGGTGGCGGGCGCTTTACTTTGGCGGCGACGGCCGCAGCACCAACAACCTCTCCTGCGCCACGTGTGATCCCGACGGCGACGGCCAGCCGAATGCCGCGGAATACGCGGCCGGCACATCGCCCATTGATCCCAACTCCGTGTTGCGCATCATCAGCGTCAGCCGCGCCGGCAGCAACTGCACGGTGACGTGGGCCAGTGTGGCCGGCAAATCGTACCAAGTGCTGACCGCGACCGACCTCAAGCAAACGTTCTCGCCCATGACCGGTTCGCAGACAACGGCGATTGGCCCGACGAGCGGTTACACGCACACCAACGCCACCGACACGACGCGCTTCTACAAAGTGCAGGTATTGCCCAACCCATGAAATGGCTTGCCGGATTCAGTTTTGTCTTCATCGCGTTGACCGCCTTTGCCGACCCGGTGTTGACGGTCAACGGCGTCAACGCCAACTACACCACCACGAAGTTCTTCATTGATGAGATCGCCCACGAGACGAACTACGTCGTGGTCATCTTCCAGCCCAATGCCGCGAACCTGACCGCCGTCGAGGTGTTCAGCAATCTCGATCGCCGCGATTTCGCGGACGTGGATTACAACGGCGATGGCATCCCGGACGGCATCAAACCGCCCGATGGCAACACGATCACCACCGCCGACACCGGCGCGTATTACCGGGCGTACTCGATGGTGGACATCGGCGGCGGCACGTTCTCCAACCGGTTTGCCGTCACCAAATGCGGGGCGTACCGGTTGACCGCGCGCTACAAAGTCTCCGGCAACCCAAACTGGATTTGGTACTCCGACGTCAACGCGGGCCGGCGCGACCACGCCATCGTCGTCTCGCCCCGCAAGGCGCTGGAGATGACGCTCTACGAAGTCAACACTCTCAACGCCAACGCCAGTAATAACGACCAAAATGGCCGGGGCATGTTTGCTGATTTCACCAATCCGAACATGCCGATCAACCTGAACTACTTTGATTTTCTCCAAGTCAACTGCCTGTGGTTTCAACCGATTCACCCGGTCGGCTACGAGCGCGCCGAGAACGATCCCGCCACCGGCCAGCCGTACCAGCCCGGCAGCCCCTACTCCATCCGCGATTACTTCGCCGTCTCGCCGGCAATGGGCACCTATAACAACGAGAGCAACGCGATGGATGAGTTCACCAACTTTGTCGCCGCCTGCGACGCCGGCACCGCGCACCTGCCGACCATTAACGTCATGCTCGATGGCGTGTTCAATCACACTTCATGGGACGCCGAGATGGGCCAGGGCGGCGTGGACCTTGGCATTACCGGCAATGTCACCAACCGGATCGGGCGCGTCCGGCCCGACTGGTATTCGTCGCTCACCGATTACTGCCAGCCGGCCACCTATTACAACAGCGCGTACGACAACGATTTCGCCGAGGCCCCGGACCGGGGTGACTTCGGCAAGTGGCCGGACGTGGCCGATTTGTATTTCGGTCGGTACGCGGCGCTGGTTTGTCACAACCCGGATGACAACAACAACTACCTCAACGAAGGCGATTGGTACGATTACTCCTCCATGACGCCGGACGTGGTGCAACTCTGGCGCTACTTCGCGTACTACCCGGAATACTGGTTGAAGAAGACCGGCCACCCCGGCACCAATTCCTGGAACCTCGCGCTCGACAACAAAGGAATTGACGGCTTGCGCTGCGATTTCGGCCAAGGGCTGCCGCCGCAGGCTTGGGAATACATCATCAACCACACCCGGCACATCAAGTGGAACTTCGTCTTCATGGCCGAGACGCTCGACGGCGGCGTGCCCGGCTACCGGTCCAACCGGCAGTTCGACATCCTCAACGAAAACCTCCTTTTCCTGTTCACCCAGGCGCACATCAACAACTCGTGGGACTTGCGGAACGCGCTGGAATCCCGGCGCGCGGCGTACAGCGGCGGCGAAATCCTGCTCAACTTGACCTCGCACGACGAAGTCCTGCCGGACAACGACGCCTGGATCACCGCCTCCCGGTACGGCGCGCTCGGCGCGGTGGACGGCCTGCCGATGATCTTTTACGGCCAAGAAAAAGGCGACCAGAACTACAACCCGAATTCCTGCTGCTGGTACTACGACGGTTTCAAGACCGATCACGAACTCAACTTCGGCAAGTACATCCCGCACTTCAAAAAGTGGAATCAACTCGTCTCGTTCAGCAATCCCCCGCCCTTCGCCGCCGGCATGGATCAATGGTATGGCCGGGTCAACTGGGCGCGGCTCAACAGTCCCGCGCTCAGTAGTCAGAACCGGTATTTCCTCTCGCGCTTGGCCGGCGGCGACAACGCCCAGATTTTCGCCGTCGCCAAATACGAAGTGCCGGGCGGTTCGCCGGCGAACACCGACGTCGTGCTCGCCTTCGCCAACCTGTTGCCGCACGGCCTGCCGCATTCCCCGGCCAGCGACGTGTACAATCTGAAAGGCCCGTGGAGCTTGCTCGGCCTCGATTTCAACCGAGAGTACAACGTCCGCAACCTCGCCTCCAGCAACGCCGGCGCGTTTCTCTGGGGCAGCCCGCGCACTGGCTTGGATCTCTGGAACAACGGCATCTATGTCAGCCTCAAAGCCGACAGCTCCGGCGCCATCACCGACGACGGTTCGCTGGTGCAATACCTCAAGATCGTGGACGTCGGCGCGGCACCCACCGGCGCGTGGGATAATCTGGACATTCCCGGCGCGTGGAATAGTTTCCCGGCCAGTCCGACCCCGCCGTTTGTCTTGGGCAAGGTCACCCCACCCGGCACGCCGGCCGCCAAAGATTGGTACACCAATACGATTTATTGCGCGACCTCGGGCGGCGATGTGACCAACGGCACATATGAATTCAAGCTCCGCGCGAACGATAATTGGTCATACAACTGGGGCGGCGCGCCCGTCACCATTGACGGCACCACCGCGCTGACGTGGAATTCCTCCGGCAACGCAAACATCACCCTGTCGAACGGGTTCTACTACTCCTTCCGCGTCCTGGATCCGCCGACGAACCAAACCGCCACCATCGCGGTCCTGAAAACCTCCGCCTCCCCGGTCGGCGTCGCCTTTGCCGGCATCTCCCCGCCCGCGCCGCGCACCAACGAGACAGCCACGATCTCCATCAACCTGACGGCCGCCAAGTCACCGGAAGAACACATCTACGTGCGGTGGACAACCAATAGCTGGGCCAGTTCGGCGTTTGTCGAAGCGACAGGTTCCGGCGTCAGTTACGCCGCCGTCATGCCGATGATGCCGAACGGCGCGTTTGTGCAGTTTTACGTCATGAGTTCCACAGCCGTGCCCAGCCATAGCACCGCCGACGCGCTCACGCTGAATCTCGATACCAACGGCGGCTTGAATTACAGCTATGTCAGCGCGGCGATGCCGTGGCCGGGCGGGTCGTACGCGGCCGGATATCCGAACGATCCCGCCACCGCCATCGTCCACAACCGGGAAGAAGCCGTGGTCGGCAACGGTTACCTGACCGCCATGCTCGACGCCAACGGCTCGCTTTACGACATCTATTTCCCCAGCGTCGGCCTCCGTTCACAGTCGGACACCGCCAACGAAGGGTATCGCGGCCCGGATGCCTGGCCGCAGTACTGCACCACGCTCGACGCCGAGGCCAACGGCCAGATGAATGTCATCAACGGCTGCGGCGGCCTCGCCATCGGCACCAACATCTACTGGCTCGTCAACGCCAACGGCACGGACTACGCCGATGTCGGTCAACGCTGGGTCAGCGACGATGCGAACATCGTCTATACCACCAATCGCCTCGTCGCCGCCGGCAACTCAATCCTGATCGAGCAGTATGACTTCGCTCCCGCCGCCAACGCCCTGCCGGTGGTGACCGACGGCACGCGCACCAATCGCGGCGCGTACGTGAAACGGTTTCTGCTCACCAACCAGCAGGTCTCCTCACAGACAATCGATTTCTATTGGGACGTGAATTTCAACGTCAAAGGCGACAATGCCAACGACGTGATGGTGTGGACGAACAACGAAATGATCGTTTACGACAACGCTGGTCGCGTGGCCTCCGGCACGTGGTGCGCCCCGGACGGCTACGGGGCCACCACCGCGCAGCAATACGATCCCACCGGCACCGGCGCGTGGAGCAAGAGCAACTCAGTCTATTTCGCCACGGTGATGAAGCTGGTCACCAATGGCGTCAGCGGAGCCGGCACGCCCGCCGATGGCAGTTGGCGTGATCTCACCGCGACCGACAACCAGGAAGGCTGGATTGCCAAACGCGTCACCATCCCGGCCGGACAGACCGTGGAAGTGGACGTGATGATCGTCGGTTCGTGGGACGATTTTGACGGGGCCACCGGCACCCACACATTCTGGGGTGAGCCGTTGGTGAATTGGTTCTACACCAATAACCTCGCCGCCGTGCAGGCGGCCACCCAAACCTATTGGTCGAACTGGCTGGCCGGCGGCGTGACAATCAATTTCCCCGACCCGGCGTATAACCGCCTGTTCAAACGCAGCCTGCTCGTCAGCGCGTTGTGCGCCGACGCGGCGGGCGGCGGCATCATTGCCGGGATGCACAACGGGGCGTACCCGTTCGTCTGGCCGCGCGACGGGGTGTACGCCGCGATGACGTTCGACCGGACCGGTCACACCAACGAAGCCGACGCGTTCTACGGCTGGTTGCGCAATGCCGCGCGGGCGACGGATACCGGCATCGGCGACAAGGGCTTCTTCTACCAGAAATACACCACCGATGGGCAACCGGTCTGGACCACGCCGCAAGTGGATGAGACGGCCGGCGTCCCGTGGGGACTGTATTATCATTATCTCACGACGGGCGATGCCGGGTTTCTGAACGCCAACTGGAATCTCGCGTACACGTCGGCCCGGGCGAGCAGCGAGAATAGCACGATTGACACGCGTCTGTTCTATGACGCTCCCACCCACCGGATGAGCGCTAACAACGTCTGGGAAGATCAGTTCGGCGAGTGGTTGTATTCCAACGCCAGCGTCGTGCGCGGCCTGCGCGATGCCGCCGCCATCGCCACAGCGGTCGGCAGCAATAGTTGGGCGAGCACGTTCAACAGTCGCGCCGACGACATTGCGACAAACGGCATTCTGCCCCGGATTGACGCAAAAACGGAAACGGCCGACATCAGTCAACTCGGTCTCGCCTATCCGTTTGAGGTGCTCGCTCCCAACGATCCGCGCATGACCAACGTCATCGCGTGGATTCAAGGCCAGCAGGCCGCCGGCGGGTTTACGGATGATCTGGTGGAAACCAACGCGAACGTGGCCGGCCTCGTGGACCGGTATCAGCACAAGACGAGCAACAACCCCGGCGACCCCGATAGCTACTGGAACGGCGGCCCGTGGTTTCTGGCGAGTTCGTGGTACGGCATGTATTTCGCCCGCTGGCAGGATGACGTCGGCGGCAAGGATTTGATCAGCACCAACAAGACGATGCTCGACAATCTGATCAGCAAACTCGGCCCGATGGGACTGGCCGGCGAGCAGATTGCCATCAATGTCGGCGAGCAGCAATACACCAACTTCTGGCTGCAAACCGCCTGGCCCAATACCTGGGAATCACACACGACGTTGATCGATCAGATGTGGCTGTTCCTCGACTACAAACCGCTGACCAACGGCTGCTATTTCGCGCCGAAGTTGCCGGCGGGCTGGTCGAGTCTTGGCTTCAGCAATCTGCTCTACCAATCCCAGCGGTTCGATATCGGCGTCAGCGAGGGCCTTGATCAAGTCCGCGCCGACCTCCACAAACGGACGACCGGGTCGCTAAACGTGGACGTGTACCTGCGCCTCCCGGCCGGCACGGACGCTGCCACGGTGGCGGCGTTCACCAACGGCACGTACCTCGCCGGAGCGGCGTACGATCTGGTCACCGGCCGCGTCCACATCCAAGGACCGTTGAAGACCGCCACCGGTAACAACGCGCTGGTCGTCAACTTCAACGATCATGATTCCGTCGGCGACGGCATCCCGGATTGGTGGCGGCGCGCGTACTTCGGCGGCGATGGCACGACCACCAACGATCAATCCTGCGCCACGTGCGATCCGGACGGCGACGGCCAGAACAATCTCGCGGAGTTGCTGGCCGGCACCTCGCCGACCGACCCGACTTCAGTGCTCCGCATCCTGAGCATTCTGCCGGCTGGCGGCGGATTTGAGATCAAATGGAGCAGCGTCCCCGGGATCATGTATCAGGTGCGCTCGACGACGAATCTCCTCAGCGGATTCACGGCCATTCCCGGCGCCACCGTCACGGCCACCGGCACCACGAGCGTTTACACCAACACGCCGGCCACTCCGCCCGCCCAGTTCTACGACGTGCAAGTTCTGCCGTAGCGCGTTTCGCTCCCGTCAGGGCCCCTCCAGCGTGGTCAAGGCATACTCGTTGGTGCCGCCGCCGGGCGGCTCAATCCGCTCCTGCACGTACGAAAGGCTGGTCAGGTACACATCGTTCGTCGTGATCTTCTGGAACTGGTGGCGGGTGCCGTCCGGGTAGTCAATCTCGATCACGTCGTCGTTATTGGTGCTGCCTTCATACCGGATGTCCCAGTAATAACTGTGCAGCCAACTCGCGCCGGGCCCGAACGGTTCCGGGCGCACCTCGAACCGGCTGGTGCTGACCCGCCAGAAACGGAGCGGCAATTCGCCGACGCTGCCGTCCACCGTCAGGTCGGTGATCTGCCGCCAGACGTTACCCGAACGCACATCGAAACTGTTGACGCCGGCCGATGTGGGGCACGGGCACGGGCCGCCGGGTGGACACGGCGGCGCGGTGGGCGGAATAACGTTGCCGCACACCGTATTGGCCTGCGAAACCGAGGCGGCAGCCAACAGCATCCAGCCCAACAGGAAGAGGGAAACGGTCTTGTTCATGAGGACATGCTCCTTGTTCAATGGATCGCGTAGGGTTCGTTCTTGGCGAAGGTTGTGGGCACCCAGAATTCGAGCGCTTCTTCCGTCGTGCCGCGCCGCAACCGCACGGTGTATTCGCCGGGACTGCCGCTGTTTTGAAACACAAAACGAATCGCCTTGGAATCCCGCAGCGAAAACCGCTTGCTGATGACCCCATCCACCGTGCCGCCGTGAATCGGCTGCACCAACACGCTGTCATGCGGATCATTGGCCGGCCAGGTCAACCGCACCTCCACCTTTTCGTCTGGTTTCACCAGGATGCGCTGGAAATGGCCGGAAAAGTTGGCCGGCGTCAGCGTCTTGCCTTCGGCCAGTTGATGGCACTCGATGCGCGCGAGCAACTCGGCGCGCCGCCAGACGTAGGAGAGGCGTTGGCGAAGCAAGGCGCGCACAGGGCGCTTGGTGCCGGGATAAACGTAGCTGGGATCCATGACGCAGACGTACATCTGCCGGCTGTGCAGGTCGATTCCGCAATTGAACTCGGTGGTGGATGTGTAATACTTCATGTGCTCCTCGCTTTCTTGGTGCTAAGACACCGTGGATGTTTGTTGAAGGCGGGGAGCAGTTCTTTTACACTCCCCGCCAGGTTCACCTCAGTTTACTCGACAAACCGAGGGCTTAGATGAGTGTCAACTCACTGGAGCGAACGCGCGCGTCGCTCAGTTCTGAGCGACAAACGCGAAGATTATGTGGACTGAAATATTTGGACTTTTGGCTGTCGTCACGATGGTCACGATGTACGCACTAGAGCACCGGTCACCCAAGTATGTACTCGGGTTTGCTGTGTCCTGCGCGGCGGCTTCGCTCTATGCGGTGCTCATTCATTCTTGGCCGTTCGCTGGCGTCGAGGCGATTTGGTCTGTGATCGCACTGCGACGCTGGCTTCGGCTGCGTCCACAGACCACGACCGGATAGGCTATGTTGATCCGCCGGCCTATCCATTCAGTGCAGCGAACGCGGGCTAGCGCCCGCGTCGGCTATCTTTATCGTTGGGTGTCCATCCGATACAGCGAATAGGCGCTAGCGCGCCTGTCGCTGATCTTTAGCGTTGCGACTGTTGAGAAAGTCCTCCTGCGGCTGACTTGGTCTTGCCCGGGTCCCCGGTCGCGGGGTACGGTGCGCAGGCACACGAAGGAGGTGTTGCTGATCCCATCCGGAGTCTTGGAGTTCGGAAGCTGGGTCCACGGCGACGGCGCTTCGCGCCCTCCCTCCCCGGTCAGGGGGAAACAATTTCTGATCGACAAATCAGTGGCAATTCCGGCGCGGTTTGCTACCGTGGGCGCATGGCGGCATGGGGTGGTTCATTCTTTCCGTTCGGCATGAATTGGTACGATGCGGTCGTCGTGCTGGCCGTCGTGTACGGCGTGTGGAGCGGCGTGCGGACCGGTTTTTCCGGGGAAATCATCCGCGCCGTCGGGTTGGTGATGATGGTCGTCCTCGCCGTTGGATTTTACCCACCGGCGGGCGCATGGCTGAAGGACCGCATGGATTGGGATTCGGATCGAGCCAATCTCGTCGCCTTCATCGCGGTCGCGGTGATCGCCTTTATCATCACGCTGATTGCCCAAACCATCGTCCATAAACGTCGGCGCGGCCGGGTGTTCAGCGCGCTGGTTGAGAACATGTTGGGCGGCGTGGCGGGCGCGTTGCGGATGCTGGTCATTATGATCTGGCTCACCGTGCTGTTGTGCCTGGTGCGTAGCCCGTGGTGGCACAAACAAATTGCGCGTCAATCCCGGTCCGGCGCGTGGCTGGTGGATCACTTGCCGGCAGTGGCCGCGGTGGTGGATAAACAATTCCCGGAAAGCCTGTGGTTCCTCGGTAACATCAAACGCCCCCAGGAACCAGACGTTCCGCAAAATTAAACCAATCCAATGGCCGGCTTCATCTCCGAGCAAGTTCTTGATCAGATTCGACAGAGCAACGATATCGTCGAAGTGATCGGGTCGTATTTCCCGCTCAAACGGGCGGGCGCGAATTTCCGCGCGCTCTGCCCGTTCCACAAAGAGAAGACGCCCAGCTTCAATGTCCACCCGGCCAAACAAATCTGGCACTGCTTCGGATGCGGCGCGGGCGGCGACGTGTTTGGATTCGTGATGAAGTACGAGAACCTCGATTTTGTCTCCGCGGTTCGTCGGTTGGCCGAACGCGCCGGGATCACACTGGCACTCGAAGAGCACGACACCGGCCCCAGCCGGGACCAGAAACAACTTCTGCTCCAACTCCACGAACAAGCCACTGCGTTCTTTCACCAGGCCGTGATGAAAGACCCGGCGGCACAGGTCGCCCGCGATTACCTGACCAAGCGCAAGCTCACCCCGGCTACCGTCCGCGCCTGGCGCATTGGCTACTCTCCAGATTCCTGGGACACCTTGATCAACTGGGCCGCCACGAAGAAATTCCCCGTCGCGCTGCTGGAGACCGCCGGCTTGGTGGTGTCGCGCGAAGGTGGCGGCTACTACGACCGGTTTCGGGGGCGTTTGATGTTCCCGATTTGCGATGAGCAAGGCCAAGTCGTGGGCTTCAGCGGGCGCATCCTGAGCGACGACAAGCAGCAGGCCAAGTACGTCAACTCGCCGGAAACACCCATCTTCCAGAAAGGCCGCATCCTGTTCGCGCTCGACAAAGCCAAACGCGCCATCCTCGACGAGAAATTGGCCATCGTCTGCGAAGGCCAAGTGGACACGATCTCCTGCCACGAAGCCGGGCTCACGAATGTCGTCGCCCCGCAAGGCACGGCATTGACCGAACAGCACGCCCGGATCCTCAAGCGTCATACCGATGCGGTCGTGCTCATGTTCGACGCCGACGAAGCCGGCCAGAACGCCGCCGTGCGCAACGCCGAGCCGCTCTGGGAGATGGGGTTGGAAATCCGGGTGGCGCTCCTGCCGGAGGGACACGATCCCGACAGTTACATCAAACAGAACGGCGGCGACGCCTTACGGCAAATCATCCAAAACGCGCCGTCGTTTCTGGATTTCCTCCTGGGCCGGCTGTCCCGGCAATTCGACGCGCGTACCGAACGCGGCAAACAACAAATCGCCCAGCAGATGGTCGCCTGGCTCTGCCGGATCCGCGATCCCATCTTGCAGGCGGCTTACGCCCAGAAGACCACCGCCCGTCTTGAATTGCCGGAAGAAATCCTGCGGCGCGCCATGAAACAACACCTCGACCGGCAACGGCACGGCACCGATCCCGATGTGGAAGCCGCCTCAACCCCCGCCGCCTTCGCCACGTTGACGGCGGAGGAAACGTTGCTCCAACTGATGTTCACGGACGAGCGCCTTATCCGGCAGGTGGGTGAACAACTCGATCTCGCCTGGTTACCAGGCACGACGGCGGGCGAACTCATTCGCCGGGTGCTGGAGCGGTCGGCCAGCGGGAAATGGTCCGGCGTCGCATCGCTGCTGAATGAAGGCGCCGATGACGAGGCCAGCCGCCTAGTCGCGCGGTTATTGCTCCAAAAACCACCGCCGGAAGCCCGTCAGGCATGCGCCGTGGCCGATTGCCTGATCAGCTTGCAACGGCGCTGGATTGAGCGGGAATGGCAACAACTCCAGCGGCGATTGCAGCAACCCGGCGTCCCGCCCGCGCAATTGGCGGCTTTGCAGCGGCAGGTGCTTGACTTACGCCGCAAATTGGATCATATTCCGCCACTTTCAGTCCGCCAAAACACAACCGGCTCATAACTTAGCCCGCTGAACCTATGTCCAAAAAGAATCGTCACGACGCCCCCAACAAGTCGTCCCCCGCGGTCCCTCCCGCCAAGCTCGACCGCGAGGAGCGTAACGAGAAGATCAAGGAACTCATCAAGCTCGCCAACGAGCAGGGCTACCTGACCTACGGCGACGTCAACGACATCCTGCCGGCCGACATTCTTTCCGCCGACGAATTGGATTCCATCCTGATGTTGCTCCGCGGGATGGACATTGAGATCATTGACGCCTCGGAGGTTGATCGTTTCAAACGCGAGGCCGCCGAGGAAGAAAAAGAGCAGGCGCGCGCCGATTCCCGGTTGGACATTCTCGACGACCCGGTGCGAATGTACCTGAAACAGATGGGGCAGGTACCGCTGCTCACCCGGGAACAGGAAGTCGAAATCTCCAAACGCATTGAGACCGCCGAAACTCACGTCCGGCAGATCATCAACAATTTTGGGTTCACCGCCAAGGAGCACATGGCGCTGGCCAAGCGCCTGCAAACCGGCAAGGAACGCTTCGACCGCGTCATCCTCGACAAGAAGATTGATAGCCGCGAACAATACATGCGCACGTTGCCGCGCCTGATGAACCGCGTCATCGCCGCCGACACCAAGGTGGACGAATGTTATCAAAAGTTCACCCGTTCCGGTCTTACCAAACGTGAACGCGAGAAGCATCTAGCCGCCTGCAAACGCGCCGACCTCGCGCTCCAGAAGTTGTTTGAACGGTTTTATTTCAAGCAGAAAGTGCTGGAGGAATTTGTCGAACGCGCCAACGACGTCCGCGAGAAATTCGACGAAGCCTTTTTTGAAATCGAACGCGCCGAGCGCCTGAAGGACGAGACCGAGGTGCGCAACGGCCAGCGCAAACTCAAGCGGTTCGAGCAGCACGTCCGCATGACCACCGACGAGTTTCTCAAGGCGCACGACGAACTCAAAACGTGGATGAAGAAAGGGATGCAGGCCAAGAGCGAGATGGTCGAAGCCAACCTGCGCCTCGTCATCTCCATCGCCAAAAAATACACCAACCGCGGCCTATCTTTCCTCGACCTCATTCAGGAAGGTAATATGGGTCTGATGAAAGCGGTCGAGAAATTCGAGTACCGGCGCGGCTACAAGTTTTCGACTTACGCCACGTGGTGGATCCGGCAGGCCATCACCCGGAGCATCGCCGATCAGGCGCGCACGATCCGTATCCCGGTCCATATGATCGAGACGATCAACAAACTCATGCGCGTTCAGAAGTCACTTGTCCAAGAACTGGGGCGAGAGCCCACCCCGGAAGAAGTCGCCGAGGAAACCCAGATGCCCGTGGAACGCGTGCGTGCCGTCCTCAAAATGGCGCAGCAACCGATCTCGCTGCAATCCCCCATCGGCGACAGCGACGACACGAATTTTGGCGACCTCATCGAAGACAAAAGCGCCGAAAATCCGTCCGACATGGCGTCCTACTCCTTGCTGAAGGAGAAGTTGACCGACGTGCTGGACACGTTGACCGACCGGGAACGCAAAGTCCTCCAACTCCGGTTCGGCTTGGGCGACGGCTATTCCCGAACGCTGGAAGAAGTCGGCCGGCAATTCCGCGTCACCCGTGAACGCATCCGGCAGATCGAAGCCAAAGCACTGCGCAAGATGCGCCATCCGACTCGCCTGCGCCAGATACAAGGCTTCCTTGAAGCCCAAGGGTTGTAATCCGACCGCTGGCGGAGAAAACTGTTCACGGAGCATGGCACCCTGTACACTGGTCTCACCGCTGGGCCCGTAGCTCAGTTGGTTAGAGCGGAGGACTCATAATCCTCTGGTCGCAGGTTCGAATCCTGCCGGGCCCACCACTTCCCCACCCTTGCAATGCAAGGGCTTGCGCGAAGTTGAGTCGATCACCCCCAACACACCGCCGGGACAAAATATACGCGCCGGTATACACCGACCATTTTGGGGCGGCGGTGTTGAACACTTGAACGCGCCGGCAGATCGGCGCACAATCACAAAACAAAGCGGCAGCGAGCCGACGGGCTTGCGCGGGGCTGGGCGTGCCTATTCACGCCCGGCCCACCGCTTCAACGCTGGAATAGGACAGCGACATGAAACGACAACGGAAACCGATCACGCCAGAGGGCGAGCAAGCCAACTGGCAAAAACCTGAACCCTACCACGAAGCCGCAACGGGTTTTGATGACTTAACGGCAACGCTGGGCTTGCTGGGTATCACGCCCGACCAGTGGGCAGCGGCAAACACCAGAGACAAGGCGACGCGGCTGTTGAAGTCGAAGGGGCTGCCGCAAGCCGAGATTGCCGGGCTGTTGCGCGACGTGTCACTTGACGACCCCGAACACGAACGCGAGGCACAAGCGAAGGTTGCGGCGTGGGCAAGCCCCGAGCGGCGGGCGCAAGTAACGGCGGCGCTGCAAGGGCTGGGCTTTGAAGCCAACGAGCAAGCCGTTGTGTTGGCAAAGGCGTGCGACGGTTTGCAGAAGCAAGTGGCGATTGCCCGCGCAACCAAGCTGAACTGCAAGACGGTTGCGGCAATCCTGAAGCGCGGCCCTGTCCGCAAAGTCTTGAGCCGATTGCAGCGCGGCGAGTTGCCGGCACCGGCCCCGCAAGCCGCAACGCCCGAAGCGGACGGCTGGCGACTGGACACGCTGGCCGACTATGCCCGCTGTGAGATCGAGCGGGTTGCACAACGAACCGGCCCCGACGTTTTGGGCGGCTGGTT